>NZ_CP109178.1:605227-1210454 GCF_036248255.1 Streptomyces sp. NBC_01717 | reverse complement strand
CACGACGACGCCGTCGCCATATCCCCGCCCGCGCCATCGACCGAGCGCGAGCCGCTCTTCGTGCCGAGGGCGATGACGACCGTGGTCATGGCAGCGCTCGGGGTCTGCGTGCTGGTGAATGCCGCATTGCTCATCGCTCAACTGCGGTTTTTTCGCGCTGCTGACGGCTCGTATGCCGCCGTCCAGAGGGAGATGTGGGTCGGCAACCTCACCGGCATGAGGCTGCTCACCTTCCTGGTGACCGGAATCGTCTTCCTTCGCTGGCTGTGGCAGATGCGGGTGAACGCCGAGGCGCTGGCGCCTCGCGGACACCGGATGAAACGCGGTTGGACCACAGGCGCGTGGCTGGTGCCGGTCGCCTGCTTCTTCCTGCCCAAGCGGATCATCAATGACATCTGGGCCGCCAGCTCTCCGCCCGACAGGCCGCGGCGTACCGATGCACTGCTGACGTCGTGGTGGCTGCTCTTCGTGGCCGCGCAGCTTCTCGCCTTTCCCTCCACCTCCCGGGGCCCACTCTCAACAGAGATGGCCGGGGCCGCGCTCCATGTCCTCGCAGGAGTGCTGGGTATCGGTGTGGTGCGGCGACTTGCCGCGATGCAGAGAGCGCGTCTCCACGGTTGAGCCTGGCAAGACTCCGGGCCCGGCGGAACTTTCGGGAGGTGTGCTCCGCTGTGCGCGGCGCGTCGGTGGTCGTCAGCGTGACGCGGAAGCGGTGGGCCGCACAAGTCTCCCGGAGATTGGTTCGTGGCGCTGTGCCCGCATCGTCACGGGCACAACGCCACGTTCGGCGACCGGACGGCTGGTCCGACCCCAGGGATTCCCGGAGAATCCCCGGCCCTTCTTGAGGCTTCCGCTACTCGTCGATCGCCGCACCGAACTGCGCGTCGGCCACCGGCGCCCCGAGGCGTGCCCCGTCGTAGGTCCACGTGCCCTTGGCGACCAGCCCCGACGACGACGCGGGGATGACCCAGACGAAGCCGTCGTCGGTGTTCTCGCCCGGTGCCGCCGCCAGCAGGCCGAAGAGGCCGTCGCTGTTGGCGTCGACCAGCCGCACCTGGCCGCCCCAGGCGTCCGAGGCCTCCGCCCCGCCGGGGATGTCGGGGTGATTCTGGTCGAAGCTGCGCGCACCGGACGCCGTCAGTCCGCCCGGTGCGCCGCGCAGCGTCCAGACCGCACCCGCGTTGGAGACGGAGCCGATGTCCTCCCCGGGCGCGCCGATGGCCAGGTCCGGCATGCCGTCGCCGTTGGTGTCGCCGGAGGACATCTCGGCGCCCCACCGGTCGCCGGCCTCGGCTGCGCCGGGTACGCCCGGGGAGTCCTGCGTCCATGTCTGCGCCGGGGTCGGGTCGAGGCCGGACAGGTCGCCCTGGCCCAGATAGACGGAGACGGCTCCGCCGACGGGCGAGTCGACGCCCGTGTCGCCGATGGCCAGGTCGTCCTGACCGTCGTGGTTGAAGTCGCTGGAGACCACTGCGGGACCGCCCTCGAACGTGCCGCCGTCCGTGAGCGCCTCGACGCTGGGTGCGCCGTGCAGCACCTGGGTGGCGCCGATGCCCGGCTGGTCTCCGGTGGTCACCCCGGAAATCGCCAGGTCCGCCCAGGAGTCCTCGTTGTAGTTGCCGTGGCTGAGGCTCCGCAGGGCGAAGCCGGTCCCCATCGGGACCACGTCCAGAGCCCGGACTCCCTTGTCCGCGAGCTTCAGTTGCTGGGTCGCTGCCCCCGGCGGGGCAGTGAAGAACAGCAGCGAGTCGTTCTCCACGACGGCAACGCTGTCCCGCAGGTTGGCGTCCGGGTGTGCCGGGTCCGGGGCGAAGTACCGGGCAGCTTCGATCGCCCGCCCGAAGTTCGCGCCGGCCCGCAGCTGGTCGGGGTTCTCCAGCCAGGTGCTGTCGGCCCCGTGCAGCCCGGTCGGCGAGCCCCAGAAGACGACGGCGCCGCCCGCGTTGGACAGCCCGGCCAGGTCCTCGCCGGGGATACCGACGATCGCGTCGTCGTAGCCGTCGTTGTCCAGGTCGCCGGAGGCCACGGCCTGCCCGAAGCGGTCGCCGGCCTCGGCACCACCCGGGACGCCCGAGGTGTTCTGGTGGAGGATGCTCTTCTTGGTGGTGCTGAGACCGCTCGACGAGCTGTACTGCACGGTGACGTAGCCGGCGCCCGCGGCGCCGCTCACCGTGGCGCCCGGGGCGCCGATCAGCACGTCGTCGAAACCGTTGCCGTCGTAGTCGCAGTTGTGCTGCTGCCAGCCGATGGACGGAAAGGGCACTGCTGCCTCTGCGGCGGGGGCCGCGAACACGGCGCCGCCACCGAGGGTGAGGAGTGCCGCGGCCGAAAGGGCCGCGCTTCTGATGTGACGCACAAGAACCTCCTTGGTCTCCTGGGTTGCCTACCGCGTCCTGGTCAGCGGCGGTGGATTGTGCGTGGGCGCGGTCGGCGGAGACGCATGGCCGATTCCCCAGCGAGACGCCGAAGCACAGAGCGGTGCAGGTGTCCGGGAGCGCCGGACAGCGCCGTCGCGCCCGCCGCAGAACGGCGTGGGATCATGTCCGGCCTCCCCGTGGGGTGGTGCGGTGAGGGCAATGCCCGTATGCACTCGCCTAGAAGACATCCGAAGTTCACTCAGGGTTGTACGCCGCGCTGGATGGTCTTCCGATGCGGGGCGGTCTCAGTTCGACCTGCTCCTTGCGATACGCGACGCTGAGGAATCGTCGGCCCAGGACAAGTGGCACCTGTGCACCGATCTGACTCGCCCCGTCAGAGGTCAGCCGCGCCCCGCCCCGACAGCACCGTTCACTTCCTGTTCGCCGGGCAACCATCCGCGCGCCACGCGTGTCTCACAGTCGAGCCCTCACGCCTCGCGCACCCTCGGCTCTCCGTACGCGATTCATGGAGGAATTGTGGGTATTCGCACCTTGGTTGCGGCCGCCGCCTGCGTGGTCACGGCGCTTTCGGGTGGCATGGCCGCTGCGGCGCCCGCGAGTGCCACGGGTCCGGCCGCCGCGTCCGAACGCGAGGACTTCAACGGCGACGGCTACCAGGACCTGGCGGTCGCCGCCCCCGCCGCCACCATCAACGGCCACTCCTGGGCGGGCTACATCGCCATCAGTTACGGCTCCGCGCAGGGACTCGGCACGGCGCACACCACGATCATCACCCAGGACACCCCGGGTGTGCCCGGCACTTCTGGTGACGACCACGGCTTCGGCTACCGGATGTTCGCCCGCGACCTCGACAGCGACGGCCTCACCGACCTCGCCCTGGTGACCAACGAGGCGCTCGCGACCACGAACAACTCCGGCTCCGTCATCGTCCTCTGGGGCCGCAGTGGAGGTGTCACGGGCGAGGGCTCGGTGCGGCTCCCGGCGCCCGCCGACGCCACCGTCGGCGCGAACCTCACCGCCGGCGACTTCGACGGCGACGGCAAGACGGACCTGATGATGTCTCACAGCGACGACTACGACCTGCGCAGCGTGTTGTACGGGCCGTTCACCCGCGCCGGGGCGCCCGCCCGCGAGCAGCAGGTGACCATGTTCAGTACGGACAACTCCATCATCAGCACCGCGGCGGGCGACTTCAACGGCGACGGCATCGACGACCTGTGCACCTTCTACGCCTACGAGGAACACGCTGAAGGCGGCAAGCTGTGGCTGGGCACCGCGCACGGCCTGTCGGCGACCTCCACCCCGCTGCCCTCCGCCGCCGCCACCGCGGTCGGCGATTTCGACAAGGACGGCAAGGCCGATCTCGCCACCAGGGTGATCCCGAACGGCATCACGGAGGATCTCCCCTACGACGCCGGCAGCGTCAAGATCTACTACGGCTCGGCGTCCGGCCCGAGCACCACCCGGACGAAGACCATCACGCAGAACACCACGGGTGTGCCCGGAGTCAGTGAGAAGGGCGACCAGTTCGGCGCCCGACTCAACGCGGGCGACGTCAACGGGGACGGTTACGCCGACCTCGCCGTGGGCGTTCCCTTCGAGGCCATCGGCACGACCAGGGCCGCAGGCTCGGTGGTGCTGCTGAAGGGCGGCTCAGGCGGCCTGGGCGGCACCGGCGCGCAGGCGTTCCACCAGAACACGTCGGGCGTCCCGGGCGTCGCGGAGGCTGACGACCACTTCGGCGGCGCGGTCCGGCTGCTCGACATCAACAGCAACGGGAAGGCTGACCTCGCGGCCGGTGCTCCCGGCGAGGACCTCGGCACGGTCGCGGACGGCGGCGCGGTGTGGTCCCTGCGCGGCGGTACCTCGGGTCTGACCGCCACGGGAGCGTTCGCCTTCAACCCCGTCGACCTGGCCGCCCCGGTGCCCGGCGCCCGCTTCGGCATGGACCTCTCGAACGACAACGGGCCGAACCTTTGACGATCACCTGAACGGAAGGTCCCCCAGGCTCAACGCTCCGATGAGCGACCGTCTCGGGCCCACGTCCGGAAGTGACCGTGGCGACACCGGTTGTTCGTCCCTCTCACAGGCCTGAGTTATCGCTCACGATTCCTTGGGCTTGTGGGCGAGGAAAAAGGCCTGCTGACCCTGTCGGGGCTTCTCGCTCTCGTCAGGTTCGCGAATCATCCGGGCGTCCATGACCAGGCCGGCCTTGCTCATCAGGTCGGCGACGTGATCAGGCGACGTCCAGTAGATGTCGAGCGCCACGGCGTGGCCGTATGCCTGGTCCCGGTGCCAACACTGGTCCCCGACCTTGAACGCCAGGAGCATGTGGCCACCTCGGGCCAGCACCCGGTGACACTCCGCGAACACGGTCGGCAGCAGCTCCGGGGGAGTGTGGACGGTTGAGTACCAGGCGACGATGCCGCCGAGGATGTCGTCCTTCAGTTCAAGTGCGGTCATCGAGCCCTCTTCGAACCGAAGTTCCGGGTGAGTCCGACGGGCAACCGCGATCATCTCGGGCGACAGGTCGATGCCGAACACCTCAACTCCGAGAGAGTGGAGGTGGGCCGTGACGCGGCCGGGCCCGCAGCCGAGATCGGCGACAGGCCCGATGCTCGGTGCCTGCACGAGTTCGGAAAAGGCGGCGAGCATGGCTCGGTCCAGCGGTTTCGCGTTCAGTTCGTCACGGAGGAGTCTCTCGTAGTCGACGGCGACGGTGTCGTAGGCCGTTCGAGTGGCGTGCAGATAGGTCGCTTCGGTCATGGTCGACGACGGTAGCTCGTTCGCATGGAGCCTTTCCAACCTGCTCGTGAGGACTCCCCCAGCGGTATGGAACTGCGCATTAGTGTTACCGCGCGAGCGCCACAGCAACAGATAGGGAGAGCATCGCCGATGCGGGCCACCAGGAAGCAGACGATGGTGTGGTGTCGTCTCATGGCGGTGACGGCCGCGCTGGTGGCGACCGCCGGATGCACCGCCGAAGCGCCCTCCCCGGGAGGGGCTATGTCACCCAAGGCCCGGAACTATCTCACCAAGGCGCTGGACATCATGCAGAGGAACTCTCTGCTGTCAGCGGAGGTGGACTGGACCGCAGTGCGGCGGGAGGCGTTCGACCAGGCCGGGACGGCACAGACGCCGGCGGAAACGTACGGGGCAGTCAGGCAGGCGTTGCGCGACTTGGAGGATCAGCACAGCCAGTTCATGGACCCGGACCAAACCAGAAAGACGTTGAGCGCGTCGGCGGAAGAGGACGTCGTGCCTCCCGAAGGGAGGATGCTGGCGGATGACATCGGCTACCTTGCACTTCCGCCCGTCCCGTCCGACGAGGCCGCCGATGACTATGTTCGCCAGGCGCGCGCTGCTGTCAGCAAGTACGACCGGCAGGGCGCCTGCGGGTGGGTCATCGACCTGCGCAGCAACTGGGGCGGAACCATGTGGGGCCCGCTCGCCGCGGTGGGACCCATCCTCGGTGACGGCAACACCGGCGCGTTCGTCGAAGCAGACGGAGAGAAGACCGTCTGGACGGTCAAGAACGGAACTCCGCGCCAGTACCTGGACGACTGGGGCCCCGCAAAGCCGCTGTCCCGCCCGATGCCGCCCGTCGCTGTCCTGACCAGCCGCACAACCAGAAGCGCAGCCGAGGCCGTGACGATCGCGTTCCGGGGACGCCCCGACACACGCAGCTTCGGAGAACCCACCTCGGGCGCTCCCACCGCCAACGTGTATCACCGTCTGTCCGACGGCGCGGCGATCTTTCTGACCCAGGCCAGGGAAGCCGACCGCACCGGACATGTCTACAACGGCCCCATAACCCCCGACCGGGAGATCCACGACGACGCACGAGACCCCTCCTCCCACGGCGACCAGGTCCTGATGGCTGCCACTCGATGGCTCAGCGGCCGTCCGGACTGCCGTCAGTGAGGCCCTTTCGACGTCACCGACTTGCCGGCATCACTTGGAAATGACGGCACCTCCGGTGTGTGACCGACCTCGGCCGCCTGTCGCAGCGGGGTCGGCCCCGCAGAGCCCGACGCACCGCTGTCCCCGGCCGGCGCCGGTGACCTCAGCGCCCGGCGGCAGCGTGATGACCTCCCGCCGTTCCGGAGGACTGATGTCGACCAACGGCCGGAACTCAGCCATCATCCCGCCAAGAGCCCCAACTGCCCTTGAAATGTGCCGGTATCGGGGGATTCGGACCGAAGCGTGGTCGCCCCACACCAGGTCCTGGAACCTCCCGGACGCATCGCGTTCTCGAAGTGTTCCGGCGATCGCTATCGGCGGGCACGACGGACTGACGGAGCATGTGGACAAAACCCCCTGCGTACACCAGCAACTGCCGGGGGCGCAAAGAGGGGCTGCCGCCCGCCATTATGATCAGAGTGAAAGCGCTCGCTTCCCCGGCCCGGATGCGCGGAGCCTCCCGCGTCTGGAGGGGACCGCGGACGGAGGCCGGGAACAGCAACGACTGCTCCGGTGCACCGCTGTGATGGAGGAGATTCGGATGTCCCGGACGGCCACGGGTCCGGCCTGACCGTGTCTTGGGCGGCAAAGGCTACAGCTCCCGGTCCATCCGGACCTGGCTCAGGCGGTGGGGCAGCGGTTGCACCATCTCCGAACGGACCGACCAGGTCCGCAACCGATGGTTCCTGATCAATCCCGGCCGTGTGGGACACCCCGTGCGGCCGACAGAAAACACGAGGCAGTTCTGTGAACATACGCAAGCGGTGGGCAAGCGCTCCCGTCGGGGCCGGTCTCGCGGTGGCCCTGCTGAGTAGCTGCAGCATCCAGTCCGGAGGAGGTTCAGCCCAGGCCGGCAACTCGATCGTGGTGGGCATGTCGGACGACGTCCTGGCCGCGGATCCGGCCTCGGGCTACGACCCGGGATCCTGGCTGCTGTTCAACAATGTCTTCCAGTCCCTGCTCAGCTTTCCCCGAGGCAGCTCGACCCCCCAGCCGGAAGCGGCTAAGTCCTGCACGTTCGAGGACGGCAACAGGACCTACCGGTGCACGCTCCGTGACGGTCTGACCTTCAGCAACGGCCACAGCCTCACCTCCGAGGACGTCAAGTACTCCTTCGAGCGGGCGATCAGGATCGACGACCCCGCCGGCCCCGCGCCGCTGCTCTCCACGATCGCGAAGATCACCACTCCGGACGCGCGAACGGTCGTCTTCCAACTCAAGGTTCCCGACGCCACTTTCCCCAGCAAGATCGCCTCCGGCGCCGGCTCCATCGTGGACCACAGCGAGTACCCGGCGAACAGCCTGCGCAAGGACGGCAAGGCCGTCGGGTCGGGGCCCTACAAGCTGAAGTCCCTCGACAAGTCGAAGGCCGTCTTCACGGTCAACTCCGGCTACCAGGGCACGGCACGGGTGAAGAACTCGGGCATCACCCTCGCCTTCTTCCGGGGCGACCAGAAGAAGCTGGCGTCCGCGCTGCAGCAGGGAGACATCGACGTCGCCTACCGCGGTCTGACCGCCAGGGACATCTCCAAACTGGAGGATTCCGCCGCCGCGGCCGACAAGGGCATCGACGTCGTCGAAGGCACCAGCGCCGAGGTGCAGCACCTGGTCTTCAACATGAAGGACCCGGTGGTCGGACAGCTCCCCGTACGCAAGGCCATCGCGTACCTGGTGAATCGTGACGCTCTCGTCAGCGAGGTCTACCACTCCACGGCCACCCCGCTGTACTCGATCGTCCCCGCCGGTATCACGGCCCACAACACCGCGTACTTCGACATGTACGGTGGCAGCCCGCAGCCGGCCAAGGCGGAAGAGGCACTGCGTACCGCAGACATCACCGACAAGGTGAAGCTCACGCTGTGGTCCACACCGAGCCGTTACGGCCCCGCCACCGACGAGGCGTTCCGCGCGATCGCCAAGCAGCTCAACGCGAGCGGACTGTTCGAGGCGGAGGTCAAGTCCCTGCCCTTCGACCAGTACGAGAAGCGGATCGCGGCCGGCGAGCTCGGCGTCTACGTGAAGGGCTGGGTCCCGGACTACCCCGACCCGGACAACTTCACCCAGCCGTTCTTCGGCAAGGACAACGTCCTGCAGAACCGCTACGTGAACAACGACATCACCGCCCGGATCATCCCCGACACCGCAGCCAAGGCCGAACGGGGCTCCACCGAGAAGGACTTCGGCGAGCTCCAGGACGACGTGGCCCGGGACCTGCCGATCCTGCCGCTGTGGCAGGGCAAGCAGTACGCGGTGGCGCACGACGACATCGCCGGCCTGGAGTGGACCCTGGACGCCTCGACCGTCTTCCGCTTCTGGGAGATCAGCAAGTACTAGGTTCTGTACCAAGTTCTGTCGGGGCGGTGCTGACGCTCGTCGTCGAAGGCCTGTGGCCGTCCGCCCCATGAGCCGCGGCGCAGGCGGACGGCCTGGCTGTCGGTCTTCTCCGGGATCGTGCACCGGATGCTCCGGCGCCGCTGGTACCGGCGGCACCGGTACCAGCGGCTTCGGCCGGCGACGGCTCGGAGTTCATTGCGTCTCGGTGCGCCCGAACGTACCGGGCGCACGTTGGGTTCGATGCCGCTGAACTACTGGGGAGCGGGGCCGTAGTGCACGGTGACCCGGTCGAACCCCAGTGAGCCGAGCAGGCCCTTGAGCATGTTCGTGGTGTTCTTCTCGGCGCGGACGGTCAGGCCGCTGTCCTTGGCAGCCTCGCCGATGTGCTGGGCGGCGAGTTTGTTGACCGCCTGCTCACTGCTGGGGTTGTCCGAGAAGAAGTCGCCGATTCGGTCCAGGAACCCGCGTTGCTTGGATACCGCGTAGGAGCGGTCCGGGTCCAGTGCCGGCTTGCCCAGTACTGCATGCGGCAGTCGGATGTCGGCCGTGGTGCGCTCCTTGTTGATCACCACACCGTCACTCGCCACCTTGCCGAGGTCGACGGATGCACCGACGGTGCCGGCACCGACATACAGGGTGCGGGTGCCGCGGATGGCATCCGGCAGGAACTTCGCGTCCTTCTCCAGATCTACGACGACCTGGAAGTTGCCGGACGCCGCCTCGTACGAGCTCATGTCCTGAATCGACTTCAGCACTGCCGGTCCCGAGCGGTCCTTCGTCGTGTCTCCGAAGAAGTCACCGATGCCGGGAAGCACGCTGAGACGGGTGCCCACGAGCAGCAGAGCGAGTGCGGCCGCGCCGAGCACGACCGCTTTCACCCACCGCCGGGGGCGGCCGGGCCGAGGATCACGCTCTCCCGACTTCCCCGACGATCCGAGGTGCTCGGAACTCCCGCGCCGCTTGCCGGCTCTCCTTGCGTCAGTGGACGTCATGGCATCCGTGTGACCCGATCGCCACCTTCCAATCAGGGTGACCGGTCACAATCGGACAGATCCTGTATCCCGAAGCAGACGCCGTGCCGACGGCTCAACTGCCCCGGTTAGGGCTGCTGATCACTCGGGCGGTGCACCCCGGCGGGTCTGTCGGCGGCCGCGACGGTCCTGCCGCCCCCGTCGGCGGCCTCCCTGGTCGACGCCCCCTCAGCGGTGCGGTGATGAGTGTCGTGCTCGTCCACTGCGGGCCGTTCTCCTGCTGCCCGCCGCTCCGGCCGCCACCGCATGTACCTTCCGAAGCGCCCGTGCCCGCGCCACCCGCACATCGCCGTCACCACCATCACCGGCGAGCCCTGAAGGAGAGACAGCATGAGTACGACCAGCCCACAGAGAAGAGCCGCCATGTTCGTCGGACCCGACGACGACCCCCGGCTCGGTGCTCCCTCGACCGGCGGAGAACGAGGCATGCTTGTCGGGTTCCTCAGGGCCCAGCGCTCGACGCTGGAACTGAAATGCGCCGGTCTGGACGCGGAGCTGTCCCAGCGCTCCGTCGGACCCTCTACCCTCTCGCTGCTCGGCCTCGTCCGCCATCTTGCCGACGTGGAACGCCGATGGTTCCGCCAGGTCCTTGCAGGCCAGGACGCACCACCGCGCTTCTCCTCGTCGGCCGAGCCCGACGGCGACTTCGACGGCGCGGTGTCCGACCCCGCCATTGTGGCCAAGGCCTGGGAGGCATGGCGCGCCGAGGTGGCGTTCGCCGACGCCTTCGTCACCGACGCGCCCCACCTGGACCTTGTGGGCGAGGACTCATGGCGCGGGACGGTGTCGCTGCGCTGGGTGCTCATCCACATGGTCGAGGAATACGCCCGGCACAACGGACACGCCGATCTGCTCCGTGAGCGCATCGACGGCGCGGTCGGCGTGTGATGCGACCGCTGACGCGGGCCGTGGCGAACTGGAGCAGGGCCCGGCGGGGTACGGATGTGTGATCGTTCCGGTCGATGGCCTGCCATCTGGCTCCAGGAGGTCAGGGGCCAACTCCGTGTCCGCCACCTCGAACTGCCGGGCAGGGGCCGTCCGTCGTGCCCTCTCGGTCAGCCGGCCTGGTACACGTGTGCGCGGGCGCCCTGCCACTCGATCACGCCGGGATCGTCGAGAACCCGCTCCGGCGCAGCCAGTCCGGCGGCGGACAGGAGCGCGACAAGGTCGTGATCGCTGTGCGCGGTCCCCAACCGCCGCTCGCAACCGTTGGCGTGCATCGTCACAAGTCTGCCTCCGGAAGGCGTGGGGGCCTGAACGGTCCAGCGGGGTGTCACCATGGCTTCAGGGTGTCTCCAAATGCCTGTCGGCGCAGCGCACTTGCGGGCCGTACACCCGTCTGGCCGATCGGCGTTTTGTTCGGAACTGTGTGATCTGGTTAGCTGCTTCTGCCGCCCGGTCCGAGTAACTGTCAGTCGCTGACCGCGACCGGGCGCAATTCCGCCCCCCTTCCGGGGAAGGGGGGCGGAATTGAGCGGCCGGGCTCAGATCCGCGTCTTCCCAAGGGCATTGCGCAGAAGAACTGCCACACAAGGCGGGTCTCCCGTACCGGAGGGCCGACTGCGCCTGTCCCGGCCGTGATCTTCGAGGCCCCGACAGGCTGCCGCTCCGGCGTCGGAGGGGCAGGGCCGGTCACCATCCGCGGCGGTGCTTGGAGCGGCCGGCGGCCCGAGCCGTTGCGTACGGTGCGGCGGCCGATCCGCGCCCGCAGCACGACGGGGCCGTCCGCTACCGACAGATGCCGTTCGTCGGGGCGGTGACGATGAGCCGGGCGCCACGGGTCCGGTCCGAGGACGGTCCCGTCTCGATCGCGAACTCTCCCGGCTCCACCGCACGTTCCCACGCGCGGGTGACGGATGCCAGGGACCGCGCCCCCACCGGGAAGGAGACCTCGGCCCGCTCCCCGGGCACCAGCTCGATCCGGGCGAAGCCGCGCAGTTCCCGCACCCGCGGCCACGACGTCCCGCCGAGCACCCGGCGCACGTAGAGCTGCACCGTCTTCGCTCACGGACCGGTCGCCTGTGTTGTGCACCTCTACCGTGCACAGGAGTGGCTCTGCGGCTCCGCGCGCCGCGTCCGCATCGAACTCCGCCACCGCGACGCACGCGCGGGACAGCCGGGGTGCGCCGTACTCGACCGACGTGTAGGCCAGGCCGTGGCCGAACGCGTGACGTGGGGTGGCGGGTTGGTCGACATAGCCGCGGTAGCCGTGGTGCGTTCGTACGCGTCCCACCCGTACATCCGCTGGTTGACCTGACCCACCTTCTCGGTGAGCGTCATCCGCGCCAGCAGGTCACGCACCCGGTCGGCGACGGGCGCCGTGGGATCCCGGAAGAGCGGCTCGGACATCGGGTGGCTCACTTTCACGGGACAGGACAGGGCGGGTGTGCGGTACGGCGATCGGCACGGAGGAGGTTCCCGTCCGGTCCGGGTTCGCGTGTCGCGAGCCCGGCGAGGACGAGAAGGGCCCCGGCCGTCAGCGCAGTTCGAGGACGCGCACCCCGTATGGGGCGATCACCACGTCCTTCACCGGCTCGCCGCCGGTCAGCTCGCGCAGTTCCCCGTCCGCCGACGGACGGACGGTCAGCTCCTCGCCCGACTGGCTCACCAGCCACACGTAGCGGGTGCCGTTCTCGCGGGCCAGGGTGTCGGCGGCGACGTACGGCGTGTCGACCGTCACCGGCCGTGTGGCTCCGGCGAGTTCGGCGAGCGCCGCGTACAGCCGTTGCGTCTGCTCCGGGTTGGCGCGGGCCGTGCGGGCAGCCTGTGCTCCAGTGGATAGGTGGCCAGGACGGTACGGCCCTCGCCCGTCTCGTGACACAGCAGCGCCGGGCGGCCGTGCGCGTCGGTGGCGACGACCCGTGCACCGGCCGGGACCACCGGCAGGTAGGCGCGGCTGTCCTCGCGACCGACCGCGACAGCTGCGGACACACTCACCACCGGATCGTGGCCGGACGGCAGGGCAAGCCGGAGCCGTCGTTCAGCCCTCGACGGTCCGGAGGCGCGTTCGACGGCTCGAAGGACCGAAACCCGGCACGCAAAGTGATGGACGGCCACGTCTCCCGGTGCGTTAAAAGTATAAATCGCCCCATGTGTGCAGCATGTCGTGACCGCTGCAACTACTGAGAGTCAGATACGGTGGCGTGCGTCGCGCCGGCCGGGCACCGGCGCATGTCTGGTCGTTCATCAGCCAGCCACATATCTGGCCCTTCAACTATCCGGAAGGAGTGAGCGTGAACGCTCGCTTTGGCGTGAGTCGGGGAAAGGCGCTTGCGGTCTCAGTGCTGGCCGCGATTGTCACCTCGACCCTCTCAGGATCGGTGTCTGCTCTCGCAGACACGAACCAAGCGCGTTCAGAACACTGGGGCGTGATCGCCCGTAACACGATCGGCTCTCCTGTCGCCGATCTGAGGGACGGCCCGTACGGCTCGTACGACAAGACGGGAATCTACGCAAGCCCGCCGTACGGGCAGGGCAGCCTCGGGATCGCGGTGGCGGACAACACTGAGAAGGCCGAATTCGGCAACGAGGTCGACTTCTACGGCGATCCGGTACTGGGCTTGAAGAGTGTCGGGTTCCGCGTCTTTCAGACCGGTGAGAACGCTCTCGTCGGCGGATCGGCCAACTTGCCGAACATCAGGTTCGAGATCGATCCGAACCTGACGTCGCTCCCCGCCACCAACTACTCCTCGTTGGTTTGGGTGCCGGCTGCATTCCCGACGACGTACGAGAACCAATGGAGCCCGTACATCGATGCCACCACGAACGGCCACTGGTTCCTCACGGGCGCCGCGGGCGGCGCGACCGCCTGTGCCACGAGCTGCACCTGGGCGCAGATCAAGAGCGCGCTCGACGACAGCGGCAGCACCGGTAGACCGACCATCCACACCGCCGCGGTGAGCAAGGGCCGCGACAACGCGTGGCACGGCGCCATCGACGGTCTCCGGATCAATCAGAACATCTATGACTTCGAGGCCGACGGCGTGAGAGCTCGTCGCGTCAACTGATGCGGCTGTCCAGGCCCTGGACCAGTCAACAGCCGTTCCAGGGCCTGGACATGACGTCGCGGATGCGCGGTCGCTCCCTCCCTCGCACCACGCGCGATGAGGCTGCTGTCGGTCGTCCGGTACCGCCGCAGTCCACGTCCGGGACACCGCACACATGCACAGTCTCGCCCTGACGCCTGATCAGGGCACGCGAAACCGACCAGCAACGTCGCAGCCTTCTGCAACACGCATGGCGCCTGCTCCGGGCCACTCCGGATCCGGTGTCAGGCGGATCGATTTTCCGCGCTGACCATCCAGGCGTGCTTCTCCAGCGAGTCGATGATGGCGTGCAGCAGGTCGGCCGTGGAGGGATCTTCGCTGTCGACCTGGTCATGGAGGGTGCGCAGCGTATCGACGGTGGCGCGCAGGCGTGCAGTGACGAGTTCGACAACGGCGCTCACACTCTGCTCGCCCTCCGGGAACGCGGGGAGAGTGGTGGTAGCTGCCACGGTGTCGGTACGGCCGTCCGGGCAGGTCGCGAGAGCCCGCATGCGTTCGGCGATGGTGTCGGCGGCCTCCCGCGCCTCGTCGACGATCTCATCCAGTTGCAGATGTAGGTCCCGGAAGTTGTGGCCGACCACGTTCCAGTGGGCCTGCTTCCCCTGGAGGTGCAGTTCCACCAGGTCCACCACGATCTGCTGCAAAGCCTGGGCAAGCTGCGGCGACGCAGTGAAGCCGGCGGCATCGGTCTCTGAACGCCGGGAGCCCCCAGGGGCAGAGGATGCGGTCATGGCGTCGCTCCTTCGAGAGCACATTGGACCGGGCCCCCGAACATGAGGCCCGTTGACTGACACCAACAAAGCCTACGAAGGTCCCTCCGCGCCGCCACCGGGGTTCGGCCGCCCGGTCGTTCAGCTGCGTCGGTGTCACCCGCCAGGCAGCCCCGCAGACATGTCGTGTTTCGAACCCGAGCTGCCGCATCATTCGCCATCACCGGCGCGCCGACGGCCGTGAGCGGCTGGTCCGTACCCGCCCGAGCTCTCTGGACCGCTGCAAGGTCGCCCGATCGGACGCACCCTTCCGGAACGTGGCCCGGTGCTGCCCGAGGCCATGGCTCGCGGCGGTGGCCTGGCTGACGCTCGCGGGCAGTGGCGCGATGCTGACGGACTCGGCGATTACGGCCGATAGCGTCAGCAGGCTGATGGACCGGCTACGGTTCTCGCTGAAATCCTGCCCGGCCCGAGTGCGAACCGCGCTCGGGCCGGGTCGCGGTCATGGCTGGATGGTGACGGCGTCGACTTGGACGTGGGTGCCGGATGACTTCGTCAGGCCGGTGTGTCGGTACCGGGGGAGAGGTGGGGTGAGCTGTGCAGGACGGACTGTGCCTGCTGTCCGGCGGATTGGACTTTCGGCAGTGCCGGATGGTCCATGTCTTCCGTACCGTCACGTCCGTGTACAAGTCCACGACCGAAGACGAAGGTGTGACCGGAGCCGGGGTGGCCGGCTTCCGGCGGGTGCTTGATCCGGGCACCCTACTGGCGGTGGCTACGACGGTGGCGGCCGGTTTGAGTGTGGTGAGCCCGTGGTGGGCTGTGCCGACCGTGATCACCGCGTTTCTGGCAGGGCGGCGGCCGGGGAGGATCCGTCCCACAGCGCTGGTACTGGTCGCAGTTCTCGCAGCCGGAGTGGTGGCCGCATCCACCGTGCCCGCGTGGCTCGCTCTGGGGAGCCGGTTCGTGGGGGTAGTGGTCCTCGCCGCCATGCTGCCCTGGTTCGTGGGCCGGTTCTGGCGCCAGTACCAGGAACTGATCAGGGCCGGTTGGGAGCGGGCCGAGCATCTGGAACGAGAACAGCGGTTGGTCGCCGAGCAGGCCAGGCTGCTCGAGCGGGCTCGCATTGCACAGGACATGCATGACGTACTCGGCCATGACCTCAGCCTGATCGCGCTGTCGGCCGGCGCCCTGAAGCTCGCGCCTGGTCTGGAAGACCACCATCGGATGGCCGCGCAGGACATCAGGGCCAAGGCTGCGTCCGCGGTGGAACGTCTTGGCGAGGTGATCGGTGTCCTGCGCGAGGAGACGGACGACGCACCGATGCGGCCGTCCGACTCCAGCCTCACGCATCTGGTGGGCGAGGCATCCGCTTCCGGGCTCGCGGTCGAACTGCGCGTCGATGACGAGGGTGCCGATCTTCCTCCTGTGGTCGAGCGGGCCAGTCCCCCCGTCCGCGGGCACTCCGCGATCGCCTCGACCCCTCGCAACGCTCGGCAGGGCCGCTCCTCGTCCACGACCAGTTTCAGTGCCTCGCTGATCGCATAGGCGGCAACGGTGCCGACACCGATCATGACGGCTCCTGCAGTGCCGGCCGCGTCCTTGCGGCGGACCGCGGTCCAGCACAGCCGGGCCAGCAACAGCCCGAGAACGACCAGGGTGCCCTCGCCGGCCACCTCAAGAAGCGAGCCCATCCATGCCGGTACGTCCGCAACCGCTCCGGCCGCCGACCGGTACGCCGATACCGAAGCCCCCTTCGTGACCTCGGTTGTGTCGGCCTCGCCCAGCCCGCCCGGAGACAGCCACACAGTCGCTCCGGCCCCCGCTCCCAGTAGTGCCACGGCGCCCAGCAGACGGGTGACCCGGAAGTTCTTTCGAGTGTGCGTTTCCATGGCCACGAACTTAGGAGCGGCAGCAGTCGAAGGACTGAGCCGAATGGCAAGGCCGGACTTGGACGATGGTCAGGGTTGACGCCCGCGCGTTCTCTGGCCACACCGGTCCCGTACGGGACAGTCCTGAGACCGTGAGCGTTGATCCTGCGAGGGTCTGATCAGGGGTGCGGGGCTGTGGATGCCTGCTCCGACGGAAGGTTGCCCCCGCTGGTGTCGGTTTCCGGATGCAATGGCATGGTCGTCAGCTATGGACAGTTGGTTTCTGCAGACGGGCAGTGGGGCGCGATTCGACTGGGGGCCCGTCGGCGCGCAACGGCTCGCGGCGGACATCGCGTGCTTGGTGGTCGTCGACGTGTTGTCGTTCACGACCTCGGTGACGGTGGCTGTGGAGGCCGGGACGCGAGTCTTCCCTTATCCCTGGCGTGACGAGTCCGCGTCGAAGTTCGCCGATGAGATGGGTGCGCGGTTGGCAGTCGGGCGGCGCATGGCAACGTCGGCGTCGCCGTGGTCGCTGTCTCCGACGGCGCTGAGAAGTGCTCCGTTCGCCCCGCGACTGGTCCTGCCCTCTCCCAACGGTTCCTCGATCGCCGCCGCGGTCGGTGAGTCGATGGTGGTCGCGGGTTGCCTGCGCAACGCGTCAGCGGTGGGCAGTTGGCTCGCCCAGCACGGATACGGAACCCTCGACCGCCCGGTCGCCGTGATCGCCTCGGGCGAGCGATGGCCCGACGGCAGCCTGCGCCCCGCGCTGGAGGATCTGCTCGGCGCCGGAGCGGTCCTTGCGGCACTGCGGAAGCAGTGTGGCGGCCCGCTGTCGCCCGAAGCGGCCGCCGCAGCCGACTGCTTCGAGGCGACGCCGGATGTCGTGACCACGGTCACCAGCAGCGCATCCGGCCGGGAACTCACGGGCGGAGGCTTCGCCGGGGACGTGGACATCGCAACCGAACTGGATGTCTGCGACATCGTTCCGATCCTCACCGACGGAGCGTTCACGGCAGCTGGATGACCATGCCTGGTTGGCTTCGTCCGGTGTGGCGGTGAGTCAGCTCGCGGCCAGGATGGCGGCGCGGCCGACCACGTTCCAGTTCACCTCGGCAGGGTCTACCGCACCGGGGCAGTTCCAGCGGGCCAGGGTGGCTCTGGACGCGGCCGACGGACGGGTCAACGCCGCCATCGCCCGCGAGTTGGGAGCACACCTGTCCACCGTGCGTCGCCGGCGCAAACGGTTCCACACGGCGGGACCGGCCGCGCTGCAGGACCGCAAACGCTCCGGGCGCCGACCTCGATACGGACCTGAGGTGCACTGGCGATCGTGGACCCCTCAGTTGTCGGCTCGCGTACATGCAGAGCTCGGCCAGCTGCACCTGCGCGTAGCGGATGTCTCGCGCCAGCCAGGTCAGATGGACCCGGTGCGGCTCAAGGTGCGCCGGAACGTGGGCCGTTGGTCCAGCGGCCGCGTCTGTTCAGATGTCGGGCCATCGCTGTAGCGTCCAGGTCATGAATGCTGCTGGGGTGCTGGTCTCCGTCCGTAAGTACGACGGCAGCCTGCACTGGCACTGCTCCATGGTCCGTCTGGGCGACGACGAGCACGGGGTCTGGCTTGGGGCTTCGGTTGGAACCGTCTACAGCAAAGGTGCCGAGGGCCCCGTCTACGCCACTCGGGAGTCCCGGGTCATGCTGTTTCCCCGTGACGCCTGGTGGACTGCGCTGTTCCAAGCGGCTCCCGCACGGCTGGACGTCTATTGCGATGTGACCACCCCGTCCCGGTGGTTGCACCCCGGGGAGGTCACCATGATCGACCTCGACCTCGATGTCTGCCGCACACGCGAAGCGGGAAGCGTCTTCGTGGACGACGAGGACGAATTCGCCGATCACCAGGTCCGTTATTCCTACCCTTCCGACGTCATCGCTCGGGCCGCCACGTCAGCCGAGTGGCTGAGGGCTGCACTCACCGCGGACGCGGAGCCGTTCGGCAGCCACTATCGCTCCTGGCTCGCCGAGGTCCCCCAGGGCGTGTTTTGAAAGTCCCGTCCGCCACGCGACGCCATGCGCGCACTCTCGCCGCACCGGCCGAAAGCCCAAGTGGATCCACTACGAGGGCTTCCGGCCGGCACGCCGAGAGCGCTCGGCATCCGAAGGATGAACCAAAGAGCCGAGACGGAGCCGCGAAGCGGCGCAGTGCAGCTGACGCTGGGCCCGCCCTTCGGGCGGACGACGCTACTTGCGAAACACGTTTTAGCGCGCGGCGAGCCGCTCCATCAGGGCGGCGCTGCGCGCCAGCACCTCCCGCTCCTCGCCGGTGAGCTCGATCTCAATGGCCTGGGCGAGCCAGCCGGCCCTGCGCCCGCGCTCCGCATCGAGAGCGGCCTGTCCCGCAGGGGAGAGTTCGACCAGGGCCTTGCGGCCGTCCGTGGGATGCGCCCGGCGGACGACCAGGCCCTGTTCCATGAGCAGCCCGACCGCACGGGCCATGGACTGGGGCCGTACGCGCTGATCCGCCGCGAGATCGCTGGTGGTCATGGCCCCGTCGCGATCAAGCGTGCCGAGCACGGAGACCTGGCCGTGCGGGATCCGATCCTCGTGCCTCACGCGCCGCGTGAGCTTACCCATCGCGGTACGCAGTTCGGTGGCGAGGGCGGCGGGTTCCGGGGTGGGCATAAGGAACTTTAACCGGTGGTCACCAGCGAGAGTGCGCACCCTGTCTGTGCAGCTGAACTGAACAGCTGAACTGAACAGCATTGCTGTAGAGTCGGCGTTGTCGCGGCACGCGCCAGCGTTGTCGCAGCAGGGCCGCGGCGTGCGTCAACGCGAAGGACCTCCCATGGTTTCCAGGGCAGTTGAGTCCACCGTCATTCAGTCCGTCACCGCCCGCAGGGTCCTCGACAGTCGGGGCGACCCCACTGTCGAGGCCGATGTCCTCCTCGTCGACGGCTCCCTGGGCCGCGCCGCAGTCCCGTCCGGCGCCTCGACCGGCGCACGGGAAGCCGTGGAGTTGCGTGACGGGGACCCCGGGCGCTGGCACGGCAAGGGCGTCGACCGTGCGGTCGCCCACGTCAACGGCGACATCGCGTCAGCGGTCATGGGGCGCGACGCCGACGATCAAGCGGGTCTCGATGCCGCACTCATCGCACTCGACGGTACGGTCGACAAGTCCCGCCTCGGCGCCAACGCACTTCTCGGCGTCTCCCTCGCCGCCGCCAAGGCCGCCGCGGCGGCCCACCGCCAGCCTCTCTACCGCTACCTCGGCGGCGTCGACGCCCGCCTTCTCCCGCTGCCGATGATGAACATCGTCAACGGCGGCGCCCACGCCGACAACCCGCTGGACTTCCAGGAGTTCATGATCGCTCCGGTGGGTGCGGAGAACTTCGCGGAAGCCGTCCGCATGGGTTCTGAGGTCTTCCACACGCTCCGTCGCGACCTGCTGTCCGCCGGGCACGCCACGGGCGTCGGCGACGAGGGCGGTTTCGCGCCCGCGCTGCGCACCGCGGAGGAGGCGCTCGACTTCGTCATGACAGCCATCGACCGCACCGGATACCGGCCCGGCACGGACATCGGACTGGTCATGGATCCCGCCTCGTCGGAGTTCTTCCAGGACGGTATGTACGTGTACGCGGGCGAGGGCGTGCGCCGCACGCCCTCCGAGCACGCCGAATACCTGACCAAGCTGATCGAGGCGTACCCGATCGTCTCCATCGAGGACCCGATGGCCGAAGACGACCTGGACGGCTGGCGGGAACTGACCGCCGGCGTCGGCGACCGCTGCCAGCTCACCGGCGACGACGTCTTCTGCACCAACGAGGGTCTGCTGCGCGAGGGCATCCGCACCGGCGTCGGCAACTCCGTCCTGGTCAAGGTCAACCAGATCGGCACCCTGACCGAAGCCCTCGCCACGGTCGCCACCGCGCACCGTGCGGGCTGGACCGTCGTCATGTCGCACCGCTCCGGCGAGACGGAGGACACCACCATCGCGGACCTGGCGGTCGCGACGGGCTGCGGCCAGATCAAGACCGGATCGCTGTCCCGGTCCGACCGTACGGCGAAGTACAACCAACTCATCAGGATCGAGGAGGAGTTGGGTGCATCGGCGCGGTACGCGGGCGGAGCGGTACTGCACCGTTCCTGACGAACTGCAGTGCCTTTTGCAGGTCGCTCCGGCTTCCGTGGATTCCCGGAGCGTCGGCGACGGGTTGGCAGGCCGTCAGTCGGCGACGTGGCGGGGTGCCTTCTGCGGGATGCAGAAGAGCGCGAGGGCGGCGGCCGCCAGGTATGCGGCCGCGCCGATGGCCATGCTGGTCCGCAGTCCGGTGGTGAAGTCGGCTGCGGCGGCCAGTAGCGAGCCTCCCAGCGCGACGCCTGCGGCGCTGCCCACCTGGCGGGCGGTGTTGAACAAGGCGGAGGCGGTGCCGGAGTACTTGTCGGGGGCGGCTGACATCGCGGTGGAGGTTGATCCGGTGAGGGCGAAGGACGTGCCGAAGCCCGCCGCCGTCATCGGCGCCACGAGCAGCAGGTAGTCCGGGTTCGGTCCGGCGGCGGCCCAGCCTGCCAGGCCCGCCGACCCCAGGAGCATGCCCGTGACCACAAGCGGGCGGTGTCCGGTGCTGCCTGCCAGTCGCCCCGACAGGACGGAGGCGAAAACTGTCATGGCGACCGCCGGGAAGAGGGCGATCCCGGTGCGCAGCGCAGTCAGACCGCGATGGTGCTGGAAGTACAGACTGGCGGTGAAAACCATGCCGTAGAAGGCGAAGTTGAACAGCAGGCCGATGGCCGCGCCCCCGCTCATCGCGCGGGAGTGCAGCAGCCACAAGGGCACCACGGGTGTGCGGGCCAGACGCTCACGCAGGACGAACGCGGCGGCCGCCAGCAGGCACAGGCCGGCGCCGGTGAGGATCAGTGGGTCCGCCCAGCCACGTCGTCCGGCCTCGTTCAGGACAGCGGTGAGCAGGGCCACCATCGTGATGAGCGCGCACTGGGCCGGCCAGTCCACGGGGCGGTCCGGGCGCCGGGCCGAAGCGGGCACGCGGCGCAGTGTCAGCAGCAGACAGGCGCATCCGACGGGCAGGTTGATGAAGAACACCCAGCGCCAGCCCAAGGTGGTGACCAGAAGGCCGCCCAGGAGGGGGCCTGCGCAGGCGGCGATACCCGCCATGGAGCCCCAGATGCCGAAGGCCCGGGAGCGCTGGGCGGGTGAGGGATATGCCTGTTGGAGGAGGGCGAGGGAGCCGGGCACGATCAGTGCCGCGCCGAGTCCCTCCAAGAGCCGGGCGGCGACCAGGGACCCGGCACTCTGGGCCAGTCCGCAGCCGGCCGAGGCGGCGGTGAACACCACCACCCCGGTACAGAAGATCCGGCGGTTTCCCAGCCGGTCGCCCAGCGCGCCGCCGGTGAGCAACAGGCCGGCGAAGACCAAGGTGTAGCCGTCCGTGATCCACTGGATCCCGGTGAGCGAGGCCGACAGTTCCCGTCCCACCACCGGAACGGCGACGTTGATGACCGTCACGTCCAGGATGACCATGAAGTAGCCCGCGCACACGGCGAGAAGCGGGGCCAGGGGCCGGCCCGAAGCCGCAGGCCCCTCCGGCCGATCGGATCGGGGACTACCGGCGCGCACCATGGCGACAGGGTATTCCTGGGACAAATGCCTCCCGCTGCTTGAGCGGCCCAGCGGCGCGCCGAGCTCTCGGGCTGCACCGGGTCTCAACGGCACGCTTCAGGACCCCGAATGAGCTCCTCGCGACGGTCGACGACCGTGACACTCCCGGCATCGTCCATGGTCGCGATGTCACCCGTGTGGAGCGCGTCCAGGTCGGCCGGCGGGGGCCGACCTGGACGTCGTGATCAGACGAGGTCGAACCGGTCGAGGTTCATCACCTTGTCCCACGCTGCGACGAAGTCCTTCACGAACTTCTCCTTCGCGTCATCGCTCGCGTAGACCTCCGCGAGCGCGCGAAGCTCGGAGTTCGACCCGAAGACGAGGTCGGCCCGCGTGCCGGTCCACTTGACCTCGCCGGTGGCGTCGTCGCGGCCATCGAAGGTGGTCGCGTCCTCGGACGTCGCCTTCCACGTCGTGCCCAGGTCGAGCAGGTTGACGAAGAAGTCGTTGGTCAGCTTCCCGGGGGTCCCGGTGAGGACACCGTGCGAGGACTGCTGGTGGTTCGCGCCCAGGACGCGCAGACCGCCGACGAGGACCGTCAGCTCCGGAGCGCTCAGGGTCAGCAGGTTCGCCCGGTCGAGCAGCAGGTACTCGGCCGGCAGCCGGTTGCCCTTCCCGAGGTAGTTGCGGAAGCCGTCCGCGTTCGGCTCCAGCGCTGTGAAGGACTCCGCGTCGGTGTGCTCGTCCGTCGCGTCGACACGGCCCGGGGTGAAGGGCACCTGGACGTCGTGACCGGCGTCCTTGGCGGCCTTCTCGACGGCGGCGACGCCGCCGAGCACGATCAGGTCGGCCAGGGAGACGTTCTTGTCACCGGAGTTGAAGGCACGCTGGATGCCCTCCAGCGTGCGCAGTGCCTCCGCCAGCTGGTCGGGTTCGTTGACCTCCCAGCCACGCTGCGGCTCCAGTCGGATGCGCGCGCCGTTGGCGCCGCCGCGCTTGTCGCTGCCACGGAACGTCGAGGCCGACGCCCACGCGGTGGAGACCAGCTGCGAGACGGTCAGGTCCGAGCCGAGGATCTTCGCCTTGAGGGCGGTGATGTCCTCGGCGCCGATGACCTCGCCCTCCGCCTCCGGCAGCGGGTCCTGCCACAGGAGGGTCTCTTCCGGGACCTCGGGGCCGAGGTAGAGCGACTTCGGGCCCATGTCGCGGTGGGTCAGCTTGTACCAGGCCCGCGCGAAGGCGTCCGCGAACTCCGCGGGGTTCTCGTGGAAGCGGCGGGAGATCGGCTCGTAGATCGGGTCGAGGCGCAGCGACAGGTCCGTCGTGAGCATCGAGGGAGCGATCTTCTTCGAGGGGTCGTGGGCGGCGGGGACGGTGCCCTCGCCCGCGCCGTCCTTCGGCTTCCACTGGTTGGCGCCCGCGGGGCTCTGGGTCAGCTCCCACTCGTAACCGAAGAGGTTGTCGAAGAAGCCGTTGCTCCACTGGGTGGGCGTGGTGGTCCAGGTGACCTCCAGGCCGGAGGTGATGGCGTCCGCGCCCTTGCCCGTGCCGTACGTGCTCTTCCAGCCCAGGCCCTGCGCCTCGATCGGGGCGGCCTCGGGGTCGGCGCCGACGCTCTCCGCCGGGCCCGCGCCGTGGGTCTTGCCGAAGGTGTGACCGCCCGCGATCAGGGCGACCGTCTCCTCGTCGTTCATCGCCATCCGGCGGAAGGTCTCACGGATGTCGCGGGCCGCGGCGATCGGGTCCGGGTTGCCGTTCGGGCCCTCCGGGTTCACGTAGATGAGGCCCATCTGCACGGCGCCGAGCGGGTTCTCCAGCTCACGGTCGCCGGTGTAGCGCTCGTCGTCGAGCCAGGTGGTCTCGGGCCCCCAGTACACGTCCTCCTCGGACTCCCAGACGTCCTCGCGGCCACCGGCGAAGCCGAACGTGTCGAAGCCCATCTGCTCCAGGGCGACATTGCCGGTGAGGATCATGAGGTCGGCCCAGGAGAGGCTCTGGCCGTACTTCTTCTTCACGGGCCACAGCAGGCGGCGGGCCTTGTCGAGGTTTCCGTTGTCCGGCCAGCTGTTGAGAGGGGCGAAGCGCTGCTGGCCGGCCCCGGCGCCGCCTCGGCCGTCGCTGATCCGGTAGGTGCCCGCGCTGTGCCACGCCATGCGGATCATGAACGGCCCGTAGTGGCCGAAGTCGGCGGGCCACCAGTCCTGCGAGGTCGTCAGCACCTCTGCGATGTCCCGCTTCACGGCCGGGAGATCGAGGGTCTTGAACGCCTCGGCGTAGTCGAACTCCTCGCCGAGGGGGTTGGCCACGCCGGGGTTCTTGGCAAGGATCTTCAGGTTGAGCCGCTCCGGCCACCACTGGCGGTTTCCGCCGCCTTGAGTGGGGTGCGGGGCGCGCCCGTGCGCGACCGGGCAGCCACCTCCGCCCTCCGTTTTTGCGTCGGTGACGATCGCATCATGGTTCTCAGACATGGGAATCCTTCCGGACGGGGCGGATCTCGGTGCTCAGAGAGTGCGGGTGGTGGAACAGTTGGGCACGGGCCCCAGTAGTCGAGGTCGGCCTTGTCGATCGAGAAGGCTCGGCCATCGGACACAACAGGAGCAGCGGGGCTCGCCGACCGCGCAGTCGGCGTCGACGACGACACGGTGCGCCCCTCGAACCGGGCCGGGTTTCCGGCCGGTTCGAGGCGGCGTACGAGTCGCGCCGAAGTGAGCGCGTGGAGGGTCTCACGGACGTGAAGGGAGATACGGCCCGCCCGATCGCGTACCTCGGCGGCGATTGTCTCGACGCCGAGTTGGTCACCGCCCCGGACCGCCTCAAGCAGCGTGACGCGGGCGGCTGTGACCCACAGGCCGGCACTGCGCAGCTCCTCGGGGGTGATCCGTCACGGCTCTTTCTCCTGCGGTACTGGAGTCTTCCTGTCCCTTGGCTCTCAACGAAACCGATCCTACAATGGACAGAATCCAAGTCAAGAAGCGCGCCAAACCCATATCCAGCAGGAACCCGGACGTGCGTCGGCAACTTCGGGTGTCCAACCGAACCTGAATAGGTGAACCGATATGAGTGACCTGCTGGAGCGACTGCGACTGAGAGGGCGTGACTGGCGGATGACCTCCCAGCGGCGTGTCGTTGCGGAGGTCCTCGATGGTGAACATGTGCATCTCACGGCCGACGAGGTGCACGCCCGTGCGGTGCAGCGGTTGCCCGAGATCTCCCGGGCGACCGTCTACAACGCTCTGGGCGAGCTGGTCGCTCTCGGCGAGGTCGTGGAGTTCTCCACGGACGGCCGGGCAAAGCGTTACGACCCCAATGCACAACACCCGCACCAGCACCTGGTGTGTTCCAGCTGCGGGATCATCCGCGATGTCCACCCGACCGGCGATCCGCTCACCGACCTCCCGGCGGAGGAGCGGTTCGGCTTCACGGTGTCCAAGGTCGAGGTCACCTACCGCGGGTTTTGTCCGTCGTGCGCCCAGGCAGTGTCTGATCATTGAGTCCGGGGACGCGAGCAGGATCGGAGCGAGGACTGACCATGCACTCCGCGTAAGGTCGGCAGGGTGATTGAGACCATCGTCTTCGACATCGGCGAAACCCTCACCAGGGACGACCGGTACTGGCAGTCCTGGGCGGAGTGGCTCGACGTCCCACGGCACACCGTCAGCGCTCTCGTCGGGGCCGTCGTCACCCAAGGACGCGACAACACGGACGCGTTGAGGATCATCCGCCCCGACATCGACGTCGGCGCCGAGTACCGTGCGCGCGAAGCAGCCGGCCGGGGCGAGCACCTCGACGAGACGGACCTCTACCCGGATGTTCGGCCGGTCCTCGCGGGACTTCGCGAGCTCGGCGTCCGCGTCCTCGTCGCCGGGAACCAGAGTGAGAAGGCCGGCATCCTGCTGCGTGCCCTGGATCTGCCCGCGGACCTAGTCGTCACCTCGGCGGAGTGGGGGGTCGCGAAGCCTGATCCGGCATTCTTCCAGCGGGTTCTGCAGGAGTCCGGTGCAGCTGCCCACGAGACGGTGTACGTCGGTGACCACCCGGTGAACGACGTGTACCCCGCCAAGGCGGCCGGGCTGCGGGTTGCCCACATTCGCCGCGGACCATGGGGGAATTGGTGGGGTGGCGACCCGGATGTCATTGCGGCCGCGGACTGGTCCATCAACTCACTCACGGACCTGATCGCCCTCGTCGGCGAGTGACGCAACCGGACGGCCTCACCTGAGAGCTTGCGTTCAGGTGGGGCCGTCCGCGTATCCGAGGCGTAGCCGCACAGCAGGTGCGGTGGGTGAGCGCATCGCCCACCATCGCAGCGTCGCCTACCCCCCCGACGCGACAGCGTCTGCCCGGGGCGGCCGGTACGCGGGAGCCGGTCCTGCGTGGGTCCGACTCGTGTGCCCGGAGCGACTGAACCTCCGGACGTGATGGAGGCGCTCGGTGGTGCCGTTGCAGGTCGAGGGGCTTGGACACCGGGGTTTTCACCGGCCGTCCGGATTCCGTCTCCCTGGCGATTGGCTGCCGGTGGCCCGGGCAGGGCTACCGTGCGCGCATGCTGGTGCCGGACACGATCGCCGATCCGCGCCGCTGCCGGTGGCTCGGGTTCGCGGGCTCGGTCGCGGTCGCGGTGGGCGGGCTGACCGCAGGGGCGTTGCCGGTGCGGGACGCGGTAGGGCCGTACGGCGGGCGACTGGGGCTGGCCGGTGCGTACTTCGGGCTGGTGCTGCTGGTCGCCGCGTGGTGGTGGCTGGGGCGAGCGGTGCGGGGGCCCGAACCACCGGGGGAGCGCTTCCTGTTGGTGACGCTGGGGATCTGGGCGTTGCCGCTGGTGCTGGGGCCGCCGCTGTTCAGCCGGGACGTGTACAGCTATCTGGTGCAGGGCACGATGGCCGCCGCGCACATGGACGTGTACGCGCACGGTGCCGACCGGCTCGGCGGGCCGCTGGCCGCCGAGGTGCCGCCGATCTGGCAGCACACGCCGACGCCGTACGGCCCGGTCTTCCTGGTCGTGGCCAGGGCGGCGGTACCGCTCGGGATAGTCGGCATGCGGCTGGTGGCGCTGTTCGGCGTCGCCCTGATGATCGCCTTCCTGCTGGTACTTGCCGGGCGCTGTGGCACCGACCGATCGGCCGCCCTCTGGTTGGGCGCGCTGAACCCGCTGCTCCTGCTGCACCTCGTCGCGGGCGCGCACAACGACGCGGTGATGCTGGGGCTGCTCTGCGCAGGGCTGGCGGCGGCGTCCGGGCGGTGGCCGGTGGCGGCCGCGGTGCTGGTCACACTGGCAGCGCTGGTGAAGGTGCCTGCGGCGCTGGGGCTGTTCGCGGTCGCGTCGATCTGGTCGTACCGGTTGCAGGGGCGTGCCAGGCTGGTCAGGGCCGGACTTGCCACTCTTGCCGTCGCGGTGGCGACCACGGTGGCCGCCACCGCTGCCACCGGCACCGGCTACGGCTGGATCGGCGCCCTCGGCACCCCCGTCTCCGCCCACAACTGGTCCCTCACCGGTACTCTCGGGCGCCTCACCGGTGCCGTGCTCGCCTGGCGCTTCCTCGGTGTCGCCGCAATCGCTGTCGTACTGCTCCTGGTCTGGCGCCACCGCCACGTGCTCGGCCCGGTGTACGCCCTCGGGATCGGCCTGGCTGCTGTCGCCCTGCTCGGCCCCGCGATCCGCCCCTGGTACGTGCTCTGGGCGCTGTTCCCCATCGCGGCCGCCGCACCGCGCGGCCGGGTGCGCCGCTGGGCGGCCGTCGGCAGTTGTGTGCTCGCCCTCGCCGTCCTCCCGGACGGTTTCGCCCCGGACGTAAGGCAGTTGGTGCTCGCGGTGAGCGGCGGCGGACTGGCGGCGCTGGCCCTGTTGACCTGGCGGGCAGCGGCCCGGCCGCACGCCGCCGACACCCCGGGAACGCTGCTGTGACCCGGTCGCAGCAGCTGCTCCGCACGGTGGTCCCGGTCGCCGGCGCCGCGCTCTTCATGGTGACGGTGCCGTACTACCGGGGCTGGTTCGACCTGAACGTCTACTACGGGACCGTCGACGACTGGATCCGGCACGGCGGCCGGATCTACGACTACCTGCTGCCCGGGACCGGATACGGCTTCACCTACCCGCCCTTCGCCGCCGTCTGCATGCTGCCCATGCTCCTGGTCGGGCACACCGGCGCGGTGGTGGGCGGCGTGCTGCTCAGCGCGGCCGCGTCCGTGCTGCTGTTGCGTGGTCCGCTGTACGAACTTCCCTTGGGGCGAGGCGGGTTGGTGGCGACCGCGTGCCTCTTCGTGATGCTGGAACCGGTACGGGACACCTTCAGTCTGGGTCAGGTCAATCTGCTGCTGATGGCGCTGGTGTACGCGGACGGCGGGCGCGGCCGTTTCGCAGGCGTCGGCATCGGCCTGGCGACGGCGTTCAAGCTCACGCCGGGCATCTTCATCGGGTACCTGCTGCTCACCGGCCGACGCCGGGCCGCTGGCGTCGCCGTGGGTACGGCGGCGGCAGCGACCGTGATCGGTGTGCTGGCGGCGCCACGCGCGTCGTGGGTGTTCTGGACCCGGGCGCTGTGGGACACACACCGGGTCGGTGCCCTGGACTACGTGTCCAACCAGTCGCTCCAGGGCGCGCTGGCCCGGCTGGGCGCGGCCCGCCCGGTGTGGGTGCTGGCCGTACTCGCGGTGCTCGTCCTGTGGGCGTACCGAGTGCGCCGGGCGACCGCGGCCGGTGACGACGAGGCAGGGATGGCGCTCACCGGCCTTGCGGCATGCCTGGTCAGCCCGGTGACCTGGGTGCACCACCTGGTGTGGGCGGTGCCCGCCCTCGCGTTGCTCGTCAGATACGGCCATCGCGCTGTTGCCGCAGCCCTGTACGTGGTGCTGTGCAGCAGTGTCGTATGGCTGTGGCGTGATGACCCGTCCGGCGTGGACGGTTTCCTCGGAGGGAGTACGTACGTGTGGATCTGCCTGGGGCTGCTGGCGCTGTGGCCGCAAGCGTCCTCCCGGCTTCCGTCGCCCAGCTGTGTTCGGCAAGCGGATGAACCGGGCCTGGAGGCAGCGCCCTGAGCCGGCCGGGCGCGGGCTCGCCCCGGGCCGTGCGTACTGCGCTGCGTTCCGACCGATCCGGCTGACGGACCGCGTGACCTTTCCGCCTGCCGTGGGCCGTAACCGTCGCACTACCGACCGGCTTTCAGACCACCTTCGAGCGCACCAGGGCGCCGAGCACCAGCGCCCCGGGGATCAGCGGCAGCCATACCGTGATGATGCGGTAGCCCAGGACCACGGAGCCCGCGGCGGTGACCGAAGCGCCGGCGGCGACGAGAGCGACGACCAGCGCCGCGTCGACGGAGCCGATGCCACCGGGTGTCGGGACGGCGGCGGCTGCGACGCTGGCGGCGAGATACGCGATCGCGACATGGATCACGGGTACCGGGACGTCGACGGCCAGCGCGACCGCGACCAGTCCGGCGGCCTGCAGGACGGGGAAGGCCAATGAACCACCCCACAGGGCGAGTGCCCGGGCGGGCCTGGCATGCAGCGCACGCGCGTCGGTCAGAGCGGTGCCCAGAAAGGCACCGATGACCCTGCGGAGCGGGCGTATGACGACCACCGCGAGCACTGCCGTGCAGACCAGCCCGCCCGCCGCCCACACGAGCGGGAGGGCAACCGTTTTCGGGACGAGGCCGCCCAGCCGGAGCGCGCCGGGGCAGGCGGTCAGAAGCGTGAGCAGGAGCACGACCCGCGCCGCCGCCTCCGCCAGCAGGTACAAGGCGAGTGCGGCCGAGGACTGGGTCAGCGGGATCCCGCAGCCCCTGAGGAAGCGCAGATTGACCGCGCCCGCGCCCAATCCGGCCGGCAGGACGTGGTTGGCGGCGCCTGAGGCGAACTGGGTGGCGAACAACCGTCCGGCGGGGAGTGGTTCGAGCACCGCGCCCTGGCGCGCGAAGGACACCGCGACCCAGCCCAGCCCGGTGACTGCCAGCGCGGCCAGCAGCCAGTAGCGGTTGGCGGTGAGGAGCCCGCGGCCGCCGGAGGCGATGACCGGCCAGTTCAGCACCACCCAGACGCCGATGACAGTGATCGGGACCAGGCAGGCGATCCGGCGCAGGAACTGCATGCGGGGTAGGGCCATCGGTCTCGGTCGTCCCTGCTCGTCGTGCACCCGTCGGGAGCGGGCTCGCCGATAGCGTCCCCGGCGTGCACGACGTCCCGGCGTCGTGCGGCCGACGTCCGGTGGGCGGGGTGGTGGCCGGAAGGGGAGCCGGCACCGCGCAGGAGGCATCGGCTCCGGTCGTCTCCGGCCTTCCCCCGTGCCCGCCGCACTGCGGGTGGGCCCGCGGACCACGCTGCTGTGCCCTGTCCGCTGCCGAAGGCCCCTCGGCCCACCGGCGAAGGACACGACACGGCCCGGGAGCGACAACCGCGTGGCTCCCGGGCCGGGCACCCGACTCGGACGGCCGTCCGGCCGCCCGCTGCGGCCGGTTACGCGAACGGGGCCATGAAGTCCTTCGGCGTCAGCGCCCGGTTCACGATGCGGGTGTCGCCGATCCAGCCGTAGAAGCTCTGGCCGAACTGCTCGGCGAACTGGGTGCCGCCGATGACGAACGGCTTTCCGAGCGTCGCGATGCCGGTGGCCGGCTGGGACGGGTTCCGGGCGATCTGCGACCCGTCGACGTACATCACCGTGCGGTGACCGTTGTTGACGACCGCGATGTGGGTCCAGCGGCCCACGGGCAGCGCGTGGCTCCATGAAGTCGGGTCGGCGTCCTGGACGTGCGGGTAGAGCACGAACTGCAGGAAGCGCTCAGGCGTGACATTGAGGCTGCAGGTGGGCTCCTCCGTCGACCAGCCGGTGGTCTTTCCGGCGTCGCCGTTGCGACCCTCCCAGCTGAGGATGCCCATCCAGGCGTGGTCGCCCTCGAACGGCTCCGGCAGCTTGATGAAGGTCTCGATGGTGAAGCCCGAGGTGAACGTCAAGCTGTTCAGCGGTGCCTGGGCGGCCGTGGTGAGGATTGCGCCGCGGTCCGGCGACTTGCCGCCGTCGAAGCGGAGACTGGCGTGGGCCGGCTGCTCGGTGTGGTGGTCGCCCGACCAGGTCAGAGCCTTCGAGGCGCTGTCGTGGAGCAGCTGGACCCGGAGGTCGTTTCCGTGCCCCGACAGGTCGCGTGCCACGGTGCCCGCGGCCACCGCGGAACCGACGGTGCCGGCACCCGCCAGACCGGAGGAGTCGAACCGCCAGTACGCGACGGTGCCCCGCGGCATCACCCGGGAGGCCGGACGCGGCGCCGGAGGAACCACCGGTGCGAATCCCTGGAACCGCTCCGCGAAGTCGATGTCCAGCGAGAACCGGTCGACCGGACCGGTCAGTTCGATGGTCTCCGCCTCCAGCGGCGTGCGCTTCTCCGGGTCGCGGGCGAGGAACCACGGGGAGAACGTCTCGACGTCGACGACCTGTCGGACCAGGTCGAAGGAGTAGAGCCGGACCATGCCTGCACCGCCGTAGTAGCGGTCCTGGTAGTTGGTGATGTGCACATGCACGTCGTGGCCGGCGTCGTTGGTGAGCACAGTGCGCCCCGGAGGCCAGTAGTGGCCGCCGAGTGCCATGAAGATCTGGTCGTTGCCGCGGATGATGCGGTCCCAGAGCCGCTGTCCGTTGTCGGACAGGTGCGCCTGGCCGTTGTCCTCGGCCCAGGCGATGTCATGGGTGGTGAGGATGACCGGCAGGGTCGGGTGGGCGTCGAGGACGCCCTGCGCCCAGGCCAGCCCCTTCTCGGAGGCGCGCCAGTCGAGGGCGAGCACCAGCCACTCGCGCCCGGCAGCCTGCAGCACGTGGTAGCTGTTGTAGCCGTCGGGCGATGCGCCGCCGAAGGTCGGCATGGAGGTGAAGCGCTGCGGCCCGAACGCCCGGAGATAGGCGGTGTCACCGCGCTGGTCGTCGGTGCCCGAGTTGATGTCGTGGTTGCCGGCGAGGACGCTGTAGGGCACCTTGCCGTGGATGGTCCGGAAGGTGTCCGCCGCGAGACCGATCTCCTCCTCGCTACCGTGCTCGGTGACGTCGCCCAGGTGCGTCATAAAGGCGATGTTCGCCTCCTGGCGCTGGGCCACCAGGTAGTGGAACGTCTCCTTCAGCGGCTCCGGGTCCGCGCTGTCCGCGTCGAAGAGGTACTGGGTGTCCGGCAGGACCGCCAGTGCGAAGCGTGGGCTCTCCGCGTCGAAACGGTGGCTGCCGGAGCCGGCTGTCGGTGGCTGCCCGGTGGCGGCCTGCGCGGACTGCGTGCCCAGCACCGCACCGGCCGCTCCGACCGCCGGTACGGCCAGCGCCGCCTGCAGCAGGCTGCGGCGACCCGGTCCGGGATGACTGGTTCTGCTCATGCGATCTCCCTGAACTACCCCCGTATGACAGCAGGGATGATGCTGATCGCCGATAGCCGGACGGTGAAGGTGGTCTAAACCACAAGGGCCGGATGGCGGACGCCTTCGGGCGGGGAATGCCGGGCGGGCGCCGCCTCGGGTGGGAGAACGGTGCGTACCGGGCATCCGGTGACCTTGCGCGTCGTCGCGGTGGTCGGTGATCCCTGGAGCGCGTATCGAAAGTGGATCGGTAGCTGGGCCGCGTGGAGGGAAAGAGCCGGTCCGCGCGTCAGTTCCCGTCGGCCGGCCTTCCATCAGGCAGCATGCGGCCATGGCACAGAAGATGAGCGACGCCGAGTGGCGCGCATTCGTCATGTCCGGCACCCGAACCGGCAAGCTCTCCACCGTCCGCGAGGACGGCAGCCCGCACATCGCCCCCGTCTGGTTCCTGCTCGACAGCGATGAGCTCGTGTTCAACACCGGGCAGAACACGGTCAAGGGTCGCAACCTCGCCCGGGACGGCCGGGTCGCGCTGTGCGTGGACGATGAGCGGCCGCCGTTCGGGTACGCGGTGCTGCAAGGTCATGCGGAGCTCAGCGACGCCCTCCCGCAGGTCCGGGAGTGGGCCACCCGGATCGCGGCCCGCTATGTGGGCGCCGACCGCGCCGAGGAGTACGGCGCCCGCAACGGCGTCCCCGGCCAGCTGCTCGTCCGGGTACGGATCGACAAGGTGCTCGCCATGTCGGGCATCATCGGCTGAAGGACCGCCCTCGGAGTGGGCGTCGCGGCGGCGTCTCGTGGTCGGTGGACGCCGTCGTCGGCGAGGATGCCCTGTCGGTGAGGCCGTCCCCGCCTGCCCGGGCACTGTGTCCGCCAGGGATCTCTTGGCCGGCTCACTCCCTGTGTATTGGCCGATCCTTCATCGCTTCGTCACCTGACGGCGTTCGGCCCGGTCGCCGCGCGATTCAACCTGGTTGTGATGGGCATGCCAATCACAGTCGCGTGCCCCCCGCCACGCGTCGACCAGGAGGACGCAGTGAAAAACAGAGCACGGACCCGCAAGGTCTCGCTCGTCGTCGGCAGCGCCATCGCGCTGGTCATCGCTGTTCCCGGCAGCGCTCTCGCTGCCCCGCCCACCGCCCTGCCCGCGAACGCGGACGGACTGGAGCAGACGTTCCAACCCGCGTACGACTACGACACGGACGGCTGCTACCCCACTCCCGCCATCGGCCCCGACGGGACCATAGCCCCCGGCCTCAACACCACCGGGGCCGTCAACGGTCAGTGTCGTGACTCCTGGGACCTCGACAACACCAACGGATACGCCCGCTACAAGTGCAACAACGGCTGGTGCGCCATCCTGTACGGGCTCTATTTCGAGAAGGACCAGGCCGTGGCCGGCAGTGGGCTCGGCGGGCACAGGCACGACTGGGAGCACGTCGTGGTGTGGGTGCAGGACAACGAGGTCCGCTACGTATCCACCTCCGCCCACGGCAACTTCAACGTCTACGGCCGTGACCAGATCCAGTGGGACGGAACGCATCCCAAGATCGTCTACCACAAGGACGGTGTGAGCACGCACTGCTTCCGTCCTGCGAATTCAGGCGACGAGCCGCCGGAGAATCACTACCACGCCTGGCAGTTCCCCAGCCTGGTCGGCTGGAACGGCTTCCCCGCGGGCCTGCGGGACAAGCTGAGCCAGGCCGACTTCGGTAGCGCCGTCTTCGGCCTCAAGGACGGCAATTTCAACTACCACCTCGAAAAGGCCAAGCCGGCCAACATCTCGTTCGACCCCAACGCCTGACGGGCGCACGTCGGCAGCGGTGGGGCCGGCCGCGGAAACGGCCGGCCCCGAAGCGGTCGCCAGGGTCATTCGTTTGGATCGGGCTGGATCAGGGTGAGCCCGGCCTGATCCAAACGAGAGGCCTAGGGTCTTTCGTTTGGATCGGGCTGGATCAGGGAGCGGGGTCTGGTGCGTCCAGCTGCAAGGCGGAGGAAGGAGCCCACGCGGAGCGTCGGCGACTGACGACAACGCGGCAGATGTGCGTGCCGGACCCCGAGAGCCCGGCATGATCCAAACGAGAGGCCCTAGGCGTGTGTCACGGTTCGCGCGCTGTTGTATCCCTCGGTCAGCAGCGCGGGTCGCCCCGACCGTAGCGCCTCCGCCGGCCAGGAGAGCGTCACCGTGCGCGACTCCCCGGGCAGCAGCCACACGTAGTTGTCGCTGTAGAGCGTCGGCAGCACGCGCTCGCGGTCGTCGGCGTCCAGCAACGACAGCCTCACCATCGACGCGACCGCCGAGCCCCGGTTGCGTATGGTCGCGGTCATCGTGCGGCGCGTCCCCGACCGGGACACGTGGCCGAGGTCGGCGGTGACCTTGACGGTCCTGGCCTTGTTGAGCGCCTTCATGTCGGCTGTCTCGCGGTAGCGCCAGTACGTGTTCTCCGACAGGGTTCTGCCACGGCTGTCCTCCAGGGTCAGCCGCAGTAGGTGCAGGCCGGGCAGATCCTTACCGAAGGCGGCCGTGAACGCCGGTGTCGTGCCAGAGGAGGCGACATCCACCTTCGAACGGTGGGTGGATCCGAGCTGCCGACCGTTCAGGTCGAAGAGCCGAGCCGTGACGGTCACAGCCTTCAGGACGCGCGCGGTGTGGTTGACCGCGACGACCTCCCACTTCTGCGGGTCCGCCTGCACATGGACGGCCTCGCAGGCCTTGCGCGCCCCGTAGTAGGTGCCGTTGACATCGAAGTCGTAGTCGTAGGTCTGCCATACGGTGCTGTGCCAGGCCGGGTGGGACATCCAGAGCATCAGGCCACTGGCGTCCTTCCACAGATTGGCGTTCCAGGCCTCGAACATCGCCCGGGTGTTCTCGTAGTTGACGAACTGTGCCTTTCGGGCGAAGTCGTCCAGGCCGTCGGCGGTGTCGAGCCGGGCCTCTATCGCGGCACGGTAGTTCTGCGGAGCCTGGTTCCCCCTGGTGCTCCAGTCGTGGTAGTACCACGCGTCACCGATCGGCCACTCGGGTTCGTCGCCGACGAGGCTGCGCATGCTCTCCGCGGTGGACACCACAGGCATGCCGATCTCGGTGTGGAAGCCGAAGTGACCGCCGCCGTACGTGGACCGGGAGAAGTAGCGTTCCGGCTCCACCCAGCCGTAGGGGCCGCCACCGGAGATGATGCCGCCTGCCGAGTTGTTCTGGTAGAAGACGCCGGGCGCCTCCGACCGGACTGCCTCGCGCATGCCGGTGTCGATCGCCGCGGGCGGGTTGCCCTCGTTGGCACCGCACCAGACGACGACGCTGGGGTGGATGCGGTAGCGCCGTACGGTGTCCCGTGCCAGGCTGTTGAAGGCGTCGTGGTCCGGCGGGTCCATGGCCCACGCGTTCGGGAAGTCGTTCCACACGAGCATGCCGTACGCGTCACAACTGGCGAAGAACTCCTCCCTGTTGCTGCTGCCGAGCCAGTTGCGGATCATGGTGAAATTCATGTCCCGGTGCATCCGCACCGCCGTGTCCATCCGCTCGGCGGGCATCCGGCGCAGCAGCTCGTCCCAGCCCCAGTTGCCGCCCCGGCAGAAGATCCGCACGCCATTGACGCTGATCTTCAGCGGTTCCGGGGTGTTGTCGACGGACTTCACGTCCGTCCAGGTGTCCCCGTCGTCGGAGATCTGGACGGTGTACGTCTTGGGGTAGGCCGACTCCCACACGACGACGACGCGGTCGAAGGAGACGGACTCGCCGAGGTCCACCTGGATCCACTGGTTGTCCTCGTACGCTGAGGACCAGCGGGTGTCGGGCTTGCCGTCGGTGGCGTTCTGCGCCGTGTTCGAGCCGTCTTCCGTCGAGGCGGTGGCCGTCTTGTGCAGGGCCAGGTCGGTGCCGGGCGTCCCGCTGTCCACCACCGACAGGCTCCACAGCGACGTTCCCCAACTCGTCGCCCGCTCACCGCCATTGACCCGCACATACCGTGCCGTGCGGTGGCCGAGTTCCACGCTCTGCAGGCTTGCGTTGGCGTTCTGGAACGGCAGCGGCACCGCTGAGTTGTCGACGGACTCCGCATCCGTCCAGGTGTCGCCGTCGGCAGAGACCTGCACCATGTAGCTCTTTGCGTACGCCTGCTCCCAGACGAGCTCCACCCGGTCGAAGGAGACCGAATCGCCGAGGTCCACCTGGATCCACTGGTCGTCCTCGAACGCCGACGACCATCGCGTCTTCGCATCCCCGTCCGTGACGTTGGCGGCCTCGTGGCCCGGCTCGTCCACGGTCGAGGCCGTGGCGGTCCTGTGCAGGGCCAGGTCGGTACCGGGCGCCGCGCTGTCGATCACCGAGAGGCCCCACAGCGACGAACCCCAGTCCGTGGCGCGTGTCAGGCACCTGATCCGCACGTACCGCGCCTTCCTGGGGCCCAGCTCCACAGACTGCGTGTACGCGTTGGTCCCGCCGTCGAAAGGCAGCGGCACTGCGTACTCGTAACCGAACTGGCGGATGCCGAAGCGTGTGGTGCGCCGGTCGCTTTCCTCGCCGTCGACCGATGCGACGAGCGTGAGGTCGTGCAGGGCCGGCTCGCCGTAGCCGTTGGGCCACCACAGCTCGGGGTTGCGCAACCGCAGTTGCGCGTGGTCGGCGGGCGTGAAGATCACGTCGGTGCTCTCACCACCCGGCACGGTGACGGTCCGTGAGACCCGCACGTCGTCGAACGAGGCGGTGACCGTCACGCGCCGCCCGGCGGAATCGGCGTTGCGCACCGGCACCACGATCGTCACCTCGGCGGTACCGGTGTCGGGCAGGTGGGGGAGCGTGGTGTCGACGCGGGGGTCGCCGATGACCGCGTGCCCCGTGGAGCGCAGCCGCACATGGTTCCAGATGCCGGAGACGCGGTCGCGTACGGCCGGCATCCAGTCCCAGCCGGAGGCGGCCAGGTACGTGGGCGAGTTGCGGTTCATCATGGTGGCGCCGGCGTCCACGAAGGCCAGGCCCGCCTCGCTCTTGTCCCCAGGACTGCCGGGGAAGGGCATCGGTGTGATCCGTACGGCCAGCGCCTGCTCGCCGCCGGACGCCAGCAGGCGCGTCACGTCGTGGGCGGATCGGGCGAAGGGGTATGTCAGCCCGCCCACCTGCTGCCCGTTGAGCCAGATGTCGGCCTTGTGGTTGACGCCGTCGAACTCGAGCCAGACATGGCGCCCGGAGCCGGTGCGCAGGCCGCGCGGCAGACGGAAGCCGCGCCGGTACCACCACGCGTGGCGCGACAGGGCCTCCGGGATGTGGAGGTTGTTCATCCCCGAGACCGGGTCGGGCAGGTGACCCTGGTCCACCAGGGAGCCGAGAACCGTACCCGGCACGGTCGCGGGCAGCCAGCGGCTGGTGTCCACCGAGGGCAGGGACAGCTCGGCGCCCTCGGCGTCGGCCCAGTCGTCCATCGTCAGGGTCCAGCCCGACTCCAGCGGGACCGTACCGTCGTCGGCGACCTTCAGCGCCGGTGCCTCGAGGTTGTGCGTGCCCCAGTCGGTCCACCCGGTGGCGGCGGGCCTGTGGCCCTTGACCGTGCCGTACACCTCGAAGCCGTTGAGACCCAGCGGGTTGGAGTTCGACCGTTTCGTCACGGTCATCCGCACCCAGCGTGCTGTGGAGGGCTTGTCCAGCTCGATCTCCACGACCCCGCCGACGCCGGAGGCGGTCCGGTACACGGTGGTCCATGTATGACGGTCCCGCGACGTCTCGATGGTGAACTCCACCGCGCAGCTGGACAGGATCTCCTGGCCGGTTGTGCTGTCACGCGGATTGCCGCTGGTGGACGGCGTGAAGACGGGGTCGTCCTTGGTGGCTTCGAACGTCAGCCGCAGCGAGTCGACCTCGCACTCGGACTGGAGGTCGACGGAGATCCACTGCGGGTCGCCGGCGGCGGCGCGCCACCCGCTGCCCTTCACACCGGTGGAGTTGAGCCTGTCCACCACGAACTCGCCCGGTGTGGGGGCGTAGTCGACCGACGACACCTCGACCGGGCGGTACCCGGCGAGTTCGCCCCGGGGAGGGGTTGCGCTACCGGTGGAGATCGCGGACGCGGCCGCGTGGCTCGTGCCGGGGAGCGCGACCCCGAGCCCGAGGCTTGCGAGCAGTGTGGAGCCGGTCGCGACAACTACTCTGCGGGAAGGGCGAGATGACTGGTCAGGCATGAGTGACGTGATCCGTTTCAGGTGAATCCCTCAAGAGCAGGCGGCCTGCACGGCCCGCCTGACAACGTTGCCATAGGCTGTAATCCGGTGAAGGTTCTGTCAAGAGCCAGCAGGATGTCCGGTTCGTGGAACCCGGGATTGCGGCCCGATCCGCTCGGAGGTGCGGGCGATCCGGGGCACGGGATTCGCCAGGACCTCGATGGCCGCCGCGGCGACGTCCCGGACGGCCCGCAAACAGACGTGTCCGGTTGCCGTGCAGGTCGTCAGCTCGGCCCACAGTGCGTGGCCGGTGGACAAAACGCCCTCCGAGAGTCCGTTTTTAAGTTAATTAGCAATTAATATTGACAGGTTTCGGGGGTCCGACCACAGTTTCCGCCGTGGCACCGACGCCCTGCGCGATCGCCGGGCGGGTTGCCTCATTGACTCCAACTCTCGGGAGATTTGAGTGACTTCGCATCGTGCAGGGATGGCGCGAGTGCGGCGTACCGCGGTCGTGCTCGGCGCCGTGGTGCTGGTCGGGACGGCAGTTCCCGCGGCACAGGCCGCGGACGACCAGGGTGCGGCGCAGTACTACGACAGCGGTCTCGCCCCCACGCCGTACATGGGATGGAACACGTACTACGGGCTCGGCGCCCCGACGGAGGACCAGGTCAGAAAGGTCGCCGACCACCTGGTCACCAGCGGGCTGCGCGACAGCGGCTACGACATCGTCTGGCTGGACGGCGGCTGGCAGGCGGACTCCCCGCGCGACGCGGCGACCGGCCGGCTCGTGGCCAATCCCACCCGTTTCCCCTCGGGGATTCCGGCGCTGGTGACCTACCTTCACCAGCGCGGCCTGAAGGCCGGGATCTACACCGACGCCGGCACCTACGACGGCGGCAAGAGCTGTGGGCTGGGCAGCCGCGGTCACTACGAGCAGGACGCTCGCCAGTTCGCCGGCTGGAAGGTCGACGCGATCAAGGTGGACTTCCTGTGCGGGATCGGCGAAAAGCTTGATCCCGGACCGGCGTTCAAGGAGTTCAGCGACGCCGTCGCCAAGTCCGGGCGGCGGATGCTGCTCAACCTGTGCAACCCGCTCACCGACGACTGGGGTCTGCCGCACACCCCCGAGCAGGACGCGCACAACGCCTTCGTCTACGGGCCGACGACCGCCGATTCCTGGCGCACCGGCACCGACATCGCCTGGGGAACCCCGACGGCGGGGGAGTGGCCCAACATCCTGCGCAACATGGACGCCAACGCCTGGCACCCCGAGGCCCAGGGGCCGGGCCACTACAACGACCCCGACTACCTCATCCCCATGCGTAAGCTCGCCGAGGGCGGCTACGAACTGTCGGAGGAGGAGTCCACCACGCAGTTCGTGATGTGGGCCGAGATGGCCTCGCCGCTGGTGCTGGGCAGCGACCCGCGCACCCTGCCGCAGTCAATGGTCGACACCCTGCGCAACCCCGAGATCATCGCCGTGGACCAGGATCCGCTCGGCATCCAGGGCGTGCGCGTGGCGACCGACTCCGCCGGCGATGTGTACAGCAAGGTGCTGAAGGGCGCCGGTAAGCGCGCGGTCGTCCTGCTCAACCGCTCCGACCAGGCGCAGGAGCGTACCGTGCGGTTCTCCGACGCCGGCCTGAACGGCCCGGTCGCGGTGCGCGACCTGCGGGCCCGTGCGGCCCGGGGTACGCACACCGGCTCGTACACGGTGTCGGTGCCCGCGCACGGCACCGCGTTCCTCAAGCTGACGGGTACGGACGACGCGCCCGGCGCACAGCTGCCCGGACGGTCGTCGGCGAGCCCGGCGCTGGTGCGGGACGGCGACCGGCTGACGGTCTTCACCCGCGGTGCGGACGGCGCCCTGCGCGCGCAGACCGCGCGCGGCGGCGACTGGTCGAGGGCCGCGACCACCGATCTGGGTGGGCCGACACACGGCCGCATCCTCGGCCAGCCCGCCGCCTACGCCTCGTCCGGCGGCCGGATCGACGTCTTCGTCCGCGGCACGGACGACACCGCCTACCGGCGGGTGTACGCCGACGGACGCTGGGGGCGCTGGCAGAGCCTGGGCGGGACGCTGACGGACGCGCCGACCGCGGCCTTCGCCGCCCCGGACGACTGGACGCTGTTCGCGCGCGGCGCGGACGGCAGCATGTGGTCGCGCGGTCCCGCTTCCGGCTGGACGTCGCTGGGGGCGCCGCAGGACCGGCCGTTCTCCGGGCGGCCGTCGGCCGTCATCGATGACGCCGGGCGGCTCCACGTGGCCGTACGTACCGCTGACGACGCGGTGTGGTGGCGGACCCGCGACACCTCGGGGACCTGGTCGTCGTGGACCGTGCTGGGCGGCACGACCAGCGGCAGTCCGACACTGGTCGCCTCCGGCGGCACGGTGCACCTGTACGCGCGGGCCGGTGACTACACGCTCTGGCAGCGCAGTTGGACCGCGGCGGACGGCTGGGCCGGCTGGACCCCGCAGGACGACTTCGTGAGCGGTGCCTTCGACGGCGCGCTCGGTGCCGTCGAAGGGCCGGACGGCGGCGTACTGGCCGCGTTCCGCGGGGTGGACGGCCGCGTCCACCAGAGCGAGCTCTGAGCTCCGCCCAGCTGCTCCGTCCCGCTCCATCAGCTCCACCTGGTGTGCCTCCGGGCCGTGCAAGGCCCGTGGGCACACCCTCCGAAGAATAAATTAGTAATTAATCTTGACGGCACTCTGACCTCTGCGACAGGCTGTGTCTGCCGCACCCAGAGCCGGGCCGTCAGGGGGCCTCAACTCCGTTCCGTGGGCACATAGGGAGTGCACAGATGACCGCCTTCAACGCCACTCGCCGCAAATTCATCGTAGGAGCAGGCGCCGTCGGCGCCGGTACGTTCCTCAGCGGCTGCGTCACCCAGAGTCCGTCCGCCACCGGAGGAAAGTCCGGTGGCCCGGTGACCCTGCAGTCCAACCTCTCCTCCCCGCAGGCCAAGACGGCCATGAAGGCGATCACCGCCGCATTCGACAAGCGCGGGGACGCCAAGGCGCAGCTCAACACCGTCGCCTCGGAGACCTTCCGTACCCAGCTGCCGACCTACCTCACCTCGGCCACCCCGCCGGACGTCTACACCTGGTACCCCGGGTCGGTCGCCGAATCGTATGCCAAGAAGGATCTCCTCCTCGACATCAGCGACATCTGGGAGAAGCCGGAGCTCGCCGGCTACTCCGACGCGCTGAAGAAGCTGTCCACCTCCGCCTCCAGCGGCAAGAAGGTCTTCGTACCCACCAGCTACTACTGGTGGGGCATGTTCTACCGGAAGTCCAACTTCGCCAAGTGGGGCGTCAAGGAGCCCAAGAGCTGGGACGAGTTCCTCGACCTGTGCGACAAGCTCAAGAGCAAGGGCGTCGCCCCGATCGGCCTCGGCGCCGGCGGTGACACCCCGTGGGTGGCCTCCGCATGGTTCGACTACCTCAACATCCGCGTCAACGGCGCGACGTACCACCGCGAACTCCTCGCGGGCAAGCACCGCTTCGACGACCCCGAGGTCCGGAAGGTCTTCGACCGCTGGGACGAGGCCCGCCCCTTCTTCGACCCCAACGGCACGGCGATCCCCTTCCAGGACGCCACCACCGCGCTGCTCCAGGGCCGTACGGGCATGATGCTGATCGGCACCTTCTTCGCCGACGCCGCACCCAAGGACGCCCTCGGCGACCTGGACTTCTTCCAGTTCCCCATCATCGACCCGAAGATCCCGGTGGCCGAGGAGGCTCCCACCGACGGCTACTTCGCCAGTGCCCGCACCAAGCGCACCGACGGCGTCAAGGAACTCCTGCGCTACCTGGCCACCGCCGAGTCCCAGGAGATGTACCTCAAGAGCTCCTCGGGCACCACGCTGCCGACCCACCCCGACGCCAAGGACAGCGGCACGCCCCTGGTGCTCAAGGGCCGCAAGCTCATCGAGGGCGCCGCCGACCTCACCCAGTTCTTCAACCGCGACTCCAGCGACGCCCTCCAGCCGACCGCCGACACGGCGCTGGTCCACTACCTGGCCAAGCCCAAGCAGGTCGGCTCCATCCTCACCACCTGGCAGCGCAGCGCCCAGAAGATCTGGAGCCAGTGACCATGGCGCTGATCGGCTCCGCACGACGGTCCAGGGCCACGCGGGTGCCCCCGGTGGTCCTGGCCTTCGTCCTCCTGCCGCTGCTCGCCGAGGCCTTCTGGGTCTTCTGGCCCGCCATGCAGGGTTTCTACCTCTCGCTGACCTCGTGGGACGGCCTGTCGGCGCCCACCTTCGTCGGACTCGGCAACTTCAGCGAGATGGTGCACGATTCGGTCTTCCGCACGGCCGCCTGGAACACGGTGCTGTGGCTGGTGCTCTTCGGCGGGCTGTCGGCCGCCCTCGGACTCGGTGCCGCGCTGCTGCTCCAGCAGGAGCGGCGCGGCGTCGGGTTCTACAGGGCGGCGCTGTTCCTGCCGGTGGTCTTCTCGCTGGTCGCCACCGCGTTGGTGTGGCAGGCCATGTACCAGCCGGACGGCCTGATCAACAATGTGCTGTCGGCCGTCGGCCTCGGGAACTGGCGGCACGCCTGGCTGGCCGACCAGGACACCGCCTTCTACGCGGTGATCGTGCCCGCGCTGTGGCGCCAGGTCGGTTACGTCATGGTGCTCTACCTCGCCGGCCTCAAGGGAATCGACCCCGCACTGTACGAGGCGGCCAAGGTCGACGGCGCGAACCGGCTGCAGCAGTTCCGGCACATCACGCTGCCGCAGCTCAAGAGCGTCAACGCGGTCGTCCTGTCGGTCATCGTCATCGACTCGCTGCGGTCGTTCGACGTCGTGTGGGCGCTCACCCGTGGCGGCCCGTACCACTCCTCCGAACTGCTGAGCACCTACATGTACTCCACCGCGTTCCAGTCCCTGCGGCTGGGCTACGGCTCCGCGCTCGCCGTCGTCATCTTCGTGCTGGCCTTCGGTGTCATCGCCAGCTACCTCGTGCGCGCCTTCCGGGAGGCCGACTGATGACCGCGACCCACGTCTCCGAAACCGTCAAGGACCGATCGGAGCCGTCCCCCGTGCCGACGCCGGCGGCCGGCCGGCCCGTCGTCCGCGGCCGCGCCTGGCGCACCACCGGCTTCCACGTCTCCGCGGGCCTGCTGTCCGCTCTGTGGCTGCTGCCGATCGTCCTCGTCCTGGTCACCAGCACCCGCACCTTCGACGACATCGCCGCGCACGGGGTGGGCAGTTGGCCGCACTCCTTCACCTTCGCAGGCTTCCGTCAGGCGTGGGTGGACGGAGGCCAGCAGCAGGCCCTCATCAACAGCATGCTGGTCTCCATCCCCACCGTGCTTGTCTCGCTGGGCCTCGCCTCCATGGCGGCGTTCGCACTCAGCCGCTACGACCTGCCGCTGCGCCGCGTCCTGCTGCTCGTGATGCTCGGCGGCAACCTGCTGCCCCCGCAGATCCTGCTGATCCCCGTCTCCAAACTCAGCGAGATGCTCGGCATCTACGACCAGTTGTACGCGCTGATCGGGGTGCAGGTGGGCTTCGGCGTCGGCTTCTACGTCTTCGTCCTGCACGGCTTCATGCGGTCGATCCCCGGAGAGATCCAGCAGGCCGCAGTCATCGACGGCGCGAGCCCCTGGCAGATCTACTGGCGGATCATCCTGCCGCTGGCCCGCCCGGCGCTCGCCGCGCTGAGCGCCCTGTCGTTCACCTGGATCTTCAACGACCTGCTGTGGGCCATCACCGTGCTCCGTACGGACACCCAGATGCCCATCACCGCGTCCCTCATCGGGCTGCAGGGCCAGTACGTGTCCATGTGGAACGTCATTGCCGCCGGATCGGTGATCGCCGCCGCCCCGACCGTGGCCGTCTTCCTCCGCTTCCAGCGCCACTTCGTGGCCGGACTCAACCTTGGGGCCGTCAAGTGACCGGGCACGAGCAGTGGTTGCTGCGCACCGACACGACCACCTATGCCGTCACCCTCGGCGGGGACGGCCGCTGGGCCGAACTTGCCGCGTGGGGGCCGCACGGCGTGGAACAGGGTCCGTCGCCGATGGACTGGTCGCGGCGCACTCACTTCATCACCCCCGCCGATGCGGCGCCCGCCGAGTACATCCCGTACGGGCTGCGGCCGTTCACCGGCGCAGACCTGATCGCCCAGCTCCCCGGCGGCGACCGCGGCAGCTGGTGGCGGTTCACCGGCGCCACTGCGGACGGCGACCGAGCGCTGCGCCTGGACTTCACGGACGAGGTCCTCGGTCTGCGCACGACGCTGTGCTACGAGACGGTCCCCGGCACCGACGTCATCCTGCGCTGGACGGAGCTGACCTGCACCGGCGACCGGGAGCTGCGCCTAGAGCGCTTCGACTCCGCCGCCGTCAACGTGCCCGCCCAAGGCGGCGCCCGGCTGACCTACCTGGCCGGCCAGTGGTCGCAGGAGTTCCAGCTGAAGCAGCTGGAACTGGAGCGCGGCCGCTTCGAGATGGAGAGCACCCAGGGCTCCGCCGGTCACGCGTACGCCCCGTGGCTCGCGGTCCAGGACGCGGCCGCCCCGGCCGAGGGCACCACCCCCACCTACGGCATCGCCCTGGAGTGGTCCGGGAACTGGCGGATCAGCGCCGACGCCGAACCCGGCGGTTCGGTACGGGTGCGCGCCGGCCGGGTGCCGCACGAGGGCGCCGTCCGCCTCGCTCCCGGCGCCACCCTCACCACGCCCCGGCTGGCCTGCGCCTTCAGCGCGGACGGCCTCGACGGGCTGGCCCGTGTGTGGCACCGCTACGAGCGTCGGCTGACCGGCGACCGTATGAACCGGCCCCGCAAGGTGCTCTACAACTCCTGGGAGGCGACCGGCTTCGACGTCGACGCCGCAGCGCAGCTGGAACTCGCCAAGGCCGCCGCGGACCTCGGCGCCGAGCTGTTCGTCGTCGACGACGGCTGGTTCACCGGACGCCACGACGACACCGGCGGCCTCGGTGACTGGGAGCCGGACCCGGCCGGGTTCCCCGGCGGTTTCGACCGGTTCGTCGACGAGGTCCGCGCGCTCGGCATGGACTTCGGCCTGTGGGTCGAACCCGAGGGCATCAGCCCACGGTCCAAGCTGTACGCCGAGCACCCCGAGTGGGTCTACCGTCTCGACGGCCGCCCCGCCACGCTCGTACGCAATCAACTCCTGCTCGACCTCGGCCGCACGGACGTGCAGGACTTCGTCATCGCCACCCTCGACCGGCTCCTCGGCGACCACGCCATCAGTTACCTGAAGTGGGACATGAACCGGCCACCCACCGAGCGTGGCCGCCCCGACGGCCCCTCGGGCGACGATCCGGAACACCTGGACCTGGATGCCGCCCATGTGGCCGGCTACCTGCGGGTCCTGGACCACCTGCGTACCGCCCACCCACATGTCACCGTGGAGGGCTGCGCCGGCGGCGGCGCCCGTGTCGAGCACGCCACCCTCGCCCGCACCGACGTCGTGTGGCCCAGCGACAACACCGCCCCGCTGGACCGGCTGCGTATCCAGTACGGCTACCTCCATGCCCACGCCCCGCACACCTTGAGTTCCTGGGTCACCGACGCAGCCGGCGTCTTCGACCCCCGGCCCCGCTCGCTCGCCTTCCGGTTCGTCAACTCCATCGCCGGCGTGCTGGGCATCGGCGCCGACATCCGCGAGTGGACACCGGAGCAGTGCGCCGAGGCGGCCGAGTGGATCGACCGCTACAAGGACGTCCGCGACGTCGTCCACCACGGCGAGGTCCACCTGCTGGGCAGCCCGGCCGACCCCACCTGCGGCATCCAGTACGAGGAACCCGGCGGCGGACGCCTGGTGGTGACGGCCTGGAGCACCGGGGTCCTGGACGGCGCACCCCTGGTGCCCGGCAGGGCCGCCCGGCTGCGGCTGCGTGACCTGTCGCCGGACGCGGTCTACACGGACCAGGACTCCGGCACCCGCTACAGCGGCGCCCATCTGCTCCACTCGGGACTGCCGTTCGCCTGGACCGCCGGGCACGACGCGGAACTGGTCGTCCTGGCCCGGCAGTGACGGCAGCGACAGAATCTGAACTCCCATCACCACCCTCGGACAGGAGACGAACCGCCCCATGAACCCAGCGGCCCGCTTCACCAACCGTGTTGCCGTAGTCACCGGCGCCGCCTCGGGCATCGGGGCGGCCACCGCGGCGCGCCTCGCCGCCGAGGGCGCGGCCGTCGTCCTCGCCGACATCGACGCCGAACGCGGCGAGGACACGACGGCGCGGCTCCGCAAGGACGGCGCGAAGGCCGTCTTCGTCGCCACAGATGTCGCGCAGGAGGAGGACTGGCAGCGGGTGATGGACGCCGCCCACACCTTCGGGCCCGTCAACGTCCTGGTCAGCAACGCCTTTACGGTGCAGGTACTGCCCGCCCACGAGATGACGCTCGCCTCCTGGGAACGGCAGCTGTCCGTCAACCTCACCGGGGCCTTCCTCGGCTTCAAGGCGGCGCTGCCCGATCTGCGCGACCATCGGGGGGCCGTGGTACTCACCTCCTCCGTGCACGCCCACCGCGGCATCCCCGGCCACCCGGCGTACGCGGCGAGCAAAGGCGCACTGCTCTCGCTGTGCGGACAGCTCGCGGTCGAGTACGGCCCGCAGGTACGGGTCAACGCCGTGCTGCCGGGGCCCATCCTCACCGCCGCGTGGGACAGGGTGCCGCAGCGCGAGCGTGAGTCGAGCGTCGAGGAGACCGCGGCCCGCCGCTTCGGCACGCCCGAGGAGGTCGCCGCAGCCGTGGCTTTCCTCGCCGCCGACGAAGCCTCGTACATCACCGGATCGAGCCTGCTCGTGGACGGCGGCTGGAGTGTCGTCAAAGCGTCTGCCTGACGGGCCCGGCCGGCCCGCCACCCCAGCCCCCCGACCGACCAGCAAGAAAGGCAAACACATGACGCCATACGCGCGCCGCGGAGTGCACGGTCAGACCGTGGAGACCCTCGCCCGCCGGGTGCTCAGCGGCGAGATCCCCGAGGGAGCGACGCTCGACATGGCGGCCCTGCAGAGCGAACTGGACGTCAGCCTGACGGCCCTGCGCGAATCGCTGAAGGTCCTCGCGGCCAAGGGCATGGTCGACGCCCGTCAGAAGCGCGGCACCTTCGTGCGGCCGCGCGCCAACTGGAATCTGCTCGACGCCGATGTCCTGCGGTGGCAGTTCTCCGAGAGCAACGGCACCGGCGCCGACCTCGCGCTGCTGCGCAACCTCGGAGAGGTTCGCGGCATCATCGAACCGGCCGCCGTCCGGCTGGCCGCGACCCGCCGTGACGACGCCGACCTCGAAGCGCTGGAGGCGGCGCTGGCCGCCATGGGCGAGGAGGGCAGCGCGAGCCACGCCGTCGAGTCCGACCTCGCCTTCCACCGGGCGCTGCTGGCGGCCACCCACAACGAACTGCTGGAACGCATGGAGATGGTCATCGAGTCGGGCCTGGCCCAGCGTGACCAGATCGTGCACAGCGCCCCGCACAGCGAGGACCCCGTGCCCAGCCACCGGGCCGTCCTCGACGCCGTACGGGACCGGGATCCGGACGCCGCCGAGCACGCCATGCGCGCCCTGCTCGACCAGGCGATGCGGGACCTGGACAAGGTCAGCGGCCCGCACGGGGCCGAGAGCGCGGACGGCTCCGCCGAAGCGAAGGACGGTCAGGCAAAGTGAAGATAGTGCGTGTCGAGACCTTCCTCATCCCGCCCCGCTGGCTGTTCTGCCGGATCGAGACCGACGAGGGTGTGGTCGGCTGGGGCGAACCGGTGGTCGAGGGCCGGGCCGAGGTGGTGCGAGCCGCCGTCGAGGTCCTGGCCGAACACCTCGTCGGCCAGGATCCGCTGCGCATCCAGGACCACTGGCAGGTGCTGAGCAAGGGTGGTTTCTACCGGGGCGGGCCCGTGCTCTCCAGTGCCGTGGCCGGCCTCGACCAGGCCCTGTGGGACATCGCCGGCCGCACCCTTGGCGTGCCGGTGCACACCCTGCTCGGCGGGCCGGTCCGCGACACGGTCCGGGTGTACGCCTGGGTGGGCGGCGACGAACCCGCCCGGCTCAAGGAGGAGATCACCGCCCAGGTCGAGGCAGGCTTCACCGCCGTCAAGATGAACGCCGCCGGGCGTACCCCGCCACTCACCAGCCCCGCCGAGACGGCCGCCGTCGTCGAGCGGGTGGCGGCGGCCCGCGAGGCACTCGGCCCGCACCGGGACGTCGCCGTCGACTTCCACGGCCGGTTCAGTGCCGCCAACGCACGCCGTGTCCTGCACGAGATCGCGCCGCTGCACCCGCTGTTCGTCGAGGAACCCGTGCTGCCCGACCAGGCGCACCTGCTCGCGGGCCTGGTCGCCGCGTCGTCCGTCCCGCTCGCCACCGGTGAAAGGCTCTACGGACGCGCCGAATTCCTCCCGGCACTGACCGCGGGCATCGCCGTCGCCCAGCCGGACCTGTCGCACGCCGGCGGGATATCCGAGGTCACCCGGATCGCCTCGCTCGCCGAGACCTTCGGGGCCCACCTGGCACCGCACTGCCCGCTCGGGCCCATCGCGCTGGCCGCCAGCCTCCAGGTCGCCTTCGCCACGCCCAACTTCCTGATCCAGGAGCAGAGCCGCGGCATCCACTACAACAAGGACGCGGACCTGTTGTCGTACGTGGTCGACACGGAGCCCTTCCGCTTCGTCGACGGTCAGGCGCACCGTACCGAACTGCCCGGCCTCGGCATCACCGTCGACGAGGACGCCGTCCGCGCGGCCGACCGCGCGGGCCACGCCTGGCGCAACCCCGTGTGGCGACACGCCGACGGCTCCTTCGCCGAATGGTGAGCGGCACCCGGCTCCCGGTGTCCGTCGCCACCGATCCCGGGCACGGCGGACGCTGGACCTCGGTGACGGCCGGCGGCCGCGAATGGCTCTGGCACCGCGACGAGCCGCGCCGCTCCCGGGTCCTGCCCGGTGATGTGTTCGCCGACGCCGGAGGGCTGGAGGAGTGCGTGCCGACGGTACGCGGGCTCCCCGATCACGGGGACGCCTGGTCGCGGCCGTGGCGGCGCGACGGGCACCGCGACGTCGTCGAATGCCCCGAGTTCCGACTGACCCGCCGTCTCGGTACGGACGCGGGGGCGGCCGTCGCCGACTACACGCTCACCGCCGAACCGGGCTACCGGTTCGTCTGGGCCGCGCACGCTCTTCTGGACCTGTCCCAGGCCGCCCGGATCGCCGTCGAGGGCCCCGCGGTGACGCGGCTGTATCCGGACGAGGGCGCGCGCTGGGTCACCGGCACCTGGCCACGCGTCAGCGGCATCCCGCTGGACCGGCTCGGACCGGACGACGGGACCGCCGTCGGCGCCGTCGTCCTCGCCCCGCACGTATCCGTACACGACGGCCAGGACACACTCCACCTGTCCCTCGAGGCCCCCGGTCAGCCGGTCTCCATCGCCCTGTGGCGCAACCTCGGTGGCTTCCCCCGAGGCGCGCCGTACCGCTCGGTCGGTGTCGAGCCGCTGCTCGGCCGCGTCTTCGACCGCACGGCGGCGCAAGACGACGACACGGCCGTCGTGCCCGCGTCCGGCGAGGTCACCTGGCGGCTCACGATCACCGCGAACCGCCGCTCCTGAACCCCAGCACAGAAAGGAACGTCCGATGGACCTGCTCACCGCACTGCGCGCGCACCGGCTGCTCGCCATCGTCCGCGGCAGCGACCCGGACGCCGCACTCAAGACCGTCCTCACTCTCGTGGAGGAGGGCGTCACGCTCGTCGAGGTGTCCCTCAGCGGGCGCGACGCCCTCGACGTCATCGCCCGGGCCCGCGCCGTACTCGGCCCGGACGCCACCCTCGGCGCGGGCACCGTCCTCACCGCCGACGACGCACGGGCCGCCCACCGGGCCGGAGCCGCGTTCCTCGTCACCCCGGCGGTCAGCGACGGCATCGCCACCGGCAGGGAACTCGGACTCCCCGTCCTCGCAGGTGTGATGACACCGACCGACATCCTCCAGGCCCTGCGCCTCGGTGCCGACGCTCTCAAGCTCTTCCCTGCCGGAAGCGCCGGAGGCCCCGGATATCTGCGGGACCTGCGCGGCCCCTTCCCCGACCTCCCCTTCGTGCCCGTCGGAGGAGTGGACGCCCCGGCCGCCGCCGACTATCTGCGCAGCGGAGCCACGGCCGTCGGCGTCGGCTCGCCCCTGATCGCGGACGCGGCCGACGGAGGCAGCCTCGCCGGCCTTCGCGAGCGCGCACGGGAGTTCCTGGACGTCGTCAGCCCGGAGTCCCGCCCGTGACCACGCCCACGGTCCACGGGATCGACCGCCTCGAACTCGGTGAGGGCATCCGGTGGACGGACGGCCGTGTGGTCCTGACCGACATCCTCTCCGGCCGGTTGCTGTCCGCCCCCGACGACCCCGCCGCATCGCTCGGACTGATCGCCCGACTGCCCGTTCCGCTGGGCGCGGTGGCCCCGGTCGAGGGACGCCCGGGCCACTGGATCGCGGCGGCGGGCACCGGCATCTGCCGTATCGACGACGCCGGACGCGTCGACTGGATCGCACGCCCCGAGGACGACGCCCCGGTGCCGATGCGGATGAACGACGGCGTAGCCGACCCGCACGGCCGCTTCTGGGCCGGCAGCATGGCCTACGAGGCGACCGAGGACGCGGGCTCGCTCTACCGCGTGGACCGCGACGGCCACGTCACGCGCGTACTGCGGGACATCACGGTCCCGAACGGCCCGGCGTTCACCGCCGACGGCACCGTCATGTATCTCGCCGACAGCGCCCGCGGCATCATCCGGCGCTACCCCGTCGACCCCGACACCGGCGACCTGGGCGAGCCCGGCCTCTTCGTCACTCTCGGTTCCGGCAGCCCCGACGGCATGACGGCCGACGTCGAGGGCGGGCTGTGGACCGCCGTCTGGGGCACCGGGCAGGTCCATCGCTACCACCCCGACGGCACCCTCGACCGGATCGTGGAACTTGCCGCCGTCCAGCCCGCCGGACTCTGCCTCGGTGGCCCCGACGGCCGCACCCTCCTTGTCACCAGTGCCCGCATCGGCCTGCCCGATCCGGGTCCGCTCGACGGCGCCGTCTTCGTTTCGCGCGTGGACATACCCGGGGCGCCTGCCGCGCCGTACCGCCCGGTGGGCACCACGGACGCCACGAATTTCGCCGACACACGCTAGGAGACCCTCCATGAGCACCCCCCGGCCGCTGCGTCCCGGCCCCGTGGTCTGCGTCGGCGAGACCATGGCCGCCCTCGCCCCCGAACCTCTCGGCCCGCTCGATGCCGCGGACCTTCTCCGGGTCGACATCGCGGGCGCCGAGTCGAACGTGGCTCTGTACCTCGCAGACCACGGCATCCCCGTCCGATGGGTGTCCGCGCTCGGCGACGATCCCTTCGGCAGGCGTGTCCGCGAGCGGGTCGCCGCGGGCGGCGTCGACATCAGCGGCGTCCGCACCGATCCGGACCGGCCCACCGGACTGCTGCTGAAGGACCCCGGCAGGAACGGCACGCGCGTCCACTACCACCGCCGCGGATCCGCGGCCTCGGCCCTCACCCCCGAACTCCTCGACGACCCCACGGTGGCGGACGCCGCGCTCCTCCACCTCAGCGGAATCACCCCGGCCCTGTCCTCCGGCTGTCACGCCCTCGTCGAGCGGGCACTGCGCCCCGATCGCTCCTACAGCGTCAGTTTCGACGTCAACCACCGCCCGGCCCTCTGGACCGGCCGGTCCGCCGCCGACGTCCTGCGACCCCTCGCGGACCGGGCCGACATCGTGCTCGTAGGCCTCGACGAGGCCCAGGACCTCTGGGGAGACGCGCTCACCGACCCCCGCGCGGTCCGTGACCTCCTCCCCGGCCCCCGCATCCTCGTCGTCAAGGACGGGGCCCGCGCGGCCACGGCCTTCGTCGGCCCGGACGCCCACAGCGTGTCCGCCCTGACCGTCCGCGTGGTCGAGCCGGTCGGCGCCGGAGACGCCTTCGCCGCCGGATTCCTGAGCGGCCTGCTGCGACAGCTGTCCGTGGAGCGCTCCCTGCGCCTGGGCCATCTGACCGCGGCCTCCGCCCTTCGGGTGGCCGCCGATCACGGCCCCCTGCCGGACCCCGCCGTCATGGCCACGCTGCTCGACGCCGACGAGGCGACGTGGCGCGCCGCCACCATCGACTCCCCGCTTCGCTGAGAGGCGGATCGCGGATCCGGAAGCCCAGCTCATCGAGCGTGGTCAGTCTTCACGGCACTTCGCCACCCGGCTGATTCTGGAGCACCTTCGCCACCCGGCGCCGGGGTCCGCCGGGCTTCTGCGCGGGATGCGTGCCGGGCCGCCGCGCAGATGCGCCCGGCCGGGCGAGGCGGGCGCGGTTGTCCGTCTCCCGACGAGCGGTGCGACGGTTTTTGCGAGACCTTGAGGGGGAGCGCGCCCCACAGTGGCGACGCATATCCAGGGTGACACCCGCACCCAGCGAGGAAGGCGAGCTGTGGTGAGTGATTCGGATACGGGCGCCGCGGGGCGGAGCCAGGGCGAGATGGCCCAACTCTCGGCGATCGAGTTGAACGTCAACGATCAGGTGCGACGGCTAGAGGTGGATCCACGGACCTCGCTGCTCGACGCGCTGCGCGAGCACCTGCGCCTGAGCGGGACCAAGAAGGGGTGTGATCACGGGCAGTGCGGCGCCTGCACCGTGCTGATCAACGGCCGACGCGTCAACTCCTGCTTGACGCTGGCCGTGATGCATGAGGACGACGAGATCGTGACGATCGAAGGCCTGGGCGATCCCGATGGCCTGCACCCCATGCAACGCGCCTTCGTCGAGCGTGACGGCTTCCAATGTGGCTACTGCACTCCCGGCCAGATCTGTTCGGCTGTCGGCATGCTCGCCGAGGTGGAGGCGGGTTGGCCCAGCCACGCCACCGCTGACGTGACCTCGCCGCGTATCGCGTTGACCGATGAGGAGATCCGCGAGCGGATGAGCGGCAACATCTGTCGGTGCGCCGCCTATCCGAACATCGTCGCGGCCATCCGTGGCATCGCTGAGGGAGGCCCGGAATGAGGTCCTTCACGTACGAGCGAGCGACGGACGCACAGGCAGCCGTCGCTGCGGTGTCCAGAACCGGCGCGAAGTTCATCAGCGGCGGCACCAATCTGCTCGACCTGATGAAGCTCGACATCGAGAAGCCCAGCCATCTGGTCGACATCAGCCGGCTTCCGTTGCGGGACATCGAGGAGCTTCCGGACGGCGGACTGCGCATCGGGGCCCAGGCGGCGAATTCCGATGTGGCCGCCGATGCCCGAGTGCGTACCCGCTACCCGGTGCTGTCGGAGGCACTGGTGGCCGGCGCCTCGGGCCAGCTGCGCAACAAGGCGTCCACCGGGGGAAATCTGTTGCAGCGCACTCGCTGCCCCTACTTCTACGACACGGCTGCGGGCTGCAACAAGCGGGATCCCGGTTCCGGATGCTCGGCGATCGGCGGGTTCAACCGGATTCACGCCCTCCTAGGCGTCAGCGACTCCTGCATCGCCACCCACCCCTCGGACATGGCCGTCGCGATGACCGCACTGGAGGCGGAGATCGAGCTGCTCGACGCCGACGGGTCGGTACGCCGCGTCGCCATCGCAGACTTCTACCGGCTGCCGGGCGATACGCCGCACATCGAGACCGAGCTGCGTCCCGGCGAGATGATCACGAGCGTGCTCCTGCCCCCGCCCCCGTCGGGCCGGCAGATCTACCGCAAGGTGCGGGACCGGGCGTCGTACGAGTTCGCGCTGGTCTCCGTGGCGGCTGTCGTCTCGACCGATCAGGGAACCATCAGTGAGGCGCGGGTGGCCTTCGGCGGTGTGGCGCACAAGCCCTGGCGGTCCATCGAGGCCGAGGCCGCGTTGGCCGGCCGTCCCGCCACGATGGTCACCTATCGCGCGGCCGCCGAGGCCGCGATGCGCGACGCCGTGGGGCAGGGGCACAACGACTTCAAGATCGAGCTGGCCAGGCGCACGCTGTGCCGCACGCTGGCGCAAGCGGCTCAGGCGAGCTGAGGAGACGAGATGATCGGGCAAGCTCTGAACCGCGTCGACGGCCCGTTGAAGGTCGCAGGCCGGGCCACCTACGCCTACGAGCAGTGGGGGGCCGGCCAACCTCTCTACGGGTTCATCGTCGGCGCGACGATCGGCAAAGGCCGCATCACCCGGATCGACACCGAGAGCGCCGAACGCGCACCCGGCGTAAAGATGGTGATGACCCATCACAATGCCCCCGCGCAGGGTGTCCGTGATGAGTCCATCCCGTTCGAATACTGGCGCGCCCAGCCGGTGCTGACGGGCCCGGACGTCCACTACTACGGGGAGCCGGTGGCACTTGTCGTCGCCACGACCCTCGAGCAGGCCCGAGCGGCCGCCGATCTGGTCGAAGTCGAGTACACCGGCGGGCGGGGACGTTTCAACTTCGCCGAGCAGGAAGACGAGGTGTACATCCCGAAGGTGGTCAACGCCGGTCTCCCCACCGACACTGCGGTCGGCGATTTCGATGCCGGGTTCGCCGGCGCGGCGGTCAAGATCGACCAGCAGTACACGACGCCGTACGAGCTCTCGATGCCGATGGAACCGCACGCGTGTCTCGTGGAACCGCGCGACGAGGACCTGACTGTCTACGTCAGCTGCCAGATCGTCGACGCGGCGCGGGCCTCGGTCGCCGCCACGCTTCGGATCGACCCGGAGCGGGTCCACGTCGTCACCCCCTTCGTCGGCGGGGGATTCGGCTCCAAGCTGGGCATCCATTCCGAGACGATCCTGGCCGCGCTCGCCGCACGAGAGTTGCGCCAACCGGTCAAGGTCGCGATGACCAGGCAGCAGATCTTCCAGCTCGTCGGCAACCGCCCCACATCCAGACAGCGGGTTCGACTGGGCGCGGAGCAGGACGGACAGCTGACCGCGATCGCCCATGACGTCACCATGCACACCAACCCCGACGTGGAGTACGCCGAGCAGACCGCCGCCACGACCCGCAGCCTCTACGCCGCGCCCCACCGGTTGACAAGCCACCGGCTGGCGCCGCTCGATCTGCCGCCCGGGACGGACGTACGCGCGCCGGGTGAAGCACCGGGCATGCTGGCGGTCGAGTCGGCCATGGACGAACTGGCCCACGCACTCGGGATGGACCCGGTCGAGCTGCGGATCCTCAACGAGCCCACCGTCGATCCCGAGCGAAACGTGCCGTACAGCGACCGGCACCTGATCGACTGCCTGCGCGAAGGCGCGCGCCGGTTCGGCTGGGAGCACCGCCCCGCCACCCCGGCGAGCGTGCGCGACGGGCGCTGGCTGGTCGGCTACGGCATGTCGGCCGCCATCCGCGGGCACTTCCAAGGGCCGACAGCGGTGCGCGTGCGGTTGGAGGCTGACGGCACCGCCGTTGTCCAGACGGACATGACCGACCTCGGCACGGGTACGTACACCGTCCTGACCCAGGTCGCGGCCGAGGGGCTCGGACTGCCGCCCGATCGGGTGCGGATCGAGCTCGGGCGCTCCGACTTTCCCACCAGCTGGGGGTCCGGCGGCTCGTGGGGCGCCGCCAGTTCGTGCAATGCGGTGCATGGGGCCTGTATGACCCTGCGCGAGCAGCTCCTGGCCGCGGCGCGCGGCGACACCCGCTCCCCGCTGCACGGCCTGGACCCGGCGGACGCCGTGTTCGCCGATGGCAACGTGGCTGTCGGCGGCGCGTCCGAGGCGCTGAGCGAGATCGTCGCCCGCAACCATCCGGAAGGTGTCGAGGCGGAGGGCGGTACCCGCTTCATGGGCGACGATCCGCACTACACGGACTACTCGATCAACACCTACGGGGCCCATTTCGCTGAAGTGGGGGTCGACGCGGACACCGCCGAGATCCGTCTGCGGCGGATGCTCGGCGTGTTCTCGGTGGGTCGCGTGCTCAACGCGAAGACGGCTCGTTCGCAGCTGATCGGCGGCATGATCTGGGGAGCCGGCGCGGCCCTCGAAGAGGAGGCCGTGGTCGACCTGCGATCCGGCGCCTTCGTCAACCGGGACTTCGCGCAATACCTGGTGCCGGTCCACGCCGACGTCCCCGACGTCGACGCGGTCGTCCTTGACGGGTACGACGACAAGGCCAACGTGCTGGGCGCGAAGGGCGTCGGCGAGCTGGGCATCTGCGGGGCCGGTGCGTCGCTCGCGAACGCGGTGTTCAACGCCACCGGCGTGCGCGTGCGCGACTTCCCCATCACCATCGAGAAGGTGCTGCCCGGTCTACCCCTGTTGGATACCTGAATCCGTGACGACGGTCCCGGTTCGCCGGCCGGTGGGCGTGAGCCCCTGCGATACCGGGACCGTCGTCGGCCAGTGGGCGTGAGCCGGCGAGACCGGGACCGTCGTCGGCCCGACCGGATCAAGGCCCGTCCACGATTGGGTGTCCCGGCGCGCCGAGCTGTCCGGCAGGGGGCACTCTGAACGAATGAGTGATGCGAATCCTGATCCGCACAACGGCCGCCGCGCCCAGCACGAGCGGACGGTTCCGCCGGGGGAGACCCCACCTGCCGAGAGCAGTACAGGGCCGGAAACGGGACCACGAGGTGACGTGACCCGGGGCTGGACCAAGGGGCCCCTGATCGCCATCGGGATCGTCGTCGTGCTGTGCGCCGCGTTCTTCTTGGTGTACGCCATCATCGTGGCGCGGTGACCCCACTGCACGAGGGGATACCGGTGGGACGCCAGGAGTGGGCGGGTCGGAGTGTCACGACGACCAGGTCCAGTTGGCGACCTCGGGCAGGTCGTCGCCGTGTTCGCGGATCCAGTCGTGGTGCCGAGTGCGGGCGTCGGCCATGGCCTCCCGGGTGGCGGCGGCCCGGGCGCCGAGGCGGGGAACCCGGTCGATGACGTCCATGACCAGCCGGTAGCGGTCCAGGTCGTTGCGCACCACCATGTCGAACGGCGTCGTGGTGGTGCCGGACTCCTTGTAGCCCCGCACATGCAGGTGCGGGTGGGCGGCCCGCCGGTAGGCGAGCCGGTGGATCAGCCACGGGTAGCCGTGATATGCGAAGATCACCGGCCGGGAGGTGGTGAAGACCGCGTTGAACTCGACGTCGGGCATACCGTGCGGGTGTTCCGTCGCGGGCATCAGCCGGGTCAGATCCACGACGTTGACCACCCGGAACACCAGGTCCGGCAGGTGGCGCCGGAGGAGGTCGGCCGCGGCCAGCACTTCCTGGGTGGGGACATCACCGGCACAGGCCAGGACGACGTCGGGTTCACTGTCGCCGTTCTCGGTTCCGGCCCACTCCCAGATGCCGACGCCGCGTGCACAGTGGGCGCGCGCCTGATCCATGCTGAGCCAGTCGAAGCACGGTTGCTTGCCGGCGACCACGACGTTGACGTAGTCCCGGCTGTGCAGCACGTGGTCGGCGATGGACAGCAGGGTGTTCGCGTCCGGGGGCAGATAGACGCGCACCACTTCGGGACTCTTGTTGAGGATGTGGTCGACGAAGCCGGGGTCCTGGTGTGAGAAGCCGTTGTGGTCCTGGCGCCACACGTGCGAGGTGAGCAGGTAGTTCAACGACGCGATCGGCGCGCGCCAGGGAAGTTGACGAGAGGTGTGCAGCCACTTGACGTGCTGGTTGACCATGGAGTCGACGATATGGACGAACGCCTCGTAGCACGAGAAGAGACCGTGACGGCCGGTGAGGAGGTAGCCCTCCAGCCAGCCCTGGCAGGTGTGTTCGGAGAGGATCTCCATCACCCGGCCGTCCCGGGCCAGGTGTTCGTCGGTGGGCAGCATCTGCTCCTGCCAGGCTTTGCCGCTGGCTCCGTAGACCGCCTGGAGTCGATTGGACGCGGTCTCGTCGGGGCCGAACAGACGGAAGTCCCGGCGCTGCGCGGTATCCGCCATGACGCGCTCCAGCATCCCGCCCAGGACGCGGGTCGGCTCGTGCTGGGTCGTCCCCGGCTTGTCGACGGGCACCGCATAGTGCTCCAGCGGCGGCACCGGCAGGGTACGCAGCATCCGGCCACCATTCGCGTACGGGGTGGCTCCAAGGCGGCGCTCGCCCTCCGGCACGCACGCCAACACCTGTTCGGTGGGACGGCCGGTGGGGTCGAAGAGGTCCTCGGGACGGTAGGAACGCAGCCATTCCTCCAGCTGCGCGAGGTGAGCGGGGTTCTCCCGAACTGCGGGAAGCGGGACCTGATGGGCGCGCCATGTGCCCTCCACCGGCAGGCCGTCGACCTCGACGGGCCCGGTCCAGCCCTTCGGCGTGCGCAGCACGATCACCGGCCAGCGTGCCCGACGGCGCTCTCCGCCGTGGCGGGCGGCGTGCTGGACGGCGCGGATCTTGTCCACGGCGGTGTCCATCGCGGCGGCCATGGCGCGGTGCACGGTGGCGGGGTCGTCGCCGCCGACATGGAGCGGTTCGTACCCCAGTCCGCGCATCAGCTGGTCGAGTTCGTCCTCCGGGATACGGGCCAGCACGGTGGGGTTGGCGATCTTGTAGCCGTTCAGATGCAGGATGGGCAGGACCGCGCCGTCGTGGACGGGGTCGAGGAACTTGTTGCTGTGCCAGGAGGCCGCCAGCGGGCCGGTCTCCGCCTCGCCGTCGCCGATCACACAGGCGACCAGCAGGGCCGGGTTGTCCAGGGCGGCTCCGTAAGCATGGGCGAGCGAGTAGCCCAGTTCGCCGCCCTCGTGGATGGAGCCGGGGGTCTCCGGCGCGACATGGCTGGGCACGCCGCCGGGGAAGGAGAACTGCCGGAACAGCCGCTCCATCCCCTCCGTGTCCCGGGTGATGTCCGGGTACGTCTCCGTGTAGGTGCCCTCCAGCCAGGAGTTGGCCAGCACCGCGGGGCCGCCGTGCCCGGGGCCCCAGATGCACAGCACATCCTGGGAGCGGTTCTTGATGATCCGGTTGAGGTGCGTGTAGACGAGGTTGAGCCCGGGGGAGGTGCCCCAATGACCGAGCAGCCGTGGCTTGATCTGCTCGGTGCGCAGCGGCTCTGCCAGCAACGGATTCGCCATGAGGTAGATCTGACCGGCCGCGAGGTAGTTGGCGGCGCGCCAGTGGGCGTCGAGAGCGGCTACCTCCTGGTCGGTGATCGTGCCGACCGAGTCCCGAGCGGTGGTCATTCGTACCTCCGTCTGCGCGGTGAAGGGGGTGTTCTCTCGTCGGTACCCGATTCGTCGGCTCACAGGCGTGAGCCTGCGGACCGTGAACGCCGAGCCCTTGCCGGACACCCGGAGCTGCAGGAGCCCGCTGGCGGGGAGGAGTGCCCGGGCAACGTTGGGCAGACGAAGTCCGCCGGCCGCCCGTGGGCGCCCGGTCGAACGTTCCGAAGGGGCGGGAACATCAGCGCCGGTACCCGCCCAGTGGCCCGGTGCGGTCAGCGCTGCCCGGTTCACCTCCGGTGTCACCTGTGCCCACGAAGCTTCCGGGACGTGTCCAGCGTGCGCATTCCACGGCCCGGCGGCACCCCTGGCGGGACCGAATGGGCGACGACGTCCGTCGCGGCGGGAAGGTCTGATCGGTCGGCCGCGGGTGCAGGTGGGCCGGTCGGAGCAGCAGGCCGTGGTGGAGCGGTTCCTGGCCGCGCTGCGTACCGGTCGGTTGCAGGAACTGCTGGACGTCATGGCACCGGACGCGGTCCTGATCGCCGACGGCGGCGGGCTTGCGGCCGCCGCGCCGGCTCCGATCCACGGGGCCGAACTCGTGGCGAAGATACTCGCTCGCCCGGACCGGGTCGTGTCGGCCGTGTGGCTCAACGGCGCGCCTGCGGGCCGGATCGAGATCGACGGCCGACTGGCCGCGGTCAGTCTCGTGGTGGAGAACGGGAAAGTCACCCGGATCCACGCGATGGCAAACCCGCGGAAACTGACGCGGCTCGATGAACCGTCCGAACTCGTCCGGTAAGCCCGCTGCTGTTCTGGCGCTGCGTGTGTGCCGGTCGGTTCGAACCGACCGGCACACACACGACCGCACACTGGCCGGACGTCGAAGCACGCTGATGCGGGGCCACTCCGCGAGGCCGGCATTCGCACTGCGAAGGCCCGATGCCCACACAGCTCACGATGGTCGGGCAGCGTGCTTCGCCGCTCCGTTCCTGATCGGTCGCGTGAAGATCTTGGCGATGCAGGCCGGGATGGCCGCGTCCTGCTCGTGCGGGCGCGCCCGGTACGCGCTCGGGCTCTCGCCCACCAGCTCGGTGAACCGCGAGCTGAACGACCCCAGCGACGTGCACCCGACCGCGAAGCAGACGTCCGTCACCGACAGGTCGCCGCGCCGCAGCAGGGCCTTGGCCCGCTCGATCCTGCGGGTCATCAGGTAGCTGTACGGCGTCTCCCCGAACGCGGCGCGGAAGCTGCGGGAGAAGTGGCCGGGCGACATGTGGGCCGCGCGTGCCAGCGCGGGGACATCGAGCGGCTCCGCGTAGTCGCGGTCCATCATGTCGCGGGTCCGGCGGAGCCGAACCAGGTCCGGTAGCGTCACCGGACCAGCATCGCACGGCCGCCCTGCGGTGCGGCACCGTCGCGGCGGTACAGGGCTCACGCCACCCCCGGCTTGTGGCCCGGTGGCCGCGCTGCCATGACCACTGTGTGCGTGAGCTCCAGCCACGATCCGTGATGCCGAACACCGGCGACGTCGGGGCGGTTGCCACCGTGGGAGCATGATCCGCAGACACACGCACGGCAGCGCAGACGGAAAGCGGTGGCGATGACCTCGGACAGCCCTACCTCGCAGCGAGCAGTGTTCGGGACCTGGCCGACCCCGCTCGAGCCCATGCCACGCCTCGCCCGGGCAATCGGCCTCGGTGAGGGCGACCTGTGGGTCAAACGTGACGACCTCACCGGCCTGGGCGGCGGCGGGAACAAGGTACGCAAACTCGAGTGGACCTGCGGTGCGGCGCTCGCCGACGGTGCCACGGCTCTCGTGACGACCGGTGCGCCACAGAGCAACCACGCGCGTCTGACCGCCGCTGCCGGCGCCCGGCTGGGGCTGGACGTCGTTCTCGTGCTCGCCGGCGCACCGGGATCGTCGACGTCCGGCAACCTCGCACTCGACGGTCTCTTCGGCGCCACGGTCGTGTGGGCCGGTGATGTCGACGACAAGGCGCTCGATTCCGCTGCCGAGCATGTGGCAGAGGAGCTGCGGCGGCGGGGAGCCGTCCCGGCGCTGATCCCCTTCGGTGGTTCCAGCGTGCTGGGCGCTCGCGGTTACGCCGAGTGCGGGCGTGAACTGCTCGTCCAGGCCCCCGACCTGGCGACCGTTGTGGTCGCGGTCGGCTCCGGTGGAACCATGGCAGGACTCCTCGATCCGCTCGGGTCCGCGCGCGTGCTGGGCGTCCATTGCGGTGCCGTGACCGATCCCGCCCGGACCGTGTCCGAACTGGCCTCCGGCCTGTCCGGCACACACTGCGCGCCGGAGACGTTGAGCCTGCGGTTGGAGCAGGTAGGCGAGGGCTACGGCACATTGACCGAAGCGGCCATGGCCGCCCTGACCCTGACCGCCCGCACCGAAGGCATCGTGCTCGACCCGATCTACACCGGACGCGCGATGGCCGGCCTGATCGCCGCGATCGAGGAAGGAGACGTGGTGCCCGGCCGACGCACGATCTTCCTGCACTCGGGCGGTATGCCCGGACTCTTCGGTCACGCCGCGACGCTGGCGAAACTGGAGGAGGCACTGACCTTCTCGAATCCGTAGACGACAGATCACTCCTCGCCGTCCGGGACGACCCGGATCGTTTCGTTCCCGAACCGCCTCCCCGACCCACCCACGTTTGGTCGGTTGTGGGTGTCCGACACGAGTCGAGTCAGTTGACGCAGGCGCGGGCAGTAGCGCAGAGCCTCCGCACCCGGCCGTGCAACTGTGACGCACGTCTCGGGAACCCCTTGCTCGGAATCGACAGCTGACTGGTGTGACGAAAACTATGCGAGCCCGTATTCGCGCAGGGGATCCGCAGGCCTTCGCGGAACTCTTCGACGAGTACGCGCGAATCCTCTACAACCACGCCTTTCGGCTGACCGCGGACTGGGCAGCGGCCGAGGACGTGGTGTCCGCGACGTTCATGGAGGCATGGCGGGGCCGTCAGCGGGTCGACGCCGACGGCGGCAGCCTGCGCCCCTGGCTCCTGGGTATCGCCACCAACCTGGTCCGCGCCCAGTCGCGCAGCAACCGCCGCTTCAAGGCGGCCGCTCTGGCCGCCGCCCAAGCAGAGACCGCGGTGGCCGATCACGCCGACGAGGTCGCCGGCCGGATCGACGACCGCCGGCGCCTGGCCGCCACCGCCACCGCTCTGGCCGGGCTGCGGCGCACCGAGCGCGAAGTGCTCAGCCTGTGCCTGTGGCAGGGCCTGGACTACGCCACCACCGCCCAGGTCCTGGGCGTCCCCGTCGGAACGGTCCGCTCCCGCCTCTCACGGGCCCGTACCAAGCTGCGCAAACTCGCGGATACGGAAATGCAAGCAGATTTCCGGGAACCCCGGCCTGCGGATCGACAGGTAAGAGGAGACCGCAACATCGCGGCCCGGCCCGTCCAGGAAGGAACCCGGTGAACATGAACCAGTCCCGTCTTACGCCTGATGAATGGCAGGAGACCGCGCGTCTGGTCTCCCTCGACGAAGCCGACTTTCCCGCGGGCCGCCACGCCTTCCACAGGGAAGAACTGATGAACTTCATCGACCAGGACACCCGGTCGGCCGCCTCGGCCACCACACCCACATCCGCCCCCACGGCGCCCGCGCGACGACGCGGGTTCATGCGGCCCCTGATCGTCATCCCGGCCGCCGCCTGCTCGCTGGCCGTGATCGCTGCCGGTGTCGTCACCCTCACCGGCTCGAGCAGTGGCCACGAATCCCTCGTCGCCGGCCCGGCGCTCACTGCACAGGTCGGTGCGGGAACCGCCCAGGGTGTCCCGCAGCTGCTCAACCAGATCTCGCTGGCCGCGGCGAAGAAGCCGGCGCCCACCGTGCGTGCGGGGCAGTACATCTACATCGAGAGCCAGGTCGGCACCACCTACGAGAAGACGGTCGACGACAAGACCACCGTAGTCAGCGACGGGATCCACCGTCGGCAGACCTGGCGCTCGACCGACGGTGCGAAGGGCTGGCTCATCGACCCGGCCGTCTTCCCGCCCGGCGGCGGGACCATCGACCACATCAACGAGAAGGGCGAGATCGAACCTGCTCGGCTGGGCGGCCCGTCCTACGACTATCTCGCCACCCTGACCACCGACCCCGACACGCTCCTGGCGAAGATCTACAAGGAGACCAAGGGGCAGGGCAACAGTCCCGACCAGCAGGCCTTCACCACCATCGGGGACCTCCTCAACGAATCCATGCCCCCCGCCGACCTCAACGTCGCCCTGTTCAAGACCGCGACCAAGATCCCCGGCGTGGTCCTGGTCAAGGACGCCGTGGACGCAGCCGGCCGCCACGGCGTGGCCGTCGCACGGCTCGACGAGACCTCCGGCGCCCGAACCGAATGGATCTTCGACGCCAAGAGCTACACCTACCTGGGTGAGCGCACCATCCAGGTCCGCCCCCACGGCGGCGACTCCGGCAAGATCAAGCCCGGCACCATCCTCTACACCTCGGCCATCACCGCGCGACAGGCCGTCGACGAGATGAAGCAGGTTCCCTCCTCCGCCGCGTAGCACCGCGCCCGACGAGGGTTGTGCCTGCCTCACCGCACGAGGCAGGCACAACCGCGGCGCCGACCGACGGCGGAACGGTCCCGCCCGCGACCGCGCCAGATCGTCTCGGACGGTGACGAGGAATGGGGCGGCGTGTGCTGAGCGCCAACGTGTCACCGGTGCAGAACTCCCGGCGCACCGCTGCATTGAGTGATCGATGACCCGCCCGGCGGCAGAAGCAGGTGATATATAGCGCATATGCCCCGTTTCCGTCTTCCGCTCCCTGCTGTCATCGGAAGCGGAAGGCGGCCTTCGGCAGCCCGTGTGGGGCGCGCGCTCTCCCCGCGTGGCGCGCTCGCCCTGCAGAGCGTGGACGGTGCCCTGTCCTTCGCTCTGCGTGCCGCGCTGGCCATGGCGTTGCCGGCGTTCCCGATGGCACTGGCCGGGCGGGCCGATCAGGCTGTCTACGCCATGCTGGGCTCCTTCACCACCACGTTCGGCCGCAACCTGCCCTACGCGCGTCGTGCCCGTGTCCTCGCCCTGGTCGCGGCAGCCATGACAGCGTGTGTGGGCTGCGGTTCGGCTCTCGCCGCGTGGGCCCATCCCCGGGACGGGGGAGCAGGCGCCGCAGTGGTGGTCGCGGCCATGGCCGTGGTGGCCGGTGCGGCGAAGCTCGCCTGTGACGCGGCACGTCTCAGCGGGCTGGGCGCGGTGCTGCTGCTCTTCTCCTTCGCCGTAGCGGCCAACGGTTCGCCGGCCGCCGCCGACATCCTTCCGCAGACCGCCCTGGCCGCATTGGGTGCGACCGTCGCCTGGGTACTGGCTGTGTCGGGGTGGTTCGTGCACCCGGATCGTCCGCAGCGTCTCGCCGTGGCCGCGGCGTTGCGCGAGCTCGCAGAGCTGTTGGAGGCGGCCGGCGCAGGGGACGGAAGCGGGCTCGTCCGGCACCGGGCGACAGCTGCTGTTCTGCAGGCGTACCGGACTCTTGGCCTCATGCCTCCGACAGCCGCCGAGTGGGGCGGGCGGGGCGGAACGTGCGTCCGTCTGACCGACCTCTCCTGGTCGTTGCTGATCGGTTCCGCCCGCCGGCCACCCGATGATCCGACGGGTCTGGCGCAGCACCTGCGCGGCCAGGTTCGCCTGCTCGTCAGCCGTCGCCACCGGGTTCCGCAATTGCTGCCCGAGCTGTCGAGCCCGTCCGTGATCGCCCAGGCCGGCATGGTTTCCATGACAGGACCCGAGCCGCTTCCGGCCGATCCCACCACCCGGCGCGCCGCCGAACTGCGCGCTGCGGAACTGGTGTCGGGGCAGCGCCACGGCCGCCCCGGTCACGCGTCGGTCCTGCTCATTCCCGCCCTGCGGATGGTCCTCGGCACCGGGCTGGCGGGCGGGACGGCCCTTCTCCTGGGCCTCGGCCACGGCTACTGGGCGGCGATCTCCGCCGCCGCGGTGCTCCACTCGATCAACGTCCGTACCGCGGCGCAGCGCGCCGTCCAGCGCACCTTGGGCACGGTTGCCGGACTGATGCTCGCTCTCGGCGTGCTGGCGGCGCGCCCAGATTCCGTGGTGCTCGTCCTCGTGATCGTTGTGCTGGAGTTCATGCTGGAGTACGTCGTGGCCCGCAACTACGGTCTCGGCGTCGTCTTCCTCACGCCGCTGGCGCTGCTGCTGAGCGACCTGGCCTCGCCCTCACCTGCCGGAGCCCTTGTCCAGGACCGGGCACTGAGCAGCGTCCTCGGGATCGTCATCGGTCTGGGCTGTGCGCTCCTGGTGGTCCACGACCATGCGGCGGTCCGAGCGGAGCGCGCGCTGGCCGCGTGCAGGGAGGCGTCCGAGCGTGCGGAGCATACGTTGGACGACCGCTCGGAGCCGTCGTTCCCGATCGTCCAGACGCACCTCGCGGCAGCCGTGGTGGAGTTGCGTGAGGCCGATGACGCCGCGGCGGGCGAGCTCTGGCCGGCGGAGATCGATCCCACCGAATTCGCCGCCGCGGAGCAGCGTGCCTACCTTCTCCTGGAGCGGCTCGTCCGGTGGCGGTGACGCAACGCGCAGCTCCGCCTGTGCACGCTTCCCCGCTCAGGCGGCGGGGCCGATGGTGACCTTGACGTGCTTCATGATCGGCTGATCGCTCTGGGTGCTGTAGTCGTTGAGCGCGCAGAGCACGTTCATCTCGGGCATGTAGCCGGCCGCGCAGCCGCGGGGGATGTTGTAGGGGATGGCGAGGTAGCCGCTGAGGGATCGCTGACTGCCGTCCTTCGCGGTGCTCGTGATGTCTACCGGGCCGAGGTCGGCGATACCGCGCTCGCGCATGTCGCCTCGGTTCATGAAGACGAGCGTGCGCAGGTTCTTGACGCCGCGGTAGCGGTCGTTGTCGGAGTAGATGGTGGTGTTCCACTGGTCGTGGGACCGCATGGTGCCCAGCGCCAGGGTGCCGGGGGCGGGGACGACGTCGGGCAGGACGGCGGTGGAGAACTCGGCGCGTCCGGACGGGGTGAGGAAGACCAGTTCACGGGCGGGCTGCTTGATTCGGAAGCCGAGGGGCAGGCGCACGCGGCGGTTGAAGTCCTCGAAGCCGTCGAGGACCTGGGCCATGGTGTCCCGGATACGGTCGTAGTCCTCGATGTACCAGTCCCAAGGCGTGGCGCTGTCGGGCAGCGCGGCCCGGGCCATGCCGGCGATGATGGCCGGCTCGGACAGCAGGTGCGAGGAGGCGGGGCGCTTCATCCCGATCGAGAGGTGGACCATGCTCATCGAGTCCTCGACGGACGTGCTCTGGATGCCCTTACGCTGATGGTCCTTCTCGGTACGGCCGAGGCACGGCAGGATGAGGGCCCGGCGGCCGTGGACGACGTGGCTGCGGTTCAGCTTGGTGCTCACCTGCACGGTGAGGTCGCAGTTGCGCAGTGCCGCGTAGGTGTACGGGGTGTCGGGCGCCGCGAGGGCGAAGTTGCCGCCCATGCCGACGAACACCTTCACATCGCCGCTGTGCATCGCCTTGACCGTGTGGACGGTGTCAAGACCGTGCTCACGGGGCGGTTGGATGTCGCAGACCTCGGCGAGGCGGTCCAGGAACTCGTCCTCGGGCCGGTGGTCGATGCCGCAGGTGCGGTTGCCCTGGACGTTGCTGTGCCCTCGGACGGGGGAGGGGCCCGCGCCTTCCCGCCCCAGATTGCCGCGGAGCAGAAGCACATTGACGATCTCCCGGACGGTGTCGACGCCGTGCTCGTGCTGGCTGATGCCCAGGCACCAACTGACGATGCTGCGGTCGGCTTCGCCGTACACGCGCGCCGCTTTGAGGATGTCGTCGCGGCTCAGCCCGGACTGGTGCTCGATCTCCTCCCACGAGGTGGCCTCGCACAGCGCGCGGTATTCCTCGAAGCCGGCGGTGTGGCGGTCGATGAACTCCCGGTCCAGAGCCTTGGGGTCGGATTCCGACTGCTCCAGGATCGCCTTGGCCATGCCGCGCAGCAGGGCCATGTCGCCGCCGATACGGGGCTGCAGGTTCAGCGTGCTGGTACGGGTCGTCTTGAAGAGGGCCATGTCCGTGAAGTCGTGCGGGACGATGGTGCGTGTGGCCGCCGCCTCGACCAGCGGATTGATGTGCACGATCTGGGCGCCGCGGTGGTAGGCCTCGGCGAGGGCCGTGAGCATCCGGGGCGCGTTGGACGCGGCGTTGACTCCCAGGATGAACAGCGCGTCGGCGGTCTCCCAGTCCTGGAGGTCGACGGTCCCCTTGCCGGTGCCCAAAGACGCATAGAGAGCGCGACCGCTGGCCTCGTGACACATGTTGGAGCAGTCCGGCAGGTTGTTCGTGCCCAGCTCACGCGCCATCAACTGGTAGAGGAAGGTTGCCTCGTTGCCGAGCCGGCCGGAGGTGTAGAACGATGCCTGATTCGGGTTGTCCAGCTCGCGCAGAGCACGGCCGACCACCTCGAACGCGTCCTTCCAGCTGATCGGGACGTAGTGGTCCGAATCGGGGTCGTAGACCATCGGTTCGGTCAACCGGCCCTGGTTCTCGAGGTCGTAGTCGCTCCACCCGGACAGCTCGGTCACCGAGTGGGCGGCGAAGAACTCGCGTCCGACCCGCTTACGGGTCATCTCCCAGGTGACGTGCTTGATTCCGTTCTCGCAGATGTCCAGATGCAGCCCCTTGGTGTCGTCCGGCCATGCGCATCCGGGGCAGTCGAACCCGGTGTTCTCGTGATTCATCCGCATGATCGCCCGTGGGCCGTCCACCAGCGCGCCCTCGCGTACCAGGAATCGGCTCACGCTCTTGGCTGCGCCCCAGCCCGCAGCGGGGTGGTGGTAGGGGCGAAACTCCGGATTCCCCTCGGGCGTGGGCCCCACGTTGGGCTCCAGGCGTTCCTGTTCATCACTGTCGGCGCTCAAGACTCTCGGCCTTCCACCATGTGGGCAAGGGGTGATTAAACGGTACTTTCGGGCAGGCTATGTCCGTTGTTCAATGGGCGCCACTCGGCTTCGCAGCCGCTGCCACGCCTGTGGCTGAGCGTGTGGTTCCGCGCGCCGCAGGACCGGTGGGTGCGGCGTGGTGCGTGCGACCCGTGGGGGATCTCCCGACGTGCTGCAGGGCTGCCGTCCGGTTCGCACGCGGATACTCTGACGCCGTCCTCTCTGTTCGCTTCGCGTCTCATTGTTCGGCGGGAGTCACATGGGCGTAGCTCAGCCCGTCGTCATGCCGCCGTCGGGGCTCCAGGATCTGGCAGGTCCGACCTGCTCGGTCGCGTTCTACGGGCACGACGCGAGCGCATCGAGGTGTACTTCCACGAGACACTGACGTCCACGGACGAGGTCGTGGTCGTACTCGAAGCCTGAGACCCGTCACCGAGCTGCCGAGGTAGTCATTGTTGAGGCTCATGAACCGCTGGTTGGTGCTTTCCGCCGTTCCTCGACTCGCCGGTGCGACCGTGGTCGGAGCGGCGATCGGCTCGGTCGTCGGTCTACTGACCAACACACCGCTGGGAATTCTCGCCGGTATCGCCGCGGCGGAGACGAGCTTCGTCGTCGCAGGGTGGATCGTCCTGTGGCCCATGGATGCCGCCACCACTCATCGCCACGTCCGAAGCGAGCAGTTCCGGCCCGTCACCGAGGAACTCGTCGTCGTCGCGTCCGCCCTGTGCGGACTGGTCGGCATCGTGATGCTGCTCCTGGTCGGCAACTCGGACCTGAGCCACGCCGCGGCCGCGACGGCACTCTGTGGCGTGTTCCTGGCCTGGGCGGCACTTCACCTGATGTACGCCACCCGATACGCGTACCTCTATTACCTGACTCCCGAAGGCGGGATCGACTTCAATTCCGACGACCCGCCGCAGTACAGCGACTTCCTCTACTTCAGTTACAACCTCGGAATGACCTATCAGGTCTCCGACACCGACGTGTCAAGTTCCACGATCCGCGCGGTCGCCCTCCGGCACTGCCTGCTGTCCTATGTCTTCGGCGCCAGCATCCTGGCCACCACCATCAATCTCGTCGCCGGAATCGTCACGGGCTGATGTGAGGGCGGTCCCGTAGCTATGACCTGTCGTCCTCGTCGCCCAAGGACAACACGACCGCGGTCGACCGTCCCTCGGGCGTCTCGTAGCTGATGGTGTCGCCGGCGCGACAGCCGAGCAGTGCGCGGCCGAGCGGGCTGTCGGCGGTGACCAAGGTCGGATCCAGTACCTCGGCGACCTCGCCGATCTGGACGGTTGCCTCGGTGGCGTCCGCGAACCGTACCGTCACGCTGCTGCCCACGCCGACCCTGTCGGTGCGGGGAGGCGCCGCAACGGCCGCCTCGCGAAGCCGCCCGTCGACCTCGGCGATTCGGGTGTCCAGGCGGTCGAGTTCCGTGCCGCGTTGCAACTCGTCGGCTTCGTCGGCCCTGTCGCCGACCCGTTCACCGCCTCGCAAGGTGGCGGCGACAGTTTCGCGTTCGGCACGCAGATCGGCGAGCTCTCGCTCCAGCGCCTCGCGAGCGACATCGCTGATGGGTTCGGGTCCACCGGTCATTCCTGTTCCCGTCGCGCAGGCGGCACGGTTGAGTGTCGCAGGTCAACTCCGACATTTTTACGCTACCAGGCAAATCGCCACACCGTGGTGGCGGGCCGGGGGCCATGGGGCCGGGGCCCTCGCCTCACGTTTCCAGGAGGCCTCCGGTCAGATTCTCCTGGGCGAGGGCGTTGGAGCAGCAGCGGGTGCCGAGGGCGTGCGGGGTGCGGCTCGCCCGGCTTCGGCAGTTCGGTACTGCGGGCCGTACGCCCTTGCCCGGGTGTCCGGCATCCTCGGCCGCCTGCTGCGGAGTCAGCCGAGAGGGTTGCCCTTCTCGCGCAGAGCGGCGAGGGCGGGAGCGTACATACGGGCCTTGATGGTGCCGAGGGTGTGGCCGGCCTTGCTCACCTGCGCCTGGGCGATCTCGATGGCGGTGGAGCGGACGGCGTCCTCGTCCACCGCGCGGTCGACGATGCCGGCGGCCGCGGCGTCGTGACCGCCGAAGCGACGGGCGGTCACCATGGCCTCATGCGCGGTCTGCGGGGCCAGTCGGGCCTGGATCAGCGCGGACATGCCCGGGGTGAAGGGAATGTTGATATCGGCCTCGGGCAGGCACCAGTAGCCGCGGTCGGCGCGCATCACGCGGAAGTCGTGAGCCAGGGAGAACATCGCGCCGGCTGCGAAGGTGTGCCCCTGGAGTGCGGCCACGGTGATCGCGGGCAGGGCCAGCACGCGCGCGAAGAGCTCTTGCACGGAGACGACGTAGTCCTGGTGCTGATCGGAGTGGGCGGACAACCAGTCCAGGTCCAGACCGTTGGAGTAGAACTTGCCCGTCGCGGCAGTCACCAGAGCGTACGGCCCCTCCGCCTTCTCCACCTCGTCCAGCGCGGCATCGGCGGAGGCGATCCAGTCGGGGTGGAAACGGTTCTCACCGTCCCCGAGGTCGAGGACGAAGACGTTGTCCTGGCGGTCGAGAGTGGGCATGGTCGCTCCTTCGAGCTGGATGGGGTCGGGGTGGAGGCAGGTCATGGCCGTGGTGCCTGACCTTGATCGGAGCGGTCACGCAACGCGTGGGCCAGCAGGTCATGGATTTCGACGGCGGTCGCCTCCATCGGGGCGGCGCTCTGCTCGACCCGGCACATGATCACCGCGCCTTCGAGTGCCGCGATGATGAAGGCGGCCAGCCTCCTGCTCCGCTCCTCGGGCAGGCCGTGCTGGAGAAACAACGCGGCAAGCGCCTGTTGCCAGCGGGCGAAGACCGCGGCCGCGGAGCGGGCCAGTTGGGGAGCGTCGTCGTTGGTCTCGACTGCGACCGCCACGATGGGGCAGCCGGCCCGGAAGTCGCTGTCGACGAGTCGGTCGCGCCACAGCGCGAAGAACGCGTCGATCGCCTCCACGGCGTCATCGGCCTGCGTCGCGGTCTCGATCAGTCCGGTGACGAACTCGCCGGCGAGTGTCACCGCCTCGTCGATCAACTGCGCCCGCCCGGCGGGGAAGTAGTGGTACACGGAGCCGCGTGGAGCACCGCTGTGAGCGAGCACGCGATCGATGCTGGTGGCGCTCGCCCCGTGCTCACGAAGCAGCGCGGCGGCACTGAGAACCATCCGCTCACGGCTGTCGCTCCTGCGCGGGCTCACGCGCCCACCACCTCAGCGGCTGCGAGGCGGCCGGCCGCGTCCGCAGCGGGATGAGCGATCGATCATGCCGTGTGTCTCCTGCCGTGACGAGCGCTGCCCCGAACTGGTCTACCTGCCGGTAACTTATGCTGCATGACATAGAACATGCAAGGGCCCGCAGGTCTCTTCGGTCATGGAGACCGCCGGCACCTACCTGGGCGACCTGGCCCGCCAGAGGTCGGAGGGATGAAGTGGTGGAGCGTCACCACGGGGCAACGGTGCAGCGCCCACTCACGGGATGAGATCGAGCTGGCGCAGCATGCCGAGTTCGTCGCTGCTGCCCCACCGCTCCACGAGTTTTCCGTCGGCGAACCTGCTTATCTGCATGCCCCGGTACGACACCTTCCGCCCGGTCGGACTGTGTCCCATCAGTTCACCGAGGTGTGTCCCGCTGATGGTGTAGGCGAATGCCAACTCGTCGTCCGTGGTGACGAGATGCTCGACATCGACGTGCAGGTCGGGGAAGGCCGCCCTGATGTCGGCGAACATGGCCTGATATCCGGCCGGGCCCGGAACCTGGCCCGGGGCCGGATCGTGGTCGACCGAGTCGGTTTCGACGACCCTGGCCAAATCGTCCAGATTGCCGCTGTTCACGGCCTCGGCGATAGCGTTCTGGGCAGCGAGGTTTTCGTCGCGGGACATGGCTCTCCTTCGACGCTGTACGGGAGATCTGGGCAGCGTGCATGTCGGGGTCGGCGGCGGATGCGTCGGGCCCCTACTTCAACGTAATGAGTCCCTGGTCCTTACGCCTGTTCAGCGGATGCACCTCAATTCCGGGACAGCCCACACGCGACATCGCGATGTCGCGTGTGGGCTTCGCCGCGTAGGATTGGCTCCGGGCGGAGCTACGTACAGCCCACCTGCTCGGACGGGGATCGCAGTACCCCAGGGGCCGGCGTCGCTCGTGGCCTGCCCGGCCGGTGACGAAGCGGCCTTCATCACCGGTGACGTCCTGGCCATGGGCCTGGGCCGAGCCGAATGGCCCGCCGAGCGGCCTTATCGTCCCCGACAGTGAACAGGCCATGGAAGGTCAGGGGCCATGACGCGCCCAGCCCACGTCGCACCCGGTGCCGAGCAAGGGCCGGATGCACCCTCGCACGGCATTCGCGGTCTGCCGGTTCCTGCGGTAGCGGTGATCGACGGCGACGGTACGGTCCTGGCGTGGGCCGACGGGGCGCGACAGCTTCTCGGCCACCGAGCCGAGGACGTCGTCGGGCGGCCCGCGGTGCGCCTTCTGTCAAGCCGGCAGGAAGGTACGGAAGGCGGATCCTGTCTGCCGTCCCGGGCGCGCGACCCGGCGTGGACGGAGCGGACGGGCGAACACCAGCACAGGCCCGGTCCGGTGCTGGACGTCCGGCATCGCGATGGTCGCGTTCTGCGGGTGCAGCTGGAGGTCACTGCACTGACCGGCGCCGACGGTGAGAGATGCTGGCTCCTGGCGGCTACGGACATGCCGGACGGCGACGCGCGGCAGAAGGCGGGCGAGCCCGCCGTACGGGCGCTGCTCGACCGCTCGCCGTTCTCGGTTGCCGTCTGGGACACACGGCTGCGCTGCGTCTGGCTGAACCAGACGTCCAGACGGACGGTGGGCCTGCCCCCGGACGGTTGCCCGGGACTCTTGATGCGGGAGCCGCTGCGGGGCTTCGACCTTGCCGCGGTCGAGCCGGTGATGCGCGGGGTCCTGGCGTCCGGTGAGCCGGTCACCGGCCACGAGGCGCGCTGGGTCTCCCCGGGCGGCGACCAGGGAGCCGACCGGGAAGTCGTCTTCTCGTCCACCCTGATCCGTCTCGAGCGCGCGGACGGTACGCCCCTCGGGCTGTGCACGACCTCGACGGACATCACTCAGAGGTGGACGCGCGAGCGCATGGCGATGATGAGCAGGGCGGCGAGGCGCGTCGGCACCACACTGGATGTGATGACGACCGCCCAGGAGCTCACGGACCTGGCAGTCCCGGCGTTCGCCGACTACGCCACGGTCGACCTGGCCGAGTCGGTGCCCATCGGCGGCGAGCCGCTGGAGCGGATGCGGCCCGGGGACTCGGGCATCCCGGTGTTCCGGCGCGCGGGACTCGCCTCCATCCACAAAGGTGCGCCGGAGTCCGCCTTCGCCCGGGGCGAGCCGGTGTTCGTGCCTCCGGAATCTCCCTTCCTGTACGTGCTTCACCACCGCAAGTCGCATATGGAGCCCGTGATGGACACCGGGTCCGGCAGCTGGCTCGCCGGGGATCCCCGGCGTGCCCGGATCATCCGCGACACCGGCATGCACTCCGTCATGATGGTCCCCCTCATGGCACGCGGAACCATCCTCGGTATCGCTGTGTTCGTCCGTACCGAGAACGTCGCTCCGTATTCGCGGGACGACCTGATCCTGGCCGAGGAACTCGCCGTCCACGCGTCACTGAGTCTGGACAACGCCCGCCGGTACACCCGCGAGCGGGCCGCCGCTCTCGCGCTGCAGCGGAGCCTGCTGCCCGGCGCGTTGTCGGGCGGCGACGCCGTGGAACTGGGTTGGCGTTACCTGCCGTCGGACCGCCATGAGGGCGTCGGAGGGGACTGGCTCGACGCCATCCACCTGCCGGGCGGGCGGATCGCCCTGGTCGTCGGAGACGTCATCGGGCACGGCATCAATGCGGCCGCCACCATGGGCCGTCTGCGTACGGCGGTGCTCACGCTGGCCGCCTTGGACCTGCCGCCGGCCGAGCTGCTCGTCCACCTCGACGAGCTGGCCACCCAGCTGACGGGGGAGGGCGCCCGGTCCGGCGACCCCGCCCCGCCGATCGTAGGGGCCACCTGCATCTACGCCGTGTACGACCCGGCAACCCGCGTGTGCTCCTTCGCGCGTGCCGGACACCCGCCACCGCTGCTGGTCACGCCGGACGGCCAGGTCACCACGCCCGACACCCCTGCAGGCACGCTGATCGGCGTCGGCCTCGGTTCGTTCGAATCGGTGGACGTGGAGCTGCCGGAGGGCAGCCTGATCGTCCTGTTCACGGACGGGCTCATCGAGACGCGGAACACCGACATCGACGCCGGACTCGACCGGCTGGCCACCGCGTTGCGCCGAGCACCATCGGAGCTGGATGCCCTCTGCTCCCAGGTGATCACGGAGATGGCGACGACACCGAAGCCGGAGGACGACATCGCGCTACTGGTCGCCCGCACTCGCGTTGCCGGCCCTTCTTTGCACGTCGCTCGACCGGAATGACGCCGGTGGCAGTGAGGTTGTCGGCACGGAAGTTGCCGCTGCACAGGTCCATTCGATGGTCTGTGAAGCGAGGGCGCAGGAGTGCTGCGGTGCGGCGCGGATCGTGTCCACAGTTCCGGCTCCGCGATGCAGGCCGAGGGTCCTCAAATGCCTTAGAGTGGTGACACATCGGATGATATGTGACTGTATCGCCCGATCTTTCTGAACTGAATACGTACTGATCGTGCCGAGTGTGTCCCTATCGCTGCAGGTTCACGAGAGGTGGTGCCATGGACGGGATCGCCGATATGGGAGGAACGGAGGGGTGGGGTCCCACTCATCCGCCGCGCGCCGACGAGCCGGTCTTCCCGGAACCCTGGCAGGGTCGGGTGTTCGCTCTGACGCAGCTGTCCAAACAGCTTGCCGGATTCAACGTGGACGCCTTCCGGCACGCGGTCGAACGCCTGGACCGAACGGCATACCTGTCCGACGGCTACTTCGGCCGCTGGCTCAACGCAGCCGAGCTGATGCTCACGGACAGCGCCATCCTGGCCCCGGCCGCGATCAACGCCCGCGCCCGCAACCTGCGCGGCGAGCAGGTCGAGGAACCGCCGATCCCCGAACCCGCGAAGCCCGGTTACGCGCCGGCCGCAAAGGGCTCGCTGCGCGCCGTGGACACGGCGCCGGCGTTCGCGGAGGGCGAGCGGGTACGTGCCAAGAACATGTCGCCGGCCGGACACACCAGGCTGCCGGGCTACGTGCGCGGACACACCGGAGTCGTCGCGCTCATCCAGCCTGCCTCTGTCCTACCCGACACGAACGCGCACTTCCAGGGCGAGAACCCGCAGTACGTGTACTCGGTGCGATTCGACTCGCACGAGCTGTGGGGTGCCGACGCCGAACCGTTCGCACTCACCATCGAGATGTTCGAGAGCTATCTGGAGAGGGCCGCATGACCGCCGGCGAATCCGCTGAACGCATTCCCGCACCGCTGCGTACCGAGGCTCTTGAGCAGCTGCTGACCGAGCGGGGCCTGGTCGACCCGAGCGCGCTGGACGCGATCATCGCCGACTACGAGACCAACGTGGGCCCCCTCAACGGAGCCAAGGTGGTCGCCAAGGCATGGACCGACCCCGAGTACCGTCGGTGGCTGCTCGACGACGGCACCGCCGCCATCAAGGAGTTGGGCTTCATCGGCGTGCAGACCGAGCACGTCGTTGTCGTCGAGAACACCGCGACCAGCCACAACGTGGTGGTCTGCACGCTGTGCTCGTGCTACCCGTGGCGGCTGCTCGGCCTACCGCCCGGCTGGTACAAGGACCCGGCCTATCGCGCGCGGGTGGTCAAGGAGCCGCGCAAAGTGCTTTCCGAGATGGGGCTCGAACTCGCCGACGACGTGCAGATCACCGTCCACGACTCCAGCAGCGAGGTGCGCTGGCTGGTACTGCCCGAGCGCCCGGCCGGCACCGAGGGCCTGTCCGAGGAACAGCTCGTGCCGCTGATCACCCGCGACGCGATGGTCGGTGTCGCCAGGATCGAGGTGCCGTGACCGCCCCGCTGGACATCCAGGGACCGGCCGCGCCGCCGCGTTCCAACGGCGAGCTGGTGTTCGCCGAGCCGTGGGAGAGCCGTGCCTTCGGCATGGCCGTCACCCTGTACGAGGCAGGCGTGTTCACCTGGCCGCAGTTCCAGGCAGCGCTGATCGCGCGGATCGCACGCTGGGAAGCGGAACCGACCGAGGACGCGCACTGGAACTACTACCGGCACTGGCTGGGCGCACTGGAAGACGTGCTCGCCGAAGGCGGCGCCGTGCCGGCCGACGAGGTCACCACCCGCGCCCGGACACTGGCGCAGCGCCCCACCGGCTACGACCACGGCCACCGGCACTGACCGGCAATCACCACGACCGGGCCGGTGGCCGGTCGCCGGCACCCGTGTGCCATGAGAGGTCGCAGTTCACCGGAGTTACGCCGAATCGGTGCACGCGTCGCGATCGCGGTACTCACCGCGCCCTGTCGACAAGATCCACGGCGTGAAGGTGCATTACGCTCTGGCTCTCCTGCGATGGCCGGGAAACCCATTCGGCCGCACCATGACGCGCCTGCGGGGAACGGCAACGCCACATTCCGTCGAAAGCATCGGCGCCTGTTGGTTCAAGACCGGCGAACCCGAAGGAAGACTCCGATGAAGGCATTCCAAGCTGTCAGCGACGCGATCGCCGCCGAAGGACTCGACCACTTGTTCGCCGTCATGGGGGACGCGAACCAGGACCTGATCGTGGACCTGGGCGAACGGCACGGCGCGACATTCGTGCACGCCCACCATGAATCCAGCGCTGTCGGTATGGCCGACGGTTACGCCCGGTTCAGTGGCAAGCCCGGTCTCGCGTCGGTCACCCAAGGCCCGGGCTACACCAATGCCACGACCTCGCTGGTGGCCGCCCGGCTCCACCGCACACCCTTGATGCTGCTCGCCGGACACGCCTCCCTCCGTGACCCGTACAACCCGCAGGGAATGGTGGACCAGCAAGCACTCGCCAGACTCACCACCGAGGCCACCGTCCGACTGGAATCGGTGCACAACGTGGACTACTGCCTCGGGGAGGCATTCCGTCAGATCAAGGTGCGGAAAGGGCCCTTCATTCTGAATCTTCCCCAAGACGTCCAGCAGACGGAGATTCCGGACCCCGGCTGGACGTACCGGCCCATGTACGCGCCCAACACCCTCCAGCCGCCGCGTACGCAGGATGTCGAGGAAGCGGTCAGGCTGCTCGCGTCAGCCCGGCAGCCGACGATTCTCTGTGGACTCGGGGCGCGAAACTCCGGAGCGGAGTCCGAGGTGCGCAGACTGGCCGAGCGTCTTGGCGCACCGGTCGGAGTATCCATTCTCGCCGCCGGATTCTGCGCGGATCATCCGCTGTATCTGGGAGTCAGTGGCGGACTGGGTTCCCATCTGACGGTCGAAACACTCGCCGAGAGCGATGTGATGGTCGTCGTCGGCGCCAGCCTGAACGAATGGACGACCGACTTCGGAAAAATCCTGGCGAATGGGAAGAAGGTCATCCAGATCGATGATCGGCCGGACGCATTCGGCTGGTTCGCCCGCGTGGCCGTCGGTATGACGGCCGACGCCGGAACGGCCGTGGCGGCCCTCGCGGACCGGCTCGCCGAGACGGTGGACGCACGCCGGCCCGACCCCGGGCTCGTCCAGAAACTCCAGGACGACCGGAAGCCGACGACCCTTCAGTACGACGACGGAGACGCGACGGATCCACGCAGGGCGGTACGGCACCTCGAGGACGCACTGCCGAAGGACGACCGCATCCTGGTGATCGACGGCGGTCACGCGGCCATGGTCTGCGTGAAGATCCTCACCGTGCCGCGCGCGGAGAACTGGGCGGTCGGCTGGGACTTCGGCGCCGTCGGCCAGGGCCTGGCCCTCGCCATCGGAGCCTGCTTCGCACGCCCCGGAGAGCGTGTCACACACACGACCGGGGACGCCTCGTTCATGATGAACGTCGCCGATTTCCATACGGCCGTCCGCCACAAACTGCCGCTCACGGTGATTGTCTTCAACGACAACGCGGTGGGCCAGGAGAAGCACGATCTGGTCCACAAGAAGCTCAATGCGTCCTACGCCGACATGCCGGAGCCCGACTTCGCGAAACTCGCGGAGGGCTTCGGGGCCAAGGGCTTCACCGTACGCAAGCCCGACGACCTCGGCGAGATCGACAGGGCACTGGCCGTCGAGAACGGGCCGGTCCTGGTCGACGTACGGATCAACGGCGACGTGGAACTGGCGGCAAGCTGGGAGATCGCCAAGCACCTCAGCTGACGGCCGACACAGTGACGTAAGCGCCATGGTGAAGCCGGACAGCGGTGAACCGGGGGAGACGTGTGTGCCCCGTCCTGTCCGCGATGTCCGCGAAGTCTGGGCCGGCCGTTCGGTGCGTCAGGCGAGGTAGGCCGATATCGCCAGCGTCTCGGAGAGGACTCGCCACAATGCCCAGGCACCCGCACGGCTTGCCACATTGCACAGTGTCTTCTCGGTGCAGGCGGTCGGTCTGTTCTGCCAGGCAGTCACCATCAGGTAGTGGAAGCCGAGACTGCGGGTGAAGGTGAAGCGGATGTGCAGGCCGTCACCCAGAACGTGGCCGGGCAGGGTCGCGATCTGAAGGTAGTCGTACTCGATGGCTTCCACCCGGACCGGGTTTCCACCCAGCAATTCGCACTCGTCCTTCGCGCGGATCCGGGTGGGACATGCGCCGCGCACCGAGAACAGCCAGAAGTTTCCGGTGAGCTGCTTGCGCACATCGTGAGGGCTGGTGAAGGGGTGGATCCCGAGGGAGTAGATGTACTGGTACAGCCGGTTCGAGCCGTGGCACGAAGCAGGATCCGCGTTGCACTCGTCGGGCGTATGCCCGGGGCCGCCCGAGCTCTGGTCACTCCGCTGAACAGTGGGAGCGGCCGGGCGTGCCCCGGCGTGCGCAGCGGGCGGGAGCGCGGTGACCATCAGCGTCGTACCGAGCAGGGTGAACAAGGCGGCACGGCCCACTGTCCGAGTGAATGCCCGCACGACTCGGGAGGACATCCTGTCGACTCCGCCGGCCCGTGGGGCGGACGCGGCGGGCGTGTGGTGCTGAGTGCGACCCGGCTTCCGCCAGTGGGACGGCACAGGCATCAGAAGGGACGGAGCGCGATCGGGACAAGGCTCACGCGGTTGACGGGCGCGTGAGGCCGGTCGTCACCTCTGGCGCCGTCGTAACCGATCACGGTGAGAGCAGACATCAGCACCTCCCATGGCGCACTACGAGCCAAATGGACGGTATGCCCTCGTCGGAGATTCGGCATCTCGGCGCCTGGCCCACCTCTCCTCGCTGCTCGGGCCTGTCCGTGTTCGGCGGGTCCTGTCAGGGGACGGCGTGTTCCCGGCCGAGGTGGCGATCTCTTCACGCGTTCTCCGACGGAGACGGTCAGGGCGGCGTCAAAGCTGCCGTGTGCCGCGTCAGCGGTGCATCAATGGCCTGCCGGGGTCCGCGAACCTGTCTAGCGTGGGCCTTATCGGACGATATGTCACTCAATGTGCGCCCGAACGCGATGCCGACCGCGGTGAGCCCCCAGGAACGTCCGCGTCGGATGACGGCTGGACCGCTGAGCTACGGGCCGCCTGCGGCTGCTCCGCGTTGCTTCTGGGACTGCTGCTACTGATCGACGTGGGATCCGGCCGACTTACTGGGTTGCGCGCCCTCATGTGGGTTGCGCTCGCTGTCCTGCTGCTCGTGGTGCTGGTGCCGCCGCGGGTGACCGCGGCCGCCGCGGGTGACCGCGGGGGAGGGCTGGCTGGCTTCCCGCAGTCTGCTGCGCAGGCGTCGGGTGCGAACGGACAGCCTGGTGGGGGTGCGAACTGCACTCGTTTTAGTGAAGCGTGAGTGATTATTAGCGTTCATGGGTGAGTGCTCTCTACCGTCGAGAATGTGAATCTGACCGAGTGGGCGAAGGCGCAGGGCGTCCATCCGCAGACCGCGCGCCGCTGGTTTCGTGAGGGAACGCTGCCAGTGCCTGCGATGCGGGTGGGTCCGCGCACGATCCTGGTGAACATCGAGGCCAACCAGGCCGTTGATGTCGTCGGTGGTGTGGGCCTGTACGCCCGGGTCTCGTCTCACGACCAGAAGGCCGATCTGGAGCGGCAGAGGGCCCGGATCATGGAGTGGGCGGCCAAGGCCGGGCACCGTGTGGTGCGTGTGGAGTCGGAGATCGCCTCGGGCATGAACGGCGGGCGGGTGAAGGTCCGTCGCCTGCTGGCCGACCCGGATGTGACGACCGTGGTCGTCGAGCACAAGGACCGCTTCGGGCGGATGAACGTCGAACTTGTCGAGGCCGCCCTGGCCGCCCACGGCCGCCGCCTGGTCATCTTGGATGACGGCGAGGTCGAGGACGACCTGGTCCGCGACATGACCGAGGTGCCGACCTCGTTCTGTGCCCGCCTGTACGGGCGCCGATCCGCTAGGAACCGCGCGCAGAAGGCGCTGGAGGCGGCCGCGCAGTGAACGAGCACAAGACGCCGTTGCGTCCGGTCCGGGAGCCGTTCGTGGTCCAGGAGGCGTCCGGTGTCGCGATCCGTGACCGGCTGGCAGGCCTCACACTCCAGGACGACGAAGTCCTGCGTCTGGTCGGTGGCCACCTCGGCTCTCTTGCTGCCACTGACCTCGGCAGGTACTCGCAGGCCGGCTTCGAGCGCACCAACGACACCTGGGCAGCCCGCAAGCAGGACCTGACACGTCAGTCGTCGTCGCGGTGGGCCGGTGCGCTCACCAAGGGCACCCACGAACAGTACGCGCTCGCCCGGCGCGGCCAGTTCGCGTACCGCGACAAGCTCGCCGACGGCGTGCGAATGCTCATGCACCGCCTGTCCCTCCCTGTCGGGGAGAAGGGCACGAAGGGGAAGCCCGGCGGGTACCGGTCGCAGACGGAGTGGTTTAACAAGTCCCGCCGCCTCCACATCCTGAAGGCCCGCCTCGCGGCCGTCGAGGACGACATTGCGACCGGGCGGGTGCACGTCGTGCGCGGCGGGAAGAAGCTCGCCAGGAACCGTCATCACCTGGCCGCCGCCCAGCTCACCGAGACCGGATGGCGGGAGCGATGGGAAGCCGCCCGCTGGTTCCTCAGCGCGGACGGTGAGTCCGGGAAGCGGTTCGGGAACGAGACGATCCGCGTCACCCCCGACGGCGAAGTCTCGATCAAGCTGCCGAAGCCGCTGGAGTGTCTGGCCAACGCGCCGCATGGCCGTTACGTCGTGTCTGCCCGCGTCACGTTCCCGTACCGGGGCGCCGAATGGGCCGACCGGATCACCGCGAACCGGGCCGTCGCGTACGAGATCCACCTCGACGTGCTCAGGGGCCGCTGGTACCTGACGGCATCCTGGAAGCGGTCTGCCATCCAGGCAATCCCCCTGGAGGCCGCGCGCGCCGGTGGGCTGGTCGGCGTGGACACGAACGCCGACCACTTCGCCGCGTACCGACTCGATACGCACGGCAACCCGGTCGGCAATCCTCACCAGTTCACGTACAACCTCACCGGCTCGGCAGACCATCGCGACGCGCAGCTGCGCCACGCGCTCAGCCAGTTGCTGCGCTGGGCCACCCGGGCCGGCGTGACCGCGATCGCGGTCGAGGACCTGGACTTCTCCGACGGGAAGACACGCGAGAAATTCGGCCGCAAGAAGCGGTTCCGTCATCTCATCCACGGCATCCCCACCGCCAAGGTGAAGGCCCGGCTGGTGAACATGGCCGCCGAGCACGGCCTCACCCTGATCGCCGTCGATGCCGCGTACACCACGAAATGGGGCGCCGAGCACTGGAAGACGCCTCTGACCAACAGCCGACGTGCGATGACCCGCCATGACGCGGCGGGCATCGCGATCGGAAGGCGCGCCCTGGGGCACCCGATCCGGCGACGGACGAAACCGCCCCGCCACCACCAGAGCGATGGTGGCGGGCATCGGACCGTCCAGGCCGAGCCAGGGACCCGGGGGCGTGAGGGACTCCGCCGGACACGAAACGGAACCAGCCCCCAGAGGGCGGCGACCGGCTGTGCGGTCACAGCGGAGAACCAGCGTGCCCAAGACCGTTCGGGACACGCGACTGAGCACGAGTCCTGGCAACAGGACTCACTCCCGCTCAGTTTTTAGGAACGGTGCGCTGGTCCGACGGGGTCTCGCTGCGCCTGGTACTGCGCGACCTGGATGGCGCACGTGTCGAAGTGGACCCGCGGGTGCTGATCGCCAATCCCCACCTGTGGCAGCTGCTGGACGCGGGCGCCCGCTCGTCCCTGGGGCGAGGAACGCTGCTGTGCGGGGCGACCGCGCTCCGCCAGTTGTCCGAACGGATCGACCGGGAGACGGCGCATTCGCGTTCGACTTCGACCCGGGCGGGTATGCGCCGACGACCCGAAGACGCCGGTTCAGGCCGGAGGCCTTGAGGACTGAGCACACGGTCTCGCCGTCGATCCGCCGCGGCAGTGCTGGTCGCCGCATACGAGCTGGTGCACCGGGCCTACGGCAAGGTCGGCGAGCGTCTCGGGGCGGGCCGTATCCCCGGGGAGTCGGTGCGATACACACCGGAGCACGGGATATTCCGCCGAGTTCGACGCGGGGCGGCCCGCCCTGTCGGCAGGCCGCCCCCGGTCGGGTTCAGCTCCCGTTGGCCTTGCGGCCGTGGTTCGCCTTCCTCTTGCGGCGGGCCTTCTTCTTACGTGCGCGCTTCGACATGAACGTTCGTGGTCCCTTCAGTTGAGCTGGCCGACGAGGACATCGGCGAGTTTGTTGAGGCGTTGGACCGTGCGGCCTTCGGTGGCGGCGGGAGCGGGCTCGACGCGCTCGTCGCAGTCGTAGTACGCGCCGTTGACGATTTCCGTGGCCGGATCGCAGAGGCGTACGACGTGGGCGGCGCCGTCGGACGCGGTGGCTCCGTGGTGGGCGTAGAGCGGGAGCAGGGCGGTGTCGCAGATGCCGGGGTGGATGGAGACGGCAATCACGCGCGGGTCCGCGGCGAAGACGGTGAGCGCCAGCTGGGACTGGGCGTAGGCCGCGAGGCGAGAGTAGCGGCGAGCGCGGTTGGGATCACTCCACTGGATGGAGCCGGTGCGGTGCAGGGAGGAGGAGACGTTGACGACGCGTCCGCCCGGCTCGCTGGTGAGCGCATCGCCCATCAGGTTGGTGAGCAGGTAGTGCGCCAGAAAGTTGACCTGGAACGCGATTTCGTTGCCGTCCACGGTGACGGTGTGACGCTCGGGGGCGGCGATGGCCGCGTTGTTGACGAGTACGTCCAGGTGCGGGTGCTCGACGACGACTCGGTGGGCGAGTCGTTCGACCTCTTCGAGACGGGAGAAGTCCGCTCCGAAGGGGCGCAGGCGCTCGGCGGGGATGCCGGCAGTGGAGACGAGCTTGTCGGTGGCAGCCTGCGCCTCTTCGGCCGTGCGGCCGTGTACGAGGACGGTGGCACCGCGCTCGGCGAGCAGCCGTGCCGTCTCGTAGCCGATGCCGGAGGTGGCCCCGGTGACGAGGACGGTGCGGGAGGAAAGGTTCGAGTCGGACATGGTCCATCCATGGCTCGGGGCACGCTTCGCCGCCCGCCGCGTTTGCGGAGGGGTAGGGCGTGCACGGATACGACGAAGGGGCGCCGGACCAGGTCACGGCGCCCCGAGGGCTACGGACTACGCGTCAGAGGTTCCCCCTACGCCCCGAAGGCGTAGGGGAGGGAAGCCGGCGTGTCCGGGCAGCGGGGCATACGACGAGGCGACGCCTGATGAGGCGGCCGGTCGAGAAGGAGCCACTCGCTGTTCACGCTCTCCATCCAATCGGCTCGCGGACAACGGCTCAAGACCTCCCGGCTGTTCCTGACACCCCTCTGATGCGGGTCAGCCGAGCCCGGGGATCGTGGAGATCAGCAGGTCGATCAGCTTGATGCCGATGAACGGGAACACCAGACCGCCCAGGCCGTACACCGCGAGGTTGCGGCGCAGGAGGTCGTGCGCCGACGCCGGGGTGTAGCGCACGCCGCGCAGGGCGAGCGGGATCAGCGCCACGATGATCAGCGCGTTGAAGATGATCGCCGAGGTGATCGCGGAGGTAGGACTGTGCAGGCCCATGAGGTTGAGGGCTTCCAGTCCGGGATAGACGCCGGTGAACATGGCCGGGATGATCGCGAAATACTTGGCCACGTCATTGGTGATCGAGAACGTCGTCAACGCCCCCCGGGTTATGAGGAGTTGCTTGCCGATCTCGACGATCTCGATGAGCTTGGTCGGGTTGGAGTCCAGGTCCACCATGTTCCCGGCCTCCTTGGCGGCCGAGGTACCGGTGTTCATCGCCACGCCGACGTCCGCCTGAGCCAGCGCGGGCGCGTCGTTCGTACCGTCACCGGTCATCGCGACGAGCTTGCCACCCTCCTGCTCACGCTTGATCAGGGCGAGTTTGTCCTCGGGGGTGGCATCGGCGAGGAAATCGTCGACGCCGGCCTCCTCGGCGATCGCCTTGGCGGTCAGAGGATTGTCGCCGGTGATCATCACCGTGCGGATACCCATGCGGCGCAGCTCCGCGAAGCGTTCCCGGATGCCGTCCTTGACCACATCCTTGAGGTGGATGATGCCGAGCACTCGCGGCCCGTCCCAGTCGTGGACGGCGACCAGCAGCGGCGTAGCACCGCTCGAGGCGATCGAGTCGGACCATTGGACAGCTTGAGACGGAACGGCCCCACCACGGATCTCCACCCAGTTGATCACCTGCGCCGCGGCGCCCTTGCGGATGTGACAGACAGCCCCGTTGTCCCATCGCATATCGATACCGCTCATCCGGGTCTGGGCGCTGAACTCCACGAACTGTGCGTGGGCGAGCTCCCCTTCGGCCGGGGCCCGCAGCCCGTACCGCTCCTTCGCCAGGACGACGACGGACCGGCCCTCCGGCGTCTCGTCGGAGAGGGAGGAGAGCTGGGCCGCGTCCGCGAGCATCAGTTCATCGACACCGGGCAGCGGGACGAAGCCGGTTGCCTCGCGGTTGCCGAGGGTGATGGTGCCGGTCTTGTCGAGGAGCAGGGTGTTGACGTCGCCGGCCGCTTCGACCGCTCTGCCGGACATCGCCAGGACGTTGCGTTGCACCAGGCGGTCCATGCCGGCGATGCCGATGGCGGAGAGCAGCGCACCGATCGTCGTGGGGATGAGCGTCACGAGCAGCGCGACCAGCACGGTCGTGGACTGTGCGGCGTTCGCGAAGGCGGCCATCGGTTGGAGCGTGACGACGACCAGAACGAAGACGATGGTCAGCGCGGCGAGCAGGATGTTGAGGGCGATCTCGTTCGGGGTCTTCTGCCTCCGTGCGCCCTCGACCAAGGCGATCATCCGGTCCATGAAGGAGTGTCCGGGACGGGATGTGACGCGTACGACGAGCCGGTCGGAGAGCACCGTCGTACCGCCCGTGACGCCGGAGCGGTCGCCGCCCGACTCACGTATGACGGGGGCGGATTCACCGGTGACGGCGGACTCGTCGACCGCCGCGATGCCGTAGACCACATCGCCGTCGGCGGGGATCAGCTCGCCCGCCTCGACGAGGACGAAGTCGAAGAGCCGGAGGTCGGTGGCGGCAACGGCCTCGGTCTCGGCGCGGGCCAGGTCCGTCCCGTACCGCCAGTGGCGCAGCCGCAGGGCGACGGTGTCCATGCGCGCCCTGCGCAGCGACTCGGCCTGCGCCTTGCCGCGGCCCTCCGCGACCGCCTCCGCGAGGTTTGCGAAGATCACCGTCAGCCACAGCCAGATGCTGATCACCCAGGTGAAGACGGACGGATGGATGAGCGCGGAGAGCGTGGTGAGCACCGATCCGGCGGCGACGACGAACAGCACGGGGTTCTTCACCAGAGCCCGAGGGTGCAACTTGCGCAGTGCTTCGGGGAAGGACTTCACCAGCTGTACGGGATCGAAGAACCCGCCCTGCTGGGAGCGCCGCCGACGCGGTCGGTCCGGAGGCCTCTCGCCGGGTGTAGGTGCTGTCGGAGCCTGCTGGGAGGCGGCGGGGAGCATCACAAAGGACCTTCTGATGGGGTCTGCAGGGGAGCGGCAGGCGCACGGGCCTGGTCGACGCCAGGGGGCGCCCGGGCGTCGACCAGGCGAACTGTGGACGCGGCGCCGGGAAGCCGCATACCCGTCGCCGAGTGCGTGTCATGCCACTGACGTCCGCGATCTCGAGCGGCAGTAAGGCGAATCTAGCCGCTGGCACCGTCCTTGCCCGCACCGTGCTGGGGGAATTTACGGCCTTCTGACAGCCTTCGGTATCAGGCGTCAAACCCGTGTCAAGAAATGCTGACGGACCATCAGGACGGAGTCAGGGGAGGCCGATTCGCGTCCGAGCCGGGTTGAGACTGACCGGCACGGGGGCGGACGAACGCCCGTGGTGTGAGCCTGGAGGGCGCGTGACCATCACCGTCGGTACCGCGCACAGTCCGGAGGCGGAGGCACGGGCTGAAGCCGGAACACGCCATGCGACGGCCGTACCGCCGGCGGGGCGTGCCGGTTCGCAGCCACGAGAGGGGCGGCGTCCGGACCGCTCACGCAGCGATGTCCTGAAGGAGCGCATGCGGTGCCGCTGGGCGACACTTCCGGCCAGGCTGCGCCTCATCCGTGCCGCGATACTGCTGCTCACCGCTGGGGCGGCGCTGCTTCTGCTTCTGGCAGGGCTGGCCGTCTCCGCGACCTGGGACACCGTGGGCGGACGCGACGCTCCTCGAACCACCAGCGCCGCCGGTCTGGATCTGGCCCTGAACGACATGGACGCGCAGGCTGCCAACATCTTGCTGTCCAGCGGTGATGCGGGTGCGGGCCGGATGGACGTCCCGCACGGCAAGGCCGCCGGCTTCTACGGCGCCGCACGCCGCACCGTAAGCCGCGAACTGCGTACCCTCGCCGTCGCCGCAGAGGGCGACGCGCGGGCCGAGCACACCGTCGAGGCGCTGACCGAGAACTTCGCCCGCTATCAGGAGCTGATCGGCCGCGCCCTGGAGAACGACGGCCGCAAGGGCGGCAAGGCGGCAGCGGTGGACGACTACCGGTCGGCCACTGCTCTGCTGTCCGCCGAAATCCGGCCCGAGTCAGAGGCGTTGATCGCCACTAACGACGACGCGTACGAAACCGAGTACGACGCCGCACGCTCCCGCCTCAGCGCCGAACTGATCACCGCCGTCGTGCTCGGCCTGCTGTTGCTCGCCCTTCTCGTGGTGCTGCAGTGGTATCTCGCGCGGAGCTTCCACCGCATCCTCCACCCGGGGCTGATGGCTGCCACGCTCTGCGCCTGCATCGCTCTCGCTGTCGGCGCTCAGGCACTCGCTGCCTCCTCCGAGCATCTGCGTGGCGCCCGGCGCGACGCGTTCGACTCCGTCGTCGCGCTGTCCCGGGCCCGCGCCGTCGCCTACGACGCGAACGCCGACGAAAGCCGCTACCTCCTCGTCAAGCAGGAGCGGACCGGCTATGAGCAGGCTTTCCTCGACAAGGCGCAGCAACTGTACGGAATCGAGGACGCGAGCATCGACACCTACGACGCGGGCCTGGAGGACACCTGGTCCGCCTACCGCACCGACCCCACCGACCTGCGCTTCACGGGCGAATTCCGCCGCGAATTCGACAACATCACCTTTCCTCGCGAGCGCGCCGCCGCCGAGCGGACCGTCGAGGCGTACGCCGTCTACCAGCGCGACGACCGCACCATCCGCCGTCTGGTCGCCGAGGGCAAGGAGCGGGAGGCCGTCGCGTTCTGCATCAGCTGGGACAAGAACAAGTCCAACGCCCACTTCGGCGCCTGGATGGACGCCCTCGACGAGGTCACCGAGATCAACCGGACCCACTTCGCCACGTCCGTGCGCGAGGGTCGGGGAGTGGTCTCAGGGCTGCTTCCGGCGGCCGGCGGTGCCCTGGTGGCGACCGCGGCACTGACCGTACTGGGTCTGCGCCCACGGCTGGCCGAGTTCCGCGGCTGAGCATCGGCGGGGATCCGCGTCCGACGCCCTGTCTCCGAGCAACGTCAGAGTGCCGTCAAGGTTCGCAGCTCGCTGCCCGCGCGCGCCGGCTCGACGTGATCAAGAAGACCGCCGCGGCCATCCCGCCTGTGGGCGCCTCACGTCCAGACAGCCCCGGCATCCGACTGGCACCCGCCCCACGGGTGGGACCTGGAGCCGGGCCGACCGGGTGGTCCTGGCGACCACGTGCCCGGGGCTGGACCTTCTCATGACGGGGGCGCAGCCGCATCGGACAGTTCGGCCCGAGGTGACCGGAAACCGACGGGCCGGTGGACCGTGGGCCGCCGTCCGAAGTACTCAGGACCTGCTTGTTCCGGGGCCCGGGGACGGCTGCGTAAGAGGCCCGTCAAGAGAGCACCCATGGCCGTAAGGGACCCGTCAACGGTGCGCGTGGTCGCTCAGAGCCGGGGTTTCCTCTAACCGTCCGTTCGATCCGAATCTCATCTAGGAGCACACGGTGGCCGACATGGCCTTCGTCGTCACCATGATCGCGGTCTTCGCGCTGGTGGCTCTCGTTGCCAAGGGGGTGGCGAAGCTGTGACTGCCGAGAACGTTGTCGGTCTGATCGTGGCCGTCGCTCTGCTGGGCTATCTCGTCCTCGCCCTTCTGTACCCGGAGAGGTTCTGAGCCCGATATGAGCCCCGTCCTTGCTGGTGTGCTCCAGCTGCTCGCGCTCGTGGTGGCGCTGGGTCTGGCGTACCGCCCCCTCGGCGACTACATGGCCGCCGTCTACTCCTCGAAGAAGCATCTGCGGGTCGAGAAGTGGATCTACAAGTCCATCGGCGCGAATCCTGATACGGAGATGCGGTGGCCCGCTTATCTGCGTGGTGTCCTGGCGTTCTCCGCGGTGAGCGTGCTGTTCCTCTATCTGCTGCAGCGTGTCCAGGGCAGTCTGCCCGGCTCGCTCGGCTTCGCCTCGATCGATCCGGACCAGGCGTTCAACACGGCGGCGTCGTTCGTCGCGAACACCAACTGGCAGTCGTACTACGGCGAGCAGGCGATGGGCCATGTCGTGCAGACCGGTGGTCTGGCGGTGCAGAACTTCGTGTCGGCCGCGGTGGGTATCGCTGTCGCGGTCGCGCTGGTGCGGGGCTTTGCCCGTTCGCGTACCGGTGAGCTCGGCAACTTCTGGTCCGACCTGGTGCGGGGCACCGTGCGGATCCTGCTGCCGATCTCGGTGGTGGGTGCGGTTGCCCTGGTGGCGTGCGGTGCGATCCAGAACTTCTCGGGTATCCACGGGGTCGGCCAGTTCCTGGGCGGCTCGCAGCAGTGGAACGGTGGTGCGGTCGCTTCGCAGGAGGCGATCAAGGAGCTGGGTACCAATGGTGGTGGTTACTTCAACGCCAACTCGGCGCATCCGTTCGAGAACCCCAACGGGCTGTCGAACCTTCTTGAGATCTTCCTGATCCTGGTCATTCCGTTCGCGTTGACCCGTACGTTCGGCCGGATGGTGGGTTCCCTGAAGCAGGGGTACGCGATCCTGGCGACGATGGGTGTGATCTGGCTGGGCTTCACCGCGTTGATGATGTGGACGGAGTTCGCCCATCACGGGCCGGCGTTCGACATCGCGGGTGGGGCGATGGAGGGCAAGGAGACCCGGTTCGGGGTCGGTGGTTCGTCGATCTTCGCGGTGGCCACCACGCTCACCTCGACGGGTGCGGTGAACTCCTTCCACTCCTCGTTCACCGGTTTCGGCGGCGGTATCACGATGCTGGGTATGCAGCTCGGTGAGATCGCTCCGGGTGGTACCGGGTCGGGTCTGTACGGCATGCTGATCATGGCGATCATCGCGGTGTTCATTGCGGGTCTGATGGTCGGTCGTACCCCGGAGTATCTCGGTAAGAAGATCGGTACCCGTGAGATCAAGCTTGCGGCGTGCTACATCCTGATCACTCCGGCGCTGGTGCTGTGCTTCACCGCTGCGGCGATGGCTCTGCCCACTCCGGTCAACTCGATGACGAACTCGGGTGCGCACGGGTTCTCCGAGATTCTGTACGCGTACACGTCGGGTGCCAACAACAACGGTTCGGCGTTCGCGGGTCTGAACGCGGACACGCAGTGGTTCAACACCACCATCGGGATCGCGATGCTGTTGGGCCGGTTCCTGCCCATGGTGTTCGTTCTGGCGCTGGCGGGTTCGCTCGCGGAGCAGAAGCCTGTCCCGGCGACCGTGGGCACGCTCGGCACGCACAAGCCGCTCTTCACCGGTCTGCTGGTCGGCACGATCCTGATCGTCACCGGTCTGACCTTCTTCCCGGCGCTGGCACTGGGACCGCTCGCCGAGGGGCTGGCGTCATGACCACGAAACTGAAGCAAGAGGACTCGATGTCCACCATCACTCCGACCCGCGCGCCGCACCAGGACGCGCCTACCGGGCACAAGCCCGACAGCGGGCGCGTCGGCGGGGGTCTGTTCGACCCCAAGCAGCTGCTCAAATCCTTCCCCGACGCGGTACGCAAGCTCGACCCCCGGGTGATGATCAAGTCGCCGGTGATGTTCGTGGTGCTGGTCGGTTCGGTGGTCACCACCGTTCTGGCCGCCATGGACCCGACCGACTGGTTCGGCTGGGCGATCGCCGCGTGGCTCTGGCTCACCACGATCTTCGCCAATCTGGCGGAGGCGGTCGCCGAGGGCCGTGGCAAGGCTCAGGCCGACACGCTGCGCAAGGCCAAGACCGACACCGTCGCGCGCCGGCTGTCCAAGGACGGCAGGACCGAGGAGCAGGTGCCCGGCACCGATCTGCGCATCGGTGACCTGGTGGTCTGCGAGGCGGGCGACATCATCCCCGGCGACGGTGACGTCGTCGAGGGTGTCGCCAGCGTCGACGAGTCGGCCATCACCGGGGAGTCGGCGCCGGTCATCCGGGAGTCGGGTGGCGACCGCTCGGCCGTGACCGGTGGTACGAAGGTGCTCTCCGACCGCGTCGTCATCAAGGTCACCACCAAGCCGGGTGAGACGTTCATCGACCGGATGATCAGTCTGGTCGAGGGTGCCTCCCGGCAGAAGACGCCCAACGAGATCGCGCTGAACATCCTGCTCGCGTCCCTGACCATCGTCTTCCTGCTCGCGGTCGTCACCCTGCAGCCGTTCGCGATCTACGCGGGTGCCAAGCAGTCGATGATCGTGCTGACCGCCCTGCTGGTGTGTCTGATCCCGACCACGATCGGCGCGCTGCTCTCCGCGATCGGTATCGCGGGCATGGACCGCCTCGTCCAGCGCAATGTGCTCGCCATGTCGGGACGCGCCGTCGAGGCCGCCGGCGATGTGTCGACGCTGCTGCTCGACAAGACCGGCACGATCACGCTCGGCAACCGGCAGGCCGCCGAGTTCGTACCCGTCAAGGGCACGACGGAGGCCGAGCTGGCGGACGCCGCACAGCTCTCCTCGCTCGCCGACGAGACGCCCGAGGGCCGCTCCGTCGTCGTACTGGCCAAGGACAAGTACGGGCTTCGCGAGCGTCACCAGGGCGAGCTCGTCGGGGCCGACTGGGTCGGCTTCACCGCACAGACCCGGATGTCGGGTGTGGACGTCGAGGGGCGCAGGATCCGCAAGGGTGCGACCGGCTCGGTCGTCGCCTGGGTCGAGGAGCGGGGCGGCACCGTCTCGCCGGACGCCCGCACGCTCACGGACCGGATCTCCCAGGCGGGCGGCACGCCGCTGCTCGTCGCCGTCGACGACGAGCAGGGCGCCCGGGTCCTCGGCGTCATCCATCTCAAGGACGTCGTCAAGGAAGGGATGCGGGAGCGGTTCGACGAGCTGCGCCGGATGGGCATCCGGACCGTGATGATCACCGGTGACAACCCGCTGACCGCGAAGGCCATCGCCGAGGAGGCGGGGGTCGACGACTTCCTCGCCGAGGCCACGCCCGAGGACAAGATGGCCCTCATCAAGCGTGAGCAGGCGGGCGGCAAGCTCGTCGCGATGACCGGTGACGGCACCAACGACGCGCCCGCGCTGGCCCAGGCCGACGTCGGCGTGGCGATGAACACCGGTACCTCGGCCGCCAAGGAGGCCGGGAACATGGTGGACCTGGACTCCAACCCGACCAAGCTCATCGAGATCGTGGAGATCGGCAAGCAGTTGCTGATCACCCGCGGCGCGCTGACGACCTTCTCGATCGCCAACGACGTCGCGAAGTACTTCGCGATCATCCCGGCGATGTTCGCGGTGGTCTACCCGGGCCTGGACAAGCTGAACATCATGCAGCTGTCCTCGCCGGAGTCCGCGATCCTGTCCGCGGTCATCTTCAACGCGCTGATCATCATTGCGCTGGTGCCGCTCGCCCTGAAGGGCGTGCGCTACCGGCCGAGCAGCGCCGACTCGATGCTCCGCCGCAACATCGGGATCTACGGCCTCGGCGGCCTGGTCGCCCCGTTCATCGGCATCAAGATCATCGACCTGCTCATCTCCCTCATTCCCGGAATCGGCTGATCGCGATGAACAACTCTGTCAACAGCACCGCACGGCTGGTCGGGGCGGCGTTCCGCGCCCTGCTCGTCCTGACCGTGGTGACGGGCGTCCTCTATCCGCTCGCTGTCACCGGGGTGGGCCAGGCCCTGTTCAACGACAAGGCCAACGGGTCCGAGATCACGGCGAACGGCAAGGTCGTCGGCTCCGAACTCATCGGCCAGACGTACAACCTGCCGAAGAAGGATCCCGACGACGCGGAGGAGTCGGCCCGTCCCGACCTGAAGTGGTTCCAGCCGCGTCCCTCCAACGGGCTGGGCAGCAACAGCGTCAACACGCAGTACTCACTGATCCTTTCCGGTGCGACCAACCGGTCCGGCGACAACAAGGACCTGATCGACTGGGTCACCGCCGCCAAGGCCGCCGTGGTCAAGGACAACTCCACAGCCTCGTACAAGGTGAAGCCCTCGGACGTGCCGGCCGACGCCGTCACCTCCTCCGGCTCGGGTCTGGACCCGCACATCTCCCCGGAGTACGCCGAGCTCCAGGTTCACCGCGTCGCAGAGGAGAACAACCTCGACGTCAAGCAGGTCGAGAAGCTCGTCGCGGACAACACCGACGGCCGGACCCTCGGCTTCGTGGGCGAGCCCCGGGTGAACGTGCTCAAGCTCAACATCGCACTCAGGGAACTCACCGAGAAGTGATCGTCTTACGCCGGTGGGCGGAAGCCGCCGGCCCGAGGAGTTCCCTCGAGCCGGCGGCTCCTTCCTCAGCCCATGACGCGACGCTCCTCGTGCACAGCAGAAAGGCGGCACAGCCATGACTCGGGTGCTGGTGGTGGAGGACGAACTACAGCTCGTACGGGCTCTCGAGATCAATCTCAAGGCACGCAAGTACGAGGTGGACGCAGCCTCCGACGGCGAGACGGCCCTTCGGCTGGCCGCCGTGTGCCCTCCGGACGTCATACTGCTGGATCTCGGTCTGCCCGACATGGACGGTATCGACGTGATCAAGGGACTTCGCGGCTGGAGCCGGGCGCCGATCCTCGTGGTCTCCGCCCGACGGACCTCCGACGAGAAGGTCGTAGCACTCGACGCGGGCGCCGACGACTACATCACCAAGCCCTTCAGCATGGACGAACTGCTGGCCCGGCTTCGGGCCGCATCCCGTCGAGCTGCGGCTGTGCGGGCCACCGATGATTCGGTGATCGTCGCGACCGAGACATTCACCGTCGACCTGCTGACGAAGAGGGTCAAGCGGGAGGGGCGGGATGTCCGCCTCACCCCGACCGAATGGCATCTGCTGGAAGTGCTGATCCACCATCGCGGGCGACTCGTCGGCCAGAAGCAACTGCTGCAGGAAGTGTGGGGCCCCACCTACGGCACGCAGGCCAACTATCTCCGTGTCTATATGGCCCAGCTGCGCCGCAAGCTCGAGGCAGACCCCTCGCATCCCCGGCATCTCATCACTGCCCCAGGTATGGGCTACCGCTTCGAGATGTGAGGCGCGCCGCGGTCCGGCCGACCGCGGCGGACCTGTAAACAAGCCCCTCAACTGCAAAGATCGGAACCATGGGACGCGGCAAGCTCCGGATCTACCTCGGCGCGGCACCCGGTGTCGGCAAGACATACGCGATGCTCTCCGAGGCGCATCGCCGGATCGAACGCGGCACGGACTGTGTGGTTGCGTTCGTGGAACACCACAACCGGACCCGCACCGAGGTGATGCTGCACGGCCTCGAGCAGATTCAGCGCCGCGAGATCGAGTACCGCGACACAGTCTTCACCGAGATGGACGTCGATGCGGTGCTGGAGCGCCGCCCGGCCGTCGCCCTCGTCGACGAGCTCGCCCACACCAATGTGCCCGGTTCCCGCAACGCCAAGCGCTGGCAGGACGTCGAAGAACTGCTCCAGGCGGGCATCGACGTCGTCTCCACGGTCAACATCCAGCACCTGGAGTCCCTCGGTGACGTGGTGGAGTCGATCACGGGCGTACGACAGCGCGAGACCGTCCCCGACGAGGTCGTCCGCCGCGCCGACCAGATCGAGCTGGTCGACATGTCACCCCAGGCACTGCGGCGCCGGATGGCTCACGGCAACGTCTACAAGCCGGACAAGGTCGACGCCGCGCTGTCCAATTACTTCCGGCCCGGCAACCTCACGGCGCTGCGAGAGTTGGCGCTGCTGTGGACGGCGGACCGGGTCGACGAATACTTGCAGGAGTACCGCACCGAACACCGGGTCTCCAAGATCTGGGGCTCCCGGGAACGCATCGTGGTCGGCCTCACCGGCGGACCTGAGGGCCGTACGCTCATCCGCCGTGCCGCCCGGCTCGCCGAGAAGGGCGCCGGCGGTGAGGTGCTCGCGGTCTACATCGCCCGCAGCGACGGCCTGAGTGCCGCCTCGCCCAAGGAGCTCGCGGCCCAGCGGACCCTGGTCGAGGACCTCGGCGGCACGTTCCACCACGTCATAGGCGATAACGTCCCGTCCGCCCTGCTCGACTTCGCGCGTGGTGTGAACGCAACCCAGATCGTGCTCGGCGTCAGCCGCCGCAGGACGTGGCAGTACGCCTTCGGCCCCGGCGTGAGCGCCACCGTCGCCCGTGAGTCGGGACCCGACCTCGACGTCCACATCGTCACCCATGGAGAAGCAGCCAAGGGCAGGGGCCTGCCCGTGGCCCGTGGCGCCCGCCTGGGCCGAGCCCGGATCATCTGGGGCTGGCTCGTCGGTGTCCTTGGCCCCGTCCTGCTCACTCTCCTGCTCAACGGCCTCGCACCAGAGGTCGGCCTCGCCAACGACATGCTGTTGTTCCTGACGTTGACGGTGGCTGCGGCGCTGGTCGGCGGCCTTCTCCCGGCACTGGGCTCTGTCGCCATCGGCTCACTGCTGCTCAACTACTACTTCACCCCGCCGCTGCACGAGTTCACCATCTCGGACCCCAAGAACATCGTCGCCATCGTGATCTTCGTCGGCGTGGCCGTCTCGGTCGCCTCTGTCGTGGACCTGGCCGCCCGCCGCACCCATCAGGCCGCCCGGCTGCGCGCCGAGTCCGAGATCCTCTCCTTCCTTGCGGGCAACGTGCTGCGTGGCGAGACGAGCCTGGAATCGCTCCTGGAACAGGTGCGCAAGATCTTCAATATGGAGTCCGTGGCGCTGCTGGAACGCGAAAGCGACGTCGATCCTTGGACCTGCACCGGCAGCGCAGGGGCGGCCCGTCCGCTCGTACGCCCCGAGGACGCGGACGTGGACATGCCGGTCGGCGATCGCATGGCACTGGCCCTCTCCGGCCGTGTCCTGCCCGCGGAGGACCGCCGTGTGCTGGCTGCCTTCGCCGCCCAGGCAGCCGTGGTACTCGACCGCCAGCGCCTGGTCGGGGAGGCGGAGCACGCTCGTGAACTGGCCGAGGGCAACCGCATCCGCACTGCCCTGCTTGCCGCGGTCAGTCATGACCTGCGTACGCCACTGGCCGGCATCAAGGCCGCCGTGTCCTCCCTCAGGTCCGACGACGTGGAGTGGTCCGAGGCGGACCACGCGGAGCTCCTCGAAGGCATCGAGGCGGGCGCGGACCGGCTCGACCACCTTGTCGGCAACCTCCTCGACATGTCCCGCCTCCAGACCGGAACGGTCACCCCGCTCATCCGCGAGATCGACCTCGACGAGGTCGTCCCGATGGCGCTCGGCGGCGTACCGGAGGCCAGCGTCGTCCTCGACATCCCGGAAAACCTTCCGATGGTCGCGGTCGACCCGGGCCTGCTGGAACGCACCGTCGCCAACATCGTCGAGAACGCGGTCAAGTACGCCCCCGAAGGTGAGCCCGTGGTGGTTTCGGCCAGTGCGATCGCCGACCGTGTGGAAGTCCGGGTGACGGACCGCGGTCCAGGAGTCCCGGACGAGGCGAAGGGCCGGATCTTCGCACCGTTCCAGCGCTACGGAGACGCCCCGCGCGGGGCGGGCGTCGGCCTCGGTCTCGCGGTCGCCCGCGGGTTCGCAGAGGCGATCGGCGGCACGTTGACCGCCGAGGACACCCCCGGCGGCGGCATGACCATGGTCTTGACGCTGCCTGCCGCGGTCGGCCATCCCGCGGCCCACCCGGACCTCCCGGCTGCGGCCACATCCTGAAGGGGGCGCTGCGGGACGCCGTTCATGGTGACGGTTGCACATTGCGATGAGCTTCGAGCATCGGGAAAGCTGCCCACGCCGGGCGGACAGCAGAGAGACGCCCTGCGGGGATACGCCAGGCCCGGGTGGCAGGCCCGGGCCAAGACCATTGGGAGGTTGCCCATCATGACTGACTCCGACCTGTCCGTCCTGCGGGAACGGGCCGAGAACGGTGACGAGAGTGCGGTCGACGAGCTGATCGAGCTCGCCACCGAGCTTGACGACATGGGCGAACTGCGACGCCTCGCCGACAAGGGCAACGCCACCGCTGCCGACCAATTGATCGAACTTGCCACCGAGCACGGCGACATGGATGAGCTGCGTCGTCTTTCCGACGGCGGCAACGCCACCGCGACCGATCAGTTGATCGAGCTCGCCACCGAGCTTGACGACATGGGCGAACTGCGACGCCTCGCCGACAAGGGCAACACCACCGCCGCCGAGCAGCTCATGGAACTCACCGCCGAGTAGCTGACTGTCGGCGATCCTCGAACGGTCATCTGATGGCCGAGGTTCGCCCGACCTCGGAAGGCCCGGTCGACTCTGCCGTTCAGCTCGCCCGGCTCAGCCGACGTGGACACGAGGGCGGCGGGCCCGGTCGGGTTCGGCCTCGCGGAGGACCTCACGGGTGACGGGGGCGACCTCGCCCTGGCCGAAGAGGAAGAAGCGGAGGAAGTTGGTGAAGGGGTTGCCCTCGGTCCATTCGAAGTAGATGTGCGGGGTGCACCCGGTGGTGTCGCGGACGTGCAGGAGCAGGGCGGCGAGGGCGTTGGGGATGGAGGAGCTCTCCAAGGTCAGGACGCGGTAGCGGCCGTGCAGGACCTCGCCACGTACGTTCAGGCCCGCCTCGAACTCCGAGGGGTCGAGGACGGTGACCTCGACGAAGACGAAGTCCTCCGGGGTCGGGACGTCGTTGTCGTGACGGATCTGCTCGATCTTGTTGCGGTACTCGGCTCTGTCGCGGTTGTCGGGCTCATTGGCGATGAACCGGATTCTGCGGCTGGCGACGTCCCGCACGAAACGTTCCGCCATGTCGTCCATGGTCACGCTGGTGACCCGCAGCTCGAAGGCGCGGGCGAGTCGTGAAAGCAGTGAGACGAGGATGATCCCGGCGATGAAGCAGGCACCGATCTTCACACCGTCGGGGCGCTCGATGACGTTGACCACGGTGGTGTAGAGGAAGATCGCCGAGATGACGGCGAACGCGATGGTCCAGTTGCGCTGGCCGGCCTTGCGCGCGGCGATGGTGACGGCGATGGCGGCGGAGCTGATCAGCACGAGGACGCCGGTGGCGTAGGCACCACCCTGGGCGTCGACGTCGGCGTCGAAGATCCATGTGACCAGAAATGCCACCAGGGTGAAGACGATCACCATCGGGCGTACGGCGCGCGCCCAGTGCGGGGCCATGCCGTACCGGGGCAGGTAGCGGGGCATCAGGTTGAGCAGGCCGGCCATGGCGGAGGCGCCGGCGAACCACAGGATGGCGATGGTGGAGACGTCGTAGACCGTGCCGAAGAAGTTTCCGAGGTACTCGTGCGCCAGGTACGCGAGTGCGCGGCCGTTGGCCTGGCCGCCCGACTTGAACTCCTCCTCCGGGATGAGCACGGTGGTGATGAAGCTGGTGGCGATCAGGAACACGCTCATGATCACCGCGGCGGTGGTCAGCAGTTTCTTCGTGTCCCGGATACGGCCGGTGGGCTTCTCCTCGGTGTCGTCGAGGTCGCCTTCGACGTGCGGCATGACCGCGACGCCGGTCTCGAAGCCGGACAGGCCAAGGGCCAGCTTCGGGAAGACCAGCAGCGCGACGCCGACCATGGCGATGACGTTGCCGTGCTCGGTGGTCAGGGCGCTGGTCCAGTCGGTGACCACGTGCGCGGCGGTGGCGACGTGCCACAGGCCCACCACCACGACGACGACGTTCAGGGCCAGGTAGATCCCGACCAGAACGACGGCGACGCCGATGGCCTCCAGGAAGCCCTTGAGGAACACCGCCCCGAGCAGCGCGACCAGCAGCAGCGTGATCAGCATCTGCTTGTCGTGCAGTACATCGGTCAGGTGCGGGTTCTCGACCAGGTGGGTGGAGGCGTCCGCCGCCGACAGCGTGATGGTGATCAGGAAGTCGGTGGCGGCGAAGCCGAGCAGCGTCAGGACGAACAGCTTGCCTTTCCAGAACGACAGCAGCCGTTCCAGCATCGCGATCGATCCCTCGCCCCGCGGGCTCTCCTCGGCCACCCGCCGGTAGACCGGCAGCGCGCCCGCCAGAGTGACGATCACGAGCACGATGGTGGCCACCGGGGACAGGAGCCCGGCCGCAAGGGCGGCGATGCCCGGCTGATAGCCCAGCGTGGAGAAGTAGTCGACGCCGGTCAGGCACATCACCCGCCACCACCGCTGCCCCTTGTGTGCGGGCTCCGGCTCGGCTTGCTTCCCCTGCTGGTGCCTGGCCATGTCGGACAGGCCCTCCAGCATCCACGCCCGCAATCGACTCGTATGGGCGTGTTCGGTGGTGGCCATCTGCGTGCTCTCCTGACGTGCTGCGCGGCGTGCGGATACGGCCATCACGCGGACGGCTGGGTCAGCGTATGCAACCAGTGATCCACAGCCTCAGGGGGGGGCGCGCATGCTGAGAGGAACGTCCCCGTTCGTCCCCGCTGCTCACTGTCGCCGGCGGCGGCAGGGAGGCGATATCAACTCACCGGCGCCCCGGGGCTGCGGCGTCCGAAGCCATCGCGTCAGGAGTTGCTAGGTGTCCGCGAGGCGCGCCTCCTCCAGGTCAAGTGAGCGTTGCAGCCGGCGGCGGGTCGTGTCGCCTATGCGGTGCTCGTCGTACAGGCGCTGGAGCTCGGCCGCCTCCACGGTGATCAGGTCGCGGCGCAGCTGGCGGTAGGTGAGGTCGGCCGATTCTGTTGGGGTCCCGTCGCCGTTGTCCTGTGCGAGCCGGTCGCGGGCGTGGTCGAGTCGGGCCGTCAGACCGCGGCGGAGGCGGTCGAGGACGACGTCCGGGACGGCTTCGAGGTCCGAGATCTCCTCCAGGCGGCTCAGCCCCGCGGTCGCCAGGCTGCAACGGGCCTTGGCCTCCTCCCGTTCCGTGTGGTCGGGTTCCAGTGCGATGCCGGAGCGGCGGACGACCGAGGCGAGGGAGAAGCCCTGAACGACGAGGGTGGCGACCACGACCGAAGTGGTGAGGACGAGTACGAGGGGGCGTTCCGAGAGCGTGGCGCCCGCCTTTGTGGTCACCGGGATCGACAGGGCGGCGGCCAGCGGCACGACACCCCGGGTGCCGGCCCAGGTCAGCACCACAGGCACTCGCCAGTTCATGCGCTGGATGCCGCCCTTGCGCTGCACCACCGCCGAAAGCGGCGCCAGCCACAGCATGCGCATGGCGATCAGTGTGGCGGCAACGGCGAGCGCGTACAGCGGCCACGCCCGGTCACCGTCGGAGAGTGCACGTACCTGGGCCGGCAGGGCCAGGCCGATGAGGCTGAAGACGACACTCTCCAGCAGGAAGATCACGGTGCCGTAGACGGCGTGCAGCTGGAGCCGTATGCGGGCGTTGGTGAGCCGATCGCCCCGGCCGCCCAGGACGACACCGGCGACCACTACGGAGGTCACACCCGACGCGTGTGCCGCCTCGGCCAGAACGTAGGCCGCGTACGGGGTGACGAGGGAAATCACCGTCTCCAGCACCGGGTCCTCCGTACGCCTGCGGATCAGGGCCACCACGCCCGCAACGGCCGCGCCGATGACCATGCCGCCGCCCGCCAGCAGCGCGAACTCCTGTGCCGCTGCACCCCAGCCGACCGCCGCCGATGCCACGGCGACGCTCACCGCGACCCGGAACAGGACGAGCGACGTCGCATCGTTGAACAGGCTCTCGGCCTGGACCAGTACCTGCACCTTGGGCGGCAGCGCCAGTCGCCTGCCCAGCGCGGTGACCGCCACCGGGTCCGTACTGGCCAGCACCGCGCCCAGCACCAACGCCATCTGCCACGACAGCGGCGTGACCAGGGAAGCCACCGCGCCGACCGCTGCCGCCGAGGCCAGCACCAGGCCGATCGACAGCACCCCGACCGGCTTCCACACCACGCGCAGTTCGCGCCAGGACAGCTCCTCGGCGCTCGCGTACAGCAGTGGCGGAAGCACGACGAGCCCGATGATCTCGGGACTGATCTGGATGTCGGGAGTGCCGGGCAGCAGGGCGACCGCAAGGCCGGCGACCACAAGGAGAGAGGGAGCGGGGATCCGCCAACGGCGCGCGAAGGTCGCCACCACAGTGGCGAGTACCACGAGAGCCAGGACCGTCCCTACGCTGCGCATGCCGTTCCCTTGGTCATGAGAAGGAGACCTTGTGGCTCCCTGCCGACCAGACTTCCCGGCGCACCACCTTCACCCTATCGGTCCAGGGCTCGTCAAAGTGGTGTCAACGTCCACGTGACCGGCGCCAAGGTTGCGTCAAGGGGCCCGCCGGGCGACTCGTACAAGCGCTTCGGTAGGAGGGAAGGAACCCTTCCCTCCGGGGAGTTGAACGCCAGTGAGCGGAGCACGTCGGCTGCAATGAGTGACGTACGGGCCAACATGAGTGGCGCATGGACCGGCGCGGGTGAGGTACGGACCGGTGGCGGTGATGTACGTCCCGGACGTCTGAAGGTCTACCTCGGGGCCGCCCCGGGGGTGGGCAAGACCTACCGCATGCTCGATGAGGCGCGGCGCAGGGCGGCACGCGGCGCCGATGTCGTCGTGGGGTTCGTCGAGTGCCACGGGCGCCCCGGCACGGAGGCGATGCTCGACGGCCTGGAAGTCGTCGAGCGAGCCTCGTGCTCTTACCACGGCGGCGAGTTCACGGAGATGGACCTCGCTGCGGTCCTCGCGCGCCGCCCGAAGGTCGCGATTATCGACGAGTTCGCCCACAGCAACGTCCCTGGCGGCGGCCGCAACCCCAAGCGCTGGCAGGACATCGAGGAGCTGCTCGCAGCAGGGATCGATGTCATCAGCGCGCTCAACATCCAGCACCTCGAATCCCTCAACGACGTCGTCGAGAAGATCACCAGGGTGCCGCAGCACGAGACGGTGCCCGATGAGGTCGTCCGCAGAGCCCATCAGATCGAGCTGGTGGACATGCCGCCCGAAGGGCTTCGCCGCCGGATGGCGCACGGCAACATCTATGCGCCCGCGAAGGTCGACGCGGCGCTCGCCAACTACTTCCGACCCGGAAATCTGACGGCGTTGCGTCAGCTCGCCCTGCTGTGGGTGGCCGACCGCGTCGACGAGGCGCTTCAGTCGTACCGCTCCGAGCACGGCATCGGTGGGGTCTGGGAGATTCGGGAGCGGGTCGTGGTCGCGCTGACCGGCGGCCCCGAGGGCGGCACCCTCATCCGGCGGGCCGCCCGCATCGCCGACCGGTCGGCCGGCGGTGACCTGCTCGCAGTCCACGTCACGCGCAGCGACGGGCTCGCCGCGGGCACCTCGCACGCTTCCCTGGTCCGGCAGCGGCGGCTGATCGAGGACCTCGGCGGCAGCTACCACTCCGTGGTCGGCGATGACGTCGCCACCGCCCTGGTGGAGTTCGCGCGTGCCGAGAACGCCACCCAGCTCGTTCTCGGCACCAGCCGCCGGGGCCGCCTCGAACGCTTCGTCACCGGACGCGGCACCGGTGAGACGGTTGTCGAACTCTCCGGCGACATCGACATCCACACGGTCACGCACGAACGCGCCGGGCGCGGCACGCTGCTGCCCTCGCGCAGACGTACTCTGTCGACCGCACGACGGATCGCGGGCCCGGTCGCCGGCCTGCTGCTGCCGGTGGCGCTCACCCTCCTGTTGGATCTGGGCGCAGCCCGGGACAGATTCAACCTCACCAGCGAGGCCCTGCTCTTCCTGCTCGCAGTGGTGGGGGTGGCCTGCATAGGTGGGGTCGCGTCGGCGGTGATCGCATCCGTGACGGCGTCCCTGCTGCTCAACTACTGGTTCATCCCGCCGATCGGGCAATTCACGCTGAACGATCCGAATGCCTTGCTGGCGCTGGCGGTCTTCGCGGTGGTGGCCGCCATAGTGGCTGCTGTCGTCGATCGTTCCCTGCGTCTGTCACGGCGCTCGGCGCGTGCCACCGCCGAGGCGGAGACCATGTCGTCCCTCGCGGGCACCATCGTGCGCGGCGGCGCGACGATCCCGGCGCTGGTGGAACGCACCCGCGAGACCTTCGGCATGGACTCGGCGGAGCTGGTGGACGAGCCGCCCGGAGGGGACGACGTGACGGCTGTACCCGCGGGACCCGGCGCCTTCCTGGTGCTGCGCGGCCGCCCCCTCCCGTCCTCCGAACGGCGCGTCCTGGCCGCCTTCGCGGCGCACGTGGGCGCCGCCGTCGAACGGGCCCGGCTCGCCGAGGCCGCTGCCGAGGTCGAACCGGTCAAGGCCGCCGACAGGATGCGTACGGCGCTGCTGCGGGCGGTCGGTCACGACCTGCGCACCCCACTCGCTGCCGGCTGGGCAGCCGTCTCCTCGCTGCGCAGCCGTGACGTGGAGTTCTCCGACGAGGACCGGGGCGAGCTCCTCGCCACTGCCGACGAGTCGATGGCCAAGCTGAACCGACTGGTGGAGAACCTGCTCGACCTCAGCCGACTGCAGGCAGGGGCGCTCGCCCTGAACCTGCGCGCCACCACGATCGAGGAGATCCTGCCGGCGGCGCTGGCGGACACCCCTGAGGTCGAGGTGGGGGACCTGGAGGAGGTTCCGGCCGTGCTGGCCGACCCGCCCTTGCTGGAGCGGGTGATCGCCAACCTCGCGGGTAACGCCGCCCGTCACAGTCCGGCCGGGCACAAGGTGCTGCTGACCGCCAGCACCCACGCAGGCCGCGTCGAACTGCGCGTCGTCGACCGGGGTCCCGGTCTCCCGTCCACCGACCGCGACCGCCTCTTCGAACCCTTCCAGCGCCTCGGCGACACCGACAACACCACCGGACTCGGTCTGGGCCTGGCCCTCTCCCGGGGTCTGACCGAGGCGATGGACGGCACCCTCACCCCGGAGGACACTCCCGGCGGGGGCCTGACCATGGTGCTGTCCCTGCCGTTCGCCGAGCGGGCCGAGCACCGCGGTGGTACGCAGAGCGTAGGAGGGCGGTGGGCTCGCTGAAGGACGGCTGAAACCCGGTCGGCACGGGCGGCCCCGGCCCGCTGTACGCCAGACACGTCCACACCGCCGACGGGCGCATACGGAATGTTGACGCCGAACCGCTCGGTCGCTCGGAACCGGGCACGTCTGCTCTGTCGTTCCTGACTGATGTGACGTCAACTCTTCATCTTCAAACGGGACTCGGTGCCCGCTCCGAGCACATGGTGATCTGCGGCGACGACGGGCTCGCGCGTCGGCTCGCCACCGAACTGGACGCCGTGTGCGGCGAGGCCGTCACCGTCGTACTGCCGTCACGAAGGGACGCGCACGGCGCCGAGATCGCCGCGCTGCACCGCGACCCGCACTCGCCCATCGAGCTGCTGGTGGCGGCACACCTGGACGAACAGACCCTGCGGGCCGCGGGCGTACAGCGTGCCGCGGCCCTCGCGCTGACCTACGCCGACGACCAGGTCAACGTGACCGCGGCGTTGCTGGCCCGAGGCCTCAACCCCTCCATACGCCTGGTCATCCGCATGTTCAACCGCGAGCGCGGACGCCATCTGGAACGCCTCCTGGACCGCGCGGCCGCCGAGGCCAGGGCCGGAAGCGACGACGATCCCCGGCCGGACATGTCGACCACGGTGCTGTCCGACGCCGACACCGCCGTGCCGGAGCTGGTGGCCGCAGCCGCGGTGGGCTACGGCCACACCCTGCAGGTCGAGGGCAAGGTGTTCCGCGGTGTCGTACGAGCCGCGGGCGCGCCGCCCCGGTCGACCGATCTGGCCACACTGGCCGTGCTCTCCGGCGCGCACCGGGACGACCCGGCGAGCGACGACAGCCCCGAGACACCGGGCGACGACGGCACCCAGCTGCTGCCGGACACCCGCACGGCCTACCACCGGCAGTTCACACACGGCCGGCTGATGCTCGAAGAGGTCACCCACCACCACGCGCCCGAGCCGGCCGCCCGGGAGCGGCGTGCCCGCGTCGGCGGCTGGCTGAGGGCGCGGCTCGCGCATCTGCCGTGGAGGGTCTTCCTCTCCCGCGAGGTCATCGCCGTCTTCGGCGCGCTGGCCGCGATCGTCGTTGCGCTCACGGTCGCCACGGCGTTGTTCGCGCATGAGCACCCTTGGTGGAAGAACGTCTACCTGCCCTTGCTGGACATCTTCACCATGGGTGATCCGGCCACCGACGAGACGGCGGCCCGCCGGGTGCTGCAACTGTTCGCGGGCTTCGTCGGACTCGCCGTGCTCCCGCTCGTCGTGGCCGCGACCATGAACGCCACCGAGGCGTTCCGGACCGCCTCCGTCGGTCTCCCGCCCGCCGACGACCTCACCGACCACATCGTCGTGGTCGGTCTCGGAAAGATCGGCACCCGTGTGCTCGCTCAGCTGTGCACCACCGACCACAAGGTCGTGGCCGTCGAACGGGACCCGCACGCGCGCGGCGTCGCCCTCGCCCGCGAACTCGACGTACCGCTGGTTCTGGAGGACGCCGGAGCGCCAGGTGTCCTCGACCGGGCGCGCATCCGGCACAGCAAGTCGCTGCTGGTGCTCACCCGCGACGACAGCGAGAACCTCGACATCGTGATGGCCGCACGCGAGACCACCCCGAGTGTGCGAGTGGTGATGCGGCTGTACGACGACGACTTCGCGGCCACTGTCCAGCGCACCCTGCGCGCCTCCTACCCTCAGGCCCCCACTCGCAGCCGCAGTGTCTCGGCGCTCGCCGCACCGTCCTTCGCCGCCGCGATGATGGGCCGTCATGTTCTGGGGGTGATGCCGGTCGAGCGCGGCTCGCTGCTGTTCACCGTGGTGGACGTGGCCGGGCATCCGGAGCTCGAAGGACGCTCGATCCACCAGGCGTTCCGGGAACACGAGTGGCGGGTCCTGGCCGTCGGTTCGGCCTTGGCCCAGCCCACGCCGTCCTCGACGGATACCCTCACCGGCATCCGGTTACGCCGACCCGGCTTCGACTGGCGCCCGTCGCACGGGCGGGTGCTGCGTGCGGGCGATCGCGTCGTGCTGGCGACGACACGGCGTGGCCTGGACATCCTCATGACTGGGGTGCAGCCGCATCCGACGGACAGGCGGGGATGAGGTCTGCCGCTTTCGCCGCCACCGGTGCTGCGACCACGCGACCGGTCCGCAGTTCGTGTGAAGGGCGCGGTGGGCTCGACCAGCAGCAGAAGTCCGAGCACTGTGAGTCGGCGACGCCGGTACCGACGTCGCCGTGTGTGTCGTGCCGTACCGGCTGAGTCTGTGACGATCGCAGGCTCAGCCGGTACTCGGGCCGCTACAGCAGTCCGTCGGCGATGGGGCCGAGGGACAGCGCCGGGAGGAAGTTGAGCAGCGCCAGGATGACGGCCGCCGCAGTGGCCAGGACGACGAAGTTGACGCCCTGCGCGCGCAGCGTGCCGACTGTGACGACGCCCGGTTGCTGCTTGGCGAGGCGTCCGGCCAGGGCCAGGACGCAGGCCATCGGGAGGTAGCGGCCGGCCAGCATCGCGAACACCATCAGCAGGTTGTGGAAGTCGGTCGCGCCGTTGAAGCCCGCCATCGCGCTGCCGTTGCTGTTGGTGTTGCTGGTGTAGGCGTAGATGAGCTCGGTCAGGCCGTGCGCTCCCGGGTTGCCCATCGAGGTCCCGCCATCGCCGAAGGCGAGCGCGATACCCGTGCAGGCGAGGATCACCGTGGGCGGGATCAGCGCGTACACGACGACCCAGCGCATCTCCCCGTACCCGATCCGCTTGCGCAGGTATTCGGGCGTACGGCCGACCATCAGCCCGCCGATGAAGACGGCCACGAGCACGACCACGATCAGGCCGTACAGCCCGCTGCCCGTGCCGCCTGGCGCGATCTCGCCGAGCATCATCGCGGACAACAGCACTCCGCCGCCCAGGCTGGAGAAACTGTCGTACGAGGAGTTCGCCGCGCCGTCCGCCGAGCCCGTGGCGCTCACGCCGAACAGGGTGGAGCCGGGGATGCCGAACCGGGTCTCCGTGCCCTCGTACTGTCCGCCGACCGCCTGCGTGACCGTGCCGGTGTGCGCGGTCTGGGCCAGCGTGCCGGCCGCGAGGAGCAGGCCGAAGAGGATGCCGACGACGGTGAGCAGGGTCCAGCTCTGCTTCAGGCTGCCGATCATCCGGCCGAACATGCGGATGCAGGCCGTCGGGATGAGCAGCATCAGCACGATCTCGAAGGCGTTGGTCCAGGCGCTCGGGTTCTCGAAGGGGTGGGCGCTGTTGGCGTTGAAGACACCGCCGCCGTCACCGGTGAACAGCTTGATCGGTTCCCAGGAGCCGACAGGTCCCTCGAGGATCGTCTGCTTGCCACCCGTGACCGTGGTGAAGGTGTGTCCGGCGCCGAGGCTCTGGACGACACCGCCGGCCATCAGGATCAGGCCGCCGACGACCGCGATCGGCACCAGGACGCGGAAGATCGTGCGCAGCAGGTCGACCCAGAAGTTGCCGAGGTCGTCCGTGGACCGCCGGACCAGGCCCCGGACCAGGGCGAGGGCCACACAGATGCCGACCGCCGCCGACGCGAACGCCTGGACACCCAGGCCCGCCATGACGGCGAGATGCCCGGTGGTCGACTCGCCCGCGTAGTTCTGCCAGCTGGTGTTCGTCGTGAAGGAGACGGCGGTGTGCAGCGCGAGCCGCCACGGCATGCCCTCGTGCCCCGTCGACCAGGGAAGCTTTCCCTGAAGGGTGAAGAGGGCGAAGAGCGCCGCGATGCTCATGACGGAGAAGGCGATCAGGGCGGTGAGGTAGTGCCGCCAGGTCTGCTCCTTGTCCGGGTCGATTCCGCAGACGCGGTAGAGGGTTCTCTCTCCCCGCCAGTGCTTCCCGCCGTCGAGGACGCGGGCCATGTAGTCGCCGAGCGGGACGTGCAGCCCCACGACCACGGCGAGGACGAGCGATGCCTGGATCCAGGCCGCCATGATCAGGCTCCCTGCTTCGGATACGTACGGTCGAGGGCGATGTTGAGCTCGACGACATTGACGCCGCGCTCCCCGAGCACGCCGAGCGCGCGGCCGGTGGTGTACTTCTCGATCAGCTTGCGTACGCCGGCCACGCTCGCTCCGCGCTCACGAGCGATCCGCGGTGCCTGGAGCGTCGCGTACGCAGGGCTGATGTGCGGGTCGAGGCCGCTTCCGCTCGCGGTGACCGCGTCGGCGGGGACGACAGGGTCCGCCGGGGCGTTGCCGCGCACGGGGACGGTCACAGCGTGGCTGTAGTCCGCGCCGGGCTTCGCGCATGTGACGCGAACTCCCTTGTACGAGGTGAGGAACGGCTTGGCCGGGCAGGCCTGGTTGAGGCTTACGGCCTGGGTGGCACGTCCGCTCGTACCGCCGTCGTAGAAGACGCCGAGGACCGCGCCCACGCCGTCGTCCGTGCAGTAGGGGCGTGAGCCGTCGACGCCTTCGAGGTCGCCGACCGCCTTGCTCCGCCCGCACACCAGGGTGAGCAGGCTCGGCTTGTCCTTGGTGTCGACGACGGACTCGGGGCCCTGGTTGCCGGCGCCGGACGCCGTGGCGTCGTATCCCGTACCGGCGTTGGAGGGCCGGGACTGGAAGTACTGCTTGACGGGGTTGCCCCTGGCGTCGGTGAACGTCTGGCCGATCAGCGAGGATCCGGCCGGTCTGCCGTCCGCGCCGGTCACTTCCGACGTGCCGCCGAGACCTGGGACCTGGGCTGCCGCCACCATGGCCAGCGGATAGGCCAGGCCGGTCAGGAGAGTCAGCACGAGGACCACCCGCAACGCTGCGATGTGCTGGGCGAGCCAGTGTGGGATGCGTGTCATGGTCAGATCCCCGGGATGAACTGGACGAGGGCGAAGTCGATGAACTTGATGGCCAGGAACGGGACGATCACGCCGCCGAGTCCGTAGATCCACAGGTTGCGGGTGAGCAGGGTGGAGGCGGAGGAGGGCCGGTAGCGCACGCCGCGCAGGGCGAGCGGGATCAGCGCCACGATGACCACCGCGTTGAAGATGACGGCAGAGAGGATCGCGGACAGCGGCGAGTGCAGATCCATGATGTTGAGCCGGTCGAGCCCCGGGTACACCGCCGCGAACATCGCGGGCAGGATCGCGAAGTACTTGGCGATGTCGTTGGCGATCGAAAACGTCGTCAACGCACCCCGGGTGATGAGGAGTTGCTTGCCGATCTCGACGATCTCGATGATCTTCGTGGGGTCGGAGTCGAGGTCGACCATGTTGCCGGCCTCCTTGGCAGCCGACGTACCGGTGTTCATCGCCACGCCGACGTCCGCCTGCGCGAGTGCCGGCGCGTCGTTCGTACCGTCGCCCGTCATGGCGATGAGATGGCCGCCGGCCTGCTCGCGCTTGATCAGCGCCAGCTTGTCCTCGGGGGTCGCCTCGGCCAGGAAGTCGTCGACACCCGCTTCCTCGGCGATCGCCCGAGCTGTCACCGGGTTGTCACCGGTGATCATCACCGTACGGATGCCCATGCGGCGCAGCTCGTCGAAGCGTTCGCGCAGGCCCGGTTTGACGACGTCCTTGAGGTGGACGACGCCGAGTACCTCGGCCGTGCCGTCACTCCTCGACTCCGCCACGGCCAGCGGCGTACCGCCGGACGCGGAGACGCGATCCACGGTGGCGTCCAGCGCGATGGGCACCTTCCCACCCTGCTCGCGCACCCATGCCGCGATCGACGCCGCGGCGCCCTTGCGTAGCCGCTGACCGTTGGGGAGGTCGACCCCGGACATGCGGGTGGCGGCGGTGAACGGCACCCACTCGGCGCCGTTCGCGGAACGGGTGTCCTCGACGACCGAGACGTGCTCGGTGTGGACGTACTCGACGATCGACCGACCCTCGGGCGTCTCGTCGGCCAGGCTGGAAAGGAGCGAGGCCTTCGCCAGCCGCTCCATGGAGACTGCCCCGACCGGCAGGAACGCGCTCGCCCGCCGGTTGCCGAAGGTGATCGTGCCGGTCTTGTCGAGCAGCAGGGTGTTGACGTCGCCCGCGGCCTCAACCGCCCGCCCGGACATGGCCAGTACGTTTCTCTGCACCAGCCGGTCCATGCCCGCGATGCCGATCGCCGAGAGCAGCGCACCGATGGTCGTCGGAATCAGACAGACCAGGAGCGAGACCAGCACGATGGCGGTGACGCCGTCCGTGGTCAGCGCCGCGGTGTCGTGCGCGGCGGCCATCGCGTCCTTGGAGAAGATCGCCATCGGCTGCAGCGTCACGACCGCGACCAAGAAGACGAAGGTCAGCATGACCAGCAGCAGGTTGAGCGCCAGCTCGTTGGGGGTCTTCTGCCGGTTGGCGCCCTCGACCAGGGCGATCATCCGGTCCAGGAAGCTCTCTCCGGGCTCTTGGGTGATCCGTACGACCAGGTGGTCGGAGAGCACCCGGGTGCCTCCGGTGACGGCGCTGCGATCGCCGCCGGACTCGCGGATGACCGGCGCGGACTCACCGGTTATGGCGGACTCGTCGACGCTGGCGGCGCCCTCGATGACGTCGCCGTCACCGGGAATCAGATCCCCGGCCGGCACGGACACGATGTCGCCGCGCCTGAGCTCGGAGGCGGCCACGGCCTCTTCGAGGTAGGAGTCCTCCGCCGCCCCGGGCTCCCAGCCCGCGAGCCGCCATGCGGTGGTCTGCTGCCGGGTCTCGCGCAGAGCGTCGGCCTGCGCCTTGCCACGGCTCTCGGCCACGGCCTCGGCGAGGTTGGCGAAGACCACCGTCAGCCACAGCCAGCCGGTGATCAGCCAGCCGAAGAGACTGGGGTGGACGACCGCTATGCCGGTGGTGAGCGCGGCACCGACCTCGGTGACGAACATGACCGGATTACGGAACAGGGTCACCGGATTCAGCTTGCGGAGCGCCTGGGGGAGCGCGAGCCACAGCTGTTTGGGATCGAGCATTCCGGCACCGACCCGGCGCGGCCGTTCTTCGCGCGGAGGTGGCACGTCGTGGACGGGGGCGGGTTCGACCGTGGCGGGGGCGGACATCAGAACTTCTCCGGCTTGATCAGGGCGAGAATCAGATAGGCGAGCAGTGCTACGGCCACGACCAGGCCGACGGTGTTTTCGACGGTCATCGAGACCTCGTCCTCACACATTGGGGTATGCGAATAGGGGTACTTGATGGCCTTTCGGGCCATCGTGGTGTGTGGGGGGCGGCGTCCGCCGAGAGGGGGTTTCGGCGGACGCCGGGTGTGGGGGCCGGTGTTTGTTACAGGCCGATGTCTCTGCGGTTCATGTCGTCGAGTGATTCGCGGCGTATGAGTACGCGTGCGGTGCCGTCGGATACTGCGATGACGGGGGGTCGGCCGATCATGTTGTAGCCGGAGGCCATGGAGAGGTGGTAGGCGCCGGCCGCGGGGACGGCGAGGAGGTCGCCGGGGCGTATGTCGCCGGGGAGTGCTACGTCGTCGGCGAGGATGTCGCCGGCTTCGCAGTGCCGGCCGACGACGGTGACGAGGCGGGGTGGTACGGATGAGGGGCGGCCGATGAGGCGGGGTGCGTATTGGACGCCGTAGAGTGCGGGGCGGGGGTTGTCGCTCATGCCGCCGTCGATGGCGACGAAGGTGCGGTCGCCGGTTCGTTTGACGGCGAGTACGTGGTAGATGGCGACTGCGGCTGGTCCGACGATGGCGCGGCCGGGTTCCAGGGTGAGTCGGGGGACGGGGAGTCCGGCGCGGGTGCAGCCTTCTTCGAGCTCGGCGCGGACGCGTCCGGCCAGCTCGGGCACGTTCATGGTTTCCTCGCCGGGCCGGTAGGCGATGGCGTGGCCGCCGCCGATGTTCAGCTGGGGGAGGGTGATGCCGTGCTGGTTTTTGATCCGGGCCATCAGGCCGATCATGCGTCGTACGGCGACGACGTAGGGTTTGACTGTGGCGATCTGTGAGCCGATGTGGCAGTGCAGGCCGACGAGTTCGAGGTGTGGCTGGTCGAGTATCCGGGTGACGGCGTGCTGTGCGGAGCCGTCGGTGATCGAGAGGCCGAATTTCTGGTTGTCGGTGCCGGTGCGGATCTTGGCGTGTCCGCCGGCGGCGATGCCGGGGACGACGCGGACCATGACCTTTTGGCGGGTGTCGGCGGGGGTGATCGCGGCGAGGCGTGCGATTTCGGAGGGGCTGTCCACGACGATGCGTCCGACGCCGAGCCGGATGGCGGTGCGCAGGTCTTCGGGGCTTTTGGCGTTGCCGTGCATCACGATGTTCTCGGGTGGGAAGCCGGTGGTGACGGCGAGCTCGAGTTCGCCTGCGGAGCAGACGTCCAGGCCCAGGCCTTCTTCTTGTATCCAGTGCGCGAGTGCACGGCACAGGAATGCTTTGGCGGCGTAGACGATGTCGGCTTCGGGGAACGCGGTGCGGTAGGTGCGGCAGCGTTCGCGGACCTCTTGTTCGTCCAGTACGTAGAGGGGGGTGCCGAAGCGGTCGGCTGCCTCGGTGAGGGAGACCCCGTTGACGGAGATGTCGCTGTCCGCTTCGGGGCGGGTGGAACGGGGCCAGACGGACAGGCCGTCGGTGTTGCCGAGGATCCGGGACAGGGCTTGGGGATCCGAGGGCAGCGAGGCCGGAAGGGGCGAGGGAAGGGAAACGGTCATGGCGGGAGCCTCCTCAGCCGACCAGTAGGTTCAGACATGCGACGACAGCAGCGGCGCCGGTCACTCGCAGGGCACCGACCTGCTGGGGATGCCAGCGGCTCCAGGAGTTCTCGCGCTCACGGACCTCGGCCGCAGTGCGGTCGGTCGCGGGGGCGGAGAACTGCGGGTCGACGGTGAGGGCGGTCACGCCCAGGGGGGCCGCGAGAGCGCGCAGTGCGGGTTCGGAGAGCCTGATGGAGGGCTGGTCCGTGCCCAGAGTGGCGGTGAGTTTCGCCGCGGAGGTGAATCCGACGGCGGTGCGGCCGCCCAGGGGGGTGCGGAAGAACCGGGTCGTACATCCAGCGGGCCCCGACCGGACAGGGACGTAGAGAAGTCCGGCCGGGAACCGTTCAGAAGGCTCGGGGTCCTCGGGAAACTCGACTGGAGACATGGTCCTGCTCCTCGCAGAAGGCGACTGGCGGCGCCCGGTCGGTCCGGCCGGGCGCTTCATCGAAGCTATGCCCGCCCACCGGCGATGAGCCGCCGCACTGACGGATGCTTGATGCCAGGCCCGCTCCCCGTAACGCGACGCTGACGGACCACGGCGTTCCTGGTCAGCGTGGCCTCACGGCCTTCGGGCAGAACCCACAGGGACGGCTTTCACAGTCGGCGTCGCGGACCTGGGCGAGACAGCCGCCGGCCACTCGCCCTTCGGCAACGAGCTTCCAACGCCCTTGGGGCAATACAGCTACGCCGCAGCGTGCCCGCTGCCCACGGGCGTCACGGAGGATCAGTCGCGCGGGACGCCACGTGTCCTGGTGCGCCGCACCCCAGAGGCGGAAGTTCGCCGAGTCCGCGATACACCGCCCATGCCCGAGGGCGGATCGCCTGGCGTTCCGGCGACACGGACACCTTCTCCGATGCCGAGCCAACCCGGGCGATGCTCGCTCTTCCGAGTTCTGCTCCCGGAGGCAGAGCGACATCAGGCCGCGCCGAGTGAAACCCGGCACCTCAGCGTCATCCCATCGGCCCACAGATCATCCGGGCCTGCTCGAGGTCGACTGATATAGCGTCAGGAACGCGTCGACCTCGCATTCCACATCAACGCCATATCCCAACCGGGTGGGCCGAACAGGCCTGCCTCCGATGACTCTGCGGGGTGCCTCGCGCATGTCGGATGTCGCGTACATCGGCCTCACGATCGTGGTGTTTGCCCTCATCGGCCTGGCTGCCAAGGGGGTCGGACGCCTGTGAGCGCGGAGAACATCGTCGGCCTCATCGTTGCCGCGTGCCTCGTGGTCTATCTGGTCGTCTGCCTGATCTTCCCCGAGAAGTTCTAGGAGACAGCCCGATGAATGACACCCTCGCGGGATGGCTCCAGGTACTCGCCCTGGTGATCGCGCTGGGCCTCTCGTTCCGCCCGTTGGGCGGCTACATCGCCCGCGTCCTGACCACTGATCGTCATTGGAAGGCTGAACGCCTGATCTACCGGGCAGGTGGAGTGAACGGCGACGCCGACCAGAAGTGGTCGGTGTATCTGCGCAGCATCCTGGCCTTCTCCGCGGTCTCGGTACTGTTCCTGTACGCGTTTCTGCGCCTGCAGAACCATCTCCTGCTGTCCCTGGGAATGAAGTCCGTCACCACGGACCAGTCGTTCAACACCGCGGCATCCTTCGTCACCAATACCAACTGGCAGTCGTACTCCGGCGAGTCGACGATGGGGCACCTGGTCCAGATGGCGGGCCTCGCGGTCCAGAACTTCGTCTCCGCGGCCGTGGGCATCGCCGTCGTCGCGGCGCTGATCCGGGGCTTCAGCAGGAAGACGACCGATCGCGTCGGGAATTTCTGGGTGGACCTGACACGAATCGTGCTGCGCGTTCTGCTGCCCCTTGCGTTCGTCTTCGCGATCGTTCTGGTGGCCGCCGGGGCCGTTCAGAATTTCCATGGAAGCCACGACATCACCACCATCGTGGGCGGGCACCAGAGCATGACCGGGGGCCCCGTCGCCTCCCAGGAGACCATCAAGCAACTGGGCACCAACGGCGGCGGCTTCTACAACGCGAACTCCGCGCACCCCTTCGAGAACCCCAACGCCTTCACCAACCTGATCCAGATCTATCTCATGCTGGTCATCGCGTTCTCACTCCCGCGCACCTTCGGGACGATGGTCGGTGACAACCGCCAGGGCTACGCGATCGTCGCCGTGATGGCATCGATCTGGGTCGCATCGGTCGCCATCGTGACCGCCAACGAGCTGCACAGCGTAAGCAGCGCGGCCGGTCATGCGGCCGGCGGAATGATGGAGGGCAAGGAGACCCGGTTCGGGATCTGGGCCTCGGCTCTGTTCGCTGTGTCGACCACCCTCACCTCTTGCGGAGCGGTCAACTCCTTCCATGACTCGTACACGCCGGGCGGCGGCGGAATGACGATCTTCAACATGATGCTGGGGGAGATCGCGCCCGGCGGCGCCGGTTCCGGGCTCTACGGGATCCTGATCCTGGCGATCGTCGCGGTGTTCGTCGCCGGACTGATGGTCGGCCGTACACCCGAGTACCTGGGCAAGAAGCTTCGGGGCCGGGAGATGAAGTTCGCCTCCCTCTACATCCTGACCACGCCCGCGCTCGTGCTGGTCGGTGCCGGACTGGCGATGGCGTTCCCGGGGGAGAGGGCGGCCATGCTCAATTCCGGGCCGCACGGCTTCTCCGAGGTCCTGTACGCCTTCGCGTCGGCTGCGAACAACAACGGCTCGGCGTTCGCAGGGCTGAGCGTCAATACCGTCTGGTACAACACCGCACTTGGTGTGGTCATGCTCCTCGGCCGGTTCCTGCCGATGGTGTTCGTCCTGGCACTCGCCGGCTCGCTCGCCGGGCAGCAGCCTGTTCCGGTCACCGCGGGCACCCTGCCCACTCACCGGCCGCAGTTCGTCGGGCTGTTGACCGGAGTGATCCTCATCGTTGTCGGTCTGACGTACTTCCCGGCGCTCGCGCTCGGACCCCTCGCGGAGGGTCTGCACTGATGTCCACGACCGCCACTCCCCTTCCCACCCCGCCGAGCGCCGGGCGTCAGCAGCACCGGGTCTCGGGCGGACTGCTCGATCCCAAGCAGCTCCTGACGTCCTTCCCCGACGCCCTGCACAAGCTGGATCCGCGCTCGATGGTCCACAACCCCGTCATGTTCGTGGTGGAGGTCGGGGCGGTGCTGACCACACTGTCGGCCATCAGGACGCCCAGTGTGTTCGCCTGGGTGATCACGGTGTGGCTATGGCTGACGGCGGTCTTCGCCAATCTCGCCGAAGCCGTGGCCGAGGGACGCGGCAAGGCCCAGGCGGAGACTCTGCGCCGCACGAAGACGACGACGATGGCCCGCCGTCTCACCGGCTGGCGGTCTGGCGCGACCGACGCCACAGAGGAGGAGGTTCCGGGTGTCGACCTCCGCCTGGGCGATCACGTCGTGGTCGAGGCCGGGCAGGTCATCCCCGGCGACGGCGATGTGGTCGAGGGCATCGCGAGCGTCGACGAATCGGCCATCACGGGCGAGTCGGCGCCGGTGATCCGCGAGTCGGGCGGCGACCGGTCGGCGGTCACGGGCGGCACCAAGGTGCTCTCGGACCGGATCGTCGTGAGGATCACCTCGAAGCCGGGGGAGACCTTCATCGACCGGATGATCGCACTCGTGGAGGGGGCCGCGCGGCAGAAGACGCCGAACGAGATCGCGCTCAACATCCTGCTGGCATCGCTCACGATCGTCTTCCTGATCGCGGTGACGACCCTGCAGCCCTTCGCCGTCTTCGCAGGGGCAGAGCAGACCATCGTCATCCTTGTCGCCCTCGTAGTGGCCTTGATCCCTACGACGATCGGCGCGTTGCTGTCGGCGATCGGCATCGCGGGCATGGACCGGCTCGTGCAGCGCAACGTGCTGGCGATGTCCGGGCGTGCGGTGGAGGCCGCGGGTGACGTCAACACGCTCCTGCTCGACAAGACCGGCACCATCACCCTCGGCAACCGCCAGGCCGCCGAATTCCTGCCGGTGGACGGGGTGAGCGTCGAGGAACTCGCGGACGCCTCCCAGCTGTCGTCGATCGCCGACGAGACGCCCGAGGGCCGTTCCATCGTCGTCCTCGCCAAGCAGCAGTACGCGTTGCGTGGCCGTAGCGAGGGAGAGCTGGCCCAGGCACAGTTCGTACCCTTCACCGCGCAGAGCCGGATGAGCGGTGTCGACCTCAACGATCCACAGGAGAACCGGTTCCTGCGCAAGGGCGCGGCGACGGCAGTGATGCGCTGGGTCCGTGAAAACGGCGGCCACCCCACGGCAGAGGTCGGCGGCATCGTCGACGGAATCTCTGCGAGCGGCGGAACCCCCTTGGTCGTCGGCGAGGTGATCCCTCATGGCGATGCGCCCGGCGCCCGCGTTCTCGGCGTCATCCACCTCAAGGACGTCGTCAAGGAAGGAATGCGCGAACGCTTCGACGAGCTGCGCCGCATGGGCATCAAGACCGTCATGATCACCGGCGACAACCCGCTGACCGCGCGCGCCATCGCCCAGGAGGCAGGGGTGGACGACTTCCTCGCCGAGGCCACGCCCGAGGACAAGATGGCACTGATCCGGCGTGAGCAGGCGGGCGGCAAGCTCGTCGCGATGACCGGTGACGGTACGAACGACGCGCCCGCGCTGGCTCAGGCGGACGTCGGTGTGGCGATGAACACCGGTACCTCGGCCGCCAAGGAGGCCGGGAACATGGTGGACCTGGACTCCAACCCGACCAAGCTCATCGAGATCGTGGAGATCGGCAAGCAGCTGCTGATGACCCGCGGCGCGCTGACGACCTTCTCGATCGCCAACGATGTGGCCAAGTACTTCGCGATCATCCCGGCGATGTTCGCGGTGGTCTACCCGGGCCTGGACAAGCTGAACATCATGCGCCTGCACAGCCCCACCTCGGCGATCACCTCCGCGATCGTCTTCAACGCGCTGATCATCATCGCACTGATCCCGCTCGCGCTTCGTGGTGTGCGTTACCGGCCGTCCTCCGCCGCGAAACTGCTCAGCCGCAACATCTGGATGTACGGGCTCGGCGGGCTGGTACTGCCCTTCGTGGGCATCAAACTGCTCGACCTCGTCATCCAGTTCATCCCCGGCCTGCGCTGACAGACGGCCGACGAGAGAAGAAGGCGATCCCACGGTGCGCACCAACCTTCCCCGCGTACTCCAGCACCATCTGACCGCCTTGCGAATGCTGCTGGCGTTCACCGTGATCACCGGCATCGGCTATCCGCTGCTCGTCACCGGCATCGCCCAGGCCGGCCTCTCGCACCAGGCCAACGGCTCCCTGCTGACGACGAACGGCACGCCGGTGGCCTCGAGCCTGATCGGCCAGAACTTCGCCCTGCCGAAGAAGAATCCCGACGACGCGCAGGAGCCGCTGCGCCCCGACCCCAAGTGGTTCCAGCCCCGGCCGTCCGTGGGCGGCTACGACCCCATGAACTCCGGCGCCTCCAACCTGGGCCCGAACAACACCGACCTGATCAAGACCGTCAGGATCCGCCGCGCCGCCGTCGCCGCCTTCGACGGGGTCCCGCCCGCATCGGTCCCCGCAGACGCCGTCACCGCCAGCGGCTCCGGGCTCGACCCGGCGATCTCCCCGGCCTACGCCTACGAACAGGTCGACCGGGTCGCGAAGGCCCGCCACCTCGCCCATGCCGAGGTCAAGGCGCTGGTCGCCCAACACGTCCAGGGACGTGTTCTCGGCTTTCTGGGTCAGAGAAGCGTCAACGTCGTCGAACTCAACCACGCTCTGTCCGGCCTGATGTGACCAAAATGTGGGGGTGCCTGTGCGGGCGGCCAAGGCGAGGACACACATCGGAGTGGGGCTGACATGGACGTGGGTGCCGTGGCCGTACTGGCAGGGATCGCCGCGTTCGGCGGCATGTTCGCCGTCCTTGTGGGGGCCTACGGCTTGCGCCAGGCACGCCGAGTGAGCGAGACGGGCGTGCGTGTCCAGGCGCTCGTCAAGCGATATCCGGGAGAGGTTCGTGCGGAGTCGGCCCTGCTCCGCCCGCTGCTCCAGTTCGTGACGGAGGACGACAGGGTGATGGAAGTCGTCTGTCCCGTGCCCTCGACCCGGCGACAGCCGTTCAGTGACGGCGACAACGTACATGTCTCCTACGATCCGGCCGACCCGCGAAACGTCGTGGTCCACGGGCGGGAGCGTTTGGGCCCTGAACGCGTGTTCATCGCCGGGGGCGCCCTCGTCGTGCTGTTCTCGGTGACTCTGCTCGTTGTCGTGATCGCGGGTCGGTGACAGAGCCGGAACGTCTCTCGTCGTGCCGCTCCGGACGGCGTTCGAGCAGAGGCCCGCCGAGCCGACCGATGCGGACCACGTCGGCGCCGAGGCCGATGCGGATCACACAGGGGAGGGCGAACCGGTCCGGACTCCAGCAAAAAGAACGTTCCACCCCGTGCGGCGACCCATTCCCTGTCCTGGTGTGGTCATGGGGATCGATCGCGGGATGCGCTCAGGTGGCACCGTTTGAATGATCAAAGTAGCGGGGGGTTAGCATATGAGCACCGCCTAGCTCGAAAGATAAACCTGTGACTGTCAATGAGGACTCGTTCACCAGCTGGAAGAACCGCGAGAGGATCGCGGAGTCGATGATCCCGATCATCGGGAAGCTGCACCGGGAGCGGGACGTCACGATCCTGCTTCACAGCCGCTCCTTGGTGAACAAGTCAGTGGTAAGCATCCTCAAGACCCACCGATTCGCCCGGCAGATCGCCGGTGAGGAACTCTCGGTCACCGAGACGCTGCCGTTCCTGCAGGCTCTCGCCACGCTCGATCTCGGCCCTTCCCAGATCGACATCGGCATGCTCGCCGCAACGTACAAGACCGACGACCGCGGTCTCTCGGTGGAGGAGTTCACCGCCGGAGCCGTCGCCGGCGCCACGGGTGCCAACAAGATGGAGCGCAGCGAGCCGCGCGACGTCGTCCTCTACGGCTTCGGTCGCATCGGTCGCCTCGTCGCCCGCCTGCTCATCGAGAAGGCCGGCTCCGGCAACGGCCTGCGGCTGCGCGCCATCGTCGTCCGTCAGGGTGGCGACCAGGACATCGTCAAGCGCGCCTCCCTGCTGCGCCGCGACTCCATCCACGGCCAGTTCCAGGGCACGATCACGGTCGACGAGGCGAACAGCACGATCATCGCCAACGGCAACGAGATCAAGGTGATCTACGCGAACGACCCGTCGGAGGTCGACTACACGGCGTACGGCATCAAGGACGCCATCCTCATCGACAACACCGGCAAGTGGCGTGACCGCGAGGGCCTGTCGAAGCACCTGCGCCCCGGCATCGACAAGGTCGTCCTGACCGCGCCCGGCAAGGGTGACGTCCCCAACATCGTGCACGGCGTCAACCACGACATGATCAAGCCCGACGAGCAGATCCTGTCCTGCGCGTCCTGCACCACCAACGCGATCGTCCCGCCTCTGAAGGCGATGGCGGACGAGTACGGCGTCCTGCGCGGCCACGTGGAGACCGTCCACTCGTTCACCAACGACCAGAATCTGCTGGACAACTACCACAGTGCCGACCGCCGCGGGCGTTCGGCGCCGCTCAACATGGTCATCACCGAGACCGGTGCCGCCTCCGCCGTCGCCAAGGCGCTGCCCGACCTCAAGGCGCCGATCACCGGCAGCTCGATCCGAGTCCCGGTGCCGGACGTCTCGATCGCGATCCTCAGCCTGCGGCTCGGGCGTGAGACCACCCGCGAGGAGGTCCTCGACTACCTCCGCAACGTCTCGCTGACCTCGCCGCTCAAGCGCCAGATCGACTTCACCACCGCCCCCGACGCGGTGTCGAGCGATTTCATCGGGTCGCGCCATGCCTCGATCGTCGACGCCGGTGCCACCAAGGTCGACGGCGACAACGCGATCCTCTACCTGTGGTACGACAACGAGTTCGGCTACTCGTGCCAGGTCATCCGCGTCGTCCAGCATGTCTCCGGGGTGGAGTACCCGACGTACCCGGTTCCGGCGGTCTGATCTCGACGGACCGTCCGATCGGCTGTCCCGGCAGGTGGGGCGGCGGTGGGAGAACAACCGATCCCGATGGGCATCCGGTTGCTCTCCCACCGTCGGCCGAGCCGGTGTCGGCCAGGGCGTTTCAGACTCCAGGTGCGTGAGCAGGCCCTCGCCCCAGGAATGTCGCAGTGGCCGCCACGAACCGGTCGGCGTCGTCGAGCCAGGGATAGTGCCCCGCCCCCGGCTGCACCACGAGCGTGGCGTCAGGGAACAGTCCCGCGAACTCGGCCGCCGACTGAGGGGGGCTGTTCAAGTCGCACTCCCCGGCGAGCAGCAGGACAGGGGTCTCGAGGGCGGCGAGCGCCGCACGAGTGGACTCCGGGCTGAAGGCGCCCTCGGCCGCGAAGAGGGCGACCGCTTCCTGGTTGCTCGGCCGGCCGGCTGCATGGTGTTTCCGTGCCACGGCGTCCCAGCGGCCGTAGAAGAAGGGGGTGATGGCCTCCGAGTCGCTGCCCGTGCCCGTGGTGATCGCCTCCAGGGCGGCGAACGCCGCCGGGAACCACGGCTCGTCTCTGCGAAGCTGCGCGAGCTCGCGTCGCGTCTCCCCGGTGATCGCTATACCGACAGCTCTCGTGCTGGGTCCGATCAACGCGAGCTTGCTGACGTACTTCGGGTACCGAGCCGCGTATTGCGTCGCAATATTCGTGCCGGCGGAGTGGCCGAGCAGGTCCATCCGAGGAAGACCGAGGTGTTCACGCAGCGCCTCGACGTCGTCGACCAGGCGATCGCAGCGGTAGGAGGAGGTGTCTTCGGGTATCGCGGACCGGCCGGTGCCGCGCAGGTCCAGGACGATCAGCCGGCGGTGCGTGGACAGGCCGCCGAGGTCGCCGAGGTAGCGGGAGTCCGTGGGGCCTCCCGGGAGGCAGACGACCGGGTCGCCCTCGCCGATCGCGCGATAGGCGAGCCGGGTTCCGTCAGGTGCGGAGAAGGTAGGCATGACGGGAACCCTGCCAGTCATAACCAGGTTGTACAACCCGGTTATGGCCGAGAAGCGCTCGGGTGTATAACCGAGCCATGGCAGGCGAAGAGGATGCGCACCAGAACCCCGGGACGCTGACCGAGGAGCAGGCCGAGCGGATGCTCGCCGGCATGAACGAGGTCATCCGTGCGGGCGAGGAGATGCGGAAGCTGCGCACCGAAATGATCAAGCTGTTCGCCGGCTTCGGCTGGACCCAGGACAGAATTGCCCAACTCGCCGACATGAGTCAGCCCGCCGTGTCCAAGCAGGTGACGAAGTACAGGACGGGCGACCCGCTGCCCCCGACGAGCCTCTCCCTCGACCAGCACGACGAGCCCTGGCTCGAAGGACGCCTGTGGGGCCTCGCCGAGGAGATCTCCGAGACGTTCCACGAGACCGCCCGCTGTACGCGCTACGTCAACGCCATCGCCCGGGGAAAGAAGCGCTTCACGCCCCAGAACGTCGACGAGTTGCGGCGCCTGGTCGAAGAGGACCTGATGCTTCATCAGGCAGAGATACCCGGCAGCTACCGGGACGCGTACGACCGGATCAGCCGTGGTCTCGACGTCCCCTCGAAGGTCACCACCACCGCTTCGGCCTCTGTCCGTCGCGCCCTCGCTCACCAGATCCAGCGCGACCGCCTCAGGGGTGACGCCTGAGGCGGTCGCGCGGACAGATCAGGGGCATCAGCTAGGGCGGGTGTCCCTGCTGTGGCTGGTGCAGGCGTGGGCCGGAAGGCGGGGTACGACGGTGATCGCGTCGGCGAGCGCGATGAACGCCTCGATGACACGGGCCCTGCGGTCGGTGCAGATGGGGCGCGCTTCTTGAAGCCGCGGTCGTGCCGGGAGTCGGTGCGCTCGACAACCCGGCGGGCGCGGGCTCCACCCCGTTCCGTCGTGGCGTACCAAGTAGCCTTGCGACGTGACGATAAACAGGAGCGTCGACGTGACTGTCGACGCGATGATCGAGGACCTCAGGAAACTCGTCGAAATCGAGTCCCCCTCGCGCGACCTCGACGCCCTGGCGGCATCGGCCGAAGCCGTCGCCGCTGTCATCGAGAGCCGCCTCGGTGGGCAGGCCGTCCTCGTGGAGAGCGAAGCAGGGCCGCACGTCCACTGGTCAGCCGGTGACGATCCCGAAGTGCTGATCCTCGGTCACCATGACACGGTTTTTCCGCTCGGCACCCTTGAACGCCGCCCGTTCATGGTCGAGGACGGGCGCGCAACCGGCCCCGGGGTCTTCGACATGCTCGGCGGTCTGGTCCAGGCCGTTCATGGCCTGGCGACGCTCGATGACCTGTCAGGCGTCGAGATCCTGGTGACCGCCGACGAAGAGGTCGGCTCCCGCTCCTCTCGAGCTCTCATCGAAGAACGAGCCCTTGCCTGCGGCGCCGTACTCGTGGTCGAGGGGGCCGCCGACGGCGGAGCCCTGAAGACGGGCCGAAAAGGCTGCGGCACGTTCCAAGTCTCCATTGCGGGCCGGGCGTCGCACGCGGGCCTTGAACCCGCAGCCGGGGTCAACGCCCTGATCGAAGCGTCGCACCAGGTGCTGGACATCGCAGCGCTCGCTCGACCCGAAATCGGCACGACTGTCACCCCGACCGTCGCGTCCGCAGGAACCCTGGACAACGTCGTTCCCGCGGAGGCGACCGTCATCGTCGACGTCCGGGTCGAGTCGGCCGGCGAGAAGGACAGAATCGAATCTGCGTTCGCAGCATTGGCTCCGCATCTCGCTGGGGCGGAGCTCTCGGTTCAGGGCGCTGTCGGTCGACCTCCGATGCCCGAGTCGGCGTCGGCCGAGCTCTTCGCGGTGGCCGAGCAGCTGCTTCCTGACCTCGAAGGCAAGGCGGTCGGCGGCGGAAGCGACGGCAACTTCACGGCCGCACTGGGGGTGCCGACGCTCGATGGCCTCGGAGCGGTCGGGGGCGGTGCCCACGCCGACCACGAGTACCTGGTGATCGAAGCCATGACCGAGCGGGCGAACCTTGTTGCCGGACTGGTGAACGCGATTCGTGTCAGTCGGCGGTGAGCACCGCGGCTCCGTTCACCCGGTCCGCGGCCAGGTCGGTCAGTGCCTGATCAGCCCGGTTCAGCGGATACCGGCTCACGGTGACCTGGATGCCGATGCGCTCGGCGAGATCGAGGAACTCGCGGCCGTCCTGGCGGGTGTTGGAGGTGACGCTGCGCAGATTCCGTTCCTGGAAGAGATGTCGCTGGTAGTTGAGCACAGGAATGTCGGTGAGATGGATTCCGGCGATCGCGAGGGTGCCCGACCGGTCCAGCGCCTCCAGAGCCACCGGGACCAGGTCACCCACGGGAGCGAACAGGATCGCCGAGTCCAGCGGCTCGGGTGGACTGTCGTAGGCACCGCCGACCGATGAGGCACCCAGGGACATGGCGAGTTCACGCGCCTGCGCGGAACGCGTCATCACATGGACGGTTGCGCCCTCGGACAGAGCCACCTGGGCGGCCAGATGAGCCGACGCGCCGAAGCCGTAGATTCCGAGCCGGCCGCCCGTCGGCAACGCGCTCCGCCTCAGCGACCGGTAGCCGATGATTCCGGCGCACAGGAGAGGAGCGAGCAGGGCCGCGTCCTGTGTCTCGGGGAGAGGATAGGCGAACGCCTCGGGAACGAGGACGAGGTCTGCGAATCCGCCGTCCCTGTCCCATCCCGTGTACGTGGACCTGGGGCAGAGATTCTCCCGTCCCGCTCTGCAGTAACGGCAGGACCCGCAGGTACTGCGCAACCAGGCGCCGCCGACCCGGTCACCCACGCGGAACATGCTGACCGCCTCGCCGACGGATGCCACACGGCCGACGATCTCGTGGCCGGGAATGGTCGACGGACGGTGGGGGGTGAGATCACCCTCGGCGAGGTGCAGGTCGGTGCGGCAGACACCGCACGCTTCCACCTCCAGCAGAAGTTCATCCGGGCCGGGCGCGGCCACCGGGCGATGTGCCGGTACCAGGGGACCGGTACGCATGGGCCCAGGTGTCCCGACAGCCCAGCCGCTGAGCATGTGTGTGGCGTGGTCAGCTCGCCCCATGCTCCCAGCCTGCGGCTGCCGGGCGGGTCCGGCAATCCGACCGTCGCCTCGCTCGAGCACAACACAGCTCCCCGACCGACGTCTGCGGGGCCGGATCGGCTCTACGGTTCGACCGTCAGAACCCGTGCCCAGGGGCGGCGTGGTGTGCGGGGCCCTGCTCCCGGGGCCGGGCCGGACAGGCCCCTTCGGAGGGGCCGTTCCGGTTGGGCCGGCCGGCACGAAGGTCCTCCGACGTGGACGTATTTCCCGCCGCAGGATTGCCGCGGACGCGCCTGGGCACATACCCGGTGAGCGCCAGGAGGTGGTGGCAGTGAGCCGCATCAGAATTGTCCGCCGCCCACCACCACCGGTCTCGGGGCCGCCGCCCCTCGACCTGCGAACCCCGTCCGGGCGGCCTCTGCCCTACTGAGAACCACGACGCGCCCGCGTCCTGGAACCGCGATGCCATGAATGAAGACCCTGACGAAGGGACCATTCGTCGTGTGTCCCGGAGTGGTGGTCAGTAGCGGGCGCTGTCGGCCTGCAGTAGTGGCGACACCGTCGACGGGCGCCCGTCCACGGTGGCTCCGCCGAACTGGATCATCGGCGCCAACGTCCTGTTGTTGTCGGCGGGGAAGTTCAGCGTGGGAGCGGACACACCGTCCAGCACAGCGCGCTGGGCCTCCGTGAGGGTCAGGTCCAGGGCATGCAGGTTGGCCTCGAACTGGTCCATGCGGCGCGCGCCGACCAGAGTGGAGGTGATCCCGGGACGACCCTGCACCCAGGCCAGGGCCACCGCGGCGGGACTGGCGCCCACTTCGCCGGCGACGGCGTTGAGCGCGTCGATCACGACATAGTCGGCCTCGCTCGGGGCACCGACCAGCTGCGTGCGCGTGGTGTCGACCGGGCCGGTGGTGGCGCTGGAGTACTTGCCGGACAGGAAGCCGCTCTTCAGCGGGCCCCATGGCATCACGCCCATGCCCAGGGCCTGAGCCATGGGGATCAACTCCCCCTCCGAGGTGCGCTCGAGCAGGGAGTACTCCAACTGCAGCGCGATGATCGGAGACCACCCGCGGAAACGCGCGATGGTGGCCGCCTCGGCAGCAGCCCACGCCGGCACGTCGGAGAATCCGACGTAACGGACCTTCCCGTCGCGGATCAGGTCATCCAGTGCGCGGAGCGTCTCCTCGACCGGCGTGGTCGGGTCGAAATTGTGCAGCCAGTAGATGTCGACGTAGTCGGTCTGCAGACGCCGCAGCGAGTTCTCCATCTGTTGCACGATCGCCTTCCGGCCGGGTCCGCCGCCGTTGGGGTCGTTCTCGTACAGGTTGCCGAAGAACTTCGTCCCGATCACGACCCGGTCGCGCAGCGCGGACCGGCTCGCGAAGTAGTCGCCGATGATCTTCTCGGAGTGGCCGTTGGTGTAGATGTTGGCGGTGTCGATCGAGTTGCCGCCCCGGCCCAGATAGGCAGCCAGGATGTTCGCGGACTCCTGTGGGCTGCTGCCCCACCCGTGATCCTCACCGAAGGTCATCGTGCCCAGCGTGAAGGGGCTGACGCGCAGACCCGAGCGGCCGAGCGTGACGTAGGAATCGAGCGACATGGTGGAACTCCCTGGCGGAACGATGTTCGGGGACGCCGTGGAGGCCATCCCGGTGCCCCTCCATTCGACCCCGCCGCCTGGCGATCTCCTAGACCGATGCGCGCGGATCGTTGCACAATCCGCTCAACCTTGCCCGGATCATGTTGGCCTCGCGCACAATTCCATGGTCCACTGGTGTGGTGCATCACCTGGACGAAGTTCGCAACCGGATCGCGCGGCTTGCCGCAGGCAGTCCACGCCCGGTGCGGGTCGAGGGAATGACGGTGTTCTCGACCGAGCACGTGACCGAACCGCTGGGCACGGTCACCGAACCCATGATCGCCCTGGTGGCCCAGGGGGCGAAGCGCTCGGTCCTCAATGACCGAGTCTTCGACTACCACTCGGGCCAGTATCTCGTCGCGACTGTCGACCTTCCCCTGACCTCACAGATCACCGACGCCACGCCCGCCGAGCCGTTTCTCGCGTTCGGGCTTCCGTTGCAACCCGCGGTCGTCGCGCAACTGCTGGTGGAAGCCGGCCCCGCCGACGTCCCCTCTCATGACGGACCGGGCATCGCGACCAGCAACGCCGACGACAAGCTGCTCGACGCTGTCGTCCGGCTGCTGCGCCTGCTGGACGAGCCACGTGACATTCCGGTATTGGCGCCCGGCGTGCGACGCGAGATCCACTGGCGACTGCTGAACGGGCCCCAGGCGGCCCTGGTCAGGCAGATCGGCCTGGCCGACAGCCGCATGACCCTCGTCGCCCGCGCGACCGAGTGGATCAAGAATCACTATGACCAGGTGATCCGCATCGAGGACCTCGCCCGCGAAGTCGGCATGAGCGTCTCCTCGCTCAACCGGCACTTCCGTGCGGTGACCGCCATGAGTCCGCTGCAGTACCAGAAGCAACTCCGACTCCAGAGGGCCCGCATTCAACTCATCGCGGCGTCGCACGACGTGGCTGCGATTGGACACGCAGTCGGGTACGACAGCCCGTCGCAGTTCAGCCGCGAGTACCGGCGCATGTTCGGAGCCCCGCCGGGTCAGGACGCAGCTCGCCTCCAAACCGCGGTGATCGTCCAGGAGTAGACGCTCGGTCACGCCGCCTCCCGCCGTCGGTCCGCGCCTGTCAGGGGCGCGGACCAGCAGCGCCACGCCCAGAGGCGTGACTAGGTCCTACCGGTTGTCCACGAGCCCTTGGCTGACGGCCAGGGCGGGTTGGCGGGATGGGGACCGCGGGCCCACACCCACGGCTTCAGATCTCCCGTGGTGAGGGGGCGTTTCAGAAGAGTTGGACGAAGCAGCCGAAGGCAATGGTCACCACACCCACGGCTACCGACACCCTCTTCAGCGCCATCGACATCTTCATGCGAATCCCTTGCTGGATGGTCGGAGCGTCTCGCACGTCACAGACACGTGCGGACGAGCCACTCGTCGTAGTTGTACGCATTCCTCGCCGGATCCAGGACTGTGGCTGCGTGCCCTTCGGTCGTGTCCTCCAGGCGGATGCGCTCCGGCAGTTTGCCGAACCGGGCGTGACGGGCCACTTCGGCGTCGCTCGGAAGCTTCTCTGTTGGCGACATGGGTTGCCTCCTGCGCTTGTTGTGCTGAAGCGTGGATCGTTGCCGGTTGCCATAGATGCGGCACCGGAGATGGTGATAACCCGTGTGATCACGTGCACGACCCCGAAGACGAACTGCCGGAGAGTCCGCGTCGGACGCCGCAGGTGTCACGTGCTCACAGATGCATCACTGGTCAGGCTGGTGACGATATTTGCATGCAAGTTCGTCACCTGTCAAGGTGGTGACATGGAACACGCCTTTCCCAGTGGCGCCGTGGCGCTCGACTTCGTGGGAACACTGCGCGCACGACGCAACGCCGTGCCCTGGGACATGCTCGGATCGCCGGAGAGTCTCGATTCCTGGTTCCGCGAATCCGGAACCACTGACGGGGGCACGAACTGCAAGGCGTCGGACGTCGAGGAGGCGGTGGCTCTTCGAGAGGCGATCTACCTGCTGGTCACCGCCAGGCTGGCGAACGAGAGCTACGACGAGGGGGCGCTTGCGCCGGTGAACCGCGCAGCGAGCACGCCCCCTGCAATTCCGCAGCTCACACCGGCGGGGCGCCGGATCGAAGCCACGCCGCAGCAGGCACTCTCCTCCGTGGCCCGGGACGCCATCGACATCCTCAGCGGGGTGGACATGCCGCTGCTCAAGGAGTGCGCGAATCCCGAGTGCACGCAGATCTACATCGATCGTTCACGGGGAGCGCGCCGAGAGTGGTGCGCCATGGATCCGTGCGGCAACAAGATCAAGGCGGCGGCCTACCGCGCCCGCAAGCGTGCGGGCAAGCCGGCATCGGTGTGACCGTAAGCAAACGGCGCGTCGCCCGATCAAAGGCCGCCGGCCTCGACGACGGCTGCGGCAAAGGCCTCCGGGGCCTCCTGCGGGAGATTGTGGCCGACGCCCTTCAGGGTCCGGTGGGCGTATGCGCCCGTGAAGCGGTCGCGATAACTGGCACCGTCTCCGGGAGGGGTGAACGGATCCAGCTCACCGTCAAGGGTGATCGTCGGGAGCGAGATGACGGGACTTTGAGCAAGTTGCTTTTCGAGATGATCGTATTGTGGGTCGCCCCCGGCCAGGCTGAGTCGCCAGCGGTAGTTGCGAATCACGATGGGGACCCAGTCGGGATTGTCGAAGGCCGCCGCAGTGCGATCGAACGTCGCGTCATCGAAATGCCACGTCGGGGAGACGTTCTTCCAGATGAGCTTCGCGAAAGCGTGCTTGTACTTCTCAAGGCCGAGCCTGCCCCTTTCTGTGGCGAAGTAGTACTGATACCACCATGCCCACTCGGCCTCCGGCGGCAGCGGCGCCTTGTTTCGCTCACGGTTGGTGATCAGATAGCCGGTCACCGAGACCAGTGCCTTGCAGCGTGCCGGCCAGAGCGCCGCGATGATGTCGGCCGTCCGCGCGCCCCAGTCGAAGCCGGCGAGGACCGCCTTCTCGATCTTCAGCGCATCCATCAGCGCGATGATGTCGAGAGCGAACACCGACTGCTGGGCATTCCGGAACGTCTTGCTCGAAAGGAAGCGCGTCGTGCCATGACCGCGCAGATACGGGACGATCACCCTGTAGCCCTTGGCGGCCAGCAAGGGTGTCACGTCCACATAGCTGTGAATGTCGTAGGGCCAGCCATGGAGAAGGACGACCGCAGGTCCGTCGGCGGGGCCGGCCTCGGCGTATCCGATGCTCAGGACCCCGGCATCGACCTGCTTCAGTGTGCCGAAAGACGTGTTACCGGGCCGGCCCATGGAGGGCACCGTTTGTTTGTCCCGGTCGGGTGCCGAGGCCGATGTCACCAACAGTGCCGGTAGCGAGGCTCCGACAGCTCCAGCGGTGAGAATTCTGGAAAACGTCCGCCTGTCCATCGGGCTCTCCTTTCTACGAAATCTCTGCTCGCTCATCCATGCCGGTCGGGCGGTCACATCGGACGTAGCGGATGACTGGGTACCTGGGTGACGTCATGGGCCGGCGGCACAAGTCGGCCACCGGTTCCATCACGGCATCATCTGCGGTTCATCGCCGGTGACTGAAGCTCCCGGCTTGTGGATGCGGCTCATGGTCCGCCCGTGCCCCCGTCATGGGGCGCGCCAGATGTTGTCGAAGGCCGCATCTTCGATGGCTCGCCGCTGCCGCACGGCTTCCAGTTCCATCACTGCGTCGTTGACGGCGGCGAGCACCGTCTCGACCGCGTCGTCGGCCACGCTCGGGGAGTCCTCAGCAGGCATTTCGCGGATTCCGACGGCGGCAGCGAGGACCGCGAGGACGGGCTCACCCGACGACCAGCGTTCCGACGCGTGGCGGCGAGCGGGTGAGTCGACCAGTGCTGTCCGGGCGGTCCGCGCGGGACTCCAGCGGCCGTGCTGCCGGGTGACCTGTCCTTCCGCCTCCAGGGCGGCCAGATAGGCCGAGGACAGTTCGCGGCCCCGGCGCCACAGCCAGTCCTCGACCGACTCGTAGGGCATCTGCCGAACGAGCGACGACGCGGCCTCGTCCAATAGGCGATCAGCCAGTGTCCACCGGGCACTCGGCACGATGCGGTCGTCTTCCAGTGTCAGCGCCTGGGCGTCGATGAGATCGATCACCTCGGCGCCCGCGAGCGCCAGCGACAGATCGCCCTGCTCCACGGGGCGGCTGGGCTCCACGTCCAAGGCGACGATCAACAGATCTTGCGGTGTGGTCATGAATGGCTCCACGTCAGAAGTATCGGTGGCGATACGTCGCTGAGCAGCTGGCCTGGTACCGGGCGCGAGGCCGAACGTGGCGGCGGGCCCGAGGTACGGCCGGACACCGGGGACGGTGTCCGGGGTCGGGAGCTTCTTGTACTTGGCCGACTGTAGCCCGGTCGCGCCGGCGGCGGTCGGTCGAAGCCGGGGCGGTTACTCCGATGCGGGCCATCCGGGGAGCGTGCGCCGCAGAGGGCCATGGCGGGAAGCCGATCCGCGGGACGGCGACTGCAACGCGGCGGCGAGGATCACGAGGGCTTCCGGGATCAGGACTGGATCCTGTGCCGGGCGTCCACCGGCGAGGCCGTCGCTCTCACCGGTGGCGCCGGCCAGGGTGGGTACCGGTGTCGACGTGCCCGATGCCGTGCTCGGCGAGCGGGCCGGCGGTCAGACCGAGTCGGCGGCACTCGGCGAGCAGGCCGGGCAGCGCACCCAGCGCGGCTCGCCAGGCGCCCGGCGCGCTCCACCCGTCCGCGTCGTGCAGCAGCACGGTGCCACCGCCGGTCAGATCTGCGAGGACCGATGCCCGCACGGAGCGAGCGTCGGCGTAAGCCGTCCAGTCCCGGCCCCAGGCCGACCACAGCACCGGCCGCAGCCCGGCGCGGCGGGCAGCGGCCAGGCGGCCACCGGTGAGGATGCCGTAAGGCGGCCGGTACCACTGCGGAACGGTCCCGCAGATCTGCCGTACCGCGCCGACGGTGCGCGCCAACTCCCGTACGTCGCGCAGCGGCGTGGGGACCCAGGGGCGCCCGTGCTGCCAGCCGTGCACCGCGACCTCGTGACCGGCCGCCACAAGCGCCCGGCCGAGGGCCGGATGCCGCTCCAGCGAGCTGCCGACGACGAAGAAGGTGGCCCGCACCCGGTACTCGTCCAGGACGCGCAGGAAGTGTGGGGTGCTGGCCGGGTCCGGCCCGTCGTCGAAGGTCAGCGCCACGTGGGCGCGATGGCCGCGGCCGTCCAGCGCCGGGCTGAGGATCCTCCTTACGGGCGGCAGCCAGGTGGCGGCGGGCCCGATGTGCCACGCGGCAGCCGCGGCCGCGGCCGCACCCACCGCGCCGGCCACCGCGCCGGAGCGTCCTACCATCGTTGTTCTTCCTTTCCGGAGACCACCGGTGAACTGCTCAGATGCACGCTGGCGAGCGCGATGAGCCCCAGCGCCGCAGCCTCCGGGAGCACCCGCCAGCCCAGGTCGATCTGCTCTTCGAAGAGCGCGACGCCCAGAATGACGCTCAGCAGCGAGTCGCCGAGCGTGAGCGCGGGTTGCGACGCCGCCAGCGAGCCGGCCCGCAACGTGGCCTGCAGCAGCAGGAAGGAGCTCAGGCCCACTGCCGCGGCCGTGTAGATCTGCCACGTAGCGAACAGCCCCTCGACCCCGCCGGACACCTGGCCGAGAGTGTCCTTGATCAGCGCCGCCGTGAAGGAGAAGCCGATGGCGGTCGCCGACCCCAGTACCGCCGCACGGGCGGAGCTCAGCAGTCGCATACCCACCACGATCAGCACGATCGACACGGCGGCGGCGGGCACGGCGCTGAGCAGCCACCTCCTCGGCGGCACGGTCTCCAGGCCGCCGGTCGGACTGGCCAGCAGGAGGAAGACCGCCAGACCCAGCGCCATCCCGAGGAACGCCCCCCAGGTACGGACCCCGGGCGGCCGCCGGAAGACGATCGCAGCCAGCACCAGCGTGAACAGCAGCTCCGTCGTCATCACCGGCTGTACGACAGCCAGTGGGCCGGTCGCCAGGGCGAGGGCCTGTGCCAGCCCGGAGACGACCAGCAGCCCCGCACCCCAGCGCCAGGCCGGTCGGCGGATGAATTCCAGCTTTCCGCGCAGTTGGCTGCCCGGGAGGCCGGGCCGGTCGACCGCCGCGGCGCGGCGCTGCAGCACGGACGCTCCCGCGTTCCCCAGCGCGGCGAGCAGCGCCAGTACGACGGAGAGGATGATCACGTGTCACCAGCCCTGCGCACGTGTCCGCTGCAGTGGGCCCGCTCAGCCAAAGCGCGTGGCCAGCTTGCGGAAGAGCCTCGGGGCCACACCCTGCACCCGGCCCGGCACGCCCAGCCATCGCGGCACGGCGATCTCGTCCCGCCCACCCGCCAGCGCCTCCTCGACCGCTGCCGCGACCCGCCCGGCGGATACCGGCCGTGGCCAGGACCGCGTGTACGGCGTGCCACGGCGGGTGAAGAAGGGCGTGTCGACGGGGCCCGGCAGCACCAGGCAGAGCTGGACGCCGGTGCCCTGGAGCTCGTAGCGCAGGCTGTCCGCGAACGCGATCAGCGAGCCCTTCGTCGCCGCGTACGCCGCCTCACCCCGCACGCCGAACCGGCCGGCGACAGAGCCGATGAGCACCAGCCGGCCCGATCCCCGGGACACCATCTGCGGCAGGACCAGGCGAACGAGATGGAGAACGGCGCAGACGTTGACACTCACCAGGCGGTCCACGGTGGCGGGCGGCATGTCGGTGTAGGCGCCCGCCCAGCCGAGCCCCGCTGCGGCGACGAGCGCGTCGACCCTGCCGCTGTGCGCCAGCGCAGCCTCGGCCAGCTTGCGGCAGCCCTCCTCGGAGGCCAGGTCCATCGGCAGCGCGACACCGGAAGTACGCGTGGCGACACTGCCGAGCCGGCCTTCGTCCCGCCCGTTCAGCAGCAGCTCCCATCGGCCGCCGGCTGCGAGCCGTGAGGCGACTTCGGCACCGATACCGGAGGAGGCCCCGGTGATCAACACGACCGGTCGCGGGCCGCGGGCAGACGGACCGGCCGCAGCCGACAGCGCCACATCGGCCTCGGCTGCGGGCATACCGCGGGGTAGGGGGCTCTTGCGCATGGGCCTTCCGTCCTCCGGGGCGGGCCGCCGACATCCTGGTGCTCTCGAAGCACCGCCTGTACCGACCCGTACTGAGTAATCCTTCATGCAACCGACGCAACGGCAAACGCACCCGACCGCACTGGGCTAACGGCCCGCCCGTCCGGGTGTGGCGCACCGGCCGCCATGCGCGGAGGATCCATGCGGAGGAATATCCAAGAATGGGACGTCGGATTCTGATCGTCAGCGCGAGCATGGGCGCCGGACACGATGCCGTCGCCGCCGAACTGGCCGAGCGTCTGCGGTCCGGCGGCCACCTGACGGCATGCGTGGACCTCCTCGACCTGCTGCCCCCCGGCGCCGGGCGCGGGCTGCGCGCCGTCTACCGCACGACGCTGCGCCGCTGCCCATGGGCTTACGGAGCGGTCTACTCGGCATTCTTCCGCGACCGCGGAGACCCGGGCGACCGGAACAACTGGGCGCCGGGCACCGGGCCGCTGGCCGCAGTCCTGGAGCCACGCCTGCGCAAGGTCGTGGAACGCTGGCGACCGGACGCGCTCGTCTCCACCTTCCACCAGGCTGCTCAGGTCACGGGGCGGCTGCGGTCCCGGGGCGGTGTCTGCCCGCCCAGCACGGTCGTGGTCACCGACTTCGCCGTGCACCGACAGTGGCTGCACTCCGGCAACGACCTGCATCTGTGCCTGACCGAAGCCGCCGCGGCACGAGTCCGCGCCACGACCGGACGCCCGGCGGAGGTGTGCGGCCCGATCGTGCCCCCGGCCTTCACCTCGGTCGGCCACGAGAACCTGGGCGGTCAGCCGTCCCGCTGGGCGCGGGAGTTCGCGCGGCGCGGCCCCGGCCGCCCGCCCGTGCTGATTTCGACCGGGGCCTGGGGCGTGGGCCACGGGCTGACCGACACGGCGCTGCTGCTCGCCGGCGCAGGCCACATACCGGTGCTGCTGTGCGGCAGGGACGAACAACTGCGGGACCGTGCCGCGCTGCTCCCCGGCGTTCTGGCGCTGGGCTGGGTGGAGGACCTGCCCGACCTCATGGCGGCTTCGAGCGCCCTGGTGGACAACGCCGCGGGGCAGACGGCTCAGCAGGCCCTCGCCGCCGGCGTACCGGTCGTCGGATACCGGCCGATCGCCGGCCACGGCGCCGAGGGCGTCGGCGAGATGGCTGCCGCGGGCCTCACCGAGCACGCCGCCGACGAGATCGCGCTGCTCCGCTCGCTGGACCGGCTGGTGCGCCCCGGCCCCGACCGGGACCGACAGGTCGCCGCCGGGCGGGCTGTCTTCACCGTGGACGCGGCCGGACTGGTCGCCTGCTCCTGACAGCCACTGACGACCGGCTGCTGCTCGGGGTGCGGGAGGGCACGGTACCCAGCAGGGCAGGCCACACGGGCCGGCCGGTCGCCACGTCGCGTGAGCCGCACGTCGGCTCGTACTCCGCCGGCCGGCGAACACCTGCAGGGACCCGTGTTCGGGAGTGGCTGTGACCGGCGCGGTCGCAGCAGACCTCAGCTGTCGATGTCGCCCTGGACGAGGGCGTGCAGGTGCTGGTCGTGCCAGCCGTCCGAGTGAAGCAGCCCGCTGCGCATGGTGCCTTCGAGGGAGTATCCGGCCTTGACCGCTACCCGGCAGGACGCCGGGTTGGCCACCGAGTGGCACAGCCGGAGCCGGTGCAGGCCGAGCTCGTCCAGGGCCCACCGGCTGACGCGCTTCGTGGCCTCGACCGCCACGCTGCCGCCGCGTGCTGCGGGCAGGACCCAGTAGACGATCTCGGCACTGCCGCCCTTGAGATCGATGCCACTCCACCCGATCAGGCCCGTGGCTTCGCCTCCCTCCGGGCGGGCGATGGCCCACATCGCACTCAGCTCGGCCTGCCATCGCTCGTGCATGCGCTCGATCCTCTTGCGTGCGTCCTCCAGGGAGTCCACATGCAGAAGGTTCCATCGCCGAATCGCGGGATCCTGGCCGGCCGTCACGAGGACGCTGGCGTCACTCCGACGCCACGGACGCAGTTGCAGGCCGCCGGAAAGGCTGAGCACCGGCTGTTGGATCCGGGCCATCCGGCCCGCGGGAACGACGGAGGGTATGGGCGAGTTGGAGATCATTTCAGAATCGTGTCACAACGCCCAGTGGCACGGAACCCGGCGAGTACCGGGCCGAGTTGGCATTCGATCGGACGCGCGGCGCTGTGCACGTGGACGTGGCCGGTGATGGCGCCGTCCCGCCACGTCGTGCCGGTTCCACGACCTTGATCGATTTTCAGAACACGCCCCGTACGTCCGAGTGCGACGGCGGCTCCGCCGGGGGCATGGCCGCGCCCCGTTGCAGCGCCCCCGCAACCTCCCGCACGGGTCGGCCAGGCTGCCGTCGGGCTTGCACCGAGGTCGGCTACGTCGTACTCGCCTGCATGCAGTAGTCCCGCGCGCGCGGCGAACCTTCTGCCGCAAGGCTCTAAGGGCTGTCCCGTAATCCCTGGCGGGCGCGCGACGACAGCTACGGCGCCTCGCCGCGTTGTCGGAACGCCCGAATACATCCAGTATGCGGACGTCCTTCCGCACCTTGCGATGCACCACATCTGACGCCGTGCGCTGATCCACCAGGGATTACGGGACAGCCCTTAGCGGGCTTACGTGCTCCCGCCGCCCGCTCGGCGAAATGGAAAGAAGGCCCCCTGTGCGTATGTGGCGAATCGTGCTGCCCCTCACGGCTTCCATAGCGGCAGTACCGCTCGTGGTGGCACCGGCCAGGGTGACGATGGCCGGGGTCGTCGCCGGGACGATGCCGGGTAGCCCTGCTTCGATGCTGCAGGCCGGTACGGGGCCCGCGCCGACCGTCGACTCCACGCCGTCACTCGTTGCGCTGAGTGCGATGGCGGTGGCGTTCCCCCACGCGGCACTTCGCCCCACCATCGTGTCGCGTGCGCAGTGGCGGGCCGACGAGACCAAGCGCGATCCTCGGGCCCACTACGCGAACGGGGTGACGGCGATCTTCATTCACCACACGGACACCCCCAATGCCTACGCCTGCGCCGACGTGCCGCATATGCTGCGCAACCTTTACACGGGCCAGACCCGTGATCAGGGATGGGGAGACTTCGGCTACAACTTCCTCGTCGACCGATGCGGCAACATCTACGAAGGCCGTGCCGGAGGTGTCGACCGCCCCGTCGTCGGCTCCCACACCCAGGGGTTCAACCAGGGCACCGCGGGGATCGCGGCGATCGGCACCTTCGGACGAGGGACGAAGGTGCCGGCGCCCATGGAACATGCGATCGCAGCCCTCGCCGCCTGGAAACTGGGTCTGCGCGGTGTCGACCCCCGCAGCAAGGTGCGACTGACGTCCACCAATGACAAGAGCCGCTATCCCAAGGGAACTTCGGCCAGTTTTCATGCCATCTCCGCCCATCGCGACGGCTTTGCCACCGACTGCCCGGGGGAGGCGCTGGTCGCCCGTCTCCCCGCGATCCGGGACCTCGCGGCCCGCCTCCAGGGCAGGGTTCTGCGCGAGCCCGCTCGTGTCCAGCTTTCCCAGGCCCTGTCCAGCCTCGGCGGCAGTCGCTGACCGCCCACCTGTACGCGGTGCGCCTTCGGGGCCCGCGGCCCACGGAACTGCCGGTCAGCCGCCTCTGGCCCGCTCCAACACCTCGTGCAGGTCCTGGGCCGCTTCGACCGTGCACAGGACGGCAGCCGTGAGGTAGGCGGCGGTGACCGTCGCTCGCCACTTCCCGCCCGTCGGTGCGGGGGACAGGAGCGCAGCCACCCGCCGCGGCACAGGGCCCGCCGTGTCCAGCCCGGTTCGCTCCCCGTCCGTCCGGCGCCCCGCACCCCGGCGGCCGAGAAGTCCCAGAGCAGCGGCAGGCAGTCGTCGCAGACCGCCGGAGCGCTTTGTCGCCAGCGCGGCCTTCCCCACGGTGACCGCCACCCGCCGCCGGTCGCCGGTTGTGCTTGCCGCGGCCTCGTCCGCCCACCGCTCCACCGTGTAGGAGACCTGAGCCGCCAGGGGACGTACCAACGGGTTGGCGGTCGCGGCCAGTTGGGCGGTTGCGGCGAACAGGTAGTGGTGCGCGCGCAGATGGGCCCGCTCGTGTGCGAACAGGATTGCCCGCTCGGTGTCGTCGAGCGTGGCCAGCATGCCCGTCGAGACCACGATGCGGCCGGGCAGTCCGGGCATCGCGAACGCGTCGGCGGCCGACTCCTCCATCACCACGAGCGGATCCTGACCCGGGAAGCATGCGGACTCCAGAACAGCCGCACACACCGCCCGCACCCGGCGGACCAGGAAGCGGGACGCGACCACGGTCACGGCGAGCAGCAGCACCGCGGCCGGCACGGCCACCGGTACCCACGCCGGATCGTCGCGTCCCAGTACGGCCGGTGACAGATCGGCGAGTCGGGCGATCCTCGGGATACGCACCAGACCGGCGAGGGCGATCAGGCCGAGCACCGTCGTACTGCCCGCGGCCAACACCACGGATGCCGTCGTCAGCACCCAGGTGGCCAGCCGCGGTTCCAACCGGTCGGCAAGCGGCCGGGCGGCGGGGCCCGCCAGCAGCGGGAAGAACAGCGGCAGGTAGATGGCGAGATGCATGGCAGCCTCCGTGGCCCTACCGGCCGGAGTCCAGGTCGCCGCCGAGCAGGCGGCGCAGCAGCGCCTCGTCGCCGCTCGACAGGTCGTCGACGAAACGGCTGAGAACCGTCTCGCGATCCGGAACCTCCTCCATGGCCTGGCGCATCCGCCGGGCGGCGAAACCCGGTTCGTCGGTCGCGGGCGCGTAGGCGAAGGCCCGGCCCCGTGGGACCCGGGTGAGGACGTCCTTCTCGTACAGCCGGGTCAGGATGGTCACGACGGTGCTGTACGACAAGTCGTCGTCCATGGCTTCACGAACGGCTCTCGGGGTGAGCGGCTCCTGCGCCGACCGGAGCACGGCGAGCACCTCGGCCTCCCGCTTCCCGTTGGCCAGGCGGCCGTCCGTCTCGTGTGTCCCGGCACGCTCGACCGCATCCACCGTTGGCTGCCTCCTTGCCCATCCTCTACAGTCACACCCGTCTTCTACGCGCGCGTAGAAGACAATGGCCTTCCCCGAGTGTGCCACGCATGCTCCTGGACCCGTGACGCCCGCCGCCATGACAGGAATCCCATGCCCCGTCACACGCCCGAGCCCGGGGGCACTGCCCGGCCCGGGACCGGTGCACCCGCCGACCGGCTGCCGGCGGCTGCGAGAGCCTCGCTCCTCGGAGCTGCGGCCCTGAGCCGAGAGGGCCACCGCACCGCACCACCACCGTCATCCCTTCGAATGCTTCGCAAGGACGGAACACTTGAGCGCCATCACCATCGGACAGGCCATCGTTCTCGGGATCGTGGAGGGGGTGACCGAGTTCCTGCCGATCTCCTCCACCGGGCACCTGAAGATCACCGAGGGACTGATGGACATCCCGGTGGACGACAAGGGTGTCGTTGCCTTCACCGCCGTCATCCAGGTGGGTGCGATTGCCGCCGTCCTCGTCTACTTCTTCAAGGACATCGTCCGATTCGTCACCGCGTGGGTACGGGGCCTGGCGCATCGCGACCAACGGGACAGCCACGACTACAAGTTCACCTGGTGGGTCATCTACGCCACGATCCCGATCGTGATCGTCGGACTCGCGGCGAAGCCACTCATCGAAGGACCGCTCGCCTCGCTGTGGGTGGTGGCCGGATCACTGATCGTCGGCAGCGGCGTGATGTGGGCGGCCGATCAGATGGGCCGGCACAGGCGCGGTGAGGAGGACACCACGCTCAAGGACGCGATGCTGGTCGGCTGCTCCCAGATCCTGGCGCTCCTCTTCCCCGGCTTCTCCCGCTCCGGCGCCACCATGTCCACCGGCCTCATCCTGGACCTCAACCGGGTCGCCGCGACCCGCCTTTCGTTCTTCCTCGGTATCCCGTCACTGACCGGCGCCGGGCTGTACGAGCTGAAGGACGCGGTCGGCGGCGGGGTGGGCGCGGTCCCGCTCGCCGTGGGCACGGTGGTCTCGTTCGTCGTCGCGTACGCCTCGATCGCCTGGCTGCTGAAGTTCGTTGCCAAGCACTCGTTCAACGCGTTCGTGATCTACCGCATCATCGTGGGCGTGCTGCTCTTCGCTCTGCTGGGCGCGGGTGTCCTCAACGCCTGACGGACAGACCCAGCCACGAGGGACGGCGAGGCCGATGGGCCTCGCCGTCTCGGGGTCGGTGGACCGTCGAGTCCCGTCCCCGGGGCGCGGCGGGACTCGAGGCTCGGGGTTCGTCAGGTGGGGCCGGAAGCGGCCACCTCCGTGGCCGACACCGGCTCGGCCGTCGCGGACCTGCCGCGGCCGGCTGTGTGGTTGAAGAGCAGGTTGAGGAGGAACGCGGCAAGGGTGGCGCTGGTGATGGCGCTGCCGCCGATGATCTGGACCCAGGTCGGGAAGGCGTGATAGATCGTCGGCGCGACGACGGGGAGCATGCCGATCCCGATGGAGACAGCGACGACCATCAGGTTGTTGGTGCCCTCGAACTCGACTGTGCGCAGGGTCTTGATGCCCACGGCGGTCACGGTGGCGAACATGACCAGACCGGCCGCACCGATCACCGGTTCGGGGAGCGAGGCGACGATCTCGCCGAGCTTGGGGACCAGGCCCAGCAGGACCAGGATGCCTCCGGCGACGGCGGCGACGTAGCGGCTGCGGACCTTGGTCATGCCGACCAGCCCGACGTTCTGGGCGAACACGGTGTCCAGGAAGCCGTTCATGATGCCGCCGAGGATGCCGGAGACGCCGTCGGCGGCAAGCCCCCGGGCCAAGTCACGCTTGGAGAGCGTGCGGCCGGTCATCTCACCGACGGCGAGCATGTCGGCGGTGGACTCGGTGAACGTCACCAGCATCACGACGCACATCGAGATGACGGCGGCGACCGGGAACTGCGGGGCGCCGAAATGGAACGGAGAGGAGACACCCAGCCAGCCGGCCTGACCGACCGAGGAGAAATCGGTCAGGCCCATCGGAACGGCGACCAGGGTGCCGCCGACCAGGCCCAGGAGCACGCCGACCTGCGCGAGGAAGCCGCGGGTGAAACGGCTGACGACGATGATGAACAGGATGATGCCGCCCGCCAGCGCGAGGTGGCTGGGGGCGGCGTAATCCTTGGCCGTGGGGTCGAGACCGGCGATCAGGCCGGCGGCGACTCCGATGAGCGAGAGCCCGATGACGGTGATCACCGAACCGCTGACCAGCGGCGGGAAGAACCGTACGGCGCGGGCGAAGGGCACGGCGACGAGCAGGCCGAAGACGCCTGCCGCGATCATGGACCCGTACACGGCCTGCATGCCGTACTCGCCCGCGATGAGGATCATCGGGGTCACCGCCGTGAAGGTGGCTCCGGCGACGACCGGCAGCCGCACGCCGAGGAGTTTGCCGATGCCGAGCGCCTGGATCAGCGTGATCAGGCCGGCCACCAACAGGTCGGCGTTGATCAACAGGCCGATGGTGGACGTGTCCAGCTTGGCGGCGGAGCCGAAGACAAGGGGGACGGTGACGCAGCCTGTGTACATGACCAGCACATGCTGCAGACCGAGAATCCCGAGCCGGCCGGGCGGCAGCACCTGGTCGACGGGGTGACGGACGGGGGTGGGCGAGGACGGTGCCTGGGACACGGATGCCTCCGTAACGGGGCGGGGGACGGGAGGGTGCGGGTAAGAACGGGTGGGTGGGCGTGAGCGCGGACGGACGGCGTGTTCGAGCGTGGGCGAGCGGTGACGCGGCAGCGGGTCAACTTTCTGTTGAAGGTGTTTCCCGTACGTTGCCGCATTCCTAAGGCACGGTTGCGGCTCCGCCCGCGTCCCGGGCGGTTCCAGCGCCGGTGCGGCAGCGGCTGCGCCGGCCGATTCCGGCACATCGGCACCCGTCCGGTCGATTCGGGTGGCTGCAAGCGGTCGCGCAAGGGAAGGGGAGTGAAATGCCAGAACTCTCCGCACCTGTGGTCAAGCTCGTACGGCGAACCACCGAACCTGTCGCGGCGCAGACCCTGCGCTCTACGGCGGCGGCAGTCATCGCCTATGTCGTCGCGGTGTGGACCCTTCCGCTGCCCGCTCCACTGACAGCTCCGCTCACCGCACTCCTGGTCGTTCAGGTCACCCTGTACGCGACACTCACCACGGGCATCCGGCGAGTCAACTCCGTCGTCGTCGGGGTGCTCATCGCCATCGGATTCAGCGCTCTGGTGGGTCTGACCTGGTGGAGCCTGGGGCTGACGATCTTCAGTTCGCTGATCATCGGACGCATGGTCCGGGTCGATGAGTTCGTGCCCGAGGTGGCCATCAGCGCGATGCTCGTCCTCGGCGTGTCCCAGATCGCCTACACCGCGTGGGACCGCGTACTCGAGACCCTGATCGGTGCGGGCGTCGGCCTGTTGTTCAACCTGCTGTTCGCACCGCCCGTATGGGTGCAGACCGCCGGGGCGTCCATCGACACACTTGCACGGGAGATGGGACGGATGTTCCGTGCCATGGGCGAGGAGACCGGCGGACACATCTCCGTCCCCCAGGCGGCGGCCAGACTGCACGACGCCCGCCGACTGGACCACGACATCGTGGCCGTCGACGCCTCGCTGCGGCAGGCCGAGGAGAGCCTCATGCTCAACCCCCGGGTCCGCCAGGGACTCCTCTACCGGATCGTCCTGCGTACCGGTCTCGACACGCTGGAGATCTGCGCGGTCGTGCTCCGCGTGCTGGCACGCACCCTGACGGACCTGGCCAAGGCCCGCACCGAGGAGTCGCTGTTCCCCGAGGACGTGGCGCTGTCACTCCGAGAACTCTTCGCCCAGATGGCCGAGGCCATCGAAAGCTTCTCCACGCTGATCACCACCCCGGTGTCCGCCAATGCCGAAGAAGCCGAGTCGCGGCTGGCCGCAGCACTGGTGTCCAGCCGCGCCGCCCGGGACGTGGTGGCCGACCTCCTGTTGGAGGACGTCCAGGAACATCCCAGGGAGTGGCAACTCCACGGCGCCCTGCTCGCCGAGGTCGATCGCATTCTGGATGAGCTGGACATCGACAAGCGCGCCGAACGACTCGGTCACGAACTCGACCGCCACTCGGCCGAAATGCATGAACGGCATCCCCGACTCGCCGCACTCCGGCGGCGGCTGGTCGGCAGCCGGGAGGCGCAGCCGTCGGCCCCGGTGACGTGAGGGACGACCGACACAGGCGCACCGTCCCACCCGGCCTTACGATGCAGAAGGGGAAACGGAAGGCCTCAGCGCGTCGAGCCAAGACCTTTGAGGTCGGTGTGCTCACGCATGATTCACGGAGGCACGTCCCATGGCACCTGACCGGATTCCAGGTATCGATCCCACCGCGGCTCCCAGTGGTACAGGGTGTGCGGACTGTCTGGCGGACGACGGACCGGGGTGGTGGTTCCACCTGCGTCGCTGCGCGGCGTGCGGACACATCGGATGCTGCGATTCCTCACCCGGGCAGCACGGAACGAAGCATGCCCGCGAGGCGGGGCACCCGTTCCTGGCCAGCTTCGAGCCGGGGGAGAGCTGGATGTGGAACGTCGAGACCGAGGAGTACTACGAGGGGCCGGAGCTGCTCGCGCCCACCTGTCACCCGGCGGCTCAGCCGACCCCGGGTCCGCAGGGGATGGTCCCGGCGGACTGGGAGGCGCAGCTGCGCTGAGCTTGCAAGGATCGGCGCCGCGTGAACGTCGCTCGTGATCTTCATTCACGAGCACGGGACCTGTAGAGCGCAAGCGCACAAGTGGGTCCGTCATCCTGCCCCGTACAGCGGGGGCATCGCTCCCGCCGATCCGATGACGGCACCACCGACCCGCCCGCGTCCCGACGCGCGCGGGACCGAACTGCCGCTGTGACACGCGTACTCGCCCGGGTCCCGGGACGGCGCGATGATGAAAGAGTTCTCGGTGCAGCGGGACACATCGATGTCCGCGCTGCCCGAATGCCGACGATGGGACAGATGCCATGCCTCTCAAGGGTGAGTACGAGCCGAGCCCCGAGCAGTGGGTCCGCGATCAGGTCGAACTGTTCGAGAGTTCGGGAGGGACGGAGGGGACCACGATGCGGGGCATGCCGGTCATCATCCTGACCACGCGCGGAGCGAAGAGCGGCAAGATCCGCAAGTCACCGCTGATGAGGGTCGAGCACGACGGCGCGTACGCCGTGGTCGCCTCGCTCGGCGGAGCTCCCCGGCATCCCGTGTGGTACCACAACATCACTGCGGACCCCCGGGTGGAGCTGCAGGACGGCTCGGTCCGCCAGGACATGAACGCCCGTGAGGTCACCGGCGACGAGAAGCGCGTGTGGTGGGAGCGAGCGGTCGAGGCCTTTCCCGACTACGCCGACTACCAGGAGAAGACGGACCGGCAGATTCCTGTCCTCGTCCTGGAACCGGCAGCCGGGAGTCACTGACCGCGGCCCGGAGGAGGCCTCGGCCCGGTGCCCGCCGCGTCTCCTCCGGCGCGCAGCCCCCGTCGTGTCCTGGCGGGACGGGAGGTGCGGATGGATCCGGTCGACGCTCTGCGCCGGATCGCCTTCCTGCTGGAACGCGACCGGGCAGCCACATACCGCGTACAGGCGTTCCGTACAGCGGCTGGTGCGATCGGAGCGATGACGGGTCACGAGATCGCGGGACGCGTGACGGCGGGGACTCTGGAGTCGGTCAGAGGCATCGGGCCGAAGACGGCACAGGTCGTACGGGAAGCGCTGGCCGGTGAAGTCCCGGGCTACCTCCGGCGGCTGGAGGAGGACACCGCCGGTCCGCTCACCGAGGGCGGCAGTACGCTGCGTGCCGTGCTGCGCGGCGACTGCCATCTGCATTCCGACTGGTCGGACGGCGGAAGCCCGATCGAGGAGATGGGCCGTACGGCCATGGAGCTGGGACACGAGTGGGCGGCCCTCACCGACCACTCTCCCCGGCTGACCGTGGCACACGGCCTGTCGCCGGAACGGCTGCGCCGGCAGTTGGCGGCCGTGGCCGAACTCAACGAGCGCTGGGCGCCGTTCCGGCTGCTCACCGGCATCGAGTGCGACATCCTCCCGGACGGCTCCCTCGACCAGGAGGAGCAACTGCTGGAACAGCTCGACGTGGTGGTCGTGTCCGTGCACTCCAAACTGCGGATGGACGCGCGGACCATGACCCGCCGTCTGGTCGCCGCCGTCCGTCATCCGCAGGCGAACGTTCTGGGGCACTGCACAGGCCGTCTGGTCGCCGGCCGGGGGCGCCCGGAGTCGCAGTTCGACGCGGACGAAGTGTTCGCCGCGTGTGCCGAGTCCGGCACCGCACTGGAGATCAACAGCCGACCCGAACGGCTCGATCCGCCCCGGCGGCTGCTGCGTCGCGCCGTCGACGCCGGAGTGCTGTTCGCCATCGACACCGACGCCCACGCACCGGGGCAGCTCGACTGGCAGATCTTCGGCTGTGCCCGGGCCGAGGAGTGCGGTGTGCCGGCGGAACGGGTCATCACCTCATGGCCGGCGGACAAACTGCTGGCCTGGTCAGGACGGTGAGCTCGGTCCCTCGCCGGCACCGCACTCGACCTCGGACCTGACTGCCCTCGGACGTCGTGCGAGGAAGACGAACTCCCGGCCCGGACGGTCGGGCGCGTCGCGGACGTCCTCCACCACGTAACCCTGCTCGACCAGCTCCGCTTCGACCTCATGCCGCGCACGGAAGCGCAACGTCGGATCCGAGGTCAGCACCTGCCCGTCCGCGGCGAACACACAGGTCCAGCGGAATGTCACCAACTGCCCTCTTTCGATCAACTGGACCCACCTCTCGACCGCGCCGACGCCCGGGATCTCCGTCACGCCGTATGAGGTCTCAGGCTTCCACTCCTCCCAGGCGCGCCTGGGAGGATCCCGGGTCTCGAACACCGGATGACCGCCGGGGCGCAGCGCTTCGTAAGCCCCCCCGCAGGTCTGCCGCCACGCCTGTGGACCGGTGATGGCCTGGGCGACGTTCGCCGTCATCGTGGCGAGGTCTACCCGCAGCGGCGGGAGGGCTGTCGTGTCACCGCAGATCCAGCGCACCCGCTCGCTGCCCGGCTTGCAGGAACGGGCCGTCCGGCCGGCACATGAAGCGGTCGAGCGCCGTGCGGCCCCCGGTGGGCCGTTGCACCCCAACAAGCACGCGACACGCGATGATGGCCCCGTGACACACGCCCCCTCCTCCCCTCCTCCCTTCCAGGAGCAGACCACACGTGACCCGGGGACCCGGACACCGCTGCGCGCGTTCCTCGCGACCGAGTCCGGCAGCGCGGCGGTGCTGCTGGCCGCCACCGTGGCGGCGCTGGCATGGGCGAACGCGGCGCCCGTGGGGTACGCGTCCTTCTGGGAGACGCATCTGTCGGTGACCCTGGGATCGGCAGGGGTGTCGCTGGACCTGCGCGAGTGGGTGAACAGCGGCCTGATGACGTTCTTCTTCTTCGTCATCGGGCTGGAGGCGCGCCGGGAGTTCGACACGGGCGAGCTACGGGAGCGGCAGCGGGTCATGCTGCCGCTGGCCGCGGGGCTCGCTGGCATGCTCGTCCCCGTCGGTGTCTACCTCGCGTTCAACGCGGGCGGAGCTTCGGCCCATGGATGGGGTGCGGCCATGTCCACGGACACCGCATTCGCCCTGGGCATGCTGGCGATCCTGGGACGACGGTTCCCCGACGCGCTGCGCACGTTCATCCTCACGGTGACCGTGGTCGACGACTTGCTGGCCCTGGTGGTCATCGCCCTCGTCTACAGCGAGAACATCACCGTGCCCGCCCTGCTGGCGGCCGCGGCTCTGTTCGGCTTGATGCTGCTGGTCAGGGCAGCGGGCGTGCGCCACGGATGGACCTACCTGCTGATGGGGGTCGCGACCTGGGTCGCCCTGCTCAAGTCCGGTGTCGATCCGGTGGTCGTGGGCCTGGCCATGGGGCTGCTGACCTATGCCTACCCGGCCGCGCGCAGCGACCTGGAACGTGCAAGCGATCTGTTCATCTCGTTCCGGGAACAGCCCACACCCGAACTGGAGCGTTCGGCACGCCAGGGACTGGCCTCGGCGGTGTCGCTCAACGAGCGGCTGCAACAGATGTACCACCCGTGGACGAGTTATGTGATCGTGCCTCTCTTCGCCCTCGCCAATGCCGGTATCACCATCGATGCAGGACTGCTGTCGCGGGCGGCAACGTCCCCGGTCACTCTGGGCATCCTGCTCGGCTACCTGGTCGGCAAGCCGGTGGGTATCACCGGTGCTTCCTGGCTGCTCGCCCGGCTGAGCCGCGGTCGGCTGAGACCTCCGGTCGGTTGGGGCGCCCTGGCCGGGGGTGGCACGATCGCGGGGGTCGGGTTCACCGTTGCCCTGCTGATCTCCACGCTCGCCTTCGAAGGAGACCGGCTCGAAGAGGCGAAGATGGGCATCCTGAGCGCGGTGATCTGTTCCTTCCTCGCAACCTGCGGCGTGGCGACGGCGATCAGGCTCCTGTCGCCGCACAGGCGTGCACGGGTGCTGCTCGGCACCGCCGACAGGGTGATCGATCTCGCGGTCCCGGTCGACCCCGCTCGTGACCACGTCCGGGGCCCGGTGAACGCCCCGGTGACCCTGGTCGAGTACGCCGATTTCGAATGCCCCTACTGCGGGCAGGCCGAATCCGTGGTCCGCGACCTTCTCGCCGACTTCGGTGATCTGCGCTACGTGTGGCGGCATCTGCCGCTCACCGACGTGCATCCCAGCGCGCAACTCGCCGCCGAGGCGGCGGAGGCCGCGGCGGAGCAGGGGGCTTTCTGGCAGATGCACGACCGTCTCCTGGAGCACCAAGGGGCGCTCCAGGCGTCCGACCTGAAGCGCTACGCGGAGGAACTGGGCCTGGACGCCAAGCGCTTCCATCGCAGTCTGCGCACCCACGCGGGGGCCGGCCGGGTCGCCGAGCACATGGAGTCGGCCGATCTGAGCGGGGTGTCCGGAACCCCCACCTTCTTCATCAACGGCCTGCTGCACCGCGGCGCCTACGACATCGACGCATTGTCCGCCGCAGTGCGCACAGCCCGTGCGCGCGCAGGACTGACGCGCTAGGTCCGCCGGACCCGTCTGCCGGGACGATCTGGTGCGATCTGCGGGGCGGGCCGGGGCCGTCTACGGTGAGAGGTGATGCCTCTCAATCGGCTGGGTCTGGTTGTCCACCAAGGCAGGCCCGCCGCCGTCGCGGCGGCGCGGACTGCCCGCTTGTGGTGTGCCGCTCGCGGCATCGCCTGCACCGATATCGACGTGTGGCGGCAGGGGGAACCGCGGCACGGCGGCCAGGCAGAGGCCGAGGCGGCGGGTCACCCCGGGGCGATCATCACGTTCGGTGGTGACGGCACGTTTCTGCGTGGGGCACGGATCGCCGCCAAGGACGGGGCGTCGGTGCTGGGCGTGAACGTGGGTCGGGTCGGCTTCCTGACCGAGATCACCACTGACCAGGTGGAGGAGGCTCTGGACGTTCTCCATCGGGATCAGGCGGTGATCGAGGAGCGGATGGTGCTCACGCTGCGCGCGTCGCGCCCGCTTCAGACGCCCGTCGGCCTGGACACGGTGCTGTGTTACGGGCGCGGCCCCGCGCTGCCGGCGCCGACGCTGCGTCCCGCTGGGCCGCAGCCGGTCGGCTGGGGTGTCGCCCTGGACGTCACCGCCGTGAATGACGTGGTCCTGGAAAAGCTCGCCCGGGACCGGCAGGCGAGCGTGGCCGTGTACCTGGCCGGGCAGCTGCTCGCCTCCTACTCGGCCGACGCGGTGATCATGGCAACGCCCACCGGCTCGACCGCCTACAACTTTGCCGCGGGAGGGCCGGTACTGGACCCTTCCGCCGACGCCATCGTCTTCACCCCGGTCGCTCCGCACATGGCCTTCGGCCGTACCGTGATAGCCGCCGCCGACGAGGCGGTCGCGGTACGCGTGCTGCCGCATTCCGGCCGGGTGGCCGTGAGTATCGACGGGCAGACGCGCGGGGTGCTGGACCCCGGGGACTGGGTTGCGGTCTACCGGGCACCGTACCGGCTGCGTCTGGCCCGTCTGGCACCTCTGGAGTTCTACCACCGGCTGCGCGAACGCTTCCAGCTGGCCGACGCCCCAGCGGCCGCCATCGACCAGACCCCGCTCTTCCACCGGCCCGACAGCCCACCGCCCGACGATCTGGCCCACCTGCGGCTGCCCACGCCGCCTGTCGCATGAACGCACGCGGCACGGCACACGGTGGGGGTGATGCAGCTCAGGGGGCAGACCCGAGTTTCATTATGTGGCGATTTAGACTCTTATCAGGATTATTTTCGGTTTCACGGCGGTGGCGCCGCGGTGGCAGGGAGGCCTGGCATGGCGTTCGAGAATGCCGGATTCGGTGGATACGGGCAGGGAGCGGGCTCCGGACGCTATCTGCCGATCGCCGAACACGGCCTGATTGGCGACCTTCGTACCGTCGCGCTCGTGGGCACCGACGGCACGATCGACTGGTACTGCTGCCCGCAATTCGACGCGCCCAGCGTGTTCGGCTCCATCCTGGACGCGGACCGGGGTGGATCGTTCGAGCTGGCCGCCGACGTACCTGCGCGGACCCGCCAGTTCTATTTTCCCGACACCAATGTGCTGATCACGCGATTCTTCGCCGCGGACGGGGTGGGCGAGATCCAGGACTTCATGCCTATCGGTGACGAATCGGGCGAGACCCACCGGCACCGGCTGATCAGACGTCTGCTCTGCGTCCGGGGCTCGCTTCCGTTCACCGCGCGGGTGGCTCCCCGCTTCGGTTACGGGACCGAACCGCACAGCGCGCGCCTGCAGGGCGACAGTGCGCTCTTCGTGTCCGAGAACCTGTCCCTGGCTCTGACGGCCACTGTCCCGCTCGAATGCGACGGCACGGATGCCTGGTCACACTTCAAGTTGCTGGAAGGCGAGTCCGCGGTCTTCGCCCTCGACCGGGTGGGGGAAGAGATCGCTCCGCGAGGGTGTGCCAGGTGTGAGGCCGAGGACGAGTTCCAGGCCACGGTCCGCTACTGGCGGCAGTGGCTGAGTGCATCGCGCTACCACGGACGGTGGCGGGAGATGGTGCACCGCTCCGCGCTGACGCTGAAGCTGCTCGTCTACGCGCCGACCGGCGCGATCGTGGCTGCGCCGACGACGAGCCTGCCCGAGGAGATCGGATGCGAGCGCAACTGGGACTACCGCTACACGTGGGTCAGGGACGCCGCCTTCTGCATCTACGCCATGCTCAGGCTGGGCTTCACATCGGAGGCCGAAGCGTTCATGGGCTTCCTGTCCTCCTGCATCAAGTGCGAGGACGAGGGCACCGGGCCGCTGCAGGTCATGTACGGCATCGACGGACGTCGTGAGCTGCCCGAGCGCGAACTACCGCATTTCGAGGGGTACATGGGGTCGTCTCCGGTGCGGGTGGGAAATGGTGCCGCGGCCCAGCTCCAGCTCGACATCTACGGAGCGCTCATCGACTCCATCTACCTGTACGACAAGTGGGGCCAACCCATCAGCAGCAACCACTGGGACGAGGTCGGCACCGTGGTGGACTGGGTCTGCGACCACTGGGACCAGCCGGACGAAGGCGTCTGGGAGACCCGCGGGGGACGACGGGACTTCTTGTACTCGCGCCTGATGTGCTGGGTCGCGATCGAGCGGGCCATGCGCATGGCGACCCGGCGGGGCCTGCCTGCCGACCTCGTCCGCTGGGGGCGGAGCCGTGACGCCATCTACCGGCAGATCATGAGCCGCGGCTGGTCGGCCGAGGTCGGCGCCTTCGTCCAGCAACTGGACGGCGACGTCCTTGATGCCTCCGTGCTGATGATGCCCTTGGTCAAGTTCGTCTCCCCCGTCGACCCGAAGTGGCTCTCGACACTGGACGCTCTTGGCGCGAACCTGGTCACCGACTCGCTTGTCCACCGCTACGACGTGGGAGCCAGCCCGGATGGCATCCTGGGCACGGAGGGCACTTTTTCGATCTGCTCGTTCTGGTACATCGAAGCCCTCACCCGAGCCGGCCGCCTGGAAGATGCCCGCCTGGCCTTCGAAAAGATGCTCACCTACTCCAACCATCTCGGCCTGTACGCGGAGGAGATCGGACCGACGGGGGAACAACTCGGCAACTTCCCGCAGGCCTTCACCCACCTTTCCCTCATCAGCGCCGCATTCAACCTCGACCGTGCCCTGGGCTGAGCACCGATCGGGCGTGCTCGGAGTCGAGCGGTCATTCGGGGGGCGCGGCGATGTGCGAGCCGGATTCCGGCAGGAGCGGAGCCGGGATGCCGGATGTGTGCATCGTCTGCGCGGTCCAGATGCACTTGCCGGCAGTGGTGTAGCGAGTGCCCCACCGCTGGGAGAGCGCGGCGACCAGCTGCAGTCCCCGGCCGCCCTCGTCGGTCTCGGACGCGTGGCGGACCCTGGGCATGGTCAGACTGCCGTCGGAGACCTCGCAGACCAGGTCGGCGTCGAGCAGCAGCCGCAGTTGCAGCGGTCCCCTCCCATGTCGTACGACGTTCCCGACCAACTCGCTGACGAGCAGTTCCGTGGTCGTCACCATGTCGTCCAGCCCCCACGCGGACAGCTGCTCCCGGACGTGCCTGCGGGCCAGGCCCGCCGCCTGAGGGTCCTCCGGGAGTGGCCAGGAGGCCATCCGGTCCGAGCTGAGCGCGTGCACACGGGCGACCAGGAGGGCGGCGTCGTCGCTGGTGTGCTGTCCGGCGGGGAGCAGGCCGGCGATGAGGTCTTCGCAGAGCCGGTCCAGGTCTTCGCTCTCCCTGGTGCGCAGGAGCTGCGTCAGCTCGGTCATGCCCTGGTCGATCTCGCGCTCGGACGATTCGATGAGGCCGTCGGTGTACAGCACGAGAAGGCTTCCCGGGGGCATCGTCAGCTCCACCGTCTCGAACGGCGGCTCTGCCACCCCCAGAGGCGGATCCGGGACCGGATGCGGGAAGTGCACGGTGCCGTCGGGGTGGACCACGGCCGGTGGTGGGTGTCCGGCGCGGGTGATGGAGCACGTCCTGGTGGTGGAGTCGTACAGCGCGTACAGGCACGTGGCGTACGAGTCCTCGCCGAGGCCGCTGACGATGTCGTTGAGGTGGCTCATGATCTCGTCGGGTGGCAGTTCGAGGTCGGCGAGGGTGTGAACGGCAGTGCGCAGCCGTCCCATCGTGGCAGCCTCGGAGAGGCCGTGGCCCATCACGTCGCCGATGACGAGCGCGACCCGTCCGGCGGAGAGCGGCACGACGTCGTACCAGTCACCGCCGACGTCCATGCCGTGCCCGGCGGGCAGGTAGCGGGCGGCGGTGGTGCACGCCGGGAGGTCGGGCAGTGTCCGGGGGAGCAGTGCGCGCTGCAGCTCCCGGGACCGGGTGTGCTCGGCGTCGTAGAGCCGTGCGCGTTCCAGGGCCTGCGCGACCAGGGCGCTGATGGCGGTCAGCAGGGTGCGCTCTTCGTCGGCCAGGTGGCGCGGCTCGTCGAACACGATCACGCAGACACCGAAGGTGTGCCCGGAGGCGGCCAGCGGCAGGAACGCCCAGGACTTCTTGCCGATGTCCTGCGGGTGGTCGGCCATACAGGGATAACGCGCCGCGTACTCCTGGGGCGAGGAGACGAACAGCGGCCCCTGAGTGGAGATCGCGTCCCAGACGGGGTCTTTCGCGACTCTTGAACGGCCGTCGACGCGCTCGAGGAATGCGCGGGGGTAGCCGACGGCTCCGACGTTGCGGACCCGGTTGCCCTCGACGGCCTGTACGAGCAGCCCGGTGGCGCGGAACGGCGGCAGTACCCGCTGGGCCACCGCGTCCACCACGTCCCGTGAGGTGGTCGCTGCGGCGAGCGCTGCGGTCAGCTCAGTGATGCGGGAGGCGCGCTCGGCGGAGGCCGCCTCGGAGGCGATCCGCTCGGCCTCGTGTCTGCGCATCTCGGTGACGTCGGTGAAGTACAGCGTGACACCGTCGGGCACCGGGACCAACCGCAGGTGGTAGCAGCGTCCTGTATCCGGCATCTGCACGTCGAAGCCCGCGGGGGTGGCCGTGGCGGCTGCCCGGCGACACCGGGCCTCCATGTCGGCGACCTGCTGCATGGCGGGCAGTGTCCACAGCACGCGGCCGAACAGCTCCTCCTCGGAGGAGCCCAGCATGCCTTCCGCCTCCAGGTTGACGAAGGTGATCCGCCAGTCGTCGTCCGCCGAAAGGAAGCCGTCGCTCATATGGCGCAAGGCGTGGCTGAGCGCGTCACGGGCGGACCGGGACTCGTTGCTGTCCCATGCCGTCCCGATCATCCGGTAGGGCTCGCCCGCGTCGTCGAGCACCACCCTCGCGCGCGCCTGGGTCCAGCCGTAACTGCCGTCGGGGCGTCGTACCCGGTATTCGGCTTGGAATACACCGTGGTTGCGAATGGCCTTCTCGACGGCGGCGAGCGCCCACGGCACGTCGTCGGGGTGGACCACCTTCATCCAGCTCTCGACCTGGGGTGTGAAGTCGGCGGGCTCGGTGCCGTAGATGGCCATGGCCGCGTCGTCCCAGGACAGTGCGCCGGTGCGGATGTTCCAGTCCCAGGTCCCTACCTGGACGGCCTTGAGCGCCTGCCGGAGGAAGTTGCCGCTCGGCTCCTCCGGGGCAGGGCGCACGGGTGGCGGAGCCTGGATCATCCGCTCCTTCGCCCAGGCGGCCACCGCTGTGAGGAAATCCCAATGCTTCCTGGTGGGCTCTCCCGAGGCGCCCGCCACCACGGTGAGGGCGCCGACCGGGCGCTCCGCGCCGAACACCGGTACGGCTGCCAGGCCCGTGCCGGGCCAGCCGGTGGCCGACGTGGGCGGGCCGGTGCCTGAGGGGGCGTGGAGCTCCCACACGCCGGTCCCCTGGCGCACGGCGCGCGCCGGCGCCGCGGTGCCCTCCTGGTCGATGATCTCCCAGGGCCGGACGAGGGCAGGAGGCAGTCCGGCCACCGACACCAGGCGCAGCGCCGACATGGGGCCACGCAGGTGCACCGTCCCGCCCAGGCCGTCCAGCTCGGCGACGGCGTGCTGAAGCGCGAGCCGCAGCACCTCGCCCTCCGTGACGCCCTGTTCCACACTGTCAAGCAGGGCCAACCGAGCATTCATGGATCAACTGTATATTTCGGGCGCCAAGTCGGTAGGACATGGCACTGGGCTGTGGCTTCCGCCGGTGAGGCGATCGGAGCTCAATGGGCGGCCCTCACCGCGTCAGCGCCATCGACCGCCATGCTCGCGGAGGCTGGACTCCTGGGTCCGCCCCGGCGCCGCGGCCTTGCGGCTCCGGCTCCGACTTCGGTCGGACGTGAATGCCGTCGCCACCTCCACTTCAGCTTGCGTCATCCTCCGCTCGGCGCTCGCCCTCGGCCTGGGACGGCTGGGTGCGTGTCGTGGCGGGATGCCGTTCCTCGGCCGGATTCAAATCCTCTTCCAACCTCTCGCCCTCGGCCTGCGACGGAGTCGGGTACTCGTCGGTAGGGCGCATGGCTGCCTCCACACTCGGATAAATGCATATAAAACGATCGTAACGCCGCGAGTGATCGGATGCTGCTGCACGTACTGCGTGTGCGAAGAGGTTCTCGGTACGCCGCCGCAGATCGCGTTCCCGACACTCCTGTGGCGCAGCGAGGACGGGGGCGGGGGGAGTGCAGGACCCATAGTTGAGACGACGTTCGGCCGTGGCGGGTAAGAGACGGAACGGGAGAGCATGTGACGACACCACGGATCGACTACCAGTCGCTGTTCATCGCCACGCCCAGCCCCTACCTGGTGCTCGGTCCCGACCTGGTGATCATCGACGTCAACCGGGCGTATCTGACAGCGACCGGCCGCACTCGGGAGGATCTGGTCGGGCAGTACCTCTTCGACGCCTTCCCGGACAATCCTGCGGATCCGGGCGCGGACGGGGTGCAGAACCTGGGCGCCTCCCTGCGCCGGGCCCTGCGCTCCAAGGAGTCGGACACGATGGCGGTGCAGAAGTACGACATCCCGGTTGCGGACAAGCCCGGCGTGTTCGAGGAGCGATGGTGGTCGCCGATCAACACCCCTGTGCTGGGGCCGGACGGACAGGTGGCGTGGATCATCCACCGAGTGGAGGACGTGACCGCGTTCGTGCTGTCCCATCCCTCCCGCCCGCGAGGCGGCGGGGAGCTCGGCAAATGGGAGGCGATGGAATCCGAACTGTACGCACGGGCGCGTGAGCTCCAGGGGCTGAACGAGGAACTGCGCCAAGCCCACGCCCGTGAACGCCAGGTCGCCATCAGGTTGCAGGAAGCCATGCTCTACTCGCCCGACCTGGCCCGGCATCGCAATGTCGCGGTGCGCTACCTGCCGGCCGCCGGATCTCTGAACGTGTGCGGCGACTGGTACGACCTGGTCGACCTGCCCGACGACGGCTGCGCCCTGGCCGTCGGTGACGTTGTCGGCCACGGCCTGGAGGCTGCTGCCGTCATGGGAATGCTTCGCAGCGCGCTGTCCGCCGCCGTCCGATCCCGCCAGGAGCCCGCCAAGGCGCTGGAGGTTCTGGGGCTGTACGCGCGCTCGGTCGAAGGTGCGCTGACCACCACCGCGGTCCAAGTCGTCATCGCCCCTCACAGCCACCGCCTCACCTACAGCAGCGCCGGCCACCTCCCGCCTGTCCTGGTCCACCACGACGGCACCTTCGACCTGCTCGACCAGGCCACCGACCCACCGCTGGGCGCCCGCCCCGAACACGTCCCCCGCCCCCAGGCAGAGCTGTCCTACACCCCCGGCGACACCCTCGTGCTCTACACCGACGGCCTCATCGAACGCCGCGGCGAGGACATCGACGCCGGTCTGCACCGCCTCACCGACGCACTCGCCCGCTTCACCCGCCTCAGCCCCCAACGCCTTGCTGACGCCGTACTCGCCCGCCTCGGCGTCAGCGCCGGCGCCCGCGACGACATCGCTCTGGTCGTTCTCCGCCTGTAGGCCCGGGGGCCCGCCTGCCGAGCGGCAGCCGTGCTGCCGACCGCCCGCACCGGGTCCCGTGCGCAGGCTCCCACCGCTGCACGCGGATCGGTTTTCACCGGACAGCATCACTGCCGGAGCGGCCGGGTCGCGTTCCGACTCGCTCCCTGGGAGCGTGGGAGCGCGATACGACGCGGCGCGGACGCGATCGTGGATATTCACCAGCGACGACATTGCCCTTGCCGAGCTGATCCCTGAGTTGACACGGGGCCAGGAGGACCACGCCGCCACCGAGGCGCTCTGCGCGGACGTGACGTTCCACACCGCGGTCGAGATCACCGAACGCCGGGAAAGTGATGAACACCTTCCAGGCGCGCACATGAGATCGCCCGGAATTCTGGGCGCTGCGGAAGCGAGGCGGCATGCACGATCCGGATCCACCGTTCCGGCCGGTCCGCAGGCGGGAGGGTTACCTGCCGCTGGAGAACCTCGGCCTCATCGGGGACGGCGCGACAGCCGCGCTGGTGGGCCTGGACGGCTCCGTCTCGTGGATGTGCCTTCCCCGATTCGATGCCGAACCCCTGTTCTGCGGCTTGCTGGATCAAGCACGAGGCGGGCATTTCACCCTGGCACCGGAAGACCTGGTGGAGGCGCGACAGCGCTATGAACCTGACACCGGTGTACTGACAACCGAATTGCGCACTCCCACCGGCTTGGTTCGCGTCACCGATGCGCTGGCCCTGCGCTCGGGCGCTGATCTCACCGATGACGCACCGGCTGATCGCGCCGAACTTGTGCGTTCGGCGGTGGTGCTGGCCGGCAATGTGCGCCTACGGGTGGACCTTGAGCCCCGCGGCGGTGGGCAGGCGCGGGCGTTGTTCAGCGGGCTGGAAGTGCGATCGTCCCGGCGACCGGACCTGCGACTCCACCTGCGGTCCAGCCGTCCCCTGGACGGCCTGCACAGCACACATGACCTGCAGCAAGGTGATCGCCTCGATCTCGTGTTGTCCTGGGGCCGCTTCCATCGCCACCACCGGTTCGACGCCGACGCGATGCTGCAGGAGACCGCCGACGCATGGCGCCGCTGGATGAAGCACATGGACTACGGCGGCCCTGAGGAGTCCTTGGTCAGGCGCGCCGCGATCACGCTGAAAATGTGCGACGACTGGGCCAACGGCTCGCTGGTCGCGGCACCCACATCCGCCCTGCCTGCGCCGATCGGCGGGATCCGCAACTGGGACTACCGCTACGCCTGGATCCGCGATGCGGCCTTCGCCGTGTTCGCCCTGCGCCGCATCGGCTTCCGTGGCGAGGCCGACGCCTTCCTCGGCTGGGTTCTTGACGCCTTCGAATACAGCCGTCGGCCCCGGATCATGTACGGCCTCGATGGCAGTCCGGTGCCGGACGAGGTCGAGGACAGCGAGTTGGAAGGCTATCGGCGCTCTGCCCCGGTGCGGTGGGGCAACGGCGCGGCCGACCAGCGCCAGCACGACGTCTACGGCGAGATCCTCGACTGCGCCGACCAGTGGCTGCTTTCCGGCGGTGAGGTCCAGCCCGCGCTGTGGACCAGCCTGGCCGATCTGGCCGAAGCGGCGGGGCAGGCCTGGCGGCAGCCGGATCAGGGAATCTGGGAGGTGCGCAGCGAGGGCCGGGTGTTCACGTACTCGGCCGGGATGTGCCAGGTGGCCCTGGACCGGGCCGCGGCCATCGGTGAGCGGCTTCACCTGCCCGGGCGGATCGCCGAGTGGCGAGCCTCGGCCGACCGGCTGCGCCGGCTCATCCTGGAGCAGTCCTGGGACGAGGACGCACAGACCCTGAGCACACACCTGGACGGCGGCGGCATCGTGGACGCGAGCCTGCTCGCCCTTCCCCTGCGCCAGGTTGTGCCGGCTGATCACCCGCGCATGGTGGCGACCACCAGGGCCATCGCCGAGCGTCTGTCGGCCGGCAACGGGTTGCTCTATCGCTACCTGCACAAGGAGTCACCCGATGGTCTGGCCGGCGACGAGGGTGCCTTCGTGCTGTGCAGTTTCTGGCTGGTCGACAACCTGATCGGCCAAGGCCGGATCGAAGAGGCCGACGAACTGTATGCCTCGCTGTGTGCCCGGGCGAGCCCGCTGGGGCTGCTGTCGGAACAGATCGACCCGTCCACGGGGGAGTTCATGGGCAACTTTCCTCAGGCGTTCAGCCACATCGGGATCATCGCCAGTGGCGTCAACCTCGCCCGGGCGAAGGCAGGCGCTCAGCCCTGATCAACCGGCTCGCCGTCCCATGCGCGAACAGGGAGGCCATAATGAAGCGGTGGACAAGGAAGTGCGCGACTACATCGACGGCATTCCCGCCGAGCACCGTCCGCTGTTCGACCGACTGCACCGGCTGATCCTGGAGGCCCACCCCGGGGCGGCCGTGGTCATCTCCTACAGGATCCCCACCTACAAGGTCGGCAGCCGTCGGCTCCATGTCGGCGCATGGAACCACGGAGTTTCCCTCTACGGCTGGCAGCAAGGCCGCGACGCCGGTTTCGCCACCCGCCACCCCGCGCTCATCTCAGGCAGGGCGACCATCCGGCTACGGCCCGACGACGCGGCTTCCATCCCGGATGACGAGCTCCGTGACCTGGCGCGGGCGGCGTTGGACAACTGAGCTGTCGGCGCGACCCGTGACTGCGCCTGCTGGGTGACTTCGCGTGTATGCAGCCGCAGGAGCTGGGATGACGCGTCGCCGACTGGTACCAGCAAGGAATGCCCAGGCGATCGCATCTGCAGCCCGACGACCCGGACCCCGGCTTCCGGCCTGAAAGACGGAGGCACCGAGCTCGTGCGGCGTCGCGCCAGGCACTACGCGGCATCACCGGCCGTGCTTCCCGGGGCCCGGGCTCGCAGCATGCGCCGACCGACCCGACGCAGGGGCCGCGTGTGTCGCCTGCGCTGCGGACGGCCGCTGCCTACGCCTGGCGGATCCTCGTCGTGGGAGTTGTCGTCTACGCCGGTTTTTCAGCGCTGGGACGGTTCCACGAGGTCGCGGTAGCCGTCTTTCTCGGCCTGGTAGTCACGGCGGTGCTGCGCCCGCCGACGGACTTCCTGGCTCGTGTGCTGCCGCGGCCGCTCGCGGTGGCAGTGGCGCTCCTCGGCAGTCTCGTCCTGGTCCTGGGCGTGCTGTCCCTTGTCGGTGAGGCGGTCGCCGGAGAAAGGGCCGGGCTGGAGCGGCAGTTCAGCGAAGGCCTCGCCAGGATCGAGCGCTGGCTGGCGGAGCCACCGTTCCGTCTGAACCCCGGTGCACTGAAAGACTTGCAGGCCCGGATCGGACAATATCTGTCCAGCCATCGGTCCACCCTGATCAGCTCGGCGCTCAGTGGCGTGGGCCGAGTGGTGGAAGTGATGACCGTGTTCGTTCTCGCGCTGTTCTGCTCGGTCTTCTTCATCTACTCGGGCGACCGGCAATGGGGCTGGTTGTGCGAACAGCTGCCGGCGACGGCGCGGGAGCGGGTGGAGATCGCGGGCCGAGCAGCGTGGCGGACGTTCACGGGGTACACCCACGGCATCATCGTGGTGGCTGCCACCAACGCCGTACTCGTCGGACTCGCCCTGTTCGTACTGGGAGTGCCGCTGGCGCTTCCGTTGGCGCTGCTGGAGTTCTTCGCGGCCTTCGTACCCCTGATCGGCTCACCGATCGCCCTTGGAATTGCTGCCGTTGTGGCTCTGGCGTCGAAGGGCCCGATCGTAGCGGCCGTCGTCATCGCGCTGATCGTCGTCATCGGGCAGATCGAGGGGCATCTGCTGCACCCGATCGTGATGAGCTGGGCCGTCCGACTGCATCCGGTCGTGATCGCGCTCTCCGTGATCGCCGGCGCGATCGCGGCGGGGGTGCTGGGAGCGATCGTGACGGTGCCCCTCGTCTCCGTGGTCTGGTCGGTCCATCAGGCTCTGCAGCGGGCGCGGAGATCCACACAGGCGAAGCCCACCCGTGCACGGTCGGCGACCGGCATCCGAAGGGGACGAGGGCCGGACCGTCCCGGCTTGTAGCGGACCCAGGAGTGGGCGCCCTCGGGGTCGGTGGCGTGACCGGCGGATCGTGACGATCCGAGTGCCTTCCTACGTCTCGCGTTCCGCCATCAGCCGTCCCACCGCCTGTTCCAGTTCGACGATGCGGTCGGCGAGGTCCGCCCCGCCCGGACCGTTGGCATCTCGTAGCAGGAGTTCCGCCTGGGCGAGTTGGCCGACGACCTCGGAGAGTCGGTCGGGCTCTTCCGGGGGTGCAGAGCCTTCCGCGGCGTCCGTAGGGTCCTGGCGGCCCGTAACGTACGAAGGCTCGGTGGTTGCGTCAGCCGGGGCGGGGGCGGCCGGCGCAACCCCGGGGTGGCCGCCGTCCGCCGTCAGGAGGCGCTTCAACTGGTCGGATTGGTCCACGAGCTGGCGGTTCTTGCGGAAAAGATCGAGGAAGACGTTGACCTTGGTCCGCAGCAGCCAGGGGTCGAACGGCTTGATCAGGAAATCGGCGGCGCCCACCGTGTAGCCGCGATAGGCGTAGTTCGGATCGACTGCGGCTCCGGTCAGCAGGATGATCGGGACGTCCTTCGTCTGGTCGAGGCCCTTGATGTTGGCGGCGGTCTCGAAGCCGTTCATGCCCGGCATCAGCACGTCGATGAGCACGACCGCGAATTCCTGGCGCAGCATCGCCTTGAGGGCTTCCTCACCCGAGCGCGCGCGGACCACATGGCCCAGCGAGCCGAGTACGGCTTCGAGGGCGACCAGGTTCTCCTCCATGTCGTCGACGATGAGGATGCTGGCGGTCTCCGATGCTGCTGCTTGTGGCGCCGTCATGATGGCCGTCCTGTCGCTCCGTCGTCATCGTCCCTGTTTCCGAGAGCGTCGCCGTCGTCCCGGTCCGTGGCGCGGACGTTGTCCGAGGGATCCGGCCGCGGCTCCGGCAGAGTGCACTGCGGGTCGAAGAGCCGGCAGATCACCGACAGCAGGCGGTCGACGTCCACCGGCTTGGGGACGTAGTCGTCGGCGCCGCTCTCGATGGCCTTCTCGCGGTCACCGGGCATGGCCTTCGCGGTGAGCGCGATGATCGGCAGATCCGCGAAACGAGGTGTGCGCCGGATCGCTCTGATCATCTCGTATCCATCCATCTCGGGCATCATGATGTCCATCAGCACCAGTGATACGTCAGGTGTCCGATCAAGGACCTCGAGGCCCTCGCGGCCGTTCTCCGCGTACTTGACGCTGATGCCGACGCGGCCCAGCACATGCGTCAGTGCGAAGACGTTCCGGATGTCGTCGTCGACGATGAGGATGCAACGGTTGGCCAGCACCCCGGCGAGGCGACCACTCAGCCAGTCCCTGAGCCGGGTCGTCTCCGGCCAGCTGACGCCGTCGTCGCTGCCGTCGGGCCGGCCTCCGGCGCGGGGCGCGGACTCCTTGGGCCTGAACACATCGATCTGCGACGTGGGCCCGGGCTCGGCAGCGGCTCCGGGCCGGCCCGTCAGAGCGGTGAGTCCGGCGGCGGCTCGGGTGGCGCCGCTCGCGGGGCGCGGTTCCACCGCGGCGAGGGCCCCGGGGGGCGGACCCACGTAGTGCACGGGGACGAAGAGGGTGAAGGCGGAGCCGACGCCCGGTTCGCTCTCGGCGATGATCCGGCCGCCGAGCAGTCCCGCCATGTCCCGGCTGATGGAGAGGCCGAGCCCGGTGCCGCCGTACTTGCGGTTCGTGGTGCCGTCGGACTGCTGGAAGGCCTCGAAGATCTGGTCGAGCTTCTCCGGCGCGATGCCGATGCCGCTGTCCTTGACGGTCAGAGCGATGACGGCGTCGGCCTTGCGCAGCGTCTCCTCCTCGAAGTCCGAGACCGTCGAGCGTTCGACGATCAGTTGCACTCCGCCGGAAGAGGTGAACTTCATCGCGTTGGAGAGGAGGTTGCGGAGGATCTGCTGGAGCCGCTGCTCGTCCGAGAAGAGTTCGAGCGGTACGTTCTCGCCGACCTTGATCTCGAACGACAGGCCGCGGTCCAGAGCGAGCGGCTGGAACGTCGCCCGTACGTAGTCGAGCAGTTTGATCAGCGGCAGCTTCTTGGGATGCACATCCATCCGGCCTGCCTCGATCTTCGACAGGTCGAGGATGTCATTGATCAGCTGCAGCAGGTCGGAGCCCGCGCGGTGGATGGTGACGGCGAACTCCACCTCCTGCGCGGAGAGGCGGTCGTCGGGGTTGTCGGCGAGGAGCCGCGACAGCACGAGGAGCGAATTGAGCGGGGTGCGCAGTTCGTGCGACATGTTCGCCAGGAATTCCGACTTGTACTGGGAGGACGTGGCCAGCAGTGCCGCCTTCTCCTCCAGCTCGGCGTTGGTGAGCTGCAACTCGTCGGAGCGCTTGCGCAGTTCGGCCGTGAGGCGCTGGGATTCCGAGAGGAGGGACTCGGTACGGGAGTTGGCGATGATGGTGTTGATGGAGACACCGATGGTGTTTACGAACTGGTCGACGAAGGCCAGGTGGACCTCGCTGAAGCTGCTGAACGAGGCCAGTTCGATGACTCCGAGCACCCGGTCCTCGAAGAGGATCGGCAGGATGACGACGCTGGCCGGGGGCGCGGCGCCGAGGCCCGAACTGATGGTGATGTATTCGGTGGGGACGGACTCGATGAGAATCCGCCGTTTCTCCGTTGCGGCCTGGGTGACCAGACCCCAGCTGGGGGCGTCCAGGCTGAGCCGGGTACGCCGGCGGCTGACCTCGGGCTGGCCGGTGCCATAACCGGCCAGGAGCTCGAGGTCCTCGCCGGGCTCCGCGCCCGGTTCTGCCAGGAAGAACGCTCCGTACTGGGCGTTCACCAGAGGGGTCAGCTCGCGCAGGATCAGGTCGGCGACCTCGACCAGGTCGCGGTGGCCCTGCATGAGTGCGGCGATACGGGTCAGGTTGGACTCCAGCCAGTCCTTGGCCCGGGTGGTCTCACGGAGATTCGCCACCATGAGGTTGATGTTGTTCTTCAGGGCGGCGACCTCGCCCTGGGCCTCCACCGAGATGGAGCCGGACATGTCGCCCTGCGTGACGGCGCTGGCTACCTCGGCGATCGCGCGCACCTGGGTGGTCAGGTTCAGCGCCAGCTCATTGACGCTGGTGGTCAGCCGCTTCCAGGTCCCGAAGACACCCTCCACCCGAGCCTGGCCGCCCAGCTGGCCCTCGCTGCCCACCTCGCGGGCCACTCGAGTCACCTCGGAGGAGAAGGCGGAGAGCGTGTCGACCATGGTGTTGATCGTGGACTTGAGTTCCAGGATCTCGCCGCGCGCGTCCACGTCGATCTTCTTCGACAGGTCGCCCTCCGCGACGGCGGTGGCGACCTGGGCGATGTTGCGGACCTGGGAGGTGAGGTTGTCGGCCATGAAGTTGACGTTGTCGGTGAGGTTCTTCCAGACGCCCGACACACCGTGGACCTGAGCTTGGCCGCCGAGTCGCCCGTCGGTACCGACCTCGCGGGCCACCCGGGTCACCTCGTCCGCGAAAGCCCTCAGCTGCTGGACCATCGTGTTGACGGTGTCCTTCAGCTCCAGGATCTCGCCGCGCGCGTCGACATCGATCTTCTTCGACAGGTCGCCGTTGGCGACGGCGGTGGTCACCTGGGCGATGTTGCGGACCTGGGAGGTCAGGTTGAGCGCCATGCGGTTGACGTTGTCGGTGAGGTCCTTCCAGACCCCGGAAGCGCCCCTGACCTGTGCCTGACCGCCGAGGTTGCCTTCGGTGCCGACCTCGCGGGCGACGCGGGTGACCTCGTCGGCGAAGGCGGACAGCTGGTCGACCATGGTGTTGATCGTCGACTTCAGCTCCAGGATCTCTCCCTTGGCCTCCACGGTGATCGTCTTGCCGAGGTCGCCCTCCGCGACGGCGGTGGCGACCTGGGCGATGTTGCGGACCTGCGAGGTGAGGTTGTCGGCCATGAAGTTGACGTTGTCGGTGAGGTCTTTCCAGACCCCGGATACGCCCCTGACGTGGGCGCGGCCGCCGAGCTGGCCCTCGGTGCCGACCTCGCGGGCGACGCGGGTGACCTCGTCGGCGAAGGCGGACAGCTGGTCGACCATGGTGTTGATCGTCGACTTCAGCTGCAGGATCTCGCCCCGCGCGTCCACGGTGATCTTCTGACTGAGGTCGCCGTTGGCTACGGCGGTGGTCACCTGGGCGATGTTGCGGACCTGGGACGTCAGGTTCGACGCCATGAAGTTGACGTTGTCGGTGAGGTCTTTCCAGACCCCGGATACGCCCCTGACCTGGGCGCGGCCGCCGAGCTGGCCCTCGGTGCCGACCTCGCGGGCGACCCTGGTGACCTCGTCGGCGAACGCCCTCAGCTGGTCGACCATGGTGTTGACCGTGAGCTTCAGCTCCAGCAGCTCGCCGGTGGCTTCGACCGTCACCTGCTGCGTCAGGTCGCCGCGCGCCACCGCCGTCGTCACGACCGCGATGTCCCGCACCTGCGCCGTCAGCCGGGACGCCATCGTATTGACCGCTTCGGTCACGTGGAGCCAGTCCCCCGACAGTCCCTGCGCCTTCGCCCGGCCGCCGAGGCGCCCCTCGGTGCCGACCTCGCGGGCGACCCGGGTCACCTCGCCGGTGAAGAGCGAGAGCTGGTCCACCATGCGGTTCACGCCGATGCCCAGGCGCCGCAGGTCACCGCGGAGCTGGCGGCTTCCCTCGTGCAGATCGACGTGCTGGGTCAGATCGCCGTCCGCGACGGCGTCGAGCACCCGGGTGGCCTTCGCGACGGGTACCACCAGTGCTTCGAGCACCGTATTGGCGGCCTCGACGTTCGTCGTCCAGGTCCCCGTGCCGGGACTCGCCGAAATCCGCTCCTCCAGTCGTCCCTGTCGGATGATCTCGTGGCGCACCCGCTGGAGCTCCGAGGCCAGATGTGCGTTGCGCGCGACGATCTGTTGGAACACCCCGGCCATTTCGGCCAGCACCCCGTCCGGCAGGGCGGCCCCGTCCCGTTTCTCCGGGTCCTCCACGCGCGCTGTGAAATCACCGTCGCACAGGGCTTTCATCGCGGCGAGCAAGGGACGCAGATCGCTCGTACGAACCTGTCCGTCCGGCTCTGTGTCGGGCTGGGTCGAGTCCAGTGTCATGGAGCATTCTCCGCCCAAGATCCATTGGTGCACACCAGAGGTTCATTGGTCACGCATGTCATAGTATAAAGCGCACGAAAATAGTGCTTTCCAGGCGTAATTGGTACATACAGGGGGAAGGGGGATTCCGTTGTCCGTACACACGACCGAATCCGTGTCCAGGAAGGGGTTGCAGGCGAATCAGCTGGCAGCCGCCCGGGCGCGGGAATTCGTGTGTGCGGCGCTCCAGGGGTGGACGGCGCCCCTGAATGGGGACGGGGCGTCCGACGCCGATACGGCTTCCGATGAGGGCGCGGCCCCTGCGCCGACGGCGATCCCCGAGGAGCTCGTCGACGATGCCGTCCTGCTTGTCAGCGAGCTGGTCACCAACGCCGTCATGTACGCAGGCACCGATATCGACGTGGTCTGCCGCCTGGAGCGGGACCCGGCCACCCGGTTGGGTGTCGTCGTGGAGGTCGCGGACCGCCACCCCTCCAGGGGGGTACGCGGTGGAGCGGACACCAAGCGTGACGAGCCCGGCTACGGCCTCCAGCTGGTGAGCGCACTCTCGGAGTCCTGGGGCGTGACCTACCGGCGGGCGGAGAAGAGGGTCTGGTTCCGGCTGGAGGCCGCGGAGGGAGACACTGCCGCGACAGATTCGGCCGCCTCCCGGCCCGGTGTCACCAAGCCCGGCAGCACCGGGCGCCACAGCGACGCGCAGCCCTATGACGCAGGGCCATCCGTACATCCGGCGCATGCCCAGGGGTACGCCGCCGAGTGGTCCGACCGTGGCGGCCCGTCGTTCCTCGCCGAGACCAGCGAACTCCTGGCGGGCCAGCTCGACGAGGCCATGGTCACCGCGCTCGCGGCCCAGATGCTCGTACCCCGGCTCGCGGACTGGTGCGGCATCTGGCTGAACATGCCCGGGATGGGCCTGCAACTGTCCCGGGTCTGGCATGCCGACGAGCAGCGCATCACTCCGCTGCGCGAGGAACTGGAACGGATTCCGCCGCCTTCCGCGGTCCGCATCGGGGGTACGCCCTGGCCGTGGCCGGAGAGTGCCGGCGTCGCCCATGAGGGCGGGTCGGCGTTCGCCTTCCCACTCATCGCCCGCGATTCCGACCAGGGGATACTGCTGCTCGGCCGGGCAGGGCAGCCGCAGATGACCGACACCGTGGTGCGGATGGTCCAGGATGTGGCCCGCAGAGTCGCGCAGGCCGTGTACACCGCTCGCCAGTACACCCGGCAGCGCAGGATCAGCGCCGCGCTCCAGCGCAGGCAGCTGCCGGCGGCGCTGGCCAGGATCGTCGGCGTCGATACGGCGATCGTCTACGAGCCGCACGGCGAGGGGCAGACCGTAGGCGGCGACTTCTACGACATCTTCCCGAGGGGCGAGAACCACTGGTGCTTCCTGCTCGGGGACGTGCAGGGAAAGGACCCGGAGGCGATGTCCGTCACCGGCCTGGCCCGCCACCTGGTGAGGCTGCTGGCGCGCGAGGGCCATGGCGTCGAGTCGGTGCTCGGCCGGCTGAACGTCGCCATGGCGGAAGAGAGCGCCGAGGCATTCGCGCTCGGTGCCGAGCAGACCGGCTCCCGCTTCCTGAGCCTGCTGTACGGGGAGCTGACGGTCGACCCGGGCGTGCCCGGGGCCCACTGCACGGTCGCCACTGCGGGCCATCCTCCGCCGCTGCATCTGTGCGCCGACGGCAGGGTGGAACCGGCCTCCGTACCCCAGATGCTGCTCGGCATCGATGAGGGCGCCGAATTCCGGGCCGCCAGCTTCGACCTCGCGCCCGGTGAGACGCTGTTGTGCGTTACCGACGGCGTCACCGAACGCCGCTGCGGCAACTGGCAGTTGGACGACAATGACGGTCTGGCCGATGTACTCAGGCAGGGCATGGGGCTGAGCGCGAAGGCACTTGCGGAGCACGTACGACGGGCGGCGCACGACTTCGGGACGGGGCCCGTCGAGGACGACCTCTCGGTACTGGTGCTGCAAGCGGTGGCGGGGGAGAAAACCTGTGCGAGGCGGCCCTGAACCTCGACGGGCAAGCAGAGAGGGTGCTTGCTCAGGCCCGAGCGTCGTCGTCGAGAGCTTCGGATGCCGCGCGAAACGATTGCGGCCCCCACGTACAGCCCGCGGCGCGGGTAGCTCGGGTTGTCCCACCTCGGTCGGCTCGACGTCCTTCCCGGGTCCACTCGGCGGCAGGACGTACAGAAGGCTCAGCTGAAGGAGCGCCGGTAGGTGTGGGGGCTGACGCCGGTGGTGCGCCGGAAGCGGTCGCGGAAGGCGGTGGGCGATCCGAAGCCGACCTGGGCACCGATGCGTTCGACGGAGTGGCGGGTGGTCTCCAGAAGGTGCTGGGCCTGCCGGATGCGGGCCCGGTGGAGCCACTGGAGCGGGGTGACCCCGGTCTGTTCGCGGAAGCGCCGGATCAGGGTCCGGGTGCTGACTCCGGCCCGAGCGGCGATGTCGGCGAGGGCCAGATCGCGGCCCAGGTTGTCCTGGAGCCAGCTGAGCAGGGGTTCGAGCTCGGAGCCCTGTGGGGTGGGTATGTGGTCGTGGACGATGAACTGCGCCTGGCCACCCTCGCGTTCGAGAGGGACGACGGACAGGCGTGCGGCGTCGGCGGCGACGGCCGAGCCGTAGTCGCTGCGGATCATGTGCAGGCACAGGTCCAGGCCGGCGGCGGCTCCTGCCGAGGTGAGGATCTGCCCGTTGTCGACGTACAGGACATCCGGGTCGACCTCGATGTCGGGGTGGGCGGCGGCCAGGAGACCGGCCGCGATCCAGTGGGTGGTGGCGCGCAGGCCGTCCAGCAGGCCGGTGGCGGCGAGAGGGAAGGCGCCCGAGCAGATGGAGGCGATACGGGTGCCGTCCTTCGCCGCGGCGAGCAGCGCGTCGCGGACAGCGGGGGTGAGCGGGGCGGCGGGGTCGGCGGTGCCGGGCACGATGATCGTGTCGGCGCCCTTGAGGCCGTCCAGTCCCCAGGGCGCACGCAGACGGAAGGCGCCTGCGTCGATATCCGGCTGCTCGGCGCACACGCGGACCTGGTAGCCGGGGCGCCCGTCCGGGAGGCGGGTGCGGTCGAAGACCTCGATCGGGGTGGACAGGTCGAAGGGGATCACCTGGTCCAGGGCGAGAACAGCAACGGTGTGCATGGCCAGAACATACCTGCCCGCCCTGTCGCCGACTCGGACATCAGGGAACCGTGAACAGCCATTTGTCCAGCTCAAGACCCCATGACCTGGCGATGGCAATATCCCGTTGAAACATGTCACCAACGCCACTGGGCGGTCGAATGAAACGTGCATAGCGTCGAGGTCCAGCCGGTGCAGACCGGTCCCTCGCACGTGAAGGAAGTTGCATGCACGCCCAGATCGTCCTGTTCGACGGCTTCGATCCGCTGGATGTCATCGCCCCCTACGAGGTGCTGTACGCCGGTGGAACCGCCTCCGGCGGGGCGGTGAGTGTGGAGCTGGTGTCCGCCGAGGGACCCCGCGCGGTGGTCAGCGGAACCGGGGGGCTGGCGCTGCAGGCGGCTGCCGCTCTCGACCCCGGCCGTGCGGGCCTGGTCCTGGTTCCCGGAGCCTCGGGCCGTGTCGGGGAGCCCGGCGAAACACCTGACCTGGAGGCCGGGACGGGCGAACAGAAGCAGGACGACCTCATACCCGTGCTGCTGGGCCGCACCTTGAACACCGAACTGCCGGCGCTGCTGAGAGCGGCCATGCACAATCCGCAGGTGACGGTCGGCGCGGTGTGCGGCGGCTCGCTCGTACTGGCCATGGCCGGCCTGCTCGAGGGCCGCCACGCCACGACCCACCACATGGGCCTGGACATGCTCGATGCCACCGGCGTCCATGCGGTTCACGCCCGCGTCGTCGACGACGGCGACCTGGTCACCGGCGCCGGCGTCACCTCCGGGCTCGACCTGGGCCTGTACCTGCTGGAGCGCGAAGTGGGCCCCCGGATCGCCCACGCCGTCGAGGAGCTGTTCGCCCACGAGCGTCGCGGCACCGTCTGGCGCCCCGAGGGCCCCGTGCCCACCGGCCTCTGACCACGCCCCTTCTCGGGCACCTGTTCACCGCACGCACCGTAAGGAAGTACAGCAGCATGTCTGTCGAAGGCACCTGGGACCTGTCCATCTCGACCCCCATCGGCACGATCAAGGCGGTGGTCGAACTTCGCCGACAGCACAGTGTCCTGACCGGGGTCGCCCACGGGGCGGGGGAGGAGGTCCCGCTTGCCGAAGTCGCCCTCGACGGCCACCAGCTCACCTGGAGGCAGGCCGTCACCCAGCCCATGCGCCTGAACCTGGTCTTTGCGGTGACGGTCGACGGCGACACCCTGGTCGGCACGTCCAAGGCCGGACGCCTGCCCGCCTCCAAGGTCACCGGCCGGCGCCGGGCCACCCAGCCGGCGACGGAACACTGACCATGACGAAACTCCTCCTCTCCCTGCACGTCCTGGCCTCCGTCCTGGCCATCGGCCCCGTCACCGTCGCCGCGAGCATGTTTCCCAAAGCCCTACGCCACGCGCACAGCGACCCGGGCGACCGCGAGGCGCTCACGAACCTGCGGATGCTGCACCGCATCTGCCGCGTCTACGCGGCCATCGGCATCGCCGTCCCGGTCTTCGGGTTCGCCACGGCCGGCAGCCTCGGCGTCCTCGGCAGCGGATGGCTGATCACATCGATCCTGCTGACCGCGGCGGCCGCGGCCACCCTGGCCCTGCTGATCCTGCCCGCCCAGGACCGCGCGCTCGCCACCGCGCAGACCCCGGGCGCCGGCTCCGGGCCCCGCTCGGCCGGCCGCCTCGCCATGCACACCGGCGTCTTCAACCTGCTGTGGGCCACCGTCACCGTCTTGATGATCATCCGCCCCGGTTCCACGACGGGAGTGTGACCGTGAACCTCCGCCACCTGCGTATTGCGGCCCAGGGCGAACTCATCTCACTGATCATCCTGCTGACCAACCTCGCCACCGCCCACCTCGAACCCATTTCCTCCCTGATGGGCCCCACCCACGGCTGTGCCTACCTGTTCGTCGTGGTGGCCACCTGGCGCCTCGAGCAGGCCACACCGGTCACCAGGGCCACGGCCGTCATCCCTGGCATCGGCGGTCTCCTCGCACTGCGCCGGCTCAACCGCCCCGACCTCGTTCACCAGCAGGGTGAGGACGTCATCCGGCCCTGACCCGCGCCCCACGGTGACTGACAGCCCGGTCGGAACGCGGCCGGTTCAGTCGAGAAGGTCGTACCTGTCCGGCTCCCAGTCGGCGAACAGTGTCAGCGCCTGCTCCGTCTCGGTGCGTTCCGGCGCGGTGGAGGTGGCCGGCCACCAGTTCTCCACCTGATGTGCGTCCACGAGGACGAAGCCGCGGTATCCATCGAAGTCACCGGGGTCGCTCGCCACCCCGATATGGATGGGCGCGTCATCGGGGAGATCCTTGAGGGCATCGCGCAGCTGGGCGGCGTTCCAGATCTGAGGGGTGTGCTCGAAGGTGTCGGTCATGCGCACAGGTTGCCGCAACGGGGTGTCCTGCCGGCGGAGACACGGCTGCTTCCCGGGCCGAAGCGCTGATCCGGTGCAAGGGCGGGGCAAGGATCGGACGAATTGCCGGGGCAGACGGCAAAGAACAAGCTAAGAGGGAGCTTCACCGACGGCAGGGTCCGCCGGCAGGGCCTGCTCCACCCAAATGGTCTTGCCGGTGGGCGTGTAGCGCGTGCCCCACTGCTGCGCCATCTGGGCGACGATGAACAGGCCACGGCCGCTCTCGTCGTCAGCGGCGGCATGGCGCAGATGGGGTGAGGTGTGCCCGGTGTCGGCGACCTCGCAGATCAGGGTTTCGTCGCGGATGAGCCGGACGTGGATCGGGCCGGCGGCATAGCGGATGGCGTTGGTGACCAGCTCACTGACGATGAGTTCGGTGGAGAACGACAGCTCGTCCAGCCCCCATGTTCCGAGTTGCGCCGTGGTCACGGCGCGGGCCTTGCCGACCATCGCCGCCTCCGCGGTCAGCTCCCACGTAGCCACCTGGTGTTCGTCGAGCATCCGTGTGCGTACGAGGAGCAGGACCGCGTCGTCGTTCGCCGGCCCTGGCACCAGGGTCGCGACTGCGCGGTCACAGAGTTCTTCCAAGGGACGCCGGTGCTGGGCGAGGGCTTCGGTGAGCAGACCGAGTCCGACGTCGATGTCGGCATCGGCCGCCTGGACGAGCCCGTCGGTGAAGAGGGCGACAAGGCTGCCCTGCGGCAGCTGGAATCCCATGGTCTCGTAGGGCAGACCACCCAGTCCCAGCGGAGGGCCCGGCGGGAGATCCGGGTAGGTGGCGACGCCGCTGTCCGACAGGACGACCGCGGCCATCGAATCGCCGGCGCGCGCCATGCTGCACTGTCCCGACACCGGGTCGTACACCGCGTACAGGCACGTCACCCCCAGGGCGTCGTCCTCCCGGGGTCCCGCGCCGCCGGCACCATGAACGGCCGCCCGCTCCTTGGCGGTCTGCCCGACCACGTCGTCCAGACGCGAGAGGAGCTCGTCCGGGTCGAGGTCCAGGCGGGCGAGGACGCGTACGCCGGTGCGCAGGCGCCCCATGGTGGCGGCGGCGAGCAGCCCGTGGCCGATCACCTCCCCGACGACCAGGCCGACACGCGTTCCCGACAGTGGGATGACGTCGAACCAGTCACCGCCCACCCCGGACCGGCTGTCGGCGGGCACATAGCGGCTCGCCATCTCGACAGCGGTCGGCTGCGGCAGCCGGTGAGGAAGCAGACTGCGTTGAAGCCGGAGGGCTGCGGCGTGCTCGCGCGTGACGACCAGCATCAGCACGACGCCGAGCAGCAGGGCCCCGAGGCCCACGACAGTGACCCCGCCCGTCAGTCCGATGAACGGCAGGTCGATGGAGGTCGCACCGTAGCGGGGGTCGGCGTAGACGACGAAGGCGGCGTAACAGAAGAGGAAGAGCATCGTCAGCGCGCCCAGACCCGGCAGCAGGCCCTTGAACAGGAAGTCCCTGCGGCTGCGGGTGAGCACCCTGCGGAAATACCAGACACAGGCGAAGCCGGTGAGGCCGTAGTAGAACGTGATCGCGAGCCCGACCGACTCGATGGAGTCGGCGAGGACGTTGTCGCTGATCGCCGTCAGCAGGACGAGGAAACCGACGGAGGCCAGGCCCAAGGAGACCGTCGACCAGGTCGGGGTGAGGAATCTGCGGTGCAGTCGGGCGAACCGGGAGGGGACGGCCTTGTGCGCGGCCATGGAGAAGACGGTCCGGGCCATAGGGAGGATGGTGGTCTGGGCGGAGGCCACCGCGGAGGTCAGCACCATGAGGATCAGCAGCTTGGAGAAGAAGGGCCCCGCCCCGTGGCTGCCGAAGACGGCGTCGCCCAGACCCGAGAGCACGTCGCCCGCGTTGTCCCTGTTGCCGAGCCCGATCCCGGCGGAGCCGACTCCCGCGAAGGCCTGCGCCGAGGTGGCGACCAGGGCGTAGATGACCAGCAGCAGCACGACGGAGATGACCGCGGCGCGTCCGGGGATGCGCGTGCTGTCCGCGGTCTCCTCGTTGACCGTGACGGCGGTGTCCCAGCCCCAGTAGATGAAGACGGCGGCGAGGATGCCCGCCGTCAGCGCCTCGGCCGATGGCACGTGGAGGGGGTTGAACCAGGAGGCGGAGACGTGGATCGCCATCTCGGGGTTGCCGGTGTACACCTTGACCAGGGCGGTGACGGCGAACAGCAACAGTACGGCCACCTCGATGAACAGGAGCCACCGCTGAACGGCGGCCGAGATCTCGATGCCGACGTAGCAGATCGCGGTCATGACGCCGATCCAGATGACACCCGCGAGGGTGGTCCACACCCTGCTTTCCGTGAGGGAGTCGTAGCCCAGGAGCCGGAAGCCGTAGATGCCGGCGATCTCGGCGAGGTTCGCCATGACGATGATGTCGGCGACGATGATGCCCCAGCCGCCCATCCAGCCGGTGCGCGGGCCGAACGCACGGGTCGCCCAGGTGAAGGTGGTCCCGCAATCGGCGTTGCTCGCGTTGAGTTCCTTGTAGGCGTACGCGATCAGCAGCATCGGGACGAAGGCCAGCATCGTGATGATCGGGGCCTGCAGTCCGACCCCCGCCACGATGAGGCCCAGCGTGGCCGCGAGGCTGTACGCCGGGGCGGTGGACGCCAAGCCGATGGCAACGGAGGAGAGCAGTCCCAGGGCACCGGACTTGAGCCCTTTTCTACCCGCGCCTGAGTCGAGTGCGAGCGGCGCGTCGGACGCGCCAGGGCTACGGGAGTGCTTCACACCGGATGCCAACCTCCTCATTTGCCTTCCGACCACCATTTTCGCCGCAGGCGAGGAGGCCTGCCACGGGAAACAGGGCTGGATGATCCACGCCACTGAAAATCAGGACCAGTGGCACCGGACCGCCGAAGTCCAGCCCGACCGGGCCGGGGGGAGTACGGGCCACCTGCCCGACGAGCAGGGGCGCCGCATCGGCGTCCAGCCGATCTCGCCCTGGTGGCCGCTACGAGGGAGCGCTCGCGCGAGCCAGGCATCCTTCACCCCCACGGCCGCGTCCAGGGCGCGGCCGAGCAGGCCTGTCACAAATCCGACACGAGCGGGCCAGAACATTCCGGACAGGCATAGCGTGAGCGGGCTCAGGACCACGCGCATCCCATGGGGGGATCACATGTCGTACGGCTACCCGCCTCAGCAACCCGGCCAGGAGCCTGGCCAGCAACCCGGCCAGGAGCCTGGCCAGCAACCCGGCCAGGAGCCTGGCCAGCAGCCGGGCCAGGAGTCCCAGCAGCCGCCTCAGTGGCAGCAGCAGCCTCCTCCGCCGCCGTATCAGCAGTGGCCCCAGCAGGGCCCGGGGTGGGGCGCGCCGCCGCCCAGGAAGTCGAATACCGGGCTGATCGTGACGCTGTCGGTGCTCGGTGGGCTGGTGCTGCTCGGCGGCTGTGGTGCGGTGGTGGCGGTCACGGTGAGCCATGCACCGAAGCCGCGGACGCTGCCGGTGACCGAGGCGCCGCAGGACAAGGCACCTGGGAAGGACGCGCCCTCCGAGGAGCCCGCCGTCGAGGAAGGGAGCCCCGAGGCGGATGTGAAGGTCACCAAGTGCGTGGTGGATTCGCTGACGACGTGGCCGGCCGCTGACGTGGAGATCGTGAACCACGGCGACTCGAAGGCGACCTACGTCGTCAACGTGGAGTTCTTGGACGGTTCGGGTACACGTCTCGGCCAGGGCTTGGCCGCAACCGACAGCCTGGCCGTGGGGCAGAAGGCCAAGGAGCAGGCGCAGGGCCTCGTGAAGGTGCCGGGCAAGGTGACGTGCAAGGTGTCGAAGGTGACGCGTTACCCGACGAACTGACGGCATGACGATGCCCTGTCACCCGTAGTGGTGGCGGGGCATTCGTTTGTTCGGTGGTGGCCGCTCCGGCTCCGCTGCGACGCCGGCCGCACCTGTGACGAAGTCAGGTGCGGTTCCGGCTTTCGCTGCGGATCATCGACATCAGCAGCCCGTGGGTGTCGGCGTCGGCGGCCACGACGAGCCCGCGGCCTCCTGCCTGCCCGATCGGGGCGCCGTCGATCCCGGTGACGACGCAGCCGGCGGCCTGGCACACAGCGATGCCCGCGGCGAAATGTACGCTCCCGGAAAGGTCGCCGCCATCGGTGACATACGCGGCGCGCGTGCCGGCGGCGACCCAGGCCAACGCGAGCGTGGTGGACACGACCCGCGGCCGGAACCGCTCGACGAACTCAGGATGGGCCAGCAGGTCCACGGCCCGGAACCCCGGCGCACTCGGGAACGGCGGATCCAGGTTGACGTCCACCAGTTGGCTGGCGGGCGTGGGCGTCAGCCGCGCATCTGCCCCGTCCCGCCGCACCTGGGCGGTCTCACCGTCGGTGAAGAAGACCTCGCCGCTGAACGGGTCGGCCACCGCCGCCGCGCCGTCGCGCAGCGCCACGTTGACGGCCACCAGCATGTTGCCGACGGCGTAGTTCAGCGTGCCGCACAAGGGATCCACCAACCACTGGCGCACCGCGTCGGCAGCACCCTGCTGACCGCCCTCCTCGCCGAGCACCGCATCATCGGGCCGGGCGGCACGGATGACGCCGAGAATCGTCTTCTCGGCCTCCACATCGGCGGCGGTGGCGAAGTCCCCGGCGCCCTTGTCGATGCGGGTGAGCCGCCGGCCGTACATGGTGTGCACCACGTCCGCGCCGGCACGCGCCGCAGCTATCGCAACACCTGCATCGTCAAGGCCCGCATATGAGTTGATCACGTGCTGCAGAATATCGGCGCGAAGCCCGTCCCCACCGGTCGGACCGGCAACGTCGCGAAGTATGGCCGCACATGGACATGGCACGGCGGGTGCCAGGGCTCACACCCCCTGGCACCCGCCGCTATTCAGCCGGTCAGGTCCGCGCTACCGTTCCCGGCGTCTCATGCGGTGCCGCGCTGCAGGTACGCGCGGTCCACTGTCTGCCGGACGGTGTTGCCGGCCGTGTCCTTCGCGGTCACGCGCAGCGTCACGTACGCGTCGCCGTGCATCCGGGCCGGCCGCTCCACAACAGCGGTGAAGCCGCTGCCCTTGCGGGCCGTGGTGGCAGTGGTCCAGGTCCGCCCGTCGTCGTAGGACGTCTCGACCTTCAGTGTGACGCCGCGCGGTGCCGCCACGCCGTCCTGCATCCGGACGTCCAGGCCGAGGGTGTGCCTGCGCTGCGGGCCCACCGCGTTCCGGACGTCGACCGGCACGGTGTAGTCGACCTGGAGCATCGGCAACAGGGCCGTGTCGGCTGCGGTGTCGGAGCGGAACGTCCACGACGTTCGCGTGCCGGTGCCGAAGCGCCAGTCGTCCGAGGTACGGGCGGTCGTCAGGTCCATCCGGTATTCGGCGTCGCCCGCGGGCACCTCGAAGTTGCCCCACGCGCCCTGGTCGGACTCGGCGATCCGCTTTCCGTTCCGGTACAGCGCCGCCGTGGCCGTGTCGCTCACCGCGGCCGCCGCGACGCCGGTGCCGACGCCGCCACCGAAGCTGTCGGCCTCCGCGAACGACCAGTGGCCGGCGCCGGAGTCGTTGAACTCCGGCACGTACACCGACAGGGTGTCGCCGTTGCGCACCGACGGCAGGTGCCCACCACGCGGGATCGACGGGCGGACCACCGCTCCGAACCAGCGCTCCGTGGCGCGCTGGCCCGGCCGGTAGGTGCGCGTGTCGTCGTGCATGCCGGCCGCCAGCGGGAAGTCGGGCACGTCGATGACGTTGTGGTGCACGACGTGCTTCCACAGCGTGTCACCGCCGGTCACGTACTCGACGCGTTCCTGTCCTGCCGGAACGTAGCGCGTGTACTGGTTCCACGCGGTGTCCTGGTAGGGCCGCCATCCGAAACGCTGCTCGCTCGCCCAGGACGAGGCACCGGTGCGGGTGTACGTGCTGCGGACCACCGCGCTCTCGCGCTCGGAGACGGTGTACACCAGCCGCTTGGGGACGGAGCCCTTGGACACCTGCATCACGTCGTACAGGTACGGGCTGCGGACCGTGCCGGAGAACTCCACCGTCGTGGTCCGCTGCGTGGCGCGCTTGAGCAGCGCGGTGCCTTCCGCCGTGCCGGCGCGCATGGTGGGCACGGCCATCCGGTCACCGATCGGGCTCCACCGCGTCCAGGGGTAGAAGCCGTCCTCGACGACCAGCATCAGTGCCTTGGCCCCGGCGTCCGCCGCGGCCTGCGCGAGCGCCCGGTCGTCGGAGAAGTCCCAGCGGACGACGGCCAGTTTGCCGCGTACGTGTGCGGCGCGAAGATCGGCGCTCGTGCCCTTGCCGGCGTCCACGGCGGTCAGCCGTGCTCCCTTGTCGCTGAAGGCCGGCGAGGTGTTCACGTAATACGGGGTGAAGCCCAGCGACGTGCCGGACACCTTCGCCCGCAGCTGGGGGGCCACCATCTGCCAGCGCGAGGAGAACTCGAAGTCGCCGTCGGTGACCTTGGCGGTGGGACTGACGTAGATGCGCTTGGCGATGTCGAAGAACATCACGCCCTGGATCAGGCCGTTGCCGTCGATCTTCCGGTACGTCTGGTAGCTGAGCACACCGCGCTGCTCGGCGGGGCGGGGCGTGCGGATCTGCACCGGGGTGGTGTCGGCGGCGTTGAGCGTCACCGACATGTCCTTGGTGACCTTCACCTCCGGGTTGACCACCTCGCGCAGCTCCTGGCCGTCGGCCGCCGTGTCCAGCGTGCCGAAGCTGAGCTGGTAGGTGCCTTCCTCCACTTCGGCGACGGCCGGCTCCATGCTCGTGTAGTTCACGAAGCCGTCGGCGCCCCAGATCACCGGAGCGGCGCCCGCGATGACCTTGCCGTCGCGGTCGCGGGCGACCACGGTGAGCTTGTGTACCGGGGCATGCACGTTCAGGGCCACAGTGGTGTGGGTGAGCACGGTGCCGTCGGCAGACGTGGCGGTGACGTAGCCGTAGTACTTGCCGCGGACGGCGTTCGCCGCGTCGGTGCGCAGCGGTACTTCGGCCGTGGCGCCGGGGGCCAGCCGCACCGTGTCGGACTCGAGGGTGACCACGCCGCCGGCGAGGGTGCGCCCGGTGTTGGTGGCCAGGGTGGCAGCCAGGGAGAGCGTCACCGGCTTGTCGCCGGTGTTGGTGTAGCGGACGGTGGCCCCCTGCTGCTTCCCGCTGCCGCCGATGTGGAGCGGGGCGAGGGTGACGCTGCCGGTGGCCGTGACAGGGCCCATGGCCGTGGCCAGGTCGATGCGACCGCCGCCCTGCTCGGTCACCTTGGTGCCGGGCACCGTGTGCGAGGTGCTGATCAGGGCGTCCTTGAGCTGCTGGGCGCCCCAGTCGGGGTGCTGCTGGGCCAGCAGCGCGGCGGCGCCGGCGACATGCGGGGTCGCCATCGAAGTGCCTGACGCGGAGGTGTAGTTGGCATCGACCGGGTCGCCCATGGTGGTGCCGGACGCGCGGGCGGCGACGATGCCGACGCCGGGGGCGGTCACGTCGGGCTTTACCGCCGCGTCGCCCAGGCGTGGGCCGCGGCTGGAGAACGAGGCGAGGGAGTCGTCACGGTCGACGGCTCCGACGGTCAGCGCGGCGTCGGCCGCACCCGGCGATCCGACCGTGGACGGCCCCGGGCCCGCGTTGCCCGCCGCCACGACGAAGAGGGTGTCGGTGGACGCGGTCAGGGTGTTGACGGCCTGGCTCATCGGGTCGGTGCCATCGGTCTCGGTGTCCGAACCGAGGCTCATGTTGACGACCTTGGCGTGCTGGGAGGCAGCCCATTCCATGCCGTCGATGACGGACGACTCCGAGCCGAAGCCGTCGTCACCCAGTACCTTGCCGATCAGCAGGTCGGCGCGGGGCGCGACACCGCGCCGGGTGCCCGAGGACGCGGCGCCCGTGCCGCCGACGGTCGCGGCGACGTGCGTGCCGTGGCCGAAGTGGTCGTCCGTGCTCGGGCTGCCGGAGAAGTCCTTCGCCTCCGCGACGCGGCCGGCCAGGTCGGGGTGGTTCGCGTCGACGCCGGTGTCCAGCACGGCCACCTTCACGCCCTGGCCCTCGTAACCGGCCTTCCAGGCGGCGGGCGCGTTGATCTGCGCGGTGCTGCGGTCCAGCACGGCCTTCACCTTGCCGTCCAGCGAGACCCGTGGAGCGACCGACGCACGAGCGGCGTCCGACTTTCCGCCGGGGTTCAGCGTCTTCCAGAAGCGTCCCAGGTCGTCGTCGGCGACCCGCAGCGACCGTGCGTCGAGGCTCTCCAGCCTACGGGCAGGCGTCGCGGCCGCCTTGAACGCCACCAGCCGGTCAGCGGTCGCCGCGGCGGCCTTCGCCGCCTGTGAACTGACCCTGGCCCCGACCTGTGACGGCTCCGAGGAGACGATCAGCGGAAGCGCGGAGGTGTGGGCCTCGTCGTAGCCATCGGCGATCAGGGCCGTCACATCGAAGAGGCGGCGGTCCAGGGTGCCGGCGGACACCAACGGCTCGGCGTCGAACGGCAGCACGGTCAGTGCCTTGTCGTCCCCCTCCAGCGTCCGGAAGGGGACACGCTCGCGCCCGGGTCCGGGCTGCACCGACGCGGTGTGCCGTCCGCCGGGCAACGACGTCACGGTCACCCGGTCACCGGTCACCAGTCGCACGGTCGCGGAGCGAGCCCCCGGCACGGCGGCGGGACGAGTGGAGGTCCCGGTGGCTGCCTTCCCCGTGGTGGCGGCGGCAGGCACGCCTCCGGCAACCAGCAACAGCCCTGCCGATATCGCCCCCGTCAGGCGTATCCATGTCATCAGCGAAAACCCTTTCGTACAGCTGGGGGTCACAACCTGTCCGAAAGAATCCACTGATGAAGCTGACGTGTCGCCGGCCTCACGTGTCACAACTGCGACATGTCCCAACGGCGACACGCGCCTCCTGCGCGCCTGACCCACGTGGGAACCCGGGTTCGGGTCCGGGCCGCGGCTATACGCAGACGCTGGAGCCCGAAGCGGCAGCCGGCGGCCCACTCCGAGCGCTGGTTCCCGTGCGCCGGAATGCCACCCGCGTCCTTGAGCAACCGCGCCAGGTGCAGCAGGTTCCACGTCATGAACGTGGTGTTGCGGTTGGTGAAGTCGTTCTGCGGGCAGCCCGAGCCCTGGTCCGGGTACGGCTGTCCCGGACCTGCTTTCCCCACTCAGCCGGCGCGGCCTGCGACGGCACCGTGTACCCCAGGTGTTGCGGTCTTCCTTCGCCCACGGGCGTCCCCGGCCATAGGCGCGCGGTTGCCCCTCGTACGCAGCAGGCGCACAACCGCTCTGCGGATGGTGGCACATGAGTGCGCGCACTCACCGCGTGCATTACGGCGATGCGTCCCCGTGCCCACTCCTCGCATTCCGCTTCGACGGTCACGGGCAACGAGGACGGTGCGAAGCACTGCGCGATGTACGTGCTCTACAGCCTGCAAGTCGTACCCATGCCCAACGACGAACTGCGGGCCGGTTCAACGCCGGTTCCGAAACCGCGTGGACCGTGCTCGTCCGCGGACTGCTGCTCTCGTCGGCGCCGGCGGTGGTGAGTCGGTTCCTCCCGTGGAGACAGCGCCGGGCCGCCCGTCGTCCGGTCCTGGCCGTCCTCGCCCCGGTCATGGTGATCTGCACTCATACGTTGCTCGTGGGGCTCGTCGACCGGCCCGTGGAGGCGATACGCCGCAGGAGGTGAACGAGCCCGACGGGGCGGGGCACCGCTTGCTCAGCGGGCGATCGCAGCCTCGGCCGCCGCCTTGATCCGCTGCCCGAACGCGGGGGCGTCCTTGCGCGCGGCACCGGCGGCGAAGCCCATCAGGAGCTTGCCGATGCCGTGGCCCTCCAGGACATTGAAGATCCGCACCTTGGTCGTTCCGTCGGCTGTGGCCTCGAGGTCGTAGCCGCCTTCAGCGGCGGTGACCAGGTTCTTCGAGAGCTCCTCCCAGCGGATGCGGGTGGGCGTCGCCAGCTCCTTGATCCGGAACTCCCGCCGGGTCTTCATGCCGGCGTCCTTGACCGTGCTCCGGAACACCGTTCCCACCGCCGTCGGCCCGGCCGGTGACTTCTCGATCCTCATCACACGTGGACTGAACTCCGGGTCGTGCTCGCCATCGGCGAGATAGGCGAAGACTTCGGCGATGGGCCGGTCGATCTCGACCGTAGCCTCGAACTGAGTGGTCATGACTTCTCCTCGTCACCCTGATCAGGTGCGCTCGGGCTGCGGGGGCGGTATGCGAAGGCGGGCCCGCGAAGGCGCGGGACGGCGATCATAAGTCCGCCGGGGGCGGACGGCAGGGCGAACGACATGCGGCGGCGCCGCCTGTCACCCCGGGCAGACGGTGGCGGCTCCGTCGCCCTGGCGGCACCGGAGCAGCCCGCAGGGCAGCCCGGTCCGATGGCATGCGATCGCCGCGGGTTCCACTCCGGCCGGCCGCGCCGCCCCCGAACAGTCGATCAAGGCGCGCGGCTCCCGCCTCGCCGCGTTCCAATGAACACGTGACCGCGCCACCCGACGACTGCCTCGCGCGCAACGACTGGCTCTGCGGGGCCTATTTAACGAGCCGTCGCGAGATCCTCCAGGACGCCGTCATCCAGCATCTCCAGCTGACCGCGGTCTCCGTGTTCGTCGGACTGCTCGTCGCCGTCCCGCTCGCTCTCGCCGCCCGGCGCTGGCGCTGGGCGGCCGGACCCGTGCTCGGCGTGACGACCATCCTCTACACCGTGCCGTCGCTCGCCATGTTCTCGCTGCTGCTCCCGGTCTACGGACTCTCCGCCTCGCTCGTCGTCGCGGGGCTCGTCCTCTACTCGCTCACCCTGCTGGTTCGGAACATCCTCGCCGGACTGCGTGCCGTGCCCGAGGAGACCCGGCTGGCCGCCCGCGGAATGGGTTACGGGCCCATCCGTCTGCTGGTCGCCGTGGAGCTGCCACTCGCTTTCCCCGCCGCCATGGCCGGGCTCCGGATCGCCACCGTCTCCGCGGTCTCGCTGGTCACCGTCGGCGCGATCGTCGGCTACGGCGGGCTGGGCAATCTCATCTACTCCGGGATGAACACCTCCTTCAAGGCCCAGGTGCTCACCGCATCCGTCCTCTGCGTCGTCATCGCCGTCTGCGCCGACCTGCTGTTGCTCGGCGTCCAGCGGCTGCTGACCCCGTGGACCCGGAGGCAGTCGTGAAGACCCTCTCCGACACCTGGTCCTGGCTCACCAGCGCCACCCACTGGTCCGGCGACAACGGCATCTGGCACCGCCTCGAACAGCATCTGCTCCTCACCGTCGTCTGCCTGCTGATCAGCTGTCTCATCGCACTGCCGGTGGCTGTGGTCCTCGGTCATCTCGGCAAGGGTGGCGCGCTCGCCGTCAACATCTCCAACGTCGGCCGGGCCGTTCCCACCTTCGCCGTCCTCGTTCTGCTGCTGCTCACCCCGATCGGCAGGTACGGCGAGGGGCCGACCGTCGTCGCCCTGGTGCTCTTCGCGGTCCCTCCGCTGCTCACCAACGCGTACGTGGGGATGCGGGAGGTCGACCGGGATGTCGTACGGGCCGCCCGCGGCATGGGGATGACGGGTCGGCAGCTGCTGGTGCGCGTCGAGGTGCCGCTCGCTCTGCCGCTCATCCTGACCGGCGTACGGATCGCCGCCGTCCAGCTCGTCGCCACCGCCGCCCTTGCCGCGCTGGCGGGCGGCGGGGGACTCGGCCGGATCATCACCGCGGGCTTCAACCTCGCCTCCACGCCGCAGGTGGTCGCAGGAGCGATCCTCGTCGCCGTCTTCGCTCTGATCGTCGAAGGGGCCTTCGAGATCGGGCAGCGTTTCGCCCCCGCCTGGGTGCGCGGTGAGGACACCGGATGAGGGCCTGCCGGACCGTATCCGTGCTCCTGACGCTGCTGCTGACGGGGACCGCGTGCGCCGGCGGGCCCGCCCTGGAGAACCAGGGAGACATCACCGCCCCGCCTGGCGACAGCAGACACTTCACCGTCGGCTCCGCGGGCTTCACCGAGAGCGATCTGCTCGCCCAGATGTACGCACTGCTGCTCGACAGGGCCGGCTATTCCACGAAGATCATCTCTGTCACCGACCGGGAGATCTACGAACCGGCGCTGGAGAGCGGCCAGATCGACGTCGTACCGGAGTACGCCGCCACCTTCGCCGACTGGCTGAACGCCAAGAAGAACGGCGCCGACGCCATCCCCGTCGGCTCGCCCGACCTCGACACCACCATGAAGGCCCTGCGGGCCCTGGTCGCCCCCCGCCGCCTCACCGTCCTGGACCCAGGACACGCCGTCAACCAGAACGCGTTCGCCGTCGCCGCCCCGTACGCGGCGAGGCACCGGCTGAAGACGCTCAGCGACCTCGGCAGGTCCGGGCTGCCGGTGCGGCTCGCCGCGGGCGACGAATGCGTACAACGGCCTTACTGCGCACCCGGGCTGAAGAAGACGTACGGCATCGACATCACCGCCGTCGACCCCAAGGGCGCCGGCACCACCCAGGCCAAACAGGCCGTGCAGAGCGGTCGGGACCAGATGGTTCTGACCACCACCACCGACGCCACCCTCGACGACTTCGGGCTCGTGCTGCTCGCCGACGACAAACACCTTCAGAACGCCGACCATCTCGTCCCCGTCGTCAGCCGGTCGCAGGCCGGCAGCGCCGGGGTACGCGACGCACTGGGCGGGCTCAACACTGTGCTGACGACTTCCGACCTGGCCCGCATGAACGAACTGGTGGACAGCTGGCGACGGCTGCCCGAGGACGTCGCCCGGAACTACCTGGAGTCCAAAACGCTCCTTATCGGTGGCTAAGGGCTGTCCCGTAATCCCTGGTGGATCCGCGCGCGGCGTCAGATGCGGTGCATCGCAAGGCGGAGGGGCGTCCTCATACTGGGCGTATTCGGGCGTTCCGACAACGCGGCGAGGTGCCGTAGCTGTCGTCGCGCGCCCGCCGGGGGTTACGGGACAGCCCTTTGGGCCTTTCTTCGGGATCAGGCCGTCAGCTTCCCGGGCAGCCAGCCCAGCTGCGCGGCCTCCTGGAACGGTCCACCGCCCTCGTGATCATTGAAGTCGTACACCTCGATGGCCTTGTCCTGGTGGGCGTACGCGTTGAAGGCGGCGAAGACGGTCGAGGGCGGGCAGGTCATGTCCTCCAGAGCCGTCGAGAACAGCGCCGGTGCGCGCCCGCGTGCGGCGAAGTGCACCCCGTCGAAGTAGGACAGAGTGGCCCTCGCCCGTTCGGCCCGGCCCCGGTGCGTCTTGAGGTAGCTGCCCACCTCGCGGTACGGGTTGCGGTCGGTGACGGTGAGCGCGCGGGGGAAGTCGCACAGGAACGGGACGTCCGGCGCGATCGCCGTGAGGTCGGGTATCAGCCCGCCGACGGCGAGCGTGATGCCGCCGCCCTGACTCACACCGACGGCCGCGGTGTGCGCCGCATCGCTCAGCGGATGCGAGCGCGCAGCCTCCACCGCACGTACCGCGTCGGTGAACACGCGCCGGTAATAGAACGCGTGCGGGTCCTCGATGCCACGGGTCATGAAACCGGGGTACGAGGGCGGGCTGCCCACCGGGTCGGGGGTGTCGCCGACGAGCCAGCCGCTGCCCTGGCCCCGGGTGTCCATCACGAAGTGGGCGAAACCGGCCGACGCCCAGAGCAGATGGGTGTGGGCCAGGCCCCGCCCGCCGCCGTAGCCGATGAACTCCACGACCACTGGCAGTGGTTCGGTAGTGCCCGCCGGGACGACGAACCAGCCCTTGACCGGGTGACCGCCGAAGCCCGCGAACGTCACGTCGTACACGTCGACGGTCGCCAGCCCTGTGCCGGTACGCAGCTCGAACCGGGCGTCGAGGTCGTGGGACCTTGCCTCGTCGAGGGTCTTCGACCAGAACGCGTCGAAGTCCTCCGGCTCCACCGAACGGCTGCGATAGTCGCGCAGTTCGTCGAGGGGTAGATCGAACAGCGACATGCGGAACCGCCTTCTTCGCAGGGGTGAGTGATCACCGTGGGGATGGTTGATCGCACCGTACGGGTTGGCGGCGCGCGGGCGAGGGTGCCCTTGCGCCGGGGAGAAGTTGTGTCCGAACCCTTGACGGGCACCGGACCGACCCTCACAGTACTCGTTAATGCGCATTACTAATACGCATTACCTGATCTGAGGAGCCATGGTGGAGGAACCCAGGAAGCGGGCCAGGCCCGGCCGTTCACCCGCACCGGCAGGCCGCACGGCCCGCCCGCGTCAGGCCGAGGTCGCACGGCTCGCCGGGGTCTCACAGGCCACGGTCTCGCTTGTGCTCGCGGACAAGAAGCAGGGCGCCACGATCTCGGAGGAGACCCGGCAGAAGGTTCTGGAGGCGGCACGCAGCCTCGGTTACGTCCCCGACCCGGCTGCCCGCAGACTGGCGGCGGCGCGCAACAACCTGCTGGGCGTCTTCAGCTTCACCGCGACGTTCCCGACCGATGTGCAGCACTCGTACTACCCGTTCCTGGTTGGCGTGGAGCGCGAGGCCGCGGAACGCGGTTACGACCTGGTGCTGTTCACCGGTTCGAGCACCGGCGGCGCGGGGGCCGCCGGGCCCGACGCGCTGAGCCGGGTCCGCCTCGCCGACGGCTGTCTGTTCCTGGGTCGGCACGCGCCGGCCCAGGAGCTGCAGCGGCTGGTCGCCGACGGCTTCCCGGTGGTGCATCTCGGCCGCCGGGACGAACTGGAGGGCCTGGCCTGGGTCGGTGCCGATTACGTGAGCGCCAGCCGCGAGGTCGTCGCCCGCCTTGCCGCACTGGGGCACCGGCGGATACTGCTGATCCGCGAGGACGACGAGGCACCCGCCTCCACCGACCGTGAACACGGCTTCCTCAAGGGGCTGGAGGCGGCCGGGCTTCCCGGCGGCCCCGAGACAGTCTTCCGTTCCGCGGACCCGGAACGAGACCTCACCCCCGAACGGCTGCGGGACTGGCTCGCCGACGGCGTCACGGCGCTTGTCGCCGAGGAGACCGACACCGGAGCTGCCTGGCGCGCCCTGCGCCGTGCCGTCACCGAAACCGGGATCGACTGCCCGCGCGACGCCTCGCTGGCGCTCCTCGGCAGCCCGCCCGCCGACCTCGCGGACGGCCCCGAACCCACCGGCTTCGACATCCCCCGCACCCAACTCGGCGCGGCGGCTGTACGGATGCTCGCCGCGCTGGTCGCGGGGGAGGAGGCCACCGAACCCCTGGTGGCCTGCGCGTTCCGACCCGGCGCTACGGCCGGACCACCGCCCCCGGCCCACCAGAGCCGACCGACCGCACCACCTGCACGTACAGCACAAGGAGACCTGTGATACCCGAACCGGACATCCTCATCGTGGGCGCCGGACTCGGCGGCGTCGCCGCCGCACTCGCCGCCTGCCGCGCCGGACGCACCGTCGTCCTCACCGAGGAGACCGACTGGATCGGCGGCCAGCTCACCTCCCAGGCCGTCCCACCGGACGAGCACCCATGGGTGGAGCAGTTCGGCACCACCGCCTCGTACCGCCGACTGCGCGAAGGGATCCGGGCGTACTACCGTCAGTGGTACCCGATGCGCTCCGAAGCCCTCGCCCTCACCGACCTCAACCCGGGCGCCGGGCGGGTCAGCAAGCTCTGCCATGAACCACGCATCGCGCTCACCGTGCTGGAGGCGATGCTCGCCCCGCACCGGGCGGCGGGCCGGCTCACGTTGCTCACCGAACACCGGGCCGTGACGGCGGAGTCGGAAAACGATGTCATCCGGGCGGTGACCCTGGAGAGTCTCCGGACCGGCGACCGCACCACCGTCACCGCCCGCTACGTCATCGATGCCACCGAGACCGGCGAACTCCTCGAACTCGGCGGCGTCGAGCACGCCATCGGCGCCGAGGCGCAGAGCGAGTTCGACGAACCGCACGCCCCCGAACAGGCCCAGCCGCTCAACCAGCAGGGCATCACCGTCTGCTTCGCGCTCTCCCACCACGAGGGCGAGAAGCACACCATCGACCGCCCCGCCGACTACGGGTTCTGGCGCTCCTACCGCCCCGACTTCTGGCCCGGCCCGCTCCTCGGCTTCCAGGCGCCCGACCCCCGCTCCCTGGAATCGGTACCGCGTACCTTCGTCCCCAACCCGGACATCGACCCGCTCGCCGTCAGCGCCGATCAGAGCGCGGACGCGGGCGACAAGGAACTGTGGGGCTTCCGCCGCATCCTCGCCCGCGGGATGCACCGCCCCGGCGCCTTCGACTCCGACATCACGCTCGTCAACTGGCCTCTGAACGACTACTGGCTCAAGCCCCTCGTCGGCGCCGGTGAAGAGGTGTCGGCCCAAGCCGTCGCCGAGGCACGGCAGTTGTCGCTCTCGCTCCTGTACTGGCTGCAGACCGAGGCTCCGCGTCAGGACGGTGGCACCGGCTTCCCCGGACTGCGGATCCGCCCCGACATCACCGGTACCGACGACGGCCTCGCCAAGGCCCCGTACGTACGCGAGTCCCGCCGGATCAAGGCCGTCACCACCGTCACCGAGCACGACGTGGCGATCGATCTCGTCGGTCCGCACGGCGGGACACACCACCGGGACGCGGTCGGTGTCGGCAGCTACCGCATCGATCTGCACCCCTCCACCGGAGGCGACAACTACATCGACATCGGCTCGGTGCCGTTCGAGATCCCGCTCGGCGCCCTCGTGCCGCGCCGCGTCCGCAATCTGCTGCCGGCCGGCAAGAACATCGGCACCACCCACATCACGAACGGCTGCTACCGGCTCCACCCGGTGGAGTGGAACCTCGGCGAGGTCGCCGGTGCCCTGGCCGCCCACTGTCTCGCCGAAGGCGTCGAACCGCACCAGGTCCAGGCCGAGGACAAGCGGTACGAGGCGTTCGCGCGGCTGCTCGACCGCCACGGGGTTCAGCGCCACTGGCCCGACGTACGCGGTTACTGACCGCCGGCCTCGCCGGACCCGAACCAGTGAAACGCCGGGTGGGACAGCTCCACCTGTCCCACCCGGCCCGCCCGCGCATCAACCCACCCGCACAAGGAGGTGCCCAGCCATGACCACCCACCGCATCCGCGTCGGTATCGACGTGGGCGGAACCTTCACCGACGCCGTGGCCGTCGACGCCACGACCCTCGACCTGCTGGGGCAGGTGAAGGTACCCACCAGCCACCACCACGAGGACGGGGTCGCCCACGGCATCGTCCAAGCGCTCGACCGGCTGCTGGAGCAGACCGGCCGTGCCGCCGAGGACGTAGCCTTCCTGGCACACGGCACGACACAGGCTACCAACGCCCTGCTGGAGGGCGATGTCGCCACCGTCGGACTGATCGGCATCGGAGCGGGGCCGGGCGGTGCGCTCACCCGCCGACTCGCCTCGCTCGGCAGGCTCGAACTCACCCCGGGCAAACGGCTACCGCTCTCCTACGCACATGTGGCCGACCCCGACGATCCGGACGAGGTGCGGCGGGCCGTCGACGCGGTCACCCGTGACGGCGCCCAAGTCCTTGTCGCCAGCGAGCCGTTCAGCGTCGACCGCCCGGAGGGGGAGCAGGCGGTCCTCGACACGGCCCGCCCGCACGGCCTCCCGATGACGGCCGCGCACGAGATCACGTCTCTGTACGGACTCGCCAAACGGACCCGTACCGCCGTGGTCAATGCCGCCATCCTGCCCCGCATGCTCGCCACCGCCGACCTCGTCGACGCGTCCATCACCAAGGCCGGGGTGAGCGCACCTCTGATGGTGATGCGCTGCGACGGCGGTGTGATGTCGCTCGACGAGATGCGCAGGCGCCCCCTGCTGACCGTACTCTCCGGGCCTGCCGCGGGGGTGGCGGGTGCGCTGATGCAGGAACGGATCAGCGAGGGCCTGTTCCTGGAGACCGGGGGCACCTCCACCGACATCAGTGTCGTCCGCCGTGGCAAGGTCGCCGTCCGGCACGCCACCATCCTCGGGAAGGCGTCGTACCTCTCCGCACTCGATGTGCGGACCGTGGGCGTCGGCGGCGGCTCCATGGTCCGGATCGGCGGCGGCAAGGTGATCGGTGCCGGGCCGCGCAGCGCGCACATCGCCGGACTGCCGTACGCCTGCTTCGCCACCCTCGACGAACTGCGCGACGCGCGCATCACCACCGTCCGGCCGATGGAGGGCGACCCCGACGACTACGCCGTCATCGACGCGGCCGGCGGCAGGTACGCGATCACGATGACCTGTGCGGCCAACGCGCTGGGCCGGGTACCCGAGGGCGACTTCGCCCGCTGCGACCAGGACGTCGCCCGTGCCGCCCTGGCCCCGCTGGCCGCCGCACTCTCCACCGATGTCGCGACGGCAGCCGCCCAGCTCCTCGACAAGGGTGCCGAACAGGTCAGGGCCGTGACCGACGCGATGATCCGCGACTACCGGCTCGACAAGGACACCACGGTACTGGTCGGAGGAGGCGGAGGTGCCGCATCCGTCACCCCCCATCTCGCCTCGGTCACCGGCCAGGAGGGCCGGATCGCCCAGCACAGCGAGGTCATCAGTCCCATCGGGGTCGCCCTCGCCCTGGTCCGTGAGCAGATCGAGCGGATCATCCCGGGCGCCGGCCAGGAACAGATCCTCGCCGTCCGCGCCGAGGCCGAGGCAGCCGTCGTTGCACAGGGCGCCGCGGCGGACGGGGTGGAGGTCGAGGTGACCGTGGACCCGCAGACCAGCACCGTACGGGCGGTGGCCACCGGCGCCACCGAACTGCGCACCCAGGACCGCGCACACCGCGCCGACGAGAACGAACGGCTGCACGCCGCGGCGGCAAGCCTGAAAGCCGACCCGTCGGCCGTGAGCGTCCTGGCCAGGACCCCCGCCCACACGGTCTACAGCACCGAGATCCGCCGCCGGTTCCGCACCGTCCGGCACCCGGTGCGGGTCGTCGACGCCGACGGCGTCGTCAGGCTGCACGCCCCCGACGCCCTGGTGGAGACCACCACCGTGGGAAGCGCCCCCGAGACCCTGGCCCGGCTCGTCGCCGACGCCACCTCGTACGGCGACGGCGGTGTCCGCGCCCCCGCCCTGCGGCTGCTGCTCGGTTCCCGCATCGCCGACCTCTCCGGCGTCCTGGACCCGCAGCCGCTGCTCGCCCTGGCCCGCAGCGAACTCGGTACCCGTTCGGCGGACGAGTCCGTGGTCGCGGTCGTGGAGGTACGTACATGAGCGCGCTCATCGATCTCTCCGCCACGGACGACATCGAGTTCGGCGTACAACTTCTGGCGGGAACCCCCACGCACGAAGGCCGCGACCGCGACCTGCTGCGCCACTGGGCCACCGTGGCAACGGAGTTCGGCGCCCGGCTCACCCCTGTTCCGTCCCGCGCCCGCATCGTCGAACGCGACGGCGGACTGGAGCACGGCCTCCTCGCCCGCTACACCTCACGCCCCGCGACCGTGGAGCTGTACACCGACACGCTCGCCCGTGCCGAAGCCCTGATCGACGAGCGCGGCTGGCGCCATTGGTACCCGGCGGGCTCGGTGCGCGCCGCAGCCCTCGCGCACGAGGCCGTCCATGAACAGCTCCATCACGGCCCGGCGAAGGCGGCGTTGAAACGCGCGCTCGGCCATGTCCTGCTGAGCGCCGGACGCAGGCGTCTGTACGGCCATGTCGCCGGGGCAGAGGAGATCGCCGCTCACGCCTACGCCCGTACCGCCTGTGGACTGGGCCGCAGCCCGCTGCTGCTGACCGCCGCGCTCGCCGAAGCCGGCGACCGCACCACCCTTGCCCCGCACGGAAGAGAGAAGTAACGCCATGGGCGTCGTCATCCTCCTCGTCATGGCGGCCGGTGTCGCCGCGATGCTCACCCGGAAACTCCCCACGGCCTTCGCGCTCGTCGTCCTGGCCATCGTCATCGCCTTCGTCGCGGGGGCCCCGCTCACCGGCAAGAACAGCGTTCTGGACACCGTCCTCCAGGAAGGCGCCCCGGCCCTCGCGGCCACCATGATCGCCATCCTGCTCGGCTCCTGGCTCGGCAAGCTGCTGGACGAGACGGGCATTGCGGGCACCCTCGTCCGCAAGATCGTCGAATTCGGCGGTGACCGCCCGGTAGTGGTGGCACTGGGTGTCCTCGTCGTCTCCACCCTCGTCGGTACGGTGACGGGCTCCGCGCCGGCCGCGATGCTCGCCGGGATCATCGGCATCCCCGCGATGATCGCCGTCGGCATCCCCAAGGTCACCGCAGCCGGCACGATCCTCATGGGCATCGCGGCAGGAATGCCGTTCGAGCTCCCCATCTGGCAGTTCTTCTCCACCGCGCTCGAATTGCCCGTCCCCACCGTCCGAGGCTTCATGATCAAACTGTTCCCCTTCGCACTGGCAGCCGCGGTCCTTTTCGTCCTCATCGAGTCCCGCCGCCGCGGCGTCGAACACGCCTGGTCCGCCAAGTCCCTCGCCGCCAAGCCGCGCTCCGGCCGGCGCGTCCGGCTCGGTGACGCCCCTTGGTACGCGCTGCTCACCCCGGTTGTGCCCCTGGTCCTGGCCCTCGGTCTGGACGTGGCCATCATTCCGTCGCTGCTCGCGGGCGTGCTGTACTGCCTGGTCACCACCACCCGGCCGCGTGAGATGAACAAGCGGCTGCTGCGCACCCTCTACGGAGGCTTCGAGGTCGCCGCCGCACCGATCGCCCTGTTCGTCGCCATCGGCATCCTGCTCGCAGCCGTGAAACTGCCCGGAGCGATCGACGCGCTCGAACCCCTCGTCAAGGCGGTCAGCCCGCAGAACGCCGTGCTGTTCGTGCTCGTCTTCACCGTCCTCGTACCGCTCTGCCTCTACCGCGGCCCGCTCAACGTCTTCGGCCTCGGCGCGGGTATTGCCGGTGTCCTGATCGCAGCGGGAATCTACCCCGCCACCGCGGTGCTGGGTCTCGCCACCTCGTACAACCAGGTGTTCGGCGTCGCCGACCCCACGAGTACCCAGACGGTGTGGAGCGCGCAGTACGCGGGCGTCACGCCCCAGCAGGTGATGGTCCGCACGCTGCCGTACGTCTGGGCCGTCGCCCTCGGCGGATTCTGCGTGACCGCCGCCACGTACCTCTGACACGTTCACCACTCCTGGGACGGAGTTCACCCATGAACGAACCGCAGATCCACCCCGAGAGCGAGCCGCGGATGGGCCGCCGCCTCTTCCTGCGCTCAGCCGCAGCCGCCGGTACGGTCCTCGCTGTCGGCGCCACCACGACCGGCACCGCGGCCGCCGCGCCCGCCGGCTTCCCCGACTACCGGTACGTCAAGACGCTGCTGCAGCCCTCGCAGCTGAAGTACAACCCCACCGGCGAGATCATCTTCCCCTGCATCAGGGGAGCGGCGGGCCGGGTGCCGGCGCCGCTGGGCCGGTACTACCTCTACTACGCGCCGCACGACGCCCCCGGTGGCATCTGCCTCGCCTACGGCGACGACATCGAGGGCCCCTTCACCGAGTACCCCGCCAACCCGATCGTGGCCAACGACTGGCAGCCGCACTACAAGGTCAGTCATGTCTCGTCGCCGCACGTCCTGTGGAACGAGGACGCGCAGGAGATGTGGCTCTACTTCCACGGCGAGAACACCACGACCCGCCTCGCCCGCTCGAAGGACGGCATCCACTTCACGTACGACAAGGTGGTGCTGACCACGGCGATGCTCCCGGCCGGGACGACGGAGACGTCATACGCCCGGGTCTTCCCGCACGATCTGCCCTCGCGCGGCGCCCGCTACGTGATGCTGTTCATGCTGAACAACACCACCAATCACCGTGACATCCACTGGGGCTGGTCCGCCGACGGCCGTGACTGGACGTTCGACCAGAAACCACTGGTCAGCCATGCCGACGTCGGTGCCGTGAATGTCGGGGGCCCGCATCTTCTCACCCGGAACGGCAGCGCGTACGTCGTCTACAACAACGACAAGGAGAGCGGCGGCAACCTCCTGATCACCGAGGTCGGCAACGACTTCTCCCGCCGCGACCACCTGGGTCTCTTCCATGACTCGCTCTCCGGCGCACCGGACAACGGGCGCAGCGCGGCGCCGAGTTTCGGTACGCAGGACGGGGCGGCGTACATGGTCTACGAGGCGGGCGAGCGGCTCCAGGGGGCCATTGCGGTGGCCCGAGCGGTTTAGGGCCTGCCCGGCGGATCGGGGTCGGTCGGGCCCCATCCGCCATCCGGCCCGCGGGCGCGGCGAATGCACGTTGCCCGCAGGCCGGAGGCCTGTGACGCTCCCTCTGATGCCTGACAGCGATTCGAGCGGTTCGCCTCAGGTCGCGGCGCTCTTCCCGCATGGCCGTCCGACGGCGATCCCCCGGGTCCTGTCGGGCGCGTGGCGTGCGACGCGCAGCGCGCTCGCTACGCGCCCGCCACCGAGTCGAACCGCACCTCGTCGCGTCCCACTCCCCGCGCGTCCGCGTCCACCGACCGACGCAGCGCCTCATGGAGCTTCGCCGGAGTCAGTACGCCGAGGAAACGCGCACCGTCCAGCACCGCCACCCAGCCGGCGTCCTGCTGGAGCATCTCGCTGAACGCCTGCTTCAGCGGGGTGCCGACCGGCACCCACGTGTCCATCCGGCGTGCCAGGTCACCGACCGTGCGATGTTCTCCGGCGGTCCGCAGAGCGTCCGCCGACACCCAGCCGTGCAGCTCGCCCTCGCTGTTCAGTACGACCGCCCAGCGGGCGTCCGCGCCGGTCAGCCGGGCCGCCGCCGTCCGGGCGGGTTCGTCGAGCCGCGCCACCGGCGGTTCCTCCAGGTCGTCCGGCTCGATCGTGGTGACCGACAGCCGTTTCAGCCCCCGGTCCGCGCCCACGAACCGGGCCACGTACGGAGTCGCGGGCATGCCGAGCACGGCCGCCGGGCTGTCGAACTGCTCGATGCGCCCCTCCCCGTACACGGCGATCCGGTCGCCCATCCGGACCGCCTCCTCGATGTCATGGGTCACCATCAGGACCGTCTTCCTGACCGCCGCCTGCAGGCTCAGGAACTCGTCCTGCAGCCGCTCGCGCACCACAGGGTCGACCGCGCCGAACGGTTCGTCCATCAGCAGAACCGGCGGATCGGCGGCCAGCGCCCGTGCCACGCCCACCCTTTGCCGCTGGCCGCCGGAAAGCTGGGCGGGGTAGCGGGACCCGTACGTGTTCGGGTCCAGTCCCACCAGATCCAGCAGCTCGGCCGCCCGCTCCCGCGCCCTCGCCCGCTTCCAGCCGACCAACGAGGGGACGGTCGCCGTGTTGTCGAGGACCGTCCGGTGCGGGAAGAGCCCGACCTGCTGGATGACATAGCCGATCCGGCGGCGCAGCTTCACCGGGTCGACCTGCGCGATGTCCTCGCCGTCGACCAGGATCCTGCCCGAGGTCGGCTCGATCAGCCGGTTCACCATCATCATCGTGGTCGTCTTGCCGCAGCCGGACGGTCCGACCAACGTGACGAGTTCCCCCTCGCCCACCTCGAAGGACAGCCCGTCGACCGCGGTCGTACCGTCCGGATAGACCTTGCTGACCTGCTCGAACCGGATCATGACTGCACGCTAGGAGCGCCCCGCGCGCTGCGCACACGGGCCGGGACCGTCCGAGTCACGGCCGTGTGCTGAACTGTCCGTGAAACATCTGATCCAGGAGCATCTCTTGAGCAGTTACCGGCAGCCCGGCGTCGTTCTCACCGACCGTCATTTCACGGTTCCTCTCGATCACACCGATCCGGGCGGTGAGCAGATCGAGCTCTTCGGCCGGGAAGCCGTCGCCCGCGGCAAGGCCGGCGACGATCTGCCGTGGTTGGTCTATCTGGAGGGCGGACCGGGCTTCGGGGCCCGTCGCTTCGTCGGTACGGAGGCCTGGCTGGGGCGGGCGGTGGAGGAGTTCCGCGTGCTGCTCCTCGACCAGCGCGGCACCGGCCTTTCGACCCCCGCCAACCGGCAGACGCTGCCGCTGCGCGGCGGCCCGCGCGAGCAGGCCGACTATCTTGCCCACTTCCGCTCCGACAACATCGTGCGCGACTGCGAGCTGATCCGGCCGCAGCTGACCGGCGGCGCCCCGTGGACCGTGCTCGGCCAGTCGTTCGGCGGCTTCTGTGCGGTCCACTACCTGTCGGCCGCCCCCGAGGGGCTCAAGGCTGTCCTGATCACCGGCGGGCTGCCCTCGCTCGATGCCCACGCGGACGACGTCTACCGCGCCGCGTACCCACGGATCGAGCGCAAGGTCGCCGCCCACTACGCCCGCTACCCGCAGGACGTCGAGCGCGTCCGCGAGATCGCCGCGTACCTTGCGGAGCACCGCCCGGAGAGCGCCGGACACCGCCTCACGCCCGAGGGGTTCCAGTCCCTGGGCATCATGCTCGGCAGCGGCAACGGCAGCCACCAGCTGCACTACCTGCTGGAGAACGCCTTCGTCCGCACGCCGCTGGGCATCGAGCTCTCCGACACGTTCCAGGAAGCCATGCGCACCGCCAACTCGTTCGCGGGCCACCCCCTGTACGCCCTGATGCACGAGGCGATCTACGGCCAGGGCAAGCAGCCCACCGGCTGGGCCGCCGAGCGGGTCCGCGCCGAATTCCCCCAGTTCGACGTCGCCACCGCCCTGGCGGGCGACGGGCCGGTGCTCCTCACCGGCGAGACCATCCACCCCTGGCACTTCGAGGTCGACCCGGCGCTGCGCCCGCTGCGCGAGACCGCCGAACTGCTCGCCTCCCGTACCGACTGGCCCGAGCTGTACGACCCCGAGCGCCTCGCCGCCAACCAGGTGCCGGTCGCCGCGGCCGTCTACCACGACGACATGTACGTAGACACGGAGCATGCGCTGCGCACCGCCGCGTCGATCCGCGGACTGCGCACCTGGGTGACGAACGAGTTCGAGCACGACGGCCTGCGCGCCGGGGGACCGCGGGTGCTGGACCGGCTGCTGGCCCTCGTCCGGGACGACGTCTGACCTGCTTGTTCACGGCAGGAGCCGGTCACGCCGGTGGCGTGACCGGCTCCTGCCGTACGGGCACTTCCGTACCGCTTCAGTTCTGCAGTGCGTCCAGCGTGGCGTCGAAGTCCGCAGCCGAGCGCGGGGCCCGGTTGTGCGGCAGCTTCGAGAGAACGGCCGCCATCCCGCAGGTGTTGGTCACCGCGGAGAAGACCAGCCCGGAGCCGATGCCCGCCGACAGCCAGCGTGCGGCCGGGAAGCGCCGACCCGCGAGCAGACCGGCCACCACGAGCGAACCGGCGGCGAACCGGACCTGACGCTCCATCGGCCAGGTGGCCCGGGCGCCGGCGGGGCGGTCCAGGCCGTGGCCCTCGCCCTCCCATGCCGACGTGCCGCCGGACAGCGTGACGGCGTCGATGTCCGCCGCGGCGAGAACGTCGCAGGCGCGGGTGGAACGGATCCCGGAGGCACACACCACGAGCAGGGAGCCGCGGGCCGACGCCGCCTTCAGGGCGGGCAGCGCCTCGTCGAGACGGTCCAGCGGGATGTTCAGCGCGCCCGGCACGTGCCCGGAGCCGTACTCGCCCGGGGCGCGCACGTCGATGACGGTGAATTCGGCGATCCGGGCCGCGGCCTGGGCGGGGGAGAGAGAGGCGGGGCTGGTCACGAGGGGAGCTTCCTTTCGTCGCCGGGGCGTACCCCGGACAGGCTAGAATACCCCCTGGGGTATTCGGAGGAGGATGTGTGGAACTCGACATGGCGGCCGATGAACTGAAATCGGTCCTCAATCGCCTTCGCCGCGCTCAGGGCCAGCTTGCCGCGATCATCCGGATGATCGAGGAAGGCCGGGACTGCGAGGACGTCATCACCCAAATGGCAGCTGTTTCGCGCGCGCTCGACCGGGCGGGTTTCGCGATCATCGCGACGGGCCTCCAGCACTGCATGGCCGACGACACCGCCGAACCGGCCGACCGGAACCAGATGCGCGCCCGGCTGGAGAAGCTGTTCCTCTCGCTCGCCTGAGCCCGGATCCCGGCCGGCCGGTGACGGCGTGGCGTGGCTCGGACCACCGTATCGACCAGCATGAAGAGGGCGACGGCGAGCGGCGGTACGCCGAAGATCCGCTGGAGTGCGGCAGTGGACACCTTGGTGGCCAGACGCTTGCCGTCCCGGGCATCGAGGACCGTCGCCGTGGACGGGGCGATCACCGCCCGGTCCAGTGAGGTGGGGGGCCACGCGATGGTTCTCCCGGGTGGTCATGGAAACGGGAACGCCGGGGGCGGGTAGTCAACAGATCTGTGCCACCCGTCCTCTCCCCACTCAATCCTCGACGGAGCCGCCGTGAAATTCGGGGTATCGACTTTCATCACCGACCAGGGAATCGGCCCGACCTCGCTCGGGGCCGCGCTCGAAGAACGGTCTTTCGACTCGTTGTTCATCGCCGAGCACAGCCACATCCCGGCCGACCGTCAGACGCCCTACCCGGGCGGTGGTGAACTGCCGGAGGTCTACTACCGCACCCTGGACCCCTTCGTTGCCCTGACCGCGGTCGGCGTGGTGACCGAGCGGCTGCTGCTGGGCACCGGTATCGCCCTGATCCCGCAGCGGGACCCGATCATCACGGCGAAGGAAGTCGCTTCGCTCGATCTGGTCTCCGGCGGCCGCGTGATCTTCGGTATCGGTGTCGGCTGGAACCGTGAGGAGATGCGGAACCACGGCACGGATCCCTCGACCCGTGGCCGGCTCACCGACGAGCGGCTGCGCGCCATGCGAGAGCTGTGGACCTCGGAGAGAGCCGAGTTCCACGGTGAGTTCGTGAACTTCGATCCGGTCTTCGCATGGCCCAAGCCCGTGCAGCGACCCCATCCGCCGATCTACGTCGGTGGCGGCGAGGGCGCGTTCCCGCGGGTGGCGCAACTCGGAGACGCGTGGCTGGCCAACAGCGCCTCGCCGCAGGAGCTCGGTCCACGGATCGAGCGGCTGCGCGCACTTGCCGAGCGAGAGGTGCCGGTGACGGTGTACGCGGCTTCCGACGACCCCGGTCAGATCGAGGGCTACATCGGTCTGGGCGTCGAACGACTGTTGTTCTACGTGCCGACGATGCCCGAACGGGAGACGCTGGAGTACCTCGACCGGCTGGCCGAAGTGGCCGGCCGATACCGCTGAGATGCGCCTCGGGGTGTGGGGTCGATCCGGAAATCCCCGACCGCCCGCCGTGATCGCCGCAACTGTCGTAAGGGGTGCGATGCCCGCTCTGACGAGTGCTGAGGCCCGGGAGAGGTTCGCCGCGGCGCGCATCGCCCACCTGGCGACGATCGACGCGGCCTCCCGCCCGCATCTGGTGCCGGTGGTGTTCGCCCTGGACGGCGACACGGTGATGCTGGCCGTGGACCACAAACCGAAGCGGACGACGCGCCTGAAACGCCTGGCCAACATCGCCGCCCACCCTTCGGTCTGTCTGCTCACCGACCACTACGAGGAGGACTGGGACCGGCTGTGGTGGGTGCGGGCCGATGGCGAGGCCCGGGTGCTCCCGTCACCCGACCGCTTCTCCGAGGCCGCCCGCTGTGTCGGCCTGCTCAGGGCGAAATACCGGCAGTACGCCGAGCACCCTCCTGACGGACCGGTGGTCGAGGTCTCGGTCCTGCGGTGGAGCGGCTGGCGCGCGTCGTGAGTCCATCACACACATGGTCCGCCGCTCGCCGGGCGTTCGGCGCCAACTGCTTTGCGGGAAAACGATAGTTGGCCGACGCGTTGTCGGTCAGCGCGTCCGGTGGGCCTCGTGTCGCCTCTTTCGCGTCGACCACCTCCGTGGTCTGCTCCGGCTCCCGGATGTCGCCGACCGGGGCCGTCGTTGGGCCCGCCACGACCGCCGGCTCTTCCCGCGTTCCCGGCAGCCGCTCCGGCCCACGACCCGTCAGGGCGTGTATCGCACCCCTCTTGCGAAGACAAAACACCAGGTCCAGGCGTTGATGTTGTCCAGACCATTGACATGTCGGCGCCACGATGTTGAATTCGGTCTCGTTGTGTTGCGCGACTCTGATGACTTGAGTGACCCATGGAGGACCTGTGACGCCTCGCCCACCCCGTCTCACCGCGCTCGCCGCGGCCGCGAGTCTGCTCGTCGGTGGCCTGCTGACCGCCGCGCCGGCTGCCCAGGCCGCCGACAGCGGCCGGACGGACGCCCTGACGAATGCCGAGACCGGCCGACGCACTCCGGCCATCACCCCGACCCCGCAATCCGTCAGGACCCGGTCCGACCGGATCACGATCAGCCCCACCGTCACCCTCGTGACGGGCGACACCTCCGACGAACCCTCCGTGAAGGTCGTCGAAGCCGCGCTGCGACGAGCCGGTGCGCAGCGGATCGTACGGAGCGACAGCCCCGGCAGAAGCGGACTCACCGTCCACATCGGTGCCACCGCCGCCCTCGCGGCCCAGCACATCGAAGGCCCCGACGCGCTGCCCGCCGACGGATACGTCCTCGGCATCGGTGCCGACCGCATCGTCCTCGCGGGCAAGGACACCACCGGCACGTACTACGCCGCCCAGACCCTCCGTCAGATCCTGCCGCGGCAGAACCACCCCGGCACCAAGGTCGACGGGCTTGCCGTGCGCGACTGGCCGGGCACCGCGCTGCGCGGCGTCATCGAGGGCTTCTACGGCACGCCTTGGTCCCATGCGGCGCGCCTCGACCAGCTCGACTACTACGGCGAGCACAAGATGAACATCTATGTGTACTCGCCGAAGGACGACGCGTATCTCCGCGCGAAGTGGCGCGACCAGTATCCCGCCGATCAGCTGGCGCAGATCAAGGAACTCGCCGACCGGGCCGTGCAGCGGCACGTCGAGTTCACCTATGCCCTCTCGCCCGGACTTTCCGTCTGCTACAGCTCCGACGCCGACGCCAAGGCGCTCGTCGACAAGTTCCAGACGATCTGGGACATCGGTGTACGCACCTTCGCCGTCCCACTCGACGACATCAGCTACACCGACTGGAACTGCGCGGCGGACGAGGAGAAGTGGGGGACCGGCGGCGGTGCGGCGGGTGCCGCGCAGGCGTACCTCCTGAACAAGGTGAACAAGGAGTTCATCGCCACGCACCCGGGCGCCCAGCCGCTCCAGATGGTGCCCACCGAGTACTACAACGTCTCGGCGTCGCCCTACAAGACGGCGCTCGCCGAGCAACTCGACCCCGATGTCCTCGTCGAGTGGACGGGTGTCGGCGTCATCGCGCCGACGATGACCGTCGCCCAGGCCAAGGCCGCCCGCACGGTCTTCAACCACCCGATCCTGACCTGGGACAACTACCCGGTCAACGACTACGTCACCAACCGGCTGCTGCTCGGCCCGTTCAACGGCCGCGAGAAGGGGCTGCCGGGGGAGCTGGCCGGGATCACCGCCAACCCGATGATCCAGCCGTACGCCTCCAAGCTCTCGCTCTACACGGTCGCGGACTACTCCTGGAACGACGCCGCGTACGACGAGCGGGCCTCGTGGCTGCAGGGGCTCAAGGAGTACGCGGGCGGCGACGCCCGCACCGAGAAGGCGCTGCGGGCCTTCGCCGACATCAACTACAGCTCGGCGCTGAACAAGCAGGAAGCACCCGACCTGGCAGCCGAGTTCGCCCGCTACTGGAAGTCCGGGGACGTGGCGCGGCTCACCTCGGTGCTCCGTGATCTGGGCGACGCCCCGGACCGCCTGCGCGGCAGCCTCCCGGACCGTGGGTTCATCGACGACTCCGGCCCCTGGCTGGACGCCACCGAGGCCTGGGCAACCGCGACCCGCACCGCCCTGCGCATGGTCGAGGCGGCGCGCGCCGGAAAGGGCGCGCAGGCCTGGGAGCTCCGTCGGCAGCTGCCCGCACTCGTCGCCGAGGCGAAGTCCTTCACCTACACGGGCCTTGACGGTCGCAAGGTGCCGGTCATCGTCGGCGACGGGGTGCTGGACGGATTCGTCGACAAGGCGAGTGCCGAACACGACCGGATCATCGGTGTGAGCGGCAGGCCCACGGCATCGACCAGCCTCGGAACGTACCAGACCAACACCGTCGCCCGGATGCTCGACGGCGACGACTCGACGTACTTCTGGAGCGACGCGCCCCCCGCCGCCGGTGATCAGCTCACCGTCGACCTGGGCCGGGCACGGGAGATCGGCGACATCACCCTCGCCATGGCCAAGCCCGGCAGCACCGGCGACTACCTCCACGACGGCGTGCTGGAGTACTCCGTCGACGGGCAGAGCTGGCAGCAGCTCACCACGTTCTCCGGAAAGCCGGATGTCACCGCAACAGCCCCCGCCGGTACGAAGGCCCGCTATGTGCGGGCGCGGGCGACCGCGGGCCAGACGAACTGGCTTGTCGTGCGTGAGTTCGCCGTCGAGCTGAAGGACGGTGCGGTGGCCGGCGGGCCGCCCGCCTCCAGCGGATCCGCCCTGCGCTCGGCGGCCGACGGTGACCTGGGCACCGTCTACCGGGCGGCGCGCGCGCCCGAGGCCGGTGAGGTGCTGGAGCTGGGTCTCGGCTCCGTGCGCTCCGTCGGGTCCGTCACCGTCCTGCAGCCGGCCGGGGCGGACGCCCTCGCCGACATCCAGCTGCGGGGCGTCGACGGCACCTGGCACACCGTCGGCGAGCTCGACGGTCCGTACACCAGGGTGAACACGACCGGTCGCACAGCTGATGCGGTACGTCTCGCCTGGCGTGCCGGGTCGGCGGCGCCGCAGATCGCCGAGCTGGTGGTCGGCTGAACCGGTAGGTCCGTCGGAGCGGCCCTCGACACCGGCCGGCTCCGCTCCGGCCGGCCGCGCGCCCGGCACCCCCGGACCTCTCGGGGCGTGCCGGGCGCGCAGTCATGTCCCGGCTCGGCCGAATCGGTCCGGGCAGGCTGTTCCCAGGTGGGCAAGCGACCGCTTAGTATGCGCCGGAGCAGTGGTAATGCCGACAGTGTTGTGGAGGCCCCTCATGCAGGCATGGCGAGTGCACCGGAACGGCGAGCCGAGCGAGGTGATGCGGCTCGAGGAGACGGAGCGGCCCACGCCCGGCGACGGACAGGTGCTCCTCAAGGTGCTCGCGGCGAACATCAACTTCCCGGACGCGCTGCTCTGCCGCGGCCAGTACCAGGTGCGGCCGCCCCTGCCGTTCACCCCGGGAGTCGAGATCTGCGGCGAGACGCAGGACGGGCGCCGGGTCCTCGCCACCCCCGCCCTGCCGAACGGCGGCTTCGCCGAGTACGTCGTCGCGGACGAGGCGGCTCTTCTGCCCGCCCCGGACACCCTGGACGACGCCGAAGCGGCCGCGCTGCACATCGGCTACCAGACGGGCTGGTTCGGACTGCACCGCAGGGCTCACCTCCAGGCGGGCGAGACCCTCCTCGTGCACGCCGCGGCGGGCGGTGTCGGCAGCGCGGCCGTCCAGCTCGGCAAGGCCGCCGGGGCCAAGGTCATCGGGGTCGTCGGAGGCCCCGAGAAGGCCAAGATCGCCCATGAGCTCGGCTGCGACCTGGTCATCGACCGCCGCACCGAGGACATTGTCGCGGCGGTCAAGGAAGCCACCGGTGGGCGCGGCGCCGACGTCGTGTACGACCCGGTCGGCGGCGACGCGTACGCCAAGTCGGTGAAGTGCATCGCCTTCGAGGGCCGGGTGATCGTCGTCGGCTTCGCGAGCGGCGTCATCCCGACCCCGGCGCTCAACCACGCACTGGTCAAGAACTATTCGATCGTCGGGCTCCACTGGGGTCTGTACAACACCAAGGACCCGGCCGCGGTCCGCGCCTGCCACCAGGAGCTCACCGCGCTCGCGGCGCGCGGTGTCATCAAGCCGCTGATCAGCGAGCGTGTCGCGATGGACGGTGCGGCGGACGCGGTCCAGCGTGTCGCCGACGGCACGAGCACCGGCCGTATCGTCGTCCTTCCGGCGGGAGCCGCCCGATGACGGCCATCGACGCGGCCGAACTCCGCCGCCGCACCCGGGAGCTGCTTGCCGCGCACCCCCCGGCCACCACGGAACGCACGGACTTCCTGCGGGCCCGCTTCGACGCCGGCCTCGCGTGGGTGCACTATCCGGCCGGGCTCGGCGGACTCGACGCACCCCGCTCCCTGCAGCCGGTCGTTGACGCCGAACTCGCCGCAGCAGGCGCCCCCGACAACGACCCGCGCCGCATCGGTATCGGCCTCGGCATGGCCGCCCCCACCATCCTCGGCTTCGGCACCGAGGAGCAGAAGCGGCGCTTCCTGCGCCCCCTGTGGGTCGGCGAGGAGGTGTGGTGCCAGCTCTTCAGCGAGCCGGGCGCCGGGTCCGACCTGGCCGCGCTGGGCACCCGCGCCGTGCGCGAAGCGGCCGACGGGGACTGGATCGTCGACGGCCAGAAGGTCTGGACGTCCAGTGCCCATGTGGCCCGATGGGCGATACTCATCGCCCGCACCGACCCGGACCTGCCCAAGCACCGAGGCATCAGCTACTTCATCTGCGACATGACCGACCCGGGTGTCGAGGTACGGCCGCTGCGTCAGATCACCGGCGAGGCCGAGTTCAACGAGGTCTTCCTCACCGGCGTACGTATCCCAGACAGCCGACGGCTCGGCCCGGTCGGCGCCGGCTGGAAGGTCGCCCAGACCACCCTCATGAACGAGCGCGTCTCGATCGGCGGATCCCGGATCCCGCGCGAGGGCGGCATGATCGGCCCGGTTGCCAAGACCTGGCGCGAACGTCCCGAACTGCGCACCCACGATCTCCACCAGCGGCTGCTCACCCTCTGGGTCGAGGCCGAGGTCGCCAGGCTCGCCGGCGAACGGCTGCGCCAGCAGCTCGTCGCCGGGCAGCCGGGCCCTGAAGGCTCCGGCATGAAACTCGCCTTCGCCCGACTCAACCAGGAGATCAGCGGACTTGAGGTCGAACTCCTCGGCGAGGACGGGCTGTTGTACAGCGACTGGACGATGCGCCGACCGGACCTGGTCGACTTCACCGGACGCGATGCGGGCTACCGCTATCTGCGGTCCAAGGGCAACTCGATCGAGGGCGGCACGAGCGAGGTTCTGCTGAACATCGTCGCCGAACGCGTCCTCGGGCTGCCCGCCGAGCCACGCAACGACAAGGACGTCGCCTGGAAGGACCTGTCCCGATGACAGCACAGACCGAAGAGACCGTGGCGCCCGATCTGCTGTACTCGGAGGCCGAGGACGACCTGCGGGCCGCCGTACGGTCGTTGCTCGCCGACCGGTCCGACGCGCCGACAGTAATCGCCCGCATCGAGTCCGACACGCCGTACGACCCGCAGCTGTGGAAGGCTCTCGGCGCCGACATCGGCGCCGCCGGGCTGCTCGTGCCGGAGAAACTCGGCGGCCAGGGCGCCGGCCATCGCGAGGCTGCGGTCGTCCTGGAGGAACTGGGCCGCAGCGTGGCCCCCGCCCCCTACCTGACCAGCGCGGTCGTCGCGACCGAGGCACTCCTCGCCCTGGGGAGCGAGGACGGTCCGGTCGCCGAACTCCTCGGCGAGCTGGCCGCAGGACGCAAGGTCGCGGTCCTCGCCGTGCCGTTCCCCGCGGCGCCGGAGAACAGCTCGGCGGCCGAGGCCGTGACCGGCACGCTGGACGGCACCGTCACGGCGGTCGCCGACGCCGCCGCAGCCGATGTACTGCTCGTGCCGACCACCGACGGCCTGTACGCGGTCGAGGCGGCTGCGCCCGGCGTCACCGTCGAGCCGCTCGTCGCGCTCGACCAGACCCGCCCGCTCGCCACCGTCACCCTCACCGCCGCCACCGGAACCCGCCTCGCCGACGCGGTAGCGGCACGCTCCGCCGTACGCCGCGGGCTGCTCGCCGGTGCCGGACTGCTCGCCTCCGAGCAGCTCGGCCTCGCCGAGTGGTGCCTGACCGAGACGGTCAGGTACACCCGCGAACGACATCAGTTCAACCGGCCCATCGGGTCGTTCCAGGCGCTCAAGCACCGGATGGCGCAGCTCTGGCTGGAGGTCGTCTCGGCCCGCGCCGCTGCGCGAAACGCCGCGGACGCCCTCGCGACCGGCAGCCCCGACACGCCCCTCGCGGTGGCTGTGGCACAGGCGTACTGCTCCAAGGTCGCGGTCCACGCCGCGGAGGAGTGCATCCAGCTGCACGGCGGCATCGGTATGACGTGGGAGCACCCCGCGCACCTGTATCTGAAGCGGGCCAAGGCCGACGCGATCGCGTACGGCACGGCCGGAAGCCATCGCGAGGCGATCGCCGAACTGATGGAACTGCCCGCGCCGTAGCGGAACCGCGCCCATGTCGGCGGGACGTGGGGCAGGGACATGTGCCATATATCCCTGCCCCCTTCGTCGTTCCGGCCGGGTGGCCGGGCGGTGCAGAGCAGGGGCCCGATCGAACAGGACCATGCAGACCGGCCACGCCCCGCTCCACCCACGAGCCCGTCCGCCCGGGGGAACGGCAGTCGACGGACGGTCGACGACCGCGTCAACTCTTGGCAGGTACCTGCCCAACGGTGTCGCTCCGGACCCATACTCGGTCGCGTCCGCCCGTCCGGTCCGCACCTCGTTCCCGGGAGAATTCATGGCGTTCCCGACCCGCCGTCGCGTCGTCACCACCGCCCTTGCCACCCTGGCCGCAGGCGCAGCCGTCCCCCTTCAGCCGGCCGCGGCCGCCGCGCCCGTCGCCGCGCGGCACCGCCCGCCCCTACGCCCGCTGCGACAGGCCCACGCGCACAACGACTACCTCCACACGCACCCACTCCACGACGCTCTCTCTCACGGGTTCACCAGCGTCGAGGCGGACATCTTCCTCGTGGACGGGGAGTTGCTCGTCGCCCACGAAGCCACCGACCTGGACCCCACCCGCACCCTTGCGTCGCTCTACCTTGACCCGTTGCTGGCCAGGGTCAGGGCCAACCACGGCACGGTGTACGCCGGGTACCGCGAACCCGTGCAGCTGCTCATCGACATCAAGACGGACGGCGCCGCCGCCTACCTGGAGCTCGACCGGCAACTACGGCGGTACCGCCGGATGCTGACTTCGTACCACGACGGCCGGGTACGCGCAGGCGCAGTCACCCCCGTCATCTCCGGCGACCGCGCCGCACGGGTCCCGATGGAGGGGCAGCGCACGCGCCTCGCCTTCTACGACGGCAGGCTCGACGACCTCGGCACCGCGGCGACAGCCTCATTCATCCCGCTCATCAGCAGCAACTGGACCGAGAGCTTCGGCTGGCTGGGCACGGGCTCGTTCCCCGCCGCCGAGCGGGACAGGCTCCGCGCCCTCGTCGGCGCAGCCCACCGCGGCGGGCAGCGCGTCCGCTTCTGGGCGACGCCGGACGTCGCGGGACCCGAGCGCGACGCCGTCTGGACCGAACTGCTGGCCGCCGGGGTCGACCATCTCAACACGGATGACCTGGCCGGGCTCGAGCTCTTCCTCCGCGCGAAGAACAGCGGCACCCGGGAAGGCGTCTGACGGGCCGTAGGGCCTGCGGCGGTGACAGTCAGTCAACACCCGGATGGCGGACACGCCAGTGCGCCGGATGGCCCCTTCGTTACGCCACACTGGCGGCCGAATGCCGCATTCCGGCGCGGCGGAGGAGGTTGGCCATGGCCATTTCGATCTCACTGGTGCTGTTACTGCTGGTCCTTGCGGTGATCTTCCTCCGCAACGGCGGACTGAAGCTCTCGCACGCGATCGTCTGCGCGCTGCTCGGATTCTTCCTGGCGGGGACGAGCATGGCGCCGAGCATTCAGGAGGGGCTCACGGCCACGGCCGACGTCGTCAGCAGCCTCGCGCCCTGATCGGACTTGTTGTGGCGCAGTGAACCAGTCATGAAACACAGGGCACTTCAGTGGACACCTCAAGGGGGTCGCTCCGGCGTTCGGCGGCGGTGCGACCCCGCACGTAAGCCGACCTCTTCGGGGACGTCGACACCTGGTAACCCGCCGCGGTCGACTTCAGCACCGGTGAATCCGCCGACGCAGGGTGACGGGCACGGGCCCCTCGTACAAGAACAACTCGGCGCCGATCACCATCGGTCGCGATGGCGCGGCCTGCGTCGGCGTGTTCAACGGCATCGCGGCGCTGCGCGACGCGCGGTGACGTACAGGGTCGGGGGCGCGGCCTGCGCGGATCAGGCGCCGACGAGGCGCGACCGGATCAGGAACCGGACCCCCTCCGGTGCCTCCAGCGAGAACCCGCTGCCACGCCCCGCCACCACATCGACGATCAGGCGGGTGTGCGCCCACACCTCGAACTGGCTCTTCGACATCCAGAAGGGGACGCGCTCCGCGACCCCGTCGACCGTGAGCGAGGCGAGCAGCACGTCGGAGTTGCCGGTACGGAACTCGCCGTCCTGGTAGCACATGGGCGCACTGCCGTCGCAGCAGCCGCCGGACTGGTGGAACATCAGCGGCCCGTGGGCCTCGCGCAGCCGCCGCACCAGATCGGCGGCTGCGGGGGTGAGCTCCACGAGCGGTGCGTCCGAGGGGGTCACGTGTCGGCCTTTCGCTGTCCGATACCGATGCGGTGGCTCCAGGTAACCCCGCACGACGTTGCGTGGAGGTTGCACGGGACCGCGAGCACTGCAGGTCGCGCTCATGTGAGCATCGCTTTATTACGGTTGCGTCTCGCTGTGTCGGGAGGGTCTTGCTTCTGAGGCGTGTAATCGTTTCCAATTGCTCGTGTAATCGTTTCCACGAGCCTCGGCGCCGACCGCGTCACCCTCTGGATCCGATGCTCACGGAAACCACAAGGAGGTGGTCCGGCAGTGGCGAGCATCAAAGATGTCGCAGCCGAGGCGGGCGTGTCCGTCGCCACGGTGTCGCGTGTCCTCAACAGTCATCCGTCCGTCAGCCCCGACGCGAGAGCCCGCGTCCTCGCCGCTGTCGACGCGCTCGGCTACCGGCCCAATGCCGTCGCCCGGTCGCTGCGCACCGACCAGACGCGCACCCTCGGGCTGATCATCAGCGACGTACTCAACCCGTACTTCACCGCACTGGCCCGCGCGGTCGAGGAAGAGGCGCGCGCCCTCGGGTACAGCGTCATCATCGGAAACGCCGACGAGCGGCCCGAGCTGCAGGACCACCACGTCCGTACGCTCCTCGACCGCCGGATCGACGGGCTCCTGGTCTCGCCCACCGACGGCGGATCCCCGCAGATACTCGACGCCGCGCGTGCCGGCACCCCCATGGTCTTCGTGGACCGCTGGATTCCCGGGGTGGACGTGCCGGTGGTGCGCGCCGACGGATGTCCCGCCGTGCGGGACCTCGTCGCCCATCTGCACCGCCTCGGCCACCGCCGGCTCGCGATCATCGCGGGCCCGGCTGCCACCACCACCGGCAGCGAGCGCGTCGAGGCCTTTCGCGACGCCTTGGGTGAGCACGGGCTTCCGCTGCCCGACGCCTACATCGGGCAGGGCGACTTCCAGGCGGACAGCGGACGCCGTGCCACTGAGCGATTCCTGGCCCTGCCCGAGCCGCCCGACGCGGTCTTCGCCGCCGACAACCTGATGGCCCTCGGCGCACTCGACGCGATCCGTGCCCACGGGCTGCGGGTTCCGCAGGACATCGCGCTCGCCGCGTTCGACGACATCCCGTGGTTCGTCCACACCGATCCGCCGATCACGGCGATCGCCCAGCCGACCGGAGACCTCGGCCGAGCCGCCGTAAGGGCGCTGGTCGACGTCATCGAGGGCCGGCCTCCGCAGTCCGTCACCCTTTCCGCAAGTCTCGTCGTACGCAGGTCGTGCGGCGAGCCCGCTTCGAACCGGAGGAGCAACCTGTGAGCAGCCAGGACGAGTTGCTGCGTATCGAGGGAATACGAAAGACCTTCCCCGGCGTGGTCGCGCTGGACTCCGTCGACTTCGACCTGCGCCGCGGCGAGGTGCACGTCCTGCTCGGTGAGAACGGCGCAGGCAAGAGCACGCTGATCAAGATGCTCTCCGGCGCCTACCGCCCGGACAGCGGGCGGATCCTGGTCGACGGTAACGAGGTGCGGGTCCACGGCGCCCAGGACGCCGAACGGCTCGGGATCGCCACCATCTACCAGGAATTCAACCTGGTGCCCGAGCTGACCGTCGCCGAGAACATCTTCCTCGGCCGCCAGCCGCGGCGCTTCGGCATGATCGACCGCAAGAAGATGGAGGCGGACGCCGAGGAACTCCTGCGCCGGGTCGGCGTGCACGTCTCACCGAAGGCCAAGGTGCGCGAACTGGGCATCGCCCGGCTCCAGATGGTGGAGATCGCCAAGGCTCTCAGCCTGAACGCCCGCGTCCTGATCATGGACGAGCCGACCGCCGTGCTGACCAGCGAAGAGGTGGACAAGCTCTTCCGGATCGTCCGGCAGCTGCGCGCGGACGGCGTGGGGATCGTCTTCATCACCCACCACCTGGAGGAGATCGCGGCGCTCGGCGACCGGGTCACCGTTCTGCGCGACGGCCGCAGCATCGACCAGGTGCCCGCCACGACCCCCGAGAACGAGCTCGTACGGCTGATGGTCGGGCGCAGCATCGAGCAGCAGTATCCGCGCGAACGCCCGGAGACGGGCGAAGCGTTGCTCTCCGTGCGCGGGCTGACCCGCGGCGGCGTCTTCCACGACATCAGCTTCGACGTGCACGCCGGAGAGGTCGTCGGACTCGCCGGACTCGTCGGCGCCGGCCGCACCGAGGTCGTCCGCGCCGTCTTCGGCGCCGACATCTACGACGCGGGGAGCGTCGAGGTGGGCGGCGAGCGGCTGGGCAAGGGCGACGTGAACGCGGCCATGGGCGCCGGGATCGGGCTCGTGCCCGAGGACCGCAAGGGGCAGGGCCTCGTGCTCGACGCCTCGGTGCAGGAGAACCTCGGCCTGGTCACGCTGCGTTCGGCCAGCCGCGGCGGTCTCGTGGACCTCAAGGGGCAGCGCACCGCCGCCGCCCGGATCGCCGAGGAGCTCGGCGTACGGATGGCAGGCCTCGGCCAGCACGTCCGGACTCTCTCCGGCGGCAACCAGCAGAAGGTCGTCATCGGGAAGTGGCTGCTCGCCGATACCAGGGTGCTGATCCTCGACGAGCCGACCCGAGGCATCGACGTCGGCGCGAAGGTCGAGATCTATCAGCTCATCAACCAACTGACGGCCTCCGGCCACGCGGTCCTGATGATCTCCAGCGACCTTCCCGAAGTCCTCGGCATGAGCGACCGGGTGCTCGTCATGGCCCAGGGTCGGATCGCCGGCGAACTGCCCGCGCACGAAGCGACCCAGGACGCGGTCATGGCGCTCGCCGTCAGCGGCCCGTCCGTAACAACCACCCCAGATGTGAACGATGAAGTGGAGGGCTCCCGTGGCCACTGACACGCTCAAGAGCAATTCGGGCGCAAGTGGCGCCTCGGCGCTCCGCCGCATCCTGCTCGACAACGGCGCACTGAGCGCCCTGGTGGTCCTGGTGGTGGCGATGTCGCTGCTCTCCGGCGACTTCCTCACCACTCAGAACCTGCTGAATGTGGGTGTGCAGGCCTCCGTCACGGCGATTCTCGCGTTCGGCGTGACCTTCGTCATCGTCTCGGCAGGTATCGACCTCTCCGTCGGCTCGGTGGCGGCGCTCTCGGCGACCGTGCTCGCCTGGATGGCGACGTCCGAAGGCGTCCCCGTGTGGATCGCGGTGATCCTCGCCGTGGCGACTGGTATCGCCTGCGGTCTCGTCAACGGAGCCCTCGTCTCGTACGGGAAACTCCCGCCGTTCATCGCCACGTTGGCGATGCTCTCGATCGGCCGCGGCCTGTCCCTCGTCATCTCGCAAGGCAGCCCGATCCCCTTCCCCGACTCCGTCTCGGTGCTCGGCGACACGCTCGGCGGGTGGCTGCCCGTCCCCGTCCTCGTGATGGTCGCGATGGGGCTGGTGACGGCGGTCGTCCTCGGGCGCACGTACATCGGCCGTTCGATGTACGCCATCGGTGGCAACGAGGAAGCGGCCCGTCTCTCGGGCCTGCGCGTCAAGCGGCAGAAGCTCGTCATCTACGCCCTGTCCGGACTCTTCGCCGCTGTCGCGGGCATCGTCCTCGCATCCCGCCTGGTCTCCGCGCAGCCGCAGGCCGCTCAGGGGTACGAGCTGGACGCGATCGCCGCGGTCGTCATCGGCGGCGCCAGCCTCGCGGGCGGCGTCGGCAAGGCCTCCGGAACCCTGATCGGCGCGCTGATACTCGCCGTGCTCCGCAACGGCCTCAACCTGCTGTCCGTCTCGGCCTTCTGGCAGCAGGTCGTCATCGGTGTCGTGATCGCGCTCGCGGTCCTGCTGGACACGGTGCGCCGACGGGCCGGTGGTGGGTCCGCGACGTCGGCGCCCTCGTCGGGTGCTTCCGGGCCCCGGGGCAAGGGAGCCGCGAAAATCGCGATCGCCGCGGTGTGCGTGGCGGCCGTCGTCGCAGCCGTGTCCTTCTTCAACTCCGGCAACTCCGGTACGACCACCAAGGTCGGCATGTCGCTCTCCACGCTCAACAACCCCTTCTTCGTCCAGATGAAGGCGGGCGCGCAGGCCGAGGCGAAGGACGCCGGCATCGACCTCACCGTGACGGACGCGCAGAACGACGCGTCGCAGCAGGCCAACCAGCTGCAGAACTTCACCGGCGCAGGCATGCAGTCGATCATCGTCAACCCGGTGGACTCGGACGCGGTGGGACCTGCGGTGCGGGCCGCCAACAAGGCGCACATCCCGGTGGTCGCCGCCGACCGTGGTGTCAACAAGGCGGACACGGCGACGCTCGTCGCCTCCGACAACGTCGCGGGCGGCAGGCTCGCCGCGAAGGCGCTCGCCGAGAAGCTCGGCGGCAAGGGCGACATCGTCGTCCTCCAGGGCACCGCGGGCACCTCCGCCAGCCGCGAGCGCGGCAAGGGATTCACCGAGGGTCTGAAGGCCTACCCGGGGATCAAGGTCGTCGCCTCGCAGCCCGCGGACTTCGACCGCACGAAGGGCCTGGACGTCATGACCAACCTCCTGCAGTCCCACCCGCGCATCACCGGTGTCTTCGCCGAGAACGACGAGATGGCGCTCGGCGCGGTCAAGGCGCTCGGCAGCAAGGCCGGCAAGTCCGTCGACGTCGTCGGGTTCGACGGCACCCCCGACGGCCTGAAGGCGGTCGCCGCGGGCACCCTGTACGCCTCGGTCGCCCAGCAGCCGAAGGAACTCGGGAAGATCGCCGTGCAGAACGCGGTCGAGGCCGCGCGCGGCAAGCAGGTCGACAGCATGGTCAAGGTGCCGGTGAAGGTCGTGACGGAGAAGAACGTCGCCGACTTCTCCTGACCAGCCCCACCCCCGTACCTCATGAAAGGAGGACAGTGATGCGCGACTACGACCTGCTGGTCGTGGGGTCGGCCAACGCCGACCTGGTGATCGGCGTCGAGCGTCGACCTGCGCCGGGTGAGACCGTGCTCGGTTCCGATCTTGCGGTCCACCCCGGCGGCAAGGGAGCCAACCAGGCCGTCGCCGCCGCCCGCCTCGGCGCCAGTACCGCGCTGCTCGCCAGGGTCGGCGACGACGCCCATGGGCGACTGCTGCTGGAATCACAGCGCGCGGCCGGTGTCGATACCGGTGGTGTCCAGGTCGGCGGTGCGCCCACCGGCGTCGCGCTGATCACGGTAGATCCGTCGGGTGACAACAGCATCGTGGTCTCGCCCGGGGCCAACGCCCGGCTGACGCCCGGCGACATCCGGGCCGCCGGCGGCCTGCTCGCCGGTGCCCGGGTCGTCTCGGCGCAGCTGGAGATCCCCCTGGAGACCGTGGCCGAGGTGGTACGCACCCGGCCGGCCGGTTCCCGGTTCGTACTGAATCCGTCGCCGCCCGCGCCGCTGCCCGCGGACGTACTCGCCGCCTGCGACCCGCTGGTCGTCAACGAGCACGAGGCCCGGTTCACGCTCGGCGATGCGGCGGGGCCGGGCCCCGAGGACTGGGCGCGGGAGCTTCTCGCGCTCGGCCCGCGGTCGGTGGTGGTCACACTGGGTGCGCAGGGCGCGCTGGTCGCCGACGGCCGTACGGGGATCGTGGTACTGGTCCCCAGTCCCAGGGTCGACGCCGTGGACACCACCGGGGCCGGCGACGCCTTCACCGCGGCCCTCGCCTGGCGGCTCAGCCTGGGCGAGGACCTCGCGACGGCTGCCGCCTTCGCCGTGCGGGTGGGCGCCGCCGCCGTCACCAGGGAAGGCGCCCAGGCGTCCTTCCCGACCGCCGAGGAGGTCTCCGCGCTGTGAAGAAGGCCGGAATCCTCAACCGTCATCTGGCCGGGGCACTGGCCGAACTGGGCCATGGCGACAGGGTCCTCGTCTGCGACGCGGGCATGCCCGTCCCGGCCGGTCCGCGCGTCGTCGATCTGGCCTTCCGCGCCGGGATCCCTTCCTTCGCCGACGTGCTCGAAGGGCTGCTGGACGAGCTGGTGATCGAGGGCGCCACGGCCGCGCGCGAGGTGCGGGAGGCGAATCCTGAGGCCGCCCGGCTGCTGGCAGGGTGCTTCCCGGATCTGGATCTGGTAGCACACGACGAGCTCAAGGCGCTGTCGGCAGGGGCGCGGCTGGTGGTACGTACCGGAGAGGCACGGCCCTACGCGAACGCGATGCTGCGCTGCGGCGTCTTCTTCTGACACGCGTGCGTACGAGTGAAGCCCGGCACCGCGTCACGGTGCCGGGCCTCACTGCGTGTCCTGGCGGTCCGCCGGCTCCGGTACGGCAGTCCGTCCCCGCCGAGCAGGTACACGCGACTCAGGTGGCATCGTGGAAGACCAGGCCCAGCGCATGGCGGCGGCCGGACCGGACGGTACTGACCCCGTGCCGCATGGCACCTGCCGACCTGGCGCCGACCGCCCCGCCCACGGCCTGCACCCGCTCACGCGGAAGGCCGAGCCGTTCGGTCAGCTTGCCGTAGGTGGTGGTGGCGCCGTACGGGATGGCATCCAGGGCGCCCCACACCTGCTGCTGGAATTCGGTCCCCGTGGGCATGAACTCCATCTGAAACATGGTCAGTTCACCTTCGAAGTACGCCCGGATCTGTCGTACTGCCTCGGCAAAGGCGGCTTGGTCGTGCCGTCGGCCCGTGCGGACGACGGGAGCCTTCCTCATGCCCTGCACGGACAGTGAGGTGATCGCCGTGCCACCCGGTGCGGTGCCGGACTCCTGGCCCATCAGGAGCAGTTGGCCGAGCGGGCTGTCGATCACGGTGTGGACCCTCATGGTCGTGGTCCCTTCGTCTGGCTGTTGCCGTTCCGCTCTCACAGCCTGAGGGTTTCGGGTGCGAGAGGCCGGCGGTAATCGGACGCCGCGCCGGGCCTTGTCGTAGGGACGGGGCTCCACGACGTCGGAGGGGCTCATCACGACACCCTGACGTCGATGTGCGATGCCACGCCGAGCTGATCCACTTGCAATTGGCTGTGCCGTTTCAGCAAGATGGCGGATGTGGACGAGCTGAGCACCGTACTGGCCGCTGTCGGGCCGCGACTGCGCGCACTGCGCAGGCAGCGTGGCATCACCCTGGCCGACCTGGCGGAGACGACCGGCATCTCGGAGAGCACGCTCTCGCGACTGGAGAGCGGTGGGCGGCGGCCGAACCTGGAACTGCTGCTGCCACTGGCCCGCGCCTACGGAGTGCCGCTCGACGAGCTGGTCGGCGCACCGCGGACCGGGGACCCACGCGTACACCTGCGCCCGGTACGCCGATCCGGGATGACATTCGTGCCGCTGAGCCGCCGGGCCGGCGGAATGCAGGCGCACAAGCTGGTGATCCCGCCCAGCCGACGGGACACCGAACCCGACCTGAAGATCCACGAGGGGCACGAGTGGGTCTACGTCCTGAGCGGCCGCCTGAGGCTGCTCCTCGGAGACCAGGACCTGGTTCTCAAACCCGGTGAGGTGGCGGAGTTCGACACCCACCTGCCGCACTGGCTGGGATCCGCCGACTCCGACGCGGTCGAACTGCTCGTTCTCTTCGGCCCGCAGGGTGAGCGCGCCCACTTGCGCGCCCGCGCGACCTGACCGCATGCGGTGGTCCGCGCCCGCTCACGGGGCGGGAGCTCTTCGCGGGCGGCGGTCAGGCAGCGTACGCCGCCGACCCGCGCAGGGGAGTCACCGACCGGTGGGGCGACCCGGGCGGAGCAGCGTGTCGAGTCCATGGCGGCGATTCCCCAGGGCGCGCTCGCAGCCGGCTGCCTCAGCATCCGGGCTGAAGACATCGACGAACCGGTCCTCCTTCCGGCGCGCCACCGCGGTATCGGTGTCGGCGGCCACGAGGTCGGCGTTGATCGCCGCTGCTGCCTGTACTCCGGAGGCCGCGGCGGCGGGGACCCCACCCAACAGGTCGGTGACATTCCCGGCGACCCACACCCCGGCGACGCCGGTGAACCCGCTCGCGTCCGATTCCACGTAACTCCCCACGCCCATGGGGTGTTCCACCGCGGTCAGGCCGAGGCCCGCGAGCACCTCGCCACGGGCATCGAACCGGGGCGCCACCACCAGAGCCCGCACCGGTACCCGCAGGCCGGAGGAGAGCCGTACGGCCGACAGGTGGTCGTCGCTCACTTCGAGAGCGGCGACCTCTCCGTCGACCACGCCGATCCCGCGAGCGGCCAACTGCTCCCACTGCTCCTCGCCCGGGTCGTCCGCGGTGTGCAGGAAGAGAGTCACGTCCGCAGACAACTGGCGGAACAACAGCGCCTGATGCACTGCGGCGGGCCCTTCGGCCAGTACTCCGATCGGCGTGTCGCGCACCTCCCACCCATGGCAGTACGGGCAGTGCAGCACGTCACGACCCCACCGCTCCCGCAGGCCGGGGACATCGGGGAATTCGTCCATCAGCCCGGTGGTCACCAGCAGTCGCCGAGCACCGTAGCTCCGGCCTCCGGCGGTGTCCACGACGAACCGTTCGCGGTCACGGCGGACGGCCAGCACCCTGTCCGACACGACCTGGCCGCCGTAGCCGGTGACCTCCTCCTGACCGGCCCGCAGCAGCTCGCCCGGCGCGATTCCGTCGCGCGACAACAGTCCATGGACCCCGGATGCAGGCGCGTTGCGCGGCTCCCCGCAGTCGATCACCAGCACCGACCGCCGGGAACGGGCCAATGTCAGAGCACCGGACAGCCCGGCGACCCCACCTCCGACGACCACGACATCTACAACAGCAGCTGCCTCAGTGAGGCCGTTCTTCTCCGTCTCATCCATACGGACACCCTGCGAGCCACCCGAGCACGTATGCAAATTTTCTTGCTGTTATGGCAAGCCTGGAGGAAGTCGAGCGAGGTGCATCGGGATCTGTACCGTGCGCGGTTGCACGGCAGCGTCCGGCGCAGGTCAATCCCTGCGCGGCTCTTGACCGGACACTGTCGACTCGCCGAGTGTGTGGTGGCTGAGCTGAGCCGCCCTCACTCCCCGGAGGCGTGTGTGAGACGTCGTACAGGTCAGGGAACCGGTCACGGGACCGGTCGCGGATTTCGCGGCGCGGTTGCCGCCGCGGCGGCGGGGATGCTGGTGGTGGCGGCTTCAGCAGATCCGACAACGTTGTCAGGCGCTTCAACAACGTTGTCCTCCGTTCGCGACAGCGCCCTTCTCCGTGCCTGACGGAAAGCGGATCAAGAGTGTGACGCTTCCCGACAACGCCAGCCTGCACGTCTTCGCCGTCGGACTCGGCTGAGCGGCGAGCGGTCCGACGGCGCGTGCGGGCCGGGACGCGGGGTGGGCCGACGGCCCACGCCGTGCCCGAGCTCGCATGACGTAGTGACGTGACGGTCAGGCGACCAGCCGCGATGAGGCACGCAGCCGAACTAGCCTGGAGCTCGTCTCACCAGAGCGCGTGCCCGAGGTTTCCTGGGGCGGCTCATACACATGACTACTTCATGGAGGCGTTGATGGCCGTTCGCCGTGTCGTGCCCAACATCCAGTCGGAGACCGTCCAGGAGAGCCGCGACTTCTACGGTCTGCTGGGCCTCGAAGAGGTCATGAACCACGGCTGGATCATGACGCTTGCCTCTCCGTCCGCTCCGACGGCACAGGTCAGCTTCATGACGAACGACAGGACCGCACCGGTCGTGCCCGACATGAGCGTCGAGGTGGACGACGTGGACGCGGCCTACGCGGTGGTACGTGACAGCGGTGCGGAGATCCTGCACCCCTTGCAGGACGAGGAATGGGGTGTGCGCCGGTTCTTCGTCCGGGACCCCAACGGTCGGGTCGTCAACGTGCTGGGCCACCGATAGGGGGCATCGCGGCTTCCGCTCCCACGACCGAGCGGGTCGCCCCTGAGGAACTGCTGCACCGCGGAACCGGTGCTTCCGCGGCGCGCGGTCTGCCGCAGCCACCGCCCTTCCTGGCCCGTCGGTCTGCGAACCCGGATGGACCAGCATCGTTCGCGTCGGCCGCCGGCAGGCATTAGGACAGAGGTGACGGGTGGCAGGGAGGAGTGGGCCGGGATGCAGATCGTTGTCGACCTCAATCGCTGCCAGGGGTATGCGCAGTGCGTCTTTCTCGCACCGCAGGTGTTCGAGCTGCATGGCGAGGAGGCCCTGATGTTCACGCCGACCGTGCCCGACGATCAGCATGAGCGCGTCCGCCGGGCTGCGGTGGCCTGTCCGGTACAGGCCATCCTCGTCGGCGAGCCGGCGGGCGTCGGCGCTCCGTGAGCGGCGTCGGCCGGATCGTCGTCGTCGGTGCGTCGCTGGCCGGTCTGCGCGCCGCCGAGACGTTGCGTGACGAAGGCTTCGCCGGATCGCTGACCCTTGTGGGGGAGGAACCCCACCCTCCTTACGACAGACCACCGCTGTCCAAGCAGGTGCTGCTCGGGCGGGTGCACGCGCATGACGTCGGGCTGCCGGGCCGCCGCGAGGTCGACGCGCGATGGAAGCTCGGTGTCCGTGCCGTCGGGGTCGACCCGATCAAGAAGCGGGTGATCCTCGCCGACGGCGAAGAGCTTCCCTTCGACCGGCTGCTGATCGCCACCGGGACCCGGGCCCGACCATGGGCGAACTCCGACGAAGCCCGTCTGGACGGCGTACTCACCCTGCGTACGAATGACGACGCGGCCCGCCTCGCCGAACTCCTCGACGCAGGACCGCGCCGGGTCCTGGTGATCGGCGCCGGATTCATCGGCTCGGAAATCGCGTCCGCCTGCCGGGAGCGCGGTCTCGACGTAACGGTCGCCGAACGCGGACCCTCGCCTCTCGTCGGCGCGCTCGGCGGGACACTCGGCAGTTATGCGGGGCGGCTGCAGCGTGCACACGGGGTCGACCTGCGCTGCGGCGTGACCGTCACCGCTCTGAAGGGCAGCAACGGCCGGCTCACCGGTGCCGAGTTCTCCGACGGCCGCCGGATCGACGCCGATGTCGCCGTGGTCGCGTTGGGAGCCATCCGCAACACCGAATGGCTTGACGGATCAGGCCTGGCCGCGGGCCCTCGAGGCGTCGCCTGCGACGCGGGGTGCCGCGCCTTCGACATGTACGGGATCGTCACCGACGATGTCTTCGTCGCCGGAGACGTGGCACGCTTCCCGCATCCCCTCTTCGAGTACCAGATGCTCTCCCTCGAACACTGGGGCAACGCGGTTGCGCAGGCCGAGGTGGCGGCCCACAACATGATCAGCCCGGGACCACGCAGGCGCCCGCACCTGTCGGTGCCCGCCTTCTGGTCCAGCCAGTTCGGCCTCAACATCAAGTCCGTGGGCGTACCGACCTTCTCCGATCAAGTTGTCATCGCCCAGGGCTCGTTGCGCGAGGGCCGGTTCGTTGCCGTCTACGGCTACCGGGGACGTGTCACCGCGGCGGTCAGTGTGAACCGCGCCAAGTGGCTGGAGCACTACCAGTACCTCATCGAGTCGGCGGCGCCGTTCCCACCCGCTCCCGGTGCCGCCGACCGGTCCGGTTCGCCCACGCCCGTCCCCTCCGACGTGCCGTCCCCTCAGCTGCTCTCGCACGGTCCGACCGTGGCTCTCACCGGTCATCTGCCGGACCGGCACCTGATTCTGGTGCGGGCCGAATCACCGTTCCTGGGCAGTGAGCAGGAGTGAGTCCTGGCTCAACGGCACGCCCCGAACGGTCTTGGGCGCACTGGTCCTCCGCTTTCGCGTCCCGGTCGGCGACGCATATCCCGTATGCGGTCCGTCCCGGGCGGGCGGGATCCCTACGACCTGGCCATATGGGTGTGGCCAGAGGCGACGGGGAGGCCCCGAACCATCTCGCTGGTGACACGGGGGCCCCGACTGCTGACGCCACACCCGGCGTCCCAGATCGCACCGAGAACGCTACACACACCCCGCCAGACACACCCACCGAATGTCACACCGTTCACTCAATCGTGCCCATGTTCACCAAAGCAGCTTGCATGCCCAGCAGTTGTGAACCCCCGACCGCCGCACATGCTCGATGAGGAGCCCCACGCATGCCCCCGGACACCCTCTTTGAACGCATCACCGACTACGCGAACCGTGCCGACCCGTATCCGCTCTACGCAGAACTCCGCGAGAACGGCGTGTCACGACAGGGCGACGGCAGCTACCTGGTGGGCACCTACCATGAGATCGCCGCGCTCCTCCACGACCCGCGGATCAGTTCGGACCTGCGTAACCGAACGGATCCGGACCCGCTGCTGGCCAGGTCGGACGACATGCCGCCGGCCTTCATCGGCGTCGACGACCCCGAACACGACCGGCTCCGCCGCATCGCCATGCGCCCTTTCGGCCCGCCGCACTCCCCAGGACGGATCGACGCCCTGCAGGGTGACATCACCCGGATCGCCGAGGAACTGATCCAGGCGTTCCGGGGCAAGGACCGGATCGACCTCGTCGACGACTTCGCCTACCCGCTGCCCGTCACCGTGATCTGCGGGCTCCTGGGCGTGCCCCAGGAAGATGTGCCCCGCGTCCGCGCCTGGACGAACACGATCATCGCCGGCTTCGACTTCAGTCACGGGGAGGACCCGGAGCAGCGTCGACAGTCGGCCATGGAGGCGCGGGACGCCATGGCGCACTATCTGGGCGACCTCGCCGAAGAGCGGCGTGGCCACCCGTCCGGCGACATGCTCTCCGCGCTGGCCAACGACGAAGGACCCGAAGGCCGTCTCACCCAGCCGGAACTGATGGCCACGGCTGTACTGCTGCTCATCGCCGGACACGAGACGACCGTCAACCTGATCACCAACGGCATGCTCACCCTCCTGCGACACCCCGACATCCTGGCGAAGTTGCGTGCCGCGCCCGAACTCATGCCGAGGACCGTGGAGGAACTGCTGCGCTACGAGCCCCCGGTCCAGTTCCTGCCGCAGCGCTCGCCGCTCACCGACATCGAGGTCGCGGGGGTCACCGTCCCGAAGGGCGCCTCCCTGATCCTTGTCCTCGCCTCCGGCAACCGGGACCCCCTGAGGTTCGACGACCCGGACCGTTTCGACCCGATGCGTGAGGACAATCAGCACTTCGGCTTCGGCAGTGGCATCCACAACTGCTTCGGTGCCCCGCTCGCCCGTGTCGAGGCGCAGATCGCACTCAGTGCGCTCGTGCGCAGCCTCGACGACCCCCGCCTGGTCGAGGACCCACCTCCGTACCGGCGCAGTCCCGTGCTGCGCGGTCCCCGTCATCTCATGATCCAGCATGCCGCAGGAGCGTAGGCGGAAGGTCGTCGTGGCTCCGGCGAAGCAGTGGTCTTGATCGTGGGCACGGGGTACCGGAAGCGCTCATGCCACCAGGGGGCGGTCGCTCGGGGCGACGGGGGCCGGCAGCTCTGTGGAGCCGCTCAGATAGCGGTCCGCTGCGGCCGCCGCGGACCGTCCCTCTGCGATGGCCCACACCACAAGGGACTGGCCACGTCCCGCGTCGCCGGCGATGAAGACCCCGTCCGTCCCGGTACGGACCGTCCGCTCGGGGCTCCGGGCCCGATCCGTCGTTTCGGCGGCGAAGTCGGCATCCCGGGCGAAGTTGCCCCGGTCGTCCAGCGTGAGCGCGAGCTGCTTCATCAGACCGGTGCCCCGTTCGGGACCGTAGAAGCCGAGTGCGAGCAGGACCAGATCCGCCGCGATCACGTGCTCGGTGTCCGGCCGCGGCCTTCTGTCCTCGGGTTCCACTTCCGCCAGGCGTATGCCGCGGACGTGGCCGTGCCGGTCCCCTTCGAGACGGAGGGTGGCGGAGGAGAAGATTCGCGGATCCGTACCCTCCCGTCCCCGGCCCTCTTCATGCGCATGGGAGATCCGGTAGACCTTCGGATACGTGGGCCAGGGCTCGGTCTCCCGCCGGACCTCGCCGGGCTCCGGATTGATGTCCAGCTGCACCACGGACGTCGCGCCCTGACGCAGGGCGGTGCCCAGACAGTCCGAGCCGGTGTCGCCGCCTCCGATGATCACCACGTGCTTGCCCTCGGCTGTGACGGGGGACGAGACGTAGTCGCCCTCCCTGACCCGGTTGGCGAAGGTCAGGTAGTCCATGGCCTGATGGATGCCGTGCAGCTCACGGCCAGGGACAGGCAGCTCCCGCTGTCCCCTGGCTCCGACGGCCACGACCACCGCGTCGTGACGTCTGGTGAGCTCGATGGCGTCGAGATCGCTGCCGACGTCCACGCCCGTGCGGAACTTCGTGCCCTCCGAGCGCATCTGCTCGATGCGGCGGTTCAAGTGCTGCTTCTCCATCTTGAACGCGGGTATGCCGTAGCGCAGCAGTCCGCCGACGCGGTCGGCGCGCTCGTAGACGGCGACGGTGTGACCGATACGGGTGAGTTGTTGTGCCGCCGCCAGTCCGGCCGGTCCGGAGCCGATGACGGCGACGGTCTTCCCGCTGAGCCGCTCGGGCGGTCGCGGTGGCGCGTATCCGCGCGCCCAGATCTCGTCGGCGATCGCCTGCTCGACGTTCTTGATCGTCACTGGATCGGCATTGATGGTGAGCACGCAGGCGTCCTCACATGGGGCCGGGCACAGCCGCCCGGTGAATTCCGGGAAGTTGTTCGTCGCGTGCAGTCGCTCGGCGGCGGCCCACCAGTCGTCCTTCGCCGCGTACGCGTTCCACTCGGGGATCAGATTCCCCAGCGGACAGCCGCTGTGACAGAACGGTATGCCGCAGTCCATGCAGCGCCCCGCCTGCTCGGACACGAGCGGAAGCCGTGCCTGCCCCGCATAGACCTCGTTCCAGTCGCCCAGCCGTTCGTCGACGGGGCGCGCCGGAACGGGCCGACGGGGAACTTTGAGGAAGCCGTGGGGGTCGGTCATGCCCCGCCTCCATCGCCCAATTGCGGTGTACCGGCGTTTTTGTCAGCGTACGCCTGGTTCATCCTTCTTTCATCGGGCTGTGGTACGGCTACTCGAAGCGTGTGGTGTCGCCTGCTCCTCGGCGTACGATCTCCGCTTCGCCGTCGGAGAAGTCGATGACCGTGGTCGGTTCGGTGCCGCAGTCTCCCGAGTCGACCACGGCGTCCACCACGTGGTCGAGCCGCTCCTTGATCTCCCAGCCCTGCGTCAACGGCTCGTCCTCGTCGGGAAGGAGCAGCGTGCTCGACAGCAGCGGCTCGCCGAGCTCGGCGACCAGGGCCTGAGCGACAGCATGGTCGGGAATGCGGACTCCGACCGTCTTCTTCTTGGGGTGCAGCAGCTGGCGCGGCACCTCCTTCGTCGCAGGCAGGATGAAGGTGTAGCTGCCGGGCGTGGCTGCCTTGATCGCGCGGAACACATCGTTGTCGATGTGCACGAACTGGCCCAGCTGCGCGAAGTCCTCGCACACGAGCGTGAAGTGGTGACGATCGTCGAGGTTCCGGATCGACCGGATGCGGCTGATGCCGTCACGGTTGCCCAGCTGGCATCCCAGGGCATAACAGGAGTCCGTCGGGTACGCGACGAGCGCACCGGAGCGGATGCTGTCGGCCACGCTGCTGATGGCGCGCCGCTGAGGATTCTCGGGGTGCACGTCAAAGTACTTTGCCATCCGCCGAGCCTATGTGATCCGGACAGCCGTGGTCAGGGACCGGACCGCAGTGGTGAGGCGGTCGGCCCCTCCGGTGCTTGCGCTTTCACGCTCCTGGTGAGCACCGACTGCTACCGTTGATGGCCTCCACCATCTTCACTTGCCCGTTCTTGCGGTTTGCCGGCTTCTCCGTCTGTCGGGAATTCCTCGATACGTGCCGCACATCGAGGAAGGCTTCCATGACGCGCTCAGCTCGCACGAACGCCCCGACGGGTGAATTCGCACTGCCGGATACGGTCACCCCGGCCCTCCCGGCGGCGGCGTCGTTCGCCGACCTGGACCTGCCGCTCGCCCTGCTGGAGACGCTCACCGGCCTCGGCGTGAACCACCCGTTCCCGATCCAGGCGGCGACGCTGCCGAACTCCCTCGCAGGCCGGGACGTCCTGGGCCGGGGGCGCACCGGATCGGGCAAGACTCTGGCTTTCGGCCTGGCGCTGCTCACGCGGATCGCGAGCCGGCGTGCGGAGCCGAAGCAGCCGCTCGGGTTGATCCTCGTCCCCACCAGGGAGCTGGCCCAGCAGGTCGGCGAGGCGCTCACACCGTACGCCCGGGCCCTGCAGCTGCGGATGGTCACAGTGGTCGGCGGCATATCGATCGGCAGGCAGGCCGGTGCGCTGCGGGCCGGGGCCGAGGTCGTCGTAGCGACCCCCGGACGCCTCCACGACCTCATCGAGCGCAAGGACTGCCGCCTGGACCGGGTGCGTATCACCGTGCTGGACGAGGCCGACCAGATGTGCGACCTGGGCTTTCTGCCCCAGGTCACCGAACTGCTCGATCAGGTGCGCCCCGGCGGGCAGCGCATGCTGTTCTCGGCGACCTTGGACCGTGATGTCGACCTGCTGGTCCGCCGCTACCTCCACGACCCGGTGGTCCACTCGGTCGACCCGTCGGCGGGGGCGGTCACGACGATGGAACACCATGTGCTGACCGTCCACGGCGCCGACAGGTACGCCGTCACGACCGAGATCGCGGCCCGCGACGGCCGGGTGCTCCTGTTCCTGGACACCAAGCATGCGGTCGACCAATTGACCAAGCACCTGCGGGCCAGCGGTGTCCGTGCGGCCGCGCTGCACAGCGGAAAGTCCCAGCCCCAGCGCACGCGCACCCTCGCCCAGTTCAAGAACGGTCAGGTCACCGCGCTGGTGGCCACCAACGTCGCCGCCCGGGGCCTGCACGTGGACGACCTCGACCTGGTGGTCAACGTCGACCCGCCCAGCGACCACAAGGACTATCTGCACCGTGCAGGGCGCACCGCCCGCGCCGGTGAGTCCGGCAGCGTCGTCACCCTGGTCCCTTCGAGCGGGCGCCGCGAAATGAGCAGGCTCATGGCTGATGCCGGCATCACGCCGAAGATCACCGCGGTGCGCTCGGGCGAGGCGGAACTGAGCCGGATCACGGGTGCCCGGACCCCCTCCGGCGTTCCCCTCGACGGCGGTCCTGCCGCCGCGCGCCCGAAGACCGGCAACGCTCCGTTCCGCGGCATGGGTACCCCCCGAGGCGAATCGGGGCGCACCGGTGGTGCATCCCGCCGGGGCGGTGACGCCCGCAAGATGGCCGAGGCCCGCAGGGCCGCACGGGTACGCCGCGGCTCCGAGTAGGCGCCTGGCGGTGGAGGTACAGGCCAGGCGCCTTTGTCGGGTCTGCAGGGGGCAGGTGAGCCCGGCTTCTGCGGGCAGTGCGACACGAGGAGATTCTTCGTCTGTCGGCGCTATGTGTGGCACATCTGCGCCGAGTGCGGTGGGCGGCCGTTGAACGCGCTACGTCGAGCGACGTGGGCCAACCGTCAGTTCCAGAGCCGGTATGTCACTTCTCTCGGCATCTGCGGCGGCTTGTGGCCGGTGTAGACGAGGCGCATCTCGGTGTAGTGCTGTTTCCCAGGATGCTTCTGCCATGGCTCCGGGCGGTCGAGCCTGACGGCCACCGGGTAGGAGTGGAACTTGCCTGCAGCACAGTAGGGCCGGCAGTCGTTCAGTACGTTGAGCCCGGTGCCGGTGGCGAACTTCGGTTTCCAGGCCGACCACCGGAGGGCGGTGAGGATGCTGTTGCCGTCCCCGCAGGCAATCAGGAACGTGTCTGGGCGTGCTTGAGGGTCCGAGAAGCAGTCGACGATCACGCTGTCGGGCGACTTCGGCTTCGTGGACGCCGATGCCGGTACGACTGCTGTTGCGAGGGATACCACGGCACAGATCAGGACCGCTGTCTTCAGTTTCAGTCTCTGCATATCCGCTCCCCAGCAGTCTCTCTCCGGGCCCATGAGGCCTCGCGTACGCCCGGCCCGCTCCGAGGTGCGGGCCGCGGGAACCGGAGCAGGCGCCTGACGGCGCTTCTGGCCTCTCCTCAACGGATGGTTCCGCTATCGACGCTACGGCCGAGCCCGGGGACGCACCACCCACACAGGTAACAACTTCGCAAAGTAGTAAATATGCACCCATTTGCCTGGTCTCCTGTCAGCCCCCCCTCGCTGAGAGGAATGGGCGCTCCTCAGCTGGACGAATCGTCGCATGCATGCCCTGGCACGGAACGGCGACGACCGTCACGCTGGACGCATGACCAACAACACCGACCAGGCCACCATGCGCGCGATCAGTCAGGACGCCTACGGAACCCCGGACGTACTCAGGGAAGTCGGGCTCCCGAAACCCGTCCCGGGCCCGAGCCAGGTCCTGGTCGCCGTCCGGGCGGCCGGCGTCAACCCCACCGACTGGAAGCACCGGGCGGACCGCCGGTTCCTCGACCGGCTTCCGCTCGTTCTCGGCTGGGACGTCGCCGGGGTGGTCGAGGCCGTCGGCTACGGGGTCACCCTCTTCAAGCCGGGCGACGAGGTCTTCGGCATGCTGCCTTACCCGTACGGCGTCGGCTCCCACGCCGAGTACGTGACCGCTCCCGCCCGCGCCCTTGTCCACAAACCGGCCGGCATCGATCACGTCCAGGCGGGCGCACTTCCGCTCGCCGCCCTCACCGCCTACCAGGCACTCGTCGACACCGCCGAAGTGCGGGCCGGGCAGCGCGTCCTCATCCACGCCGCGGCCGGCGGCGTAGGCCACCTAGCCGTGCAGATCGCCAAGTCCCTCGGCGCGTACGTGATCGGCACCGCGAGCGCGCCCAAGCACGACTTTGTACGCGAGCTCGGTGCGGACGAAGTCATCGACTACCGCACCGTCGACTTCGCCGATGCCGTTCAGGACATCGACATGGTCCTCGACCCCCTCTCCGGCGAGACCCGCGCCCGCTCCCTCGACGTACTCCGCCCCGGCGGCATCCTCGTCTCCCTCCTGAACGGCGGCTCGCCTCAGGAGGCGGCGAAGGCGGCCGAGTTGGGCATCCGCGTCGAGACACTCCTCGTCGAGTCCGACCACGCGGGCATGAAGGCGATCGCGGATCTCGTCGAGGTCGGCTCTCTCCGCGCCCACATCGAGGCCACCTTCCCCCTCGCGGATGCGGCCAAGGCCCACGCGCTGGGGGAGACCGGCCGAACGACCGGCAAGATCGTCCTGGTCGTGGAGTAACGCCGGGGGCCGACCCGGTGATGCCGGGCTCGACCGCGCTCGCTCTGTCCTTCAGGAGGCAGCGTGCCGGTCCTGCTCGGTGTTCAGCCAGAGCCGGACGAGGTCACGGCGGCGCTCCGGCTCCGGGTGGTCCACGTACTCGGTGCGGCTGTGCAGGGTCACGTGGTTGTTCAGGAACTGCATGTCGCCCGCGCGCAGGTCCATGGCGAGCATGAAGCGGCGATCGTTGTTGAGGCGGTCGAGCAGCTCCATCGCCTCCAGTTGCGCAGGGGTGAACGGTGGCACGTGGGCGCCGCGCAGCGCCGAACGCATGTAGTCGGGGCCGTAGGACGTGGACAGGGCCCCCGCACTGTCCACGGTGTAGACGGGGCTCTCGTAGAAGCTGTCGGGGCCGTCCCCGGAGCGCCGGTCGCGCCACCACGGCCGGTACAGCACCTCCGCCAGGTCGGGGCGGGTGCGTACGACCTCGTTGTGCACCGCGACCGAGCTGACGATGCAGCTGAGCCCGCCGGACTTCGCCGGACGGATGCACAGCAGCGCGACGACGTCGTTCGGGTCGGCGTGGTAGCCGAGCCGCCCGCTGTGCTGGTAGCTGTAACTCGTCGAGTCCGACGGAGCCACGCCCAGGTCGCGCACGTGTTGCAAGTGCTTGCCGGCACCCTGTGGGACGGTGCGGCCGACGTGTCGGCCCACTCCCAGGGCGAGGATCTCGCATTGCCGCTCGCTCAGATCGGCGACGGGCGTGTCCTGCAGCAGCACGAAACCGCGGCCGTCCATCAGCTCCTCGACGAGGCGGTGGAGCAGGGGGCCGAGTGTCGGCAACGGAAAGTCCTCGCGTGAGAAGTCGGCGAGGCCGAGGCCGGCCGATTCCACGGCGCCGACTGCGGCGCGCAGTTCGGCCTGATGGACGGCGCTGAGCTCGACCCGCCAGTCGTCGCTGTCGACGACCTCGGCGCCACACCAGCTGCCCGCTCCGCGCACTTCCCCGACCGCTGTCATGCCGTCCCCGATCCCGAGCCGGGTACCCTCGCGGGCACTCTCCTCGACGCGAGCTTCCTTGTCGGCAACGATCGTGAACGGCTCGGAGTGCCCTGACGGCTCAGGTAGGCACCGGCGTCCGCCAGGAGGTTGACGAGAGTTCCGACGCCCGAACGCGAAGGGGCGGTCACCGGAAGATCCGGCGACCGCCTCCGACGCGCGGCGGATGTTATTCGCAGGTGCCCGCGAAGGTGGCTCGGGTCACCACGTCGGTGTCGGCCGCGGTGGTGTCCAGCCAGGCCACGCGCTGGCCGTCACCGAGGGACGGGGCCAGCTGGGCGCCGGACGAGCAGGAGGCGCGGCTGAAGGCGCCGGTCCCTGCGACCACGTCGGCGGTACCGGCGACCTGGACCTTGATCTTGGCCGGCCCGTTCCAGGCGCCGAGGCCGCTCCAGGCGTCGTACGTCGAGTACGCGAAGTAGTCGTCGGTGACGGAGAACTGGGCGAGGTAGGTCCCCGTCGGGAGGCGCAGCTTCGCCCCCTTGGTCAGGTCGTTCAGCGGCGCGGACATGAAACTGGTGGAGCCGAACAGGCTGCTGTTCTCCCTCCAGAAGATGCGGTCGGCGGTGAGCTGGATGTCGCCGACGGAGTTGAAGATGAAGCCACCGATCCGCTTGCTCTGGGTGGTGCCCGTGGCGATGTCGTAGAGCGTGACGTAGCTGTGGTCGGCGCCGCCGGCCCAGGCGATGCGGCCGTGCTTCATCGCCAGTCGGCCGGCCCTGGTGCCGGGCTCGGGTGTCACGTTGACGGTGGTGCCGTCGGCCCTGCGGAGCATGACGTCCTGCTCGCCGTCGGGGGTGGTGCGGATCCAGGCGAGGGCGCCGTGGTCGGTGACCGGCTCGGTCTCGTCGGCGTTGGGATCGTCGACCAGCCTCTTGATCGCGCCCTGACCCTTGTTCCCCGCGGTGTAGACGCCGATGCCTTCGGCGGAGATCCGGGTGAAGACGATGCGGTTGTCGTCGAGGGACGGGTCGAGCAGGTAGGCGTCGTCCTGGGCGAGCTCGTGCTTCGAGTTGCCGTGCTGCTTGCTGAAGCGGCCGACGGTGATACCGAAGGCGGCGCCGCCCTGGCCCCAGGCGACGGCGTCGCCGTGGCCGATGGCGTAGACGTCGCCGTTGATCTGCGCGGCCTGCTCGTCGACGGAGCCGCCGTACACCTCGTAGGCGGGCAGCACATGGGCGCCGATGGTGGTGCCGTCGTGCGTGCCGGCCTTCTGCTCCCAGCAGTCCACGATGCCGTGGGCGTCGAAGGCCTTGCCGATGGTGGCCAGGTCGGCCTTGGAGACCTTCAGGGACTTGGCGGCGAGGGTCATCGCGTTGCGCATGTCGGTGAAGCCGGACAGCGGCGTGAGGTAGTTCTGCGCGGCCCGGTAGACGATCTGGTCCGCGAGCTTCGGGGCGAGGCTCTTGCGGATGTCCCACATGGCCCCGCCGACGATCGTGGAGTTGGCGTGCACGCCCCCGTTGTCGAAGTCGAGCGTCATGGGGTCGTAGTCGGTCTGCGCGTTGCGGCCGTCGTTGAGATCGCGCAGGGCGCACTCGGCCAACGGCTTGGTGCCGTTGCACAGGTACTCGCCGATGAGACCGGAGGTGGGGTCGCTCATGGGAATGCCCTTGTCGGCGGTCTCCATGGCATTGCCCATGTAGTCGGATATCGCCTCGTTCAGGGCGCCCGACTGGTTCAGGTAGACGAGCCCGGCGGAGTGCTCGGTGACGCCGTGGGTCATCTCGTGGCCGACCACGTCCAGGCCCACGGACAGGGGAACCCCGTTCATATGGCCGTACACCATCTTGGTGCCGTCCCAGAAGGCGTTGGCGTAGTCCTTGCCGTTGCTGGCGACGTTGACGACCGAGTAGATCGTGCCGCCCTTGCCGTCGACGCCGTCGCGGCCGATCTCGTTCTTGTAGAACTCATAGACCTTGGCGGCGTTCAGGTGTGCGTCGACCGCGCCGGACGAGGTGTTGGTGCCGTCGAACCGGTCGCTCGCTGAGGTCGCCAGGGGAATGTCCTCGGTGACCGGGCCGTTCGCCACGAGCGTGTAGCTCTTGCGCTGGGCGTCGTAGGTGCGTATCTGGCCGCCGGTCCGCGCGTACATGTCCCGGGTGGAGTCGACGAGTGTGTACGACCCGCCCGTCTCCTTGTTGATGTCCAGCGCCGCGTCGGAGCCGTCCACGCGCACGCCCGTGCCCTTGGCCGGCGTGGCGTCCGCGGCGTCGATGTTGTTGTAAGAGAGGGCGATGCCACCGATGTTCGCGTCGACGTACACCTCCTGGCGCACCGGGCTGCCGTTGGTTTCGGCGCCCGTGACGGTGAAGTGCCAGGCCAGCTTGCCGCCTCGGGCGTCCGGCAGGACGACGAGCCCGTGGCCCTCGGTCTTGGCACCCTTGACCCGCGACAGCTTCCCGTCGAGGGAGAACATCCGCTTCTCGGCTGCGGCCTCGGCGACGCTCGGCGTGGTGGAGACCGACAGGTCTGTGTACAGGGTGCCCGTGGCGGAGGTGACGTTCTGACCGCCGTCCGCCGCCTCCGTCTGCACGGCGTATTCGGCGCCGAAGACCGGCACTCCGTCGTGCTTCTGCTGGAAGCGGACGGACGACTGCTTGCCGTCCTTGCTCGTGCTCACGGTCTCAAGATCCGCGACCGGAACCTTGTACGTGTCCTGATGGGCCTTCAGGTGCGCCCGTGCGGCCTGCGCCGGAGTGCCCTCGCGGACCGTGTCGTCGAGACGCTGAGTCATGGCGGGCGCGACGGGCACCCTGTCGCCGGCCACGGTCGTGGCCGGCGGCGCTTCCTCCTCGGCCCAGGCCGGTGACGTCAGCAACGTCGAGCCGGTGGCCGCGGCCACCACTGCGGCGGCCAGGACACGGCGGAGCCGTCTTTGTCGTGTCGGAAACACGTGAACCCTCCCCTATCGCACAGATGCATGAACTCGCCCACCTGCGTGAGGTATGAGGGCCCCATGCGGTCGGTGCCTAGATGGTTCGGCACGCTCCGTGGGGTGTACAAGGGATGTTCCTGGCGTGAACACGCCGAGGCGTAAATACGCCTCGGACGGCGATGTTTTCACTCCGGTTCGAGACGTTTTAAGCGTCCGCCCCGTCCAGCCAACCGCTGCGCGCCGCACGCCAGCCGAGCTGGAAGCGGGTGGCCGCCCCCACCTCGACCATGAGGGACTGCAGGCGTCGCTGGACGGTGCGGTGCCCCATGCCGAGCTGACGGGCGATGGCGGCGTCGGTGAGTCCCACGTAAAGCAGAGAGACGATCTGGCGGTCCACGGCCTCGAGTTCGGCTCCGTCGGTGCGCTCGGTCGTCGAGTCCGTCTCGGAGGGAAGCAAGCGCCAACCCCTCTCGAAATGCGCTTCGAAGAGCGAACTGAGCGCGGTGAGAAGTCCGGTACCGTGTACGGCCAGCGCGACCGGATCGACGTCGTCGCGCTCCGGGGCCAGCGGCAGCAGGGCCATCCGGCGGTCGACAATGATCAACTTGATGGGAAGTTCATCCACTACGGAGATGCGCTGCCCCTGAGCGGCATAGGCGGCTGCGGTCGCCGCCATTTCGGGACGCTCGAGCCAGTCGCGCTCGATGACGCTCCGGAGGGCGATCCCACGCCGCATCAGCACGTCTTCGATCGCGTCGTGGTTGTCCTCGACGGTGATCACGGATTGGACCTCATGCATCGGCATCATGGTGCATACCTCGATGGTGGCCTGATCCTGCATCAGCAGGAGTCTGCGCCGGATCGCGGCCGCCCCCGACAGCACCTCGACCGGGGCTCCCGACGCGTGGGCCTGCGCGGAGCGGTGCCGTTCGGCCAGAGTCGTCACGAGCGACTCGACACGGCGCAGGGACGCCCGGCGGGATTCCAGCAGCGGGCCGAGAGCGAGCACGGGGGAGGCGGCCCGATAGTGGATGACGGCGTCGCCGGCGGGCCGGGCGCTGGCGAGACCGCGTTCCACCAGCACATCGAGGGCGCGCGCGACATCTTCGGCGCACCCCGTCGACTCGCCCGCGAGCGTGGCGGGCTCACTGTCGGGCCGGTCGACGAGGAGCCGGTAGACGGCGTCCTCCAACGGCTCCAGACCGAGGAACGTGAGCAGGGATGCCTCCGCCGCATCCGGCACGACGGGGGATCCGCCGGACGGGCGAGGGCCGTCGGCGCTCAGTGCCGTCCCTCGACGCAGTCGCGCAGGACACCTGACCCCGGCAGCGGACATGCGCCTCGACATCGGAGTGTTCTGGTCCCTGCCGCACCGTCGGCCACTGTCCCCGCCCCTTGCCGTCGTACCGTCGTCGCCCAGATGATCACATGATCCGGCTGGATTCGTGCGCGATACGACGGCATCCGGGACGGCCGGAAGGCGATCCGGCGGCCCGCGCACGGCGACCCGGCCGAGTGGACTCGCGAGCTCGTGCCGTACTGCACCCAGCCGAGCGTTGTCGCGCCGCTGTGCGGTGGCACGATGACGGCGGCGAAAGTCGGAGCGTCTGCGCGACCGGCGTGCCGAGCCGACCCGGCTGAGGGAGCATGCTGCTGGGGTCGGAAGACGAGCGATGATGTGACCGGCCGGCCGATCGCCCGCATTGTCTTCCGGGTGATCTTCCGCCCGCGGACGGGTGTCGGAAACCGCGGCCGCCAAGCCGGTGCACAGGCTGTTCGACCAGGATGAGTCGGTTCTCGACGGTGGCCGGAGCCGATCCGCGTCAGAAAGGAAATCTCCATGGATGAGCAAGGTGAGCGTTTCGACGTCGTCGTACTCGGAGCAGGCCCAGGCGGATATGTCGCCGCCATTCGAGCAGCCCAGCTGGGCAAGCGCGTCGCCGTTGTCGAGGCCAAGTACTGGGGCGGCGTCTGCCTGAACGTCGGTTGCATCCCCACCAAGGCCTTGCTGCGCAACGCCGAGCTGGCGCACATCGTCACACGTGAGGCCAAGACCTTCGGCATCAAGGTCGAAGGGCAGGTCTCCTTCGACTACGGTGAGGCGTTCCGGCGCAGCCGCCGTGTCGCGGACGGCCGGGTCAAGGGTGTCCACTACCTGATGAAGAAGAACGGGATCACGGAGATCAGCGGCCGTGGCACGTTCGTGGACGCGCACACGCTCGACGTGGCCCTCTTCGACGGCTCGACCCGGAGGATCGGGTTCGACCACTGCATCATCGCCGCCGGAGCGACTCCGAAGCTGCTGCCCGGGACCCGCCGCACCTCACGCGTGGTGACGTACGAGGAGCAGATCCTTGCGGAGGACCTGCCGCAGTCCATCGTGATCGCGGGCGCCGGGGCCATCGGTGTCGAGTTCGCGTATGTCCTGCACAACTACGGCGTGAAGGTCACCGTCGTTGAATTCCTGGACCGGATCGCGCCGCTGGAGGACGTGGACGTCTCCGCCGAACTGGCGCGCCAATACAGGAAGTTGGGCATCGACGTGCTCACCTCCACCCGCGTCGACTCGATCGACGAGTCCGGCCCGCAGGTCCGCGTCACGGTCATCGGCAAGGACGGCGCACCGCAGGTCCTGGAGGCCGACAAGGTTCTGCAGGCGATCGGCTTCGCACCGAACGTCACCGACTACGGCCTGGAGAGCACCGGCGTACGCGTCACCGAGCGCGGGGCGATCGACATCGACGGCCGCTGCCGCACATCCGTACCGCACATCTACGCGATCGGCGACGTCACCGCGAAGCTGATGCTCGCGCACGCCGCCGAGGCGATGGGCGTGGTCGCGGCGGAGACCATCGCGGGAGCCGAGACCATGGAGCTCGACTACCCGATGATCCCGCGCGCCACGTACTGCCAGCCGCAGGTTGCGAGCTTCGGCTGGACGGAGGCGCAGGCACGTGAGAAGGGGTTCGACGTCAAGGTCGCCAAGTTCCCTTTCACCGCGAACGGCAAGGCACACGGACTGGGCGACACGACCGGCTTCGTGAAGCTGATCAGCGATGCGAAGTACGGGGAGATCATCGGCGCCCACCTGGTCGGCCCGGACGTCACCGAACTGCTGCCGGAGCTCACCTTGGCCCAGCAGTGGGACCTGACGGTCCACGAGGTGGCGCGCAACGTCCACGCGCACCCGACGCTGGGCGAAGCGGTCAAGGAGGCCGTGCACGGGCTCGCCGGGCACATGATCAACATGTGAGAAGGCGGCGCCACACGCTGCGCCCGGACTCCGTCGGCTCCGTCCCCAGGGGCCGGGAAAGACCCTGAATCCGTCCCGGGCGGCGCCCCGCCCGGCGGTGGCTGCCGTATGCCCGCCTCCTGCGACCTGCCGCTCGGGCGCGGCAACCGTATCGCCGAACGTGGCGCGGCCCACAACGCTTCCGGCGCCGCAGGAGCGGCTCCGGGATCAGAGCCCGAGGTCGCTGAGACCGGGGTGGTCGTCGGGGCGGCGACCGAGCGGCCAGTGGTACTTGCGGTCCGCTTCCTTGATCGGCAGGTCATTGATGCAGGCGTGCCGTACGGCCATCAGCCCGTTCTCATCGAATTCCCAGTTCTCGTTGCCGTACGAGCGGTACCAGTTGCCGGAGTCGTCGTGCGACTCGTACGCGAACCGCACCGCGATCCGGTTGCCGTCGAACGCCCACAGTTCCTTGATGAGCCGGTAGTCGAGCTCGCGGGCCCACTTGCGCCTCAGGAACTCGACGATCTCGTCGCGTCCCGTCACGAACTCCGCCCGGTTGCGCCAACGCGAGTCCTCCGTGTAGGCCAGGGCGACCTTCTCGGGGTCACGCGTGTTCCAGCCGTCCTCTCCCTGGCGGACCTTCTCGATTGCGGTCTCCCGCGTGAACGGCGGGACGGGCGGGCGTGCGGTCATGACTGCTCCTTCAGGACTGGTCGCTCTGACTTCGACGCTAGGGCTGCCTCTACCCGCCTGCCAGTCGACCGCACCCGCATCGCATGGCGATTCGCGGCACCCACGTCGTGTCGGCCGACCTTGCCGGGGCCCTGCCGGGGGAGTCATGGTGATCTGGGTGAATTCGCTACCGATACAGCACTGCGTCTCGCTGACGCGCTGAGGCCGGATCCGGGCTCGTCGTCGCAGCAGATGGATCTCCGACAGCGACGGGCGCCACTCGGCCGGCAGCACGCCAGGATCCGGCGACCCGATGGCGCGGAGGAGGACCAGGCTGCCGCGCGCAGCATCCTCAGAAGACTACGGCGCCGGCCCGACCCGCTGGGTGCCGTCACAGCTCCACGCGCGCTCCTTGGAGAGGTGGATCGACTCCGCGGGTCGACGCCAGGCCGGTCACCGACAGGATCGCCGTCACTGTCTCTTCAACCGTCTGAGCAGCGTTGTCGATCCAGGTTCCGTCATGCCCGAGTTCGGAGCGCATCGCCGTATCCAGGGGCGACCAGTCCGTGGTCAAGACCTTCTCCCGCGCCTGGTTGCGCTGCCACGCGACCGCCGGGCCGGGAGCCAGAATGATGACATGGAGCGGTACGGCCGCCAGCGTCGCGCGATAGAAGTCGAGGTGGGCACGGCGGACCACGACGTCGTCGAGCACCGGGATGAAGCTCGCCCGCGCGAAGCTGTCCGCCAGAAGGCACGCGTTACGAGCCCGCAGGAGGATCTGCCGGTCGGCTTCCGCGTTTTCGGTCGGAGAGGGCCATTGCCCACCGCTGACGATCATCTGCTGGAGTGCGTCCACCTCGATATGTGCCGACATCCGGAGCCGGCCTGCCAGCGCTTCGGCGACTGTGGACTTCCCGCTACCGGGAATGCCGGTCAGCAGGACAGCGCCGGCGGCCGACTCGCGGTCGATGGATACCGGATTCAAGCTCATAAGAGTTCTCCATGCACAGCGACAAAGGCCCTGAGAATACGCGCTGCCCCATGATCTGCCGTGTCGACGACCACTCGGTCCAGGAGTGAGACGAAAAGCCGGGCCCTCGATGGGCCACGTTGAACCTCGGGCGCCTGCGCGAAGCCACTGTCAGGAGATGGGCGATGCGGGGATCCTGGCGTTCGTCACCTGTCAGGGGAGGATGGAGTCGACGTATCCACCGTCCGCGCGCACCGCCCCGCCGGTCGTCGCGGAGGCGAGGTCCGAGCTGAGATATACGGCCATGTTTGCAATCTCTTCCGGCTCGATCAGTCTCTGCAGGAGTGACTGCGGCCGGTGCTTGACCATGAACTCCCGCTGCGCTTCGTCCCAGGGAAGACCGGGGTCGACGAGTTGGTACACAAAATCCTCGACGCCACGGGTGTGAGTCGGCCCGGCGATGATCGAATTGACGGTGACTCCGGTACCGGCGGCGTCCTTGGCGAAACCCCGCGTGACAGCGAGCAGAGCCGTCTTCGACACGCCGTAGTGGATCATCTCCACCGGGGTGACCACGGCCGAATCGCTTGCGACGTTCAGGACACGCCCCCAGGAGCGGTCCTTCATGGCGGGGAGATAGGCACGGATCATCCGGACTGCGGAAAGAACGTTCACGTCGAAGTACTGACGCCACGCCTCGTCGCTGATCTCCAGGGCAGGGGTCGCCCCGAAGATGCCCAGATTGTTGACAAGGACGGCGACGTCCGGGGCTGCGTCGGTGACCTGCCGGGCGCCGTCCTCGGTGGTGACGTCTCCGGGCGCGGCGATGAAGGAGTCGCAGTCCGTCTCCTGCCGCAGTTTCTCGATGGCATCGTCCACGGACTGCGGGCGGCGTCCGTTGACGGCTACGCGGGCGCCGGCCTGGGCCAGCCCCGCGGCAATGGCAAAACCGATACCTTGCGTGGATCCGGTGACGAGCGCGGTCTTGCCGGTGAGATCGATGAGCACGGTTCCTCCTGGGACACGTGATTGGTGCGACACGGCCCGTCGCCGCCGGTCGGTGCGACGGTGTTCGGATGCCGACAGCAGCCGACGAGCGTGCGACGGGCGAACCCGTCCGCCCGGCTTTGAGGGCGTCGCCCATCGGCCTTCACGTTTCCGCTAATTGAAGCTGTCGGGGTCGGGACCGGTTCGGGTGCCGTTGTCGAGGGCGGCGATGGCCTGGGCGTCGGCGTCGGTGAGTTCGAAGTCGAAGACGTCAAGGTTCTCGCGAATGCGCTCGGGCGTGACGGACTTGGGGATGACGACATTGCCGAGCTGCAGGTGCCAACGGAGGATGACCTGCGCGGGGGTCATGCCGTGGCGCTCGGCGATGGTCGTGATCGCCCGATCCTTGAGCAGGGCTCCCTTGGCGAGCGGGCTCCATGCCTCGGTGACGATGCGGTGCTGGGCGTGGAAGGCGCGCAGCTCGCTCTGCTGGAGTCGAGGGTGCAACTCGATCTGGTTGACGGCGGGGACGCTGTCGCTGTGCTCCATCAGGCGCCGCAGGTGAGCGGGCTGGAAGTTGGACACGCCGATGGCGCGTGTCCGCCCCTCGGCGTGGATCTTCTCGAGGGCGTGCCAGGTGTCGAGGTACTTGTCCCGTGCCGGGGTGGGCCAGTGGATGAGGTAGAGATCCAGGTACTCCAGGCCGAGCCTGTTCAGCGAGGCATCGAAGGCAGCCAGGGCATTGTCGTAGCCCTGGTCCTCGTTCCACAGCTTGGTGGTGACGAACAGGTCCTCGCGCGGGATGCCGGAGGACGCCAGAGCCCGGCCGACGCCGGTCTCATTGCCGTAGACCGCTGCAGTGTCGATGCTGCGGTAGCCGCAGTCGAGGGCGGTGGTGACGGCGTCGGCGGTTTCCTCGTCCGGAATCTGGAAGACGCCGAAGCCGAGCTGCGGCATCACAACACCGTTGTTGAGAGTGACGTTCGGAGTGGGAATGCTCATGGCGCCGATCCTTCCGCGTCGAGGATCGGCAACGACGGCATGGCGCGTACAGGGGATCGGGAAAGACCCTGAAGGGTGACGGGAAGCCTCCCTCAAGGGCCACCCGCAGGACCCGTCGACCGGTCCCCGTGGCGGCCCGGCGGACCCGATCGCCTGATGGAGAGCGGTGTGTCGGCCCGTCGGCGGGCCGACACACCCCAGGGCCCTCAAGGTGGGGTGAGGACATCGTCGGATCGCGGGGAGTTGGACCGAGATGAGTGTCGAGCGGGTGGGAATCGTCGTCCATCAGGGCCGCCCCGAGGCTGTTGTCGCGGCGCGCGTCGTACGCGATTGGTGTGCGGGTGAAGGCATTCCGTGCACGGACATCGACGTGTGGCGCGACGACGAACGTCGGCGCGGCGGGCGGGAGGAGGCCGATGTCGCAGGCAACCCTGATCTCATTGTGACGCTCGGAGGCGACGGGACGTTTCTGCGAGGCGCCAGGATCGCTGCCAAGACCGATGGCGCCGTTCTGGGGATCGATCTGGGCCGGGTCGGCTTTTTGACCGAGGTGCCGGCCGAGGATGTCGTCCGGGCGCTCGACGCCGTCCACCGCGGAAGGGCGGCGGTCGAGGAGCGCATGCTGCTGACGATGAGGGCCTCTCGCGTCCTCGAGGTGCCCAAGGACATCGACGCTCTGATGGGCTACGGACGGCGCCCGATGCTGCCGCCACCTCAGGTCGACCAGGAAGCGGAGGCCGGGGCGGAGGGCTGGGGCGTGGCGTTGGATGTCACCGCTCTCAACGACGTCGTCGTGGAGAAGCTGGCGCGTGACCGGCAGGTGAGTCTCGGCGTCTATGTCGGCGGCCGGCTGCTCGCCTCGTACTCGGCCGATGCCGTCATCATTGCCACCCCCACCGGGTCGACCGCCTACAGCTTCGCCGCAGGTGGTCCGGTGGTCTCACCCCGGATGGATGCCGTCATCTTCACACCCGTCGCGCCGCACATGACCTTCGACCGCACGGTGGTCGTGGCGTCGGACGAACCGATCGCGGTCCGGGTGCTGCCCCATTCGGGACAGGGCGCTGTGACGATCGACGGCCATCTGCGTGGTGTGTTGGACGCCGGGGACTGGCTCGGGGTGTACGCGGCACCGCGTCGGCTGCGGGTCGTCAGACTCGGTCCGCACGACTTCTACGGGCGGCTGCGCACACGTCTTCGCCTCACGGATGCTCCGGCCACGGCCGCCTACGGGGAGAGCGCACCGCTCTTCCGTCCTGACGGTCCGGTTCCGCGCGACCTGGTCCATCTCCATCTGTCCGTGGCGGACAGGGACGCGGCGGGCGGTGGTTGAGGCAGGCCGGGGGACAGCCGTCGGGCGAACCCCGGTGACGCAGGTGGTGAGGCGCCGGTGGCAGCCGGATGCTTTTCGGCCTCCGCGGGGACCCTGTCCTGTACCGCTGCGCAACGCTGCCGGGACAGCCGCTGCACCAAGGCCGGCTTGCGGCCCGTCGGGATCCCGCACGCTGACACATGCGGTCCCGACGGGCCCGGATCGGCTCATGGCTGACGGATCTTCACCCGGGCGCGCCGAACAGCGGCATGGCGTCAGGGCTTGGGCGTGGCCCCGGGTTCACCTGCTTCCGCGCGGGTTCGCCCGCTCGCGCCGTCGCACTCGAGGTCCCCGAGGCCGATCGAGTCCGCCATTGCCTGCATGCCCTTGTCGTTGGGATGCAGATGGTCCCCTCCGTCGAACGTCGGCAGCAGCCGCTGCGGGTTGTACGGGCTGCGCAGGACCTTGTCGAAGTCCGCCACCGCGTCCACCGCGCCGCTGGTGCGGATCCACTCGTTCACCTCCATGCGTACCGCATCCCCTTGCGGATCCCACTCCGACCAGCCCTGGTACGGGAGGACGGTGGCGCCGACGACGCACTTCCCCGCCGCGTGCGCCCGGTCGATGATCCGGCGGTAGCCCGCCGTCAGCGCGGCCGCCGTGACACCGCTGTGGGCCTTGACGTCATTGATGCCCTCGAACAGGACCACCGTGCGTACCCCGGGCAGCGAGAGCACGTCGCGGTCGAGACGTGTGAGCGCGCTCTGCCCGGCGCCGTCCGCCAGGACCTTGTTCCCGGATATCCCGGCGTTGGCCACACCCTGCACCGTGGAGCCCGGTGCCCCTTGCAGCCTGCGCGCCAGGAAGTCCGGCCAGCGCAGGTTCTTGTCGGTGGTGGACTGCCATCCGTCCGTGATGGAGTCGCCGAGGGTGACCACTGCGCCGGTGTCGGGGCCGGTGTCCACGCTGACCGCGTCGAGGTAGAACCACGACCCGACCTGTTCCGTGTACGCGTCGTCCCGTTCCTCGGCCGTGTGGTCGCCGGCGGTCGCGTACGACGTCTGGAGAGCCATCCCGTGCCCGGTGGCGGGACCGCCCGCCGTCCGTACGTACAGGCTGATCGCGAGATCGCTGCCGGCCTCGGTCCTCCCGGGCAGCGGATCGCTGTAGCGGATCTCGCCCGGCGCCAGGGTCACGGACGACGCCCGGTCGAAGCGCAGCTTCCTGTTGGAGCCTGCGATCAACCGGGCACCACTCCTGCGCAGCCCGGCGTATGCGCTGCCGATGACCAGTGGCCGGTCGCCGAACGCGTTGGACACCCGGATGCGCATTCCGCTGCCGCCCGCGCTGGTCCGGACGACCAGACGGTAGCTGCGGTCGGACGGGGCGTCGCCCAGCCGGTCCGCACTGGCCGCCCAGGTGACCACCGACCGGTCGGGCACGGGAGTTGCCGCGGCGGCGGAGGGGGCGGCGTGGGCGGGGATGAGAGTTGTGGCGGCGAGGGCCACGACCGCGATCAGGACGCGGTGCGCTGCGCCTCTCATCGGAAGTTCCGCAGCGTGACGGATTCCCCGGAGCGGAGGTCGACGTCGTGCGAGATGCCGCCTGCCGTCACCGTCGTCCTGCGCCCGCCGACGCTGCGGACGGTGGCCTCGCGGACCTTGCCGTCGCGCCAGCTCAGGTCGACGACGAAACCGCTGCGCGCCCCGATGCCGGTGACCGAACCGGCGCGCGCCCAGGCGGCGGGCAGCGCGGGGAGCAGTTCGATGTGTCCGGGGCGCGAGTAGAGCAGCATCTCGATCATGGCGGCGGGAGTACCGAAGTTGGACTCGATCTGAAAGATCCCGCGGCCCTTCCCGGTCTCGTAGATGTCGAACAGGTTCATCGCGCTGCCGTTGCTGCCGTCGACGGACGGCCGCAGATTGGTGATCACCAGCTGATACGCGTTCTCCGCGTGCTTCAGTCGGGCCCAGCACAGGGACCGCCAGGCGTTCGCCCAGCCGAAGTTCTCCATCCCCCGCGCGGTGAGGAGTTCGGTCGCGCCCTTCACCAGCGCCGCGGGCGACGCGTCGGGGCGGATACGGTCGCCCGGGAACAGGCCCACCAGCGGGGAGAGATGGCGGTGAGTGGTCTCGCCTAGGTTGTCCGGGGACATCCATTCCTGGAGCCAGCCGGTCTTCGGGCTGACCTCGGGCATGTACAGCCGCTCCTGGAGCCCGGCGACGGTCTTGCTGTACGCGGCGTTCCTGCCGAGCAGCGCACTGGCCTCGCGGTAGTGCGCGAAGAGATCCCGCACCAGTTCCTGGGCGTAGGTGATGCCCTTCGCGTCCTGGGGGCCGTGCTCCGGCGACCAGTCCTTGTCGGCGACGAGGACCTCACGTTCCTTGCCGGTGTCCGCGTCGGTGACCGTCACGGTCAGCAGCCGGGTCTCCCAGAACTCGCAGGCGCCTTGGAGGAGCGGGTAGATCTTCGCGAGATGCTGCCGGTCCTGGGTGTACTCGTAGTGCTCCCACAGGGTGTTGCAGAGCCAGGCATTGCCCGACGGATGCCACCACCAGCCCAGGCCGCCGTAGATGTTCGTGGAGTACGCCACGGTCCAGCCGGCGATTTTGCCCGAGGAGTTGCGGAACCGGTTGCGCGGATCGTTGAACAGGCTCTGGGTGAGTTCCGTCCAGACCGGGAGCTGGGAGAGGCAGTAGTCGGTGAACGCGTCGAAGTTGCGGGAGAGCGCTGTGCGGTCGGCCATCCAGTAGTTCATCTGGATGTTGATGTCGGTGTGGTAATCACCCATCCAGTCCGGGTCGTTGCCGTCCAGCCAAGGGCCCTGGAGGGCGACCGGAAGGCTGCCCCGAGAGCTGCTGATCATCAGATAGCGACCGAACTGGAGGTACAGCGCTTCGAACTCCGGGTCGGGCTCGGCCTGCTGGGTCCGTGCCTTCAGCCGCTCCCAGGTGTCGAGCGCCCGCTGCTCGGCCGTGGAAGGGCCCAGCGAGATCTGCATACCGTCGAACTGGTCGCGATAGTCGGCCACATGGGTGTGCAGCAGGGTGGTGGGTGAATGACGCACGGCGGTTCGCACCTTGGTCCTGGCGAGTGCGGCCGGGTCGAGGTCCGGATCCCGGTAGCCCGCCTGCGCGTCGGCGGAGTAGTTCGTACCACCACTGATCACGACCGTCAGATCCGCGCACCGGGTGAAGACGATCTTCGAGCCCTGGGTGGTGACCGATCCGCTCATGCTGTGCGCGGTGACCGCGGCGCCGTAACGGAGCCCGTTGGTGAACCGGGCGCCGAAGGAAAGGCTGTCGTGCGCGCCGTCCGCCGACGTCGTTTCGTCGTGCGTGCCGTCGAGCGAGACGGTGCCGGTGTAGTGACCGCCGCCGCGTTGGGAGAACTGCACGACGATCACGTCGTCCGGCTGACTTGCGAAGACGCGGCGTTCGAAGGACACGCCCGCGCGGATGTAGCTGGATGTGACCAGGCCCTGGGCGAGATCGAGCTCGCGGCGGTAGCTGTTGACCGTGCCGAGATCGTGCTCCGGGATATCGACCGTCACATGAGCAAGCTGGGTGAGGCTGCCGAAATCGGTCCGCCCGTAGGGGAGTTGCCCGTCCTGATCCAGTACGTCATTGATCCCACCGGTCCACATGGTGGCGTCGGAGACGAAGAGCAGTTCGTGCGAGGGGTCGTTGCCGACGAGAGCGCCGAGCCGGCCGTTGCCGACCGGCAGCGCCCGCTCCAGCATCGTGTTCTCGCCGGCCGGTGCGCGGTACCACATCCGCGTCGTCGAACCTTGGCCCTCGGCGAGCATCGGGGATGTGGTGGGGCGCTTCGGCGGGGCGGTGGCGGCGAAGGCAGGGAGGCCGCCGAGAGCGGTGAACGATCCGACGGCGGCGGCGAGCGAGAGCACGCGACGGCGGCTGGTGCTGGGCTGCGCAGGGGTGTGCGGATGCTGGTCGTTCACGGGACTACTCCATTCCTGCGGACATGGTGGAGGGCGCGGTACGGCGTCGAGGGATCGGGGCGGGAGTGCGGGCAGGGGCAGCACGGGACGGGGGCGCGCCGATCACGACGCGCCCCCGGATGCGGTCGTGCGACGGGGCTACCGGAGCGGAACGTCGATCTTGTCGATGTCGGGCGAGTACCCCGTACCGCTGTCGAAGGTGACGGTGTTGCTGCCCGCCTTCAGCGTGACCGGCACACTGATCGTGTCGGCGGCTCCCCAGCCCCCGGTGGACGGGAAGGCCGTCGCGACGGGCGCCTTTCCGTTCGCGGACACGCCTATCGACCGCGGATCCCCCGACGTGTAGGCGACGTTGATCAGGTAGCGGCCGGCCTGCTTGACGACGACGTGCGTGAACTGGAGCGTGCCGCCCAGATACAGGTTGCCGACCTTCTTCGCGCCCGAGCACTCGGCGCAGTCGGCGACCGACGCGGAACCGGTCAGGACGTTGTCCGGGGACTCCGCCTCGTACGCCGTCGTCTTCAGTGCGGGTCCCTGCGGCGTGACGGTGAACAGACGCGAGCCGTGGGCCGGCAGGGCCTGGGTGATGCCGTCCTTGTACCGGCCGAGGCTCTCGCTGTTCCACACGTCACGTACGGACGCCTGGCCCGTGAAGCCGAGGGCCGACCAGTCGGCGGTCACCGGGGAGGCGGAGTCACCCTGGTTGAACAGGGCGACGGTGTAGCTGCCGTCGGGGTTCTCGGAAGCCCAGACCTGCTCGTCACCGACCGAGGTGACGGGCTTGGCGGGCTTCCCCGGCTGCTGGTTGATCTTCAGCACGTCGCGGTTGGTCATCAGCGACAGGCCGTAGTCGTCGATCCGGGTGAGGTCGTCCCCGCTGAACAGCGGCGACTTGGCGATCGCCCACAGCGTCATGTAGCTCTGCCGTTCGGCCTTGGTCAGGCCGCTCATGGCGGCGTTGCCGACATTGATCGAGTCGAGGTCGTTCCAGCCGCCGGGGCCGGCGTACCGCGTCCACCCCGGGGTGTCACGCCACCGGTCCTCGACGGAGTTCTCCCACGACACCAGCGTGTTGCAGTAGCACTCGACATCCGTGTCGACGCGCCATCCGTTGGACGTGGCCTTCCAGTCCTTGGCGTAGTTGATGTCGAGCGACCAGGAGATCTCCAGATGGATGGGCCGTCCGGTGCTCTTGATGGCCTTCTGCCAGGCCGCGACGTCCGCCCGGTTGTCGTAGTTGTCGCCGCTCTTGAAGGACCCGGGACCCACACCGTCGAGCTTGAGGAAGTCGTAGCCCCAGTCGGCGATGAGCTGCGCCTGCGAGTCGACGTACTTCTGGGCGCACGGCTTCGAGAAGTCGATCTTGTACGAGCTGTCCCAGCCGTTGGTCGTCCGCAGATCGCTGTAGACGATGTCACCGGTGGTGCAGTTGTCGGTGTTCCAGATGGGCAGCTTGCCCTCGCCGTAACCCTCTTTCTCCAGACCGACGGGCAGATAGATGCCGGCCTTGAGACCCTTGCCATGGATGCGGTCGGCGACCGCCTTCATCCCGCTCGGGAAACGTTCCTTGTCGGCCTTCTGGCGACCGTACGCGTCGAACTCCGGCGTCCAGTCCCAGCCGCGCCACCAGCCGGCGTCGATGTTGATGTACTCGTAGCCGTACTTCTTGAGCTTGGAGGCCAGGGCGTCCGTCTGCTTGTTGACGTTGGCTTCGGTGAGATAGCTGTAGTTGCCGTTGGGATTGATTCCCGGGTACGAGGTGGTCTGGAGACTCCAGCTGCTCCAGCCCATGTAGGGCTTCTGGGCTACGCCGTCCTCACCGGTGCCGGCTGCGTCGGCCACCGCGGTGGTGGCGACGGGGGAGGTGGCGGGGGCCTCGGACGGGGCAGCCTGCGCCGTCGGCACGGCGACTGCCAGGCCGGCGGTGACGGCGAGTACCAGCGCGGAGCGCAGGGCTCTGGCGGCGGGGCGGGTGGGTGACCGCATGAGAGGGGACCTCATTGCTTTCTCGGCGAAGGGATTCGGCAGTGGTGCGGTGTTCCGGTTGCGTGCAGGGCTGCGCAGCGCGGGACAGGGTTCGCTACTTGCCCGAACCGAGGGTGAGTCCGCTGATGAACTGGCGCTGGAGCGCGAAGTACACGAGCAGCGTCGGGATCGCGGTCATCAGTGCGCCGGCCGCGATGAGGTTGGGATTGGTGAAGTACTGGCCCTGGAGGTTGGCGAGTGCCGAGGTGATCGGGCGTTTGTCGCCGGTCTCGATCAGGGCGAGCGACCAGAAGAAGTCGTTGTAGATCCAGATCGATTCGAGGGTGGCGAGCGCCGCGAACGCGGGACGGCACAGCGGCAGCACGATCTGGAAGAACTGGCGCCACACCGGGGCGCCGTCCACCAGCGCCGCCTCCGTGATCTCCTTCGGGATCGTCCGCATGTAGTTGCTGAGGACGAAGGTGCAGAAGCCGCACTGGTAGGCGATGTGGATGACGATGATGCCCCACACCGAGTTGTAGAGCAGGAACGAGTCGCTCATCCAGCCGGGCAGCGGGATCAGCAGGTAGAGCCGGTACAGCGGGGTGATCAGCACCTGGGCGGGGAGCAGGTTGCCTGCGGTGAAGAGCATCAGCAGGACGACGTTCCAGCGGAAGTCGAACCGGGAGACGAAGAAGGCCACCGCGGCGGAGAAGAGCAGCGTGCCGAGGACCGCCGGAACGGTGATCAGGACGGAGTTCCAGAAGAAGTGCGGCATCCCCGACTGGCGCCAGGCGGTGCCGAAGTTCTCGAAGCCGAGACTGTGCGGCAGGGAGAGGTAGCCGTGCCTGCTGGTGTCCGAATAGGGCCGCAGCGAGGTGTACACCGCCCACAGCAGCGGGACGAGCCACAGGAAGGCGATCCCGCCGAGCAGCACATGCCGTCCGGTCTGTCGCCTCGGGCGCGAAGAACCCGCGTCCGGGAGCGGTGCACGGCGGCTGCGCGGGCCGGCGGCCGGCGGTGTGACGGTCGACGTCACTGGTCCTCCTTGCGGAAGGTCTGGGCAAGGAAGGTCCCGATGGCGAGCAGCGAGACGATGAGCAGGACGACCGCGAGTGCGGAGCCGTAACCGATGTGGCTGGACTCACCGATGATGTTGTCGGTGATCAGGAGCGACAGGAGCTCCATGCCGGGCTTGCTGCCGACACCACCGCCGAGCACGTACACGATGTCGAACGCCCGCAGCGACTCCATGACGGTGACGACGAGAATGATGATGTTGACCGGCTTGAGTGCCGGGAAGACCACCCTCAGGAACGTCTGGCGTCCGTTAGCGCCGTCGAGCGAGGCCGCTTCCTTCAGCGCGGGGTCGAAGCCCTTCAGACCGGCCAGATAGAGGATCATGATGTAGCCGGTGTGCCGCCAGGCCGAGGCGATGAGGACGGCCCACAGATTGAGGTCCGGATCGCCCAGCCAGTCGATGTGGTGGCCGGGTGCCGCCCCGTTCAGGACGCCGTTGAGAAGTCCGTTGTCGGGGTTGTAGATGATCTCCCAGATGAAGCCGACCACGGCGAGCGAGAGCACCATGGGCAGGAAGATCGCAGTCTGGTAGAAGCGGGTGAACCTGATCTTCCGGTCGAGCTGGTATGCGAGGAAGATGCCGAACGGGGTGGGCAGCAGCGCCGTGAACAGCAGCCAGATGACGTTGTGCTGCACCGCGGGCCAGAACGGCGGGTAATTGGTGAAGATCTCCTGGTAGTTGTCCAGGCCGACCCAGCGGATGTCGCTCGGTTCGATGCCGTCCCAGCTGGTGAAGGACAGTCCTACGGAGGCCAGGGCCGGCAGCCAGACGAAGACCAGCAGGGCGAGCAGCGGAACGCCGACGATGACCGTGAGGAAGAGGCGGTCACCGCGGCCGAGCCGCAGCGGCCGGGGGCGGGCACGCGGCGCGTCGGGGCGCGCCGGGGCGGGCGCCCGGGGAGGGGCGGCGGGAGGCGCCGAGCGTACGGAGGACATGGTGAACCTTCCAGGTCCGGATCAGGCCGTGAAGAAGCGCGAGCGCTGGGACTCGATCTTCTTCAGCAGGGCCGAGCCGTCGTCGGGGTGGCCCAGCCACTGAGCCAGACCCGGCAGTACGACGGTGGAGACGAAGCCCGGGTCGCTGTCGCGGTCGCCGAACTGCGTGATGTGCTTCGCCGAGGCGATGAGTTCCGCCGACTTCTTCTGCAGGGCGTTGTACGAACCGGTGTCCGCAGCGGAGTGGACGGCGACATTGCTCGGGTCGGCCCCCATGTACAGGTTCTCCGCCTGGGCGCTGCCGAGGAACTCGAGGAGGCGGGCTGCGCCCTTCTCGTTCTTCGGCTTGCGGCTGAGCATGAACCCGTCGGTGGGTGCCTCGACCGTGTCCTGGCCGTGGGCTGCGTCGATCTCCGGGAAGGCGAAGAAGTCGATGTCCGCGCGCAGCTTCTCGTCGGTGATCTGCTGTCCCAGGAACAGCCCGATGACCGCCATGCCGGACTTCTTGTCGAGCAGTGACTGAGCGGCGTCCTGCCATGAGCGGCCGCCCGCGCCCTGCTGGTAGTAGGGGCTGAGCTCACGCCACAGGTCCAGGGTCCGGCTCGTGCGGCGGTCGGTCCAGGAGACCTCACCCCGCATGAGCGACATGTGGAAGTCGTATCCGTTGGCCCGCAGATTCAGATAGTCGAAGGCGCCGAGGATGGACCAGCTGTCGCCCCCGCCGTATCCGGAGGCGATCGGCGACAGGCCGTCCTTCTTCATCTGCTTGGCCAGAGCGGTGAATTCGCTCCAGGTGCGGGGCGGTTCGTACCCGCGCTCCTTGAACACGCTCTTGCGATAGAAGACGGCCCACGGGTAGTTGTACAGCGGGACGAAGTAGTACTTGCCGTCCTCGCCCTTGGAGAGCTGCTTCGCGGCGTCGCTGAAGCCGGAACCTATGGTGTCCCAGACGTCGTCGAGCGGTCGGGCGAGCCCCTTCTTGGCGAAGTACTGCATGCGGTAGCCCGCGAACCAGGTGAAGACGTCGTCCGGAGTGCCCTGGAGATAGGTGGAGATGCTCTTCTGGAACGTGTCGTGGTCGACGGTGTTCGTCTTGACCTTGAGACCGCTGTCCTTGGTGAAGGCACTCGTCACCGCCGCGTAGGCGGACTTGGGTGTGGCATCTGCTCCGTTGGACCCGAAGGTCACCGTCTTCGGGTCGGCCGACGGACCACCGCCGCAGGCCGTCAGCAGTGGCGCGGCCAGTGCGGCGGCGCCGACTCCGAGCGTGCCCCGGACCACCGTGCGGCGGCTGGGATCGGTGACGGGCGACAAGATGCGGCTCTGCATCGTCATTACTGCTCCTCATACGTGTTCTGTACCGATGAAGGACTGGATCGCGGTCGCCGCGGCCCCGCGCGCCCACTCCTCGAAGGGCAGCGGACGTGTCATCACGTCGCACTGGGCGGCGGTACCGAAGGCGGCGGCGGCGAAGGTGTCGCGGATCTGCTCGGCGAACAGGTCGTACGCCGCCAGGCCCTCGCCCGAGATGATCACCCGCTGGGGTCCGAGGACATTGACGACGGCCCCGATGGCCCGTCCGATGGCCTCCCCGGCCCGTGCGTAGACCTCCCGGGCCCCGGGATCGCCACGGTGCGCGAGTTCGAGGGCCTGCGCGGAGTCGGTGACGGACAGTCCGGTCACCTCGCCGACCCGGCGGACGATCGCCGCGTCACCGGCGATGGCTTCCACACACCCGGTGTTGCCGCAGTGGCACGGAGGTCCCTGCGGGTCGATGGACAGATGCCCGATCTCGCCGGCCACCCCGTGCGCACCGGAGACCACCCTGCCGTGCACCACAAGACCGCAGCCGATGCCCGCACCGACGGTCACCAGCGCGAAGTCCGGCACTCCCACCCCGGCCCCGAACCACTGCTCGGCAACCGTCAGGGCCCGGACGTCGTTGTCGACCGTGACGGGCAGACCCGTCACGGCCTGCGCCAGCTCGGCGAGCGGTACGTCGCGCCAGTCAAGGAACGGTGAGTAGCGGACCACCCCGGCGGCGCGGTCCACATCTCCGGACACCGCGAGACCCATGCCGCTCACCCGGACCCCGAAACCGTCGGCCTCCGTGAGGAGTTCCTGCACGAGGGCGGCGGTCGAGGAGAGCACGGCGCCGGGATCACGGGTGGTGATCCGGACGTGCCGGGCGACCCGGATGCGGCAGCACAGGTCGGTGAGGACCGCGATGATCTCGTCCCCGGTGACCTTGACCCCGATGAACAGCGCGCGGCCGCCGTCCACCCGTACGAGGTTGGCGGGCCGCCCGAGAGACGGCGGTGCCTCCTCGTCCACGCCCTCGACGAGATAACCGGCCGCCATCAGGGGCCGTACGGCCTTGGTGACCGCGGCCGGTGACAGGTCGGTCCGCCGGCCGATCTCGGCCCGGGTGAGCGGGCCGTGGGACAGCGTGGTGGTGAAGACCAGAGAAGCGGCCGGCGTCGGAACCGGGACTGCCTCGGTACGGGGCGGCGAGTGCATGGCCGAAACGTAGAGGGTGTTCTTTTCTGCTGTCAATAAAAGAACCAGGCTCTTTAGAAATCTCAACTCAGTGTGGAAGAAGCATGCAAATCCCATACTGTCCAGAGGGGTTGACAGCTGATCAAAGGAGCAGTTGGCTGCCGACTGCCTTCGTGGCGCAACCTGAACGTGAGGATCAATGCCTGTGATCGCCTTCGCCTCCGACACCGGGGTCTGGCTGCTCTCCACCCCGCGCACCTCGTACGCGCTACGGATCGATGCGACGGGAGCGCCCTGCCACCTTGCGTGGGGACCCGCGCTGACGCTCGAGGAGGTCCAGGAGTTCGTCACCGAGCCGGCCCCCCCGGCCAGCAGCTTCGAGGGACGGCCGTCCGTCGGTGACGAACTTCCGGTCGACGGCGGACCGCGGTACGGACCCCCTTCGCTGCAGGTGCGCTTCGCCGACGGCACCCGCGCCTTCGAATGGCAGGCCACCGGGCACCGCGTCCACGAGCCGGCGCCGGGCTCGACCGAGCTGGTCCTGGACTTCCGCGACCGCCTCCACCCCCTCCGGGTGGCACTCCACTACCGGGTGCACGACGACAGCGACGTCATCGAACGCTGGACCGTGCTGCGCAACGACGGCGACGCCCCCGTCGTGCTCCAGCGCGCGGACTCCGCCGCCTGGACCCTGCCGCTGCGGGACGACTACCGGCTGAGCCACGTCACCGGCCAGTGGTCGGCCGAGACTCAACTCCGCAGGGAAACGCTGCCGTTCGGCGAAACAGTCCTCACCAGCAGACGAGGTATCACCAGTCACCACGCGAACCCCTGGGTGATGCTCGACGCGGGCGACGCGACCGAGAACCACGGTCAGGTGTGGAGCGCGGCGCTGGCCTGGAGCGGCAGCTGGCGCATCACCGTGCAGCGCACCCCCGACGGGCGTGCGGGCTTCACCGCCGGCGCGGGCCACGAGGGCCCGTCCCTCCCGCTCGGCCCCGGTCAGGAATACACCACCCCGGTCCACGCCGGGCTCTACTGCGAGGGCGGCTTCGGTGCGGCGAGCCGGGCCTGGCACGCGTACACCCTCGCCCACGTACTGCCGCACCCCCAGGAGATCCGGCCGGTCCTCTACAACTCCTGGGAGGCGACCGGGTTCGACGTCGACGAAGCGGGTCAGAAGGCGCTGGCCGCCCGGGCGGCGGCGCTCGGCGTGGAGCTCTACGTCATGGACGACGGATGGTTCGGGGCACGCCGCAGCGAAGAGGCCGGACTCGGTGACTGGACACCGACCCCGGACCGTTTTCCTGGAGGGCTGACGCCCCTGGCCGAGGAGGTGCACCGGCTCGGCATGCGCTTCGGCCTCTGGGTGGAGCCGGAGATGGTCAGCCCGGACAGCGACCTCTACCGCAAGCACCCGGACTGGGTGCTTCACTTCCCCCACCGCACCCGTACCGAGCTGCGCAACCAGCTGGTCCTCAACTTCGCCCGTCACGACGTCGCCGAGTGGGCGTACGGATGGCTCACCCGGCTGGTCGGCGACCACGGCATCGACTTCCTGAAGTGGGACATGAACCGCGCGATCAGCGAAGCCGGCTGGCCGGACCGGGCGGACGGGGCCGACGAGGTGTGGACGACATACGTCCACCACCTCTACGACGTCGTCGACCGGCTCCGCGCCGATCATCCCCACCTACGCATCGAGGCGTGCTCCGGTGGCGGAGGGCGGGTGGACCTGGGCATTCTGGCCCGCACCGACCAGGCCTGGCCCTCGGACAACACCGACGCCGCGGACCGCGTCGCCATCCAGCACGGATACAGCCAGCTCTACCCGGCACGGACCATGGCCGCCTGGGTGACCGATGTGCCCAACCAGCTCACCGGCCGCTCTGTCCCTCTGCGCTTCCGCTTCCATGTGGCGATGGCCGGAGCCCTGGGCATCGGCGGCGACCTCTCCCGCTGGTCCGACGCCGAACTGGCCGAGGGTGCCGGCCTGGTCGCCGAGTACAAGGGGGTACGTCACCTCGTGCAGCACGGCACACAGCACCGGCTGCGAGCCCCGGTCGACGACGGACCGGCCGCGACGCAGTACCTCGCCGCCGACGGCAGCGAGACACTCCTGCTCGTCTGGCAGCGGGCATCACCACATGGCAGGCCGTCACGTCCGCTCCGGCTGGCCGGCCTCGATCCCGCCGCCCGCTACCGCGATGCCCGCACCGGCACGGTCCACTCCGCGACCGTGCTCCGGGAGTACGGGATGCAGCCCGAGCTGCCGCCCGGCGACTGGGCGAGCGCGGCGGTACACCTGATCCGGGTTCCCTGACCGCTCAGCGGCGGGGGAGGGGGCAGGCCGGTGACCGCCCATGCGGCTCCTGCATCGGTCGACCGAACCCGTCGCAGATGTCACCCCGCAACGATGCGCGGGGCCTGCCTCATGCCGAGGGCGCCGTCGTCATCAGGATCAGGGGGACGCCCTGGCAGGGGCGCAGTTGCAGCCCGCCGTGTTCGGCGCCGTCGGCCGATCCCGCCAGTACCGCCGCGAAGTCCGGGCCCTTGGTGAGCGATCCGACCAGGTGGTGGGGGTCGGTGGAGGCGGCGACCCGGCCGCGCGCGTTGACCAGGCGGGCGGGTCCCGGCAGGCGTTGGAGCAGGGGCATGACGACCGCTTCGAAGCGCCGCAGGTAGACGTCTGCGGCGGCCACTCCCACGAAGCGTCCCTCGATCGTCACCGGCGAGGAGAGGGTGAGGCTGTACTCGTCGGAGCAGAGGTAGTCGACGTACGGTCCCGCGACCGCCCGCTGTCCGGTGTCGCGCGGCAGGGTGAACCAGTCCCAGTGGGTGTAGTCGGAGTACGCCGAGTGCTCCGGGTCCAGGTCGAGCAACAGCGGATGCACGGCGCCGTCCACGGTGGTCTGCCACCACTCGAGCCACGCCGGTACGTCGTCGAGCAGTCCTGGCGCCGCCACGAAGCCGATCCCCGAGACGAGGTCGTACCGGGCGAGACAGCCGTGCAGGCCGGGACGGAGCGCGGCCAGATCGGCCGAGACCGGCCGACGGCCGTCCGCTACGACCGAGGCGAGCACCGCCTCCGTGTCCGTGGCGGTCCTGCCCACAGCGTCGAAGACTCCTTCGAGCGCGTCTCGGACACGGGCGGCGGCGTCGGCGACCGCCGGCTCGTCAAGTACCGTCGCTCCGGCGCTTGCGAGACGGGGACTGCTGCCCATCGGGGCCCTCCTTCGGACGGGGACCGCGCGCACTGTCGGCCGAGCCGAGGCGGAGTTCGATCAGGCGCGCCATGGAGGCCTGCACGCATTGTTCGGCCAGGGCCCTGGCACGGTCGTCCGCCCCATCATGCACGGCTGAGATTACGGCGTGGTGACGGTCCGCTGTGTCCTTGAGGTGCCCGTCCTCGCAGAGCACGAGGCGCAGAAGTGCCCCCACTTCGGTCTGGAGAGTGACCTCTTCCCTGGTCAGCCGGGCGGACTGGGCGGCGGCGGCCAGCTCGACATGGAAGCGCCCGAAGATGCGGCTGCGCGCCCCCGAGTCATTTGCTTCCACCAACTCTCCCAGAGATCTCTGCAGTTGCTGCAGATCCTCGGGTTCGGTGCGCTGGGCCGCGAGCCGTGCGGCGGCACCCGAGACGGCTGCCCAGTGGTCGGCGAGATCGCGGAGTTCCTCGGTGCTCCAGTCGGAGAGGCGGGCAAGGAGCCGGTCCTCCGCGGGACCGTCGGGCACGGTGACGAAGCTGCCTCCGCCACGGCCCCTGCGGGTGGTGACCAGGCCCCTTTGCCGCAGTGCCATCAGGGCTTCCCGCAGGGTCACGGTGGAGACGCCGAGCTGGGCGGCGAGATCGGACTCGCCGGGCAGTTGCTCGCCGTCGGCGAGCAGTCCGAGTTCGATGGCGTCACCGAGCCGCCGTACGACGGCATCCACGCGGGCCAGGGTGTCGACGGGCGTGAAGACGACTCTGCGGGCGCCGGGTCTGTCTCGATTCACGAACACCACCTTGCCAGTTGACCAGGCTTTTACCTTAGCGGGGCCTTGAAATTAGAACTATGACTTCATATGTTTACGGCCAACTCCCGACAGCACCAGAAAGGTTCCCCCCATGGAGGGAATGGCCATCCGGTTGCAGAACCTGTGTAAGTCCTTCGGCCGGACAGAGGCTGTGTCCGGAGTCGACCTGGAGATCGCGGACGGCGAGTTCTTCTCCATGCTGGGGCCGTCCGGCTCAGGCAAGACCACAGTGCTCCGGATGATCGCCGGCTTCGAGGCTCCCACCAGCGGAACCATCGAGCTCGCAGGCTCCGACGTCACCCGTCTGGCACCCTTCGAACGCGACGTGCACACCGTCTTCCAGGACTACGCGCTCTTCCCGCACATGACCCTGGAGCAGAACGTCGCCTACAGCCTCAAGGTCCGCAAGGTGCCGAAGGCCGAGCGTCTGAAGCAGGCCAGGGAGGCTCTGGCGAGCGTACGTCTCGCGGACTTCGGGACGCGTCGCCCGTCCCAGCTCTCCGGAGGCCAGCGCCAGCGCGTGGCGCTGGCCCGCGCACTGGTCGGCCGTCCGAAGGTGCTGCTGCTCGACGAGCCGCTGGGCGCCCTTGACCTCAAGCTGCGTGAGCAGATGCAGGTCGAGCTCAAGGCGATCCAGCGCGAGGTCGGCATCACCTTCGTCTTCGTCACGCACGACCAGGAGGAAGCGCTGACGATGAGCGACCGGATCGCGGTCTTCAACCAGGGCCGCGTCGAACAGATCGGGACCCCGGCCCAGATATACGAACGTCCCGCCACCCCGTTCGTCGCGGGCTTCGTCGGTACGTCGAACCTGCTGACCGACGACGCCGCGGAGCAGGTCGTGGGTGACCGTGGAACGTACAGCATCCGGCCCGAGAAGATCCGCGTGCTCAAGGAGTCCGCCGTCGCCGACGAGCCGCAGCACTCCAGTGCCACCGGCACCGTGGCGGAGGTCGTCTACCTGGGGGACGCCACCCGCTTCCTGGTGGACCTCGACGCAGGCGGCCGGCTCACCGCCCTCCAGCAAAACCTGGAGACCTCCTCCGAGGACGTCGCCGCCTTCCGTGGCTCCCGGGTCACGCTCCAGTGGCACCGACGGCACAACTTCCAGGTCCCCGAGGCCCGGTGAGCGCACACACCCGCACGACCCGTCCCCGCCCCTTCCCTCCCGTGGAGAACCCTGTGCGTCTGAACCGAACGTCCCGAGCAGCGGCCGCCCTCGGCGCCCTGCTCCTCGCCACCGCCTGCGGTTCCTCGAACACCGCTGCCACGTCGCCCGGCGGCAGCGACTTCACCCCGCCCAAGCTTACCGCGCAGAAGACCCTCGGCAAGACGGAGGGCCAGGTGAACCTGATCGCGTGGGCCGGATACGCCGAGGACGGCTCCAACGACCCGAAGGTCGACTGGGTCACCGATTTCGAGAAGCAGACCGGCTGTCAGGTCAACACCAAGACCGCGGGCACCTCCGACGAGATGGTCAGCCTGATGAAGACCGGTCAGTACGACGCGGTCTCCGCCTCCGGCGACGCGGCGCTGCGACTGATCGCCTCCGGCGACGCCGCGCCCGTCAACACCGAGTTGGTGCCCAACTACAAGGACGTCTTCGCCGGGCTGAAGGACCAGCAGTGGAACTCGGTCAAGGGTGTCTCGTACGGCATCCCGCACGGCCGCGGCGCCAACTTGCTGATGTACAACACGAAGAAGGTCTCCCCGGCACCCGACTCCTGGTCCGCGGTCTTCGACAAGTCCTCGTCGTACAAGGGGAAGGTCACGGCGTACGACTCGCCGATCTACATCGCGGACGCCGCCCTGTACCTGATGAAGACCGAACCGTCCCTCGGCATCAAGGACCCGTACGCCCTGGACCAGAAGCAGTTCGACGCCGCCGTCGACCTGCTCAAGGATCAGAACGCCAACGTCGGTGAGTACTGGAGCGACTACCTGAAGGAGGTCTCCGCCTTCAAGAGCGGCGATTCGGTGGTCGGCACCAGCTGGCAGGTGATCCTGAACACCGCCCAGGCCGAGAAGGTCCCGGTCGAGGCCGTCCTCCCCAAGGAAGGCGCCACCGGCTGGTCCGACACCTGGATGATCTCCGCCAAGGCCAAGCACCCCAACTGCGCCTACAACTGGATGAATTGGATCATCTCGCCGAAGGTGAACGCCCAGGTCGCCGAGTACTTCGGTGAGGCCCCGTCCAACGCGAAGGCCTGCACACTGACCACGGACAAGAACCACTGCACCACCTACCACGCTGCCGACGAGTCGTACTGGAAGGACGTCCACTTCTGGACCACGCCCATCGCGCAGTGCGTGGACGGACGTACGGACACCAAGTGCGTGCCGTACGCCAAGTGGGTCCAGGCCTGGACCGAGATCAAGGGCTGAGGGACACCTGTCCATGACCACCACCGCGCCTGCCGCCGGATCCGTCCGGCGGCTCGCCGGGACCCTGCACCGCCGCCCCCGGCTGCAGCTGTCCCTGCTGCTCTCCGCGCCGCTGGCCTGGCTCGCCCTGGCCTACCTCGGCTCGCTCACCGTGCTGTTCCTCTCCGCGTTCTGGACCACGGACTCCTTCACCTCCAACGTGGTGAAGATCTGGAACACGGACAACTTCACTGCGCTGTTCACCACCGGCGTCTACCGTCAGGTCGCCCTGCGCAGCATCGGCGTGGCCCTCGCGGTCACCGCGCTGTGTGTACTGATCGCCTTCCCGATCGCCTTCTACACCGCCCGCATCGCGAACCCCAAGCGGCGGCCGCTCCTCGTCGTGGCGATCCTCACTCCGCTGTGGGCCAGCTACCTGGTCAAGGCGTATGCCTGGCGGCTCATCCTCGCCCAGGGCGGTCTGCTCGACTGGGCGCTGAAGCCACTGGGACTCGAAGGGCCCGGCTACGGGCTGACCGCGACCGTCCTGGTGCTGACCTACTTGTGGCTGCCGTACATGATCCTGCCGATCCACGCCGGACTCGAGCAGCTCCCGGACAGCCTCCTGGACGCGTCCGCCGACCTCGGCGCCCGCACCGGCCGGACCTTCCGCTCCGTGGTGCTGCCGATGATTCTTCCGTCCATCGCGGCCGGCTCGGTCTTCACCTTCTCGCTCAGTCTGGGCGACTACATCGCCGTACAGATCGTCGGCGGAAAGACGCAGCTCATCGGCAACCTCATCTACTCCAACATCACCCTGGACCTGCCGCTGGCCGCCGCACTCGGCACCGTGCCCGTCGTGATCATCGTGCTCTATCTGCTCGCGGTGCGCCGTACCGGAGCCCTCAGCAGCCTCTGACCCCTCTCCTTCACCTCCGTATCACGCACAGCGAAGGCCCCCGATGAATCTCTCCCGCCCCGCGCGCGTCACACTGCGCATCGCCGCCGGGCTCGGCTTCGCGGTGATCTACGTCCCGCTGCTCCTGGTCCTCGTCAACTCCCTCAACCCGGACCGCAGTTCGGGGTGGCCGCCCCCCGGCCTCACCTTCGACTGGTGGGTAGCCGCCTGGCACAGCTCAGGCGCCCGCGACGCGCTGTGGACCTCGGTCAGGGCCGGGCTCGGCGCGACCACGATCGCCCTGGTCCTCGGCACGCTCATCGCCTTCGCCTGCCAGCGCTACAAGTTCTTCGGACGCGAGGCCATCTCCTTCGTGGTCGTCCTGCCGATCGCACTGCCGGGCATCGTCACCGGCGTCGCGCTCAACACCGCCTTCCGTACGGTCCTCGAACCCCTCGGAGTGGGACTCGGCATGTTCACGGTGATCGTCGGCCACGCCACCTTCTGCATCGTGGTCGTCTTCAACAACGTGATCGCCCGGCTGCGCCGGATGCCCGGATCGTACGAAGAGGCCGCCATGGACCTCGGGGCCCACACCTTCCGCACGTTCGTCGACATCACCTTCCCGCTGGTGCGTTCCGCACTGGTGGCGGGCGGACTTCTCGCCTTCGCCCTGTCCTTCGACGAGATCGTCGTGACGACCTTCACCGCCGGGCCCGGCGTCCAGACCCTCCCTGTCTGGATCTTCTCCAACATGGCCCGCCCCCAACAGGCCCCTGTCGTCAACGTCGTCGCCGCCGTCCTCGTCCTGTTGTCCGTCATACCGATCTACCTCGCCCAACGGCTGTCGTCGGACACCGCCTCCGGCAGCCGCATCTGACGGGAACGGCCACCATGCGCCGATGGATCACTGACGTACGTCGGGATGCCGGTCGGGAACCACGCCCGGCTCAGCCCTCGCCCTGACCGCGGTAGAGATCGAGTTCGCCGTCGAGTTCGAGGGCGAGCACGGTGGCGTAGGGGTCACAGGTGGAGGCGGGCCCGGGACCGATGTGCGACGGGCGACGATGAATGCGTTGCCCGTACGCGAGGTGTCCGTCCACCCTGCGAACGGCTGCCGGACGGCGCCGACCGGGCCGGGGGAGACCAACCTCCCCGCGCGGAGTCGCCTCTTCGCCCCGTGATCCACGCTCATGGAGACCTCGATATCGATGCCGCACCCTTCTGCCCAGATGGCGCGCAGCACCTGGTTCCTGGCTGTCGGTGCCCCGCTCGGTCACCACATGGCCGCGCTCGCGGCTCCCGCACTCGGGCGCACCTTGGTGGTGCAACGTGACGCCCCTGCCGCGGTGACCGAAGGCCTCGTCCTGTCCGGGCTCGACGCCGGATTCCTGCGGCCGACGGTCGACCCGAAACATGGCGTCGCGCATGTGGTGCGGGCCGTCGACCTGGCGCAGGTGCTGGCAGCGCAGGACCAGGTGGCCGCCGTGCACGTCGTGTCACCCAGCCGGCGCGGGGCGGTGGCGGACATCCCTGCACTCGCCGGGGCGGCGCACTCGGCGGGCGTTCCGCCGCTGGTCGACGAGACATGGCGGGAGCCCCTGTGCGGAGTCCACCCGGACCTCCCGCCCGGTGCGCTCACGCAGGGGGCGGACCTGGTCGTCGCCGGTCATGTCCCTTTCGGGGAGGGGACGTCGGCGGCGGTGCTGCTGCGTCTGGGGCACGGTCCGCAGGCGCAGCGGCTGGAGTCCTCCGTGGACAAGGCGTTCGACTTCGTGCGGTCGATGGCAGGCAGCGGGGATCCGGAGCGGGCCCGTACGGTGCTGCCGCCGGCGCGCGACCGGGTACAGGCCGCCATCGATTCGGCGGAGCGGATCCGGGACGCGATACGTGGCCAGGGGCGGTTCGCGCTCGTCGGCGATGGATTCGGACGCCTCCCGGAGATCGCTGCCGCCGACCCGCTCCGTATCGCGGTCGACACCGGGGCCGGCGGCATCTGCGCGTACGACGCCCGCAGCAGGTTGGCCGACGGGCATCGCATCCGGGCCGAGGCCGTCAGCGGATCGGTGATCGTCGCGTCGGTCGCCGCGGGATCCGTGTCCTGTACGGAGAGGTTCATCGATGCCGTTCACGCACTGCCGTCGCCGCGGCCTGCGGCTCATGCGGCGCTGCAGGTGTCCCCGCCCACGCCAGGACCTTCACGACTGAGCGTCCGCGAAGCCTACTTCGCAAAGAGCCGCGCGGTTGCCGCGGCCGAGGCCGTGGGACGGCTGTCGGCCTCCGCCGTGACGGCCTGTCCGCCGGGCGTCCCGATAGTCCTGCCCGGCGAGGTGATCACCGCGCAGACGGTGGCCTTTCTCGCGCTGGTGGCGGCATCCCCGTCTGGCCGGGTCCTGGGGGCGGCAGCCGCCGATGCCACCTCGCTGCGCGTGGTGGACGAGTAGTTTGCGACGCCCTGCCTGCCGCCCGGCGTCCGGTGGCCCCGCTCGCGTACGTCGCCGGCCCGGCCGGCGGCGGTGACGCGCGGCTGCCGGGCTGGACGCCGCCCGCAGCTCGCGTACCTTGCCCGGCGCAGTGGCCGCTCCCTCGCTGGTAGGTTTTCATCGTGCGCAGCTCTGCCATGACCGGCTCCCTCGTCCAGGTGTGCCTGGACGAGCCACCTCGTGTGGCGAGCGTGGGCGTCGGCGTGCACGGAACCGGAAGCCTTCGCGACGTATTCCGGCTGCCGGATCTGTGGCAACTGCATCTGTACCGGTACGCGGGCGAACTCACCGTCGACGGTGTCGTGCACGCGATCCGCCCGGGGCACGTGAGCCTGGCGCCGCCCGGTTCGTTGGTGCAGTACCGCTACCGCGGGCGGTCCGAGCACCTCTACGCCCACCTGGAACTTCCGCAGTCCGGCGAGCAGTTGACCGTCCCCCTCATGCAGAACGCCGGTGCGGAGGCGCCGATGCTGTCCGGTCTGCTGCAGCAGGCCGTCGCGGTGGCTCCGCGCAGCCGGGCCCGGGCCTCCGCCGAGGTGTGGGCCGCCCTGTGGCGCGTTGCCGAGCTCGCGGCGCCCCGCGGCGGGGGCGCCGAGCGGGCGCACAGCCCGGTCGCCGCGGCCGTCGCCCATGTCGAGGCCCACCTGGCAGGGCCGCTGTCCGTGCCCGAAGTGGCGGAGGCCGCCGGGGTTTCGCACAACCACCTCATCCGGTTGTTCCGGGCGGAGACCGGCGGCACCGTCGTCGCCTACATCCGACGGCGCAGGATGGAGCAGGCCCGGCACCTGCTCCGCGAGTCGACGCTGTCGATCCCCGCCGTGGCGGCCTCGGTGGGCATCGGCGATCTGCAGGCCTTCAACAAGGCGTGCCGGCGCGAACTGGGCGCGTCGCCGCGCACGATCCGCGCCGGCGGCTGACATCAGCCGCGGCCTCGTCCACATCTGCGCCCGTGGGGGCGTCGATCCACTGAACTCCGGGCACTTCGCCGAGGCCGCCGATGACCCGGTGGCCGAGCTCGGTGCCCGAACCGACCACGCTCACACGCTTGACCGGGGTTCGCAGACCACGCAGGCCGATGGTCTCGCGCGGTGCGTCGAAGCAGATCAGATAGAGGGTGCGACGATCCGCGGACAGAGTGCTCGGACCGTAGTGGTGCCCTGCTGGGAGCCCGGCCACCGTGCCGTACACGGCGCCGCAGTGCTTGGCGATCCAGCCTCCGAGTCCTTCGAGACGCTCGACCTGCTCGGCCGGGATCGTGCCGTCCTCCTTCGGGCCGACGTCGAGGAGCAGATTGCCGCCCATTCCGATGGTCTCGGCGAAATAGCGCACCAGCTGGCGTACGGACTTGTGGTTGTGGTCGTCGTGCTGGTAACCCCAGGAGTCGTTGACGGTCAGGCACAGCTCCCACGGCCCGTCCGGGGCCTGCAGCGGCACGCCCTGCTCGGGCGTGGCGTAGTCCCCGTAACTGAGCATCCGCGCATTGAGAACGGTGTCCGGGTTGCCCGCGAGGATCTCCTCGGAGAGCTCCCGCATCTTCCACTGTTCCTCGCTGCGCTCCCACTCGCCGTCGAACCACAGCAGGTCGGGACGGAAGTGCTCGACGAGCTCGGCGACCTGGGCATTGCGGTACGCCAGGAAGCGTGCCCAGGCCTCCGGGTCCTCCGCGCCGGGCGCGGCCGAGGCGTAACGGTTGCCGGCCACCTCCTCGTTCGGCGGTTCGGTGTGCACCGTGCTCGCGTAGTCGGGGTGGTTCCAGTCCGAGTGCGAGTAGTAGAGGCCGACCTTGAGGCCCTGCTCGCGCAGCGCGTCGGCGTACCCGGCAAGGAGGTCGCGGCCTGCGGGCGTGTGCCGCACGACATTCAGGTCGCCCTGCTCGGTGTCCCAGAGGGCGACGCCGTCGTGGTGGCGTGCTGTCAGCACCGCGTACTTGGCCCCCACGCGCGCGAACAGCTCCGCCCAGGCCTTCGGGTCGTACTTCGAGGCGGTGAAGCGGTCGAGCTGTTTCATGTACTGCTCGTGCGGGACCTTGCCGGTGTAGAACGACCAGGACTCGGGGACGCCGTCGACGGCGTAGATCCCGTAGTGGATGAAGATGCCCAACTTGGCATCGGAGAACCAGGGCTGCATTGGCATGCGATCACGCTAGGCAGAGGTACGCCGTCCGCGCGTGGGGCGCAGTCACCAATACTGGTCCGTTTTCACCCTGTCGGTGACTTGCAGAAGAGCGCCTGAGCGGTAGCGGTGACAACGCCGCCGCGCCTCGGTGATGTCGGCCAGGAGCTCTGGCCGCGGTCATCGGCTCGGCCGCCAAACCCGTGGACAGCGCGCCCCCACGTGACACTTCGGCGCCCGCGCCTGACGCGCCGCAGCCGGCCCGGCAGCGTGGGCGGCCACGCCTGACTAGGCCGTCCACCCGCAGGGCAAGGCGCTCGGAGATCCGCTCCGGGCGCCTCACCTCCCGCTCGATCCGGGCCCGCCGAGTTCGCCGCCTGAGCCCACATGCCCCGGCCCGAAGTCCACCGGCAGGGAGAAGAGCCACCGCCGACGGATTGTTCAGCGTCTGCGCACATTCGGTGCCGGGACCAGACGGACGACAGTGTTGAGTACGTGGTCGATCACGTCGCGCGAGGGCTTGTCCGTGAGGTTGGTGAGCATCCGGGCCAGGGTGTTGAGCAGAAACGGCGATCCCATGACGTACCGGTTGAGGATCGGTTGGAAGCCCGAACGGCTGAAGATGACGTCGGCGGCCGCGTTGCCGAGACGGTAGTAGCGCCCCCAGCGGCGGTTCATCTCGACAGGGTAGCCATGCAGCACTCGCTCCCGCCCGGAGCCCGGAGGAAGGGCGAGGGCGAGCGCGACGCTCTCGGCTGCGACCTCGCCGGCTTCCATGGCCTGGCCGATGCCCTCCCCGTTCCAGGGGCTGATCATGCCTCCGGAGTCGCCGACCAGGAGAAGCCCCCGGGTGTAGAGGGGATGGCGGTTGAAACCCAGGGGCAGCGCCGCGCTCCGGACAGGGCCCTCGGCGTTCTCCTCACGCAGTCCCCAGGCGTCAGGAGTGCGGGCCAGCCACTGGTCCAACGTGGTCCGCAGATCCGCGGTGCCGTGCCGCCGGTGAGGCAGCGCACCGAGCCCGACGTTGACGCGACCGTCTCCCATCGGAAAGATCCAGCCGTACCCGGGCAGGTAGTGATCGCTCCCTGGGAAGCGGAGATCGGCCCACAACTCCAGGTACTCCTCCTGCGACCTTTCCGGGCTGCGGTAGTAGCGCCGAGCGGCCGTCGCGATCTGCTTGTTCTTGTCCCGCTGCACACCCATGGCGAGGGCGAGGCGGGCGGAGGCGCCGTCGGCGGCGATGACGACGGGTGCGTGGAAGGCCACCGGCTCCTTCGTTCCTGCGGCGGCGGTGACGCCGGTGATGCGGCCGGTGCGGTCGGTCACGGGCCGGGTCACCTTCACGCCGCTGCGCAACCGTGCTCCGGCTTCAACGGCGTGGTGGGCGAGGATGTCGTCGAAGTCCTGCCGGCTCCGCGAGAGGCCGAAGTCCGGGTAGCGCCCCAGGGCCGGCCAGTCGATGTGCACCTGATGCTCACCGGCCACCCATCGCATACCGCGTGAACGCGTCCACCCCGGAGCCTTGATGTCGATGCCCATCCGGATGAGCTGGTACACCGCCCGCGGGGTCAGGCCGTCCCCGCACACCTTTTCCCGGGGGAATTGGGCCTTTTCCAGGAGCAGGACATCGATGCCCGCCTTGGCGAGGTGGAAGGCTGCTGAGGAGCCCGCAGGCCCCGCCCCCACCACGATCACATCGGCTTCTTCGCCCGAGCCGTGGCCGGAGCGATCGTCCGGTGGGGACGGGTCTGGCGTCGTTTCCCGCATGGGGGACCCCTTTCCTGGGACAGCCGGTGCCGCACCGAGGACGGCAGCCCGGTACGTCATCATCGATCAGGACGGGGCCGGTGCGGAACCTGGCCGGACGCCCGGCCGCGCTGCGGCACACCCAACGTCCCCGCGTTCACCTGGGTGGTTGTGCCGCGCGAACGGTCCACCGGGGACGCGAACGGCTTGGACCGCGCGCTCCCTGGTAGCGAGCCACGTGCGATGTAGGGGTCCTAAGCGTGGAGCTGGGATGCGGTCCCGATCGAAGCTGCCCGAACTCGCCACTTCCGTGGTCGATTTCACGAACTACATGGGCAAGACCGTCTATGGCCATGTTCACGAGAATGGGGATCAGGCACAAATTCGTCGCGACGCCGGCCCGCCGCAACGTCAGGCGCGTACGGTCTCAGCACGGACGCTGCGACTGGCTGCATCGCCGGACGCTGTTGCGATCGTCGAGAGCGGGGCAGCTCGTACCGACGGCTCAGGTGCCGTGAAGTGGCGGGCAGGGTCAGCTGTCCGGTCCGCTGCTCGGGGGCCAGCTTGCCGGGTGCTCCGACTCTCCCTCTCTGTGGACGGTCAACTCGCCGTCGGCGACGTCGATCCGGAGGCGGCTGTGGGGCTGCAGGCTGCCGTCGAGCAGCATGCGGGAGAGCCGGTTGTCGACCTCGCGCTGGATCGTACGGCGCAACGGGCGGGCGCCGTATTCGGGTTGGTATCCGCGTTGGGCGAGCCATTCGACAGCAGCCAGGGTGACATCGACGGTGACATCCTGGGCGCGGAGCCGGCGCCTGGAGTCGTCCAGCAGCATGTTGGTGATCTGACGTAGCTGCTGGTCGGCGAGTTGACGGAAGATCACGATCTCGTCGATGCGGTTGAGGAACTCCGGCCGGAAGTGTTCGCGCAGAGGGCGCAGCACCCGCTCGCGGCGGGCCTGCTCGTCGGCGTCCGTGTCGCCGGCGCCGAAGCCCATCGCGCCGCCGCGACCGGTGATGGCCTGCGAACCGAGGTTGCTGGTCATGACGATGACGGTGTTCTTGAAATCGATCGTGCGGCCCTGGGAGTCGGTGAGCCGCCCGTCGTCGAGTACCTGCAGCAGGATGTTGAAGACGTCGGGGTGCGCCTTCTCGATCTCGTCCAGGAGCAGCAGCGAGTAGGGGTTCCTTCGCACCGCTTCGGTGAACTGTCCGGCCTCCTCGAAGCCGACGTAGCCGGGGGGAGCGCCGACCAGGCGGCTGACGGTGTGCCGTTCCTGGTACTCGCTCATGTCGAGACGGATCATCCGGTCCTCGCTCCCGAAGAGCGCCTCCGCAAGCGCGCGGGCGAGTTCGGTCTTGCCGACGCCGGTGGGGCCGAGGAAGAGGAAGCTCCCGATCGGGCGGCTGGGGTCGGCCAGACCGGCCCGCGAGCGCAGGACGGCGTCGGAGACGGCGGTCACCGCTTCGTCCTGGCCGATGACGCGCTTGTGCAGATGCTCTTCCAGTCCCAGCAGTCGTTCCCGCTCCTCCTGGGTAAGGCTGCTGACGGGAATTCCGGTCTGGCGGGACACGATGTCGGCGATGTCTTCGACGGTGACCTCGGCGACGTGACTGCGGGGTTGCTGTTCGTGGTTTCCCTCGGCGATCCGCTGCTCGAGGTCGGAGAGTCGGTCGCGCAGCTCGGACGCGCGCTCGTACTGCTCGGCTGCGACGGCCTGGTCCTTGTCCCGTGTGAGTTGCTCCACTTCGCTTTCCAGGGCGCGGATGTTGGTGCCGCGGGTGGAGGAGCGCAGCCGGACCCGTGCGCCGGCCTGGTCCATGAGGTCGATCGCCTTGTCGGGCAGGTAGCGGTCGGTGAGGTAGCGGTCGGACAGCTCGACGGCGGCGAGCAGAGCCTCGTCGGTGTACCGGACCTGGTGATGGGCTTCGTAGCGGTCCTGGAGACCCCGCAGGATCTCGACGGCGTCCGCCGGGCTGGGCTCGGGGATCAGAACCGGCTGGAACCGGCGGGCGAGCGCGGCGTCCTTCTCGATGTAGCGGCGGTACTCCTCCAGCGTGCTGGCTCCCACGACATGGAGTTCGCCGCGGGCCAGAGCGGGCTTGAGCATATTGCTCGCGTCCATCGGGCCGCCCTCGGAGCCGCCGCCCGCCCCGACGACGGTATGCAGTTCGTCGATGAAGATGATCAGCTCGCCCGAGTGGGCGCGGATTTCTTCGATGAGACCGGTGAGCCGTTCCTCGAAGTCCCCACGGAAACGGGTACCGGCGACGACTCCTGAGAGGTCGAGCTGGACGACACGCCGACCCAGCAGGATGTCCGGCACGTCGCCGTCCGCGATGCGCTGGGCCAGTCCCTCGACGATGGCGGTCTTGCCCACTCCGGCCTCGCCGATCATGACGGGATTGTTCTTGCTCCGGCGGGCGAGGACCTCGATGGTCTGCTCGATCTCCTCGTCACGGCCGATGACCGGGTCTATGCGGCCCTCCCGGGCCAGGTCGGTGAGGTCGCGGCCGAACTTGTCCAGGTTGGGGGTGTTCCGCTCGGCCGGGCCGTGACGTTGGCCGGTGCTACCGGGTAGGGGTGCGAGGCCGTCCCGGGCGCCGGCGGGTGGCGAGAAGTGCGCGGCGTTGAGCATCTGGCCCGCTGCGGAGTCGCGGTTGGCGGCGAGTGCCACCAGTACGTGTTCCGGGCCGATATAGGAGGCGCCGGTGGAGCGCGCGATCTCATGGGCGTCGAGGAGAGCGCGCTTGACCGCCGGCGTGACGGCGATGAAGCTGCGTGGCGGTCCGTCCCCGGCCTGCCGGTCGATCTCGGCGGCGATTGCGTCGGGATCGGCGCCCGCCCGCGAGACCATGCGCCGTGTCGGCTCGGTGGAAAGCGCGGCCCGCAAGAGGTGCTCCGTGTCGAGGTCGGTGCTTCCGTGCTGGGCGGCATAGGACGCGGCGACGGTGACGAGCTGCCGTGCGGGGCCGCTCAACAACTTGCTGAAGTCGATGCGCCGCGGGTCGGGCGGCTCGCCACCCTGTCCGCTGCCGAGAAAGTGCGAGAGGAAGTCTCCGAGGGGGTCCGGACCGTGGTCCTCGGGGCCCTTCTGTCCGTCGGTCATGAGTATCCGTCCCCGTGGCCCGGCCCGACCGGGCCACGCTGTCTCGGTGCACGTGAAGCCGTGTTGGACGCGGTCCCGCAGGTCCGGCGTCACCTCAGATGGCCGTAACCCCACTTGCCCCAATTTAGACGATATGGGAGCTATATGTCGGTCTGTGGAACCGAGGGGCAGGGGCTGCAGGGGTGCCTGCCGCGTCTCGATCTGCTGTGCCCGGTGCATGGGATGGTCGGCGTCCGAGGGGAGGGCTCCTCGGGGTGTCCAGGCCCGTACCGCCGTGCATCCGCCCGGAAGCACGCCACATTTCCTAATAGCGCACATGTTCGAATGCGAGGTATGCTGCAGACATGGCATCGCACCAGCTCCAGGGATCCCTGTTCGATCAGAGCGACGACGTGCGCCTACGTCCACTGGACGGGCTCCGCAGGACCGAGCTCGGTGACGGAGCCTGGATCGACCTCCACGCGGGTTGGCTGAGTGGCGCCGACGCCCTGTTCGAGCAGTTGGCCACGGATGTTCCCTGGAAGGCCGAGCGACGGCAGATGTACGAGCGGGTCGTGGACGTCCCGCGTCTGCTCGCCTTCTACCGCGCCGGCGAACCCCTGCCGCACCCCGTCCTCGACGAGGCGCGACAGGCGCTCTCCACGCACTACGCCGCCGAGCTCGGCGAACCCTTCACGACAGCCGGCCTGTGCCACTACCGCGACGGACGCGACAGCGTGGCCTGGCACGGTGACCGCATCGGCAGGGGGGCCCGCGAGGACACGATGGTCGCCATCCTCTCCGTAGGAGCGCCCCGCGACCTGCTGCTGCGCCCGTGCCGCGGCGGTGATGTCGTCCGGCGGTCGCTCGGGCACGGCGACCTGATCGTGATGGGCGGCTCCTGCCAGCGGACCTGGGAGCATGCCATCCCCAAGACCGCGCGGGCCGCGGGAGGGCGCATCAGCGTCCAGTTCCGGCCGCACGGGGTGCAGTGATCCCAAAACGCCCTCGTGTCGATGTCATTCAGCCCGAAGTGCAAGGCGACCTTGGACGTGGATCGACCGAGTGCGTAGCGCAACGCCGTCACCTCGACTCGGGCCTGGGTGACTCGGGCGATCGTGCAGACGGGCTGACGGGAGGTCCGGTCCGTTCGGTCAAGGTGTTCTGAACACCTTGTTCCAGCTCGGCCACGGTGTTTCGCAGTCTGCTGAAGGGCTCCGGCGATGTCATCGTCGGAGCCCTGTCTGCGTGCCGGCGGTGGGACGGCCTGGGGGCGGCACTTCCGTCAGCAGCCGGGCGAACGTCAGTGGGGGCGCCGGCTTCCGGTCTCCATGGTCGGAGGGTCAGGCGTCGGACTTGGAGCGGGACCGGGTGGCGGGGCGGCGCAGTTCTTCGTTGATGCGCTGGGCTTCGTCGAGCTGGTCCTCGAGGATGATGATGCGGCAGGCCGCCTCGACCGGGGTGCCCTGGTCGACGAGTTCACGGGCGCGGGCGGCGATTTTCAGCTGATAGCGGGAGTAGCGGCGGTGGCCGCCTTCGGAGCGCAGCGGAGTGATGAGGCGGGCTTCGCCGATGGCCCGCAGGAAGGCGGGGGTCGTACCGAGTATTTCGGCGGCCCAGCCCATGGTGTAGGCGGGGTAGTCGTCGTCGTCGAGACGGCCGAGCGGATCTTCTGCGGTCATTTGCACCTCTGATCGGGGAGCGCGTCAGGGGGCCCTGGTGCCGTACGGCACCAACCATCTGCCGGCTTACTGCGGTGCCGGCCTGTCGTTTCCGCACCGGCGCCCGGGGGATGGGGGCGAGTGCGGGGATCGCGGATACGTGACCGTGGGACCACCTTCCGTTCCGGGGCTGCGGTACCCGGGCTGCTACGTCCTCGCCCGGGCGATCCTGATGGCGTCTGCCTCCTTCTCGTCTTTCTGATCCACTTGCTTGCTACTGCGGTTTGCGTACCGCTGACGGCCCCGATGGGCCGCCCGGCCCGGCAATCAGCGAGGGGACCCCTGGATACTTCCGGCCCCGCCACTCCACTGCCGTGCCCCAGCCTCCTTCTGTCCTGCATGCGCGGCAGTTCGTCCCTGCCGCGCTTTGCTGACTTCTTGGCTAAACCGCATCGGGAAGCGCGATGGCGGGGTGCGATGGCTGAGGGAGCGGGCAGGCTGCGTACGCGCTCCGGACTGATCCGTGGCTGACATCCCGGGAGCATGCGCCGCCTCGGACGAGGGCCACAATGAGGTATATGGGTGTCCAGCGCGCATCGATGGACCGCCTCCTGCAGCAGCCGTCGGGCCGCGGACTGGTGGCGATCCCGCTCGCGCTGATCATAGTGATCACTGTGGTGGACATCCACTCTCCGGCCAACATCCACCTGGGGCCGCTGCTGGTCATCGCGCCCGCACTCACCGCCTCCTTCGCCGGACCATGGCTGACTGCGGCAATCGGCGTTCTGGCTGTGGCCGCTCAGGTATTCATCGCTGTTCTCCATGGCGGGCTGGGCACGTCCAACCACATCGCGCAGATGACCGCCCTGACCGTGCTCTCCGCCTTGGTGGTTTTCGTCTGCTACGTACGGGAGCGGCGCGGTCGTCAGCTGAGCCGGGCACGATCGGTGGCCGAGACGGCGCAGCGAGTTCTGCTGCGGCCTCCGCCCCGCCGGATCGGGCCGTTGCGCGTGTCCTGGCTGTATCTGGCCGCCGAGGACGAGACCCAGATCGGTGGCGACCTGTTTGCGATCGCCCGCGCGGCCCATCCCGGCACGCGGGTGATCATCGGTGACGTCCGCGGCAAGGGCATGGCCGCCATCGGTGAGGCGTCGTTGGTGCTGGGCGCGTTCCGTGAGGGTGCTCACCGGTGCGCCACGCTGCCCGAGCTCACGGCGGCACTCGAGGAGAGCTTCTGCCGCAACGTGGAGGACGTGGTCGATACCCAGCCCGACCCCGGCGAGCACTTCATCACCGCCCTCGTACTCGACATTCCCGACCACGGTTCACAGGCCCAGATGATCAACTGCGGTCATTGCCCGCCCCTGTTGGTGCACGATCACCAGGTGACGGTCCTGCACTCGCGCTGCCCCGCACCGCCGCTGGGCATGTGCACATTGCCCGCCGCATTGCCCGCCTCAACCCACCGCACCGACCCGTTCACCTTCGAAACCGGCGACATCCTCCTGCTCTACACCGACGGCGTCATCGAAGCCCGCTCACCGACCGGAGCCTTCTACCCGCTCGCCGAACGCGTCGCCTCCTTCTCCGCCACCAGCCCCGATGCCCTGCTGCGTCACATCCACGATGACCTGCTCGCCCACGTCGGCCAGGAACCCACCGACGACGCCGCCCTCCTGGCCATCGAATGCACCGCCACCCACCACCTCCACCGGCCGCACCTGGAGTGAGCCGTCACCGTGGGCGTCCCAGCAGGTCAAGACCCGAATCGAGGCGCCGCCAAGGGCGTGGGGCCTCGGCCTGCGGGCCCGTTCCCAGACTCTGCGTCGGTCCGTGTGGCTGCCCGATTCGCGATGAGTCAGGTGACGCGCAGTCCGCCGTCGACGAACAGGTCCAGGGCGTTGACGCCGGTGTTGCGGAGGACGAAGTCGGTGGCATCGACGACCTCCGCCGTGGTCACGAGGCGTCCGATAGGCGTACGCGCCAGGTGGGGGTGCTCGGGCGCGTCGCGCCACTTCGCGCTGTCTCCCACCACGCCCGGATGGATCGCATTGATGCGGTGGGGTGCGATTTCCACGGCCAGGGTTTTCACCAGACCGGTGATGCCGCTGTTGAAGGCGGTCACCATGGTGGAGCCGGGGTAGGGGCGTTCCTTGGCCAGGCCACCGAAGAGCACGACCGACGCACCGGGGGTGAATCGGTCATGCAGGGTTCGCACGGTCTCGGTGTAGCCGACCAGTTTGGTGGTCACTGACTCGATGGCTTCGGCGATATCGAAGTCCGCGAGGGAGTTGACGCCCTGTTTGGCGGCGGTGATCACCAGGTTGTCGACCGCGCGCACATCGCTGAGCGCGGCGGCGATCGTCTTCGGCTGAGACAGGTCGACGGCCAGGCCTGTGGTCAGGCCGCCGATCTCGCCGGCCACCGTGTCGGCGCGCGCCGTGGTGCGGCTGGTGATGAGGACGGTGTCGCCGCGGTCGGCGAATCGTTGGGCTACGGCGCGACCCAGGCCGCTGCTTCCTCCGACGATGATCGAGGTGGTCACGAGTGAGTGTTCCGTTCAGGTCGACGGGTGGCTGACAAGGAATTCCGTACAAGCAAGGCCGGGACCGGAACGGAGGCACCCGACGGACTACGACGGCGGCCTCCTCAGATAGTCGACGGCGGCGAGGTCGTCGTTGTCATGGCCGGCCGCGACGGTCGCTTGCAGGCGGTCCCGGACGGCCTGGAGCAGAGGGCTGGGGGTGGCGGCTGCCGCCGCCAGTTCGATGTCCTTCAGGGCGAGTTGCACGGCAAATCCCGGCGCGTACGAGGCGTCGTCCATGACGCCTACTTTCTGCAACTCGTACGGCATGGCGAGCGGGCCCGCTTCGAGCACCCGGACAAACGTCGCGTGGTCGACGCCGAGAGCGTCGCACAGCGCAAGGACGTCGCTCATGGCGACCGTCGAGGCGGCCATCCAGGCGTTGACCACGAGCTTGACGGCGCTGCCCTCGACCTCCGTCCCGACGTGGAGCACGGACGAGCCGAGATCGTCGAGCAGGGGACGCGCCCGCGAAAGGACGTCCGAGGCGCCGGCGACCAGCCACACAAGCTTGCCCTGCCGAGCGGGAACGGTGCTTCCCGAGACCGGGGCGTCGAGGTACGCAACACCGTGATCACGGGCCAGTGCGGCCAGCGCGCCGGCGTACCGTGGCCCTACCGTGCTCGCCTGTACCCAGACGGCATCGTTGTCGAGCCGACCGATGGCGTCTGACATGACCTGGGTGACCGCATCGCCGTCACGGAGCACAGTGACGACGACGGACGCGCCGGAGACCGCGTCTCCCACCGCCCTCACCGCCGTGACCCCGGCAGCGTGGTCCGCCGCCGCACGGGCCCTGTCCTCCGTTCGGTTCCACAGCCGTACCTCGTGGCCGGTTTCTCCGAGCCGCGTCGCCATCGCGGCGCCGAGTGCGCCTGCTCCGAGAACAGCGACGGTGGAAGCGTGAGACATGAAAGACACCTCTTGTCTGCTTTCCCCCATGTCCATGTTCCGCCGGCAACCCGAGTCCTTCCTGGCGAAGAACCGTCGTCCGAGGGCTGTCCCGCAGATGGTCCAACCGGCTGCTCGTCGTGCGGCGCGCTCGGGACCGCGATCGGTGCGTCGCGGGCTCAGCTCACCGCCACGCCGTAAGGGCTGTCGCCGAGGGTGACAGTCGCGACGACCTTGTGGGAATGCGGGTCGATGACCGTGAGGGTGCCCGCTCCCTGGTTCGTGACGTAGATCGCCTCGTCGGTGACCTCCAGGTTGAACGGGTCGGTGCCGGGAGGGCCGAGGGCGATGGTTGCCGCGACGCGGTGGTTGCCGATGTCGATGACGGATACGTTGCCCGGGCCGAGAACGGCGGAGTAGGCGAAGCGGCCGTCGGGCCCGATGGCCGTGTCGAAGGGGCCCTCACCGACGGGCACGGCGGTCGACTTGCCGGAACTGGTTCCGACGACGAGGACGCGCGCTGCCACCTCGTCGGCGACGTACGCCGACTTGCCGTCCGGAGTGATGGCGACGCCCACCGGGGAGTGCCCTGCGGAAAGCTTCCGGGTGACGCGGCGCGTGCCGGTGTTGATGACCGACAGGTTGCCGGACCCGGAATTCGCCACGTAGGCCGTACCGCCATCAGGACTGAACGCCACGTTCACCGGAGACTTGCCGACCGGGATGGTCGCGGTCACCCGGTTGGTTCGCGTATCGATGACCGAGACGGTGTTCGAACTGCCGTTGGTGACATAGAGGGACTTGCCATCGGGGCTGAGCCCGACACCGGTGGGGCTCTTCCCGACCGTCACGGTTTTGACGATCTTGTTGTTCCTGGTGTCGAGGACCGAGACCCGGGCCGAGCCGCTGTTGGCGATGTACACGTGTCTGCCGTCCTCGGTGACGGCGAGGCCTTCGGGCGCCGTGCCGGCCGGCACGGTGGCGACGACCTTGTAGGTACCGGCGTCGATCACCGACAGCGTGTTGTCCTGCTGGTTCGTGACATACACGTGGCCACTGGCACCGCCGTGAGTGGGCGCTGCCAGCCGAGGGGAGTTCTTGTGTACCGGGGCGGTGGGCGTACAGGAGAGCAACAAGAGGACCCCGACGGCCGCCGCGAGCACCGGTCGGAGCGTCTTTCCGGGTCGCCGACGGACGCTGCCGACTCGGGTCCGCAGGGCAGAGAACATCTCGCCTCCTGTACGCGTTGCGATGGTTCGGTCCGGGACCAGGCCCCGGTCGGCAGGGAAGGATCAGGCCAGGAGCCCTCGGGCGTAGTAGTCCTTCTCGTCCCGAACACCGGGAAGCGCGAAGAAGTAACCCCCGCCCCTTGGGCTGATGTACGGCACCAGTGCTTCGCCTTCCAGCCGGTTCTGCATGGTGATGTAGGTGTTCAGCTTCCGCTGGAAGCAGACGAATGCATGCCCCATGTCGAGTTCCGGCGGGTTGGGGCTCCGGTCGTAGTCGTAACTGCGACGCAGGATCGTGCTGGTCGCCGCGGTCTGCGGAGTCTGGGGATTGGCGAGGCGGATGTGAGAGTTCAGCGGGGTGATCAGGCCCTGCGGGTCGTTGGTGTAGATGGGGTCGAGGAGATCCGTGGCGTTCTCGTCCATGGCGTACATGGGAGCGCCACTCGCCTTGCGGCGGCCGAAGATCCGCTCCTGTTGAGCCACGGGCACCTTCTGCCACGCCTCGATGAAGAAGTGCACGATACGCACCACGTGGTACGTGCCGCCTGTGGCCCAGGCCGGTTCGCCGCTCTTCGGCTGGACCCAGACCACCTGATTCATCTGGGTCTCGTCGGAGAGGGTCGGGTTGGAGATTCCGTCCTTGAAACCGAACCAGTCGCGCCGGACACCGACGGGACGCTCCGGATTGCGCTGGCCGTCAATGCGCCAGCGCAGCTTCATTGCTGACTTGGTGTGGGTCAGGATGTCGAGCAATGCGTGCACCGTCGTGTCACGGTGATCGGCGCAGATCTGGATCAGCAGGTCACCCTGGCTCAGTGCGGGGTCCAGGCTGTCGTGGCGGAAGGGCTTCATCGTAGTGAGCTGGACCGGCTTGCGCTTGCTCAATCCGTAGCGGCTGTCGAAGAGGGACGCGCCCACTCCGACTGTCAGGGTGAGACCATCCGCCACGAACGTGGGTCCCATGATGCCGTTGTCCGACGGCGCTGCGGTCCGTGGCACCTTCGGTGGCCTGCCGCCCGCCGTGAGGAAGCGGGCTCGCGAGGTCAGCGTGCGGAAAAGGTCGGTGAGCTTCGCACGGCTGGAGGCGGTCACGTCGAACGAGACGAAGATTGCGTCCTGTTGGGGCAGAGTGGCGATGCCTGCCTGGTGATGGCCATGAAAGGGAATCGTGCGGGATTTCGGTTCCGCCTTGATCTCGACCGTCGGGTCGGCGCTCGCCGGGCTGCTGCCCAAGACGGTCGCGCCCGCCGCTCCGGCCAGGCCCGCGGCGGCGCCGTGCAGAAACGACCGCCGGGCAAACGCGCTCGCCGGGCACCCTTCGCCGCTCCACCCTTCCTCCAGGGTCGCGGATGTCTCGTGAGCCATGGTTCCCCTCAGGCAAGGATCCAGGCGGCAAGTCGTACGGTGCCGCCGCGATCGGACTCCGTGGGCCGGCCCCGGCCCAAAAGGCGCGCGACCGCGTGTGGCACCCCAACCAGCGTCGGGGTTGCCGCCAGTCACATAAATGTTTCGTAAAAGGAAATTTATTGGACCTGCGCGCTCGCGCCACTGGAGAGACGCCGTTCGGTCAACCCCTCCACCGCCGACGCGGAGCTGAGGCCGTGGCCCATCGAGCGCGCGGCGGCGAGAGCAGCCCTGATGGCGCGTTGAGGGTGTCGGAGCACGGCGCGGCCGTCCGTGCCGGTGATGACGACGGTCTGCTCGTCCGGTGCAGTGAGGATTCCCCGACCAGGGCTCGGCCGCTCGGGGGCTCCGGCCGGCTCAAGCTGCCGACGATGCCCTCGTAGGCGAGGTCGACCGAGCGGTGGTGCGGTTCGGCGGCGGTCGTCCGCCTTCTGGCAGACCGAAGCCACTCAGCGCAGTACGGCCGCCAGCAGGTCGGCCCCCAGCGATGTCAGATCAGGCGAATTGAGGGTGTAGCGAACGTAACGGCCGTGGCGCCGAGCTGTGAGCAGGCCCGCGCGGCGCAGGACAGCGAGGTGGCGGGAAACCTCCGGGGGTGAGATTTCCCAGGCGTGGGCCAGCTCACCGGTGGTGTGCGGGCCGCGGGCCAGGGTGCGCAGCAGCCGCAGCCGTACCGGATGCGCGAGTGCCTCCAGCCGTAGCGTGACTGTTTCCAGCGATACGGGCTGTGATGGACTCGGCTCGGCCACGGGGTACTGCACCACCGGCTGCCACCCGGGCGCGTGGACCGCCACCAGGTGCGGGCTGCCGAAGACGCTGGGGATGAAGGTGACCCCGCTGCTGTGGGCGGCGGTCGCCTTGTCCTGCAGTTTGTCCACGGTGATGCAGTTGCCGTCCGGTGCCAGGGTGACTGCGCCGGAGACCGATGAGAGTGCGGCCCCGATGCCCTGGCGCCTCAGCAGGTCGTTCTTCAGGCGCAGGTCGGTGGCGAGTTGCACGGCGACGCCCGTCCAGGCGGCGTCGAAGAAGGCCTCGGCGCACTGCTCGAGGGTGTGGCGCACCCGCGTCCGCACGACGGCCGGGTCCGCGAGCAGCCGTTCCGCGAAGGCCTCTTGGCGCGCGCCGCGGGCCTGGGCCAGGTCCAGGGCACGCTCGCGCGCCGTCGCGTCGGCGAGCGGCGACGGCGAGGCGAAGTGGACCCGGTTGCTGCCGCACGTGGTGATGAGCGCGGCGGTCACATAGGTTTCATCATCGATCCGGTCTACATCGTCCAACTCCTCGGCGAGGGTCGGCCGGGGGCGAGCGGGGACCAGGAAGTCGGCTCGTGAGGAACGCCAGAGGAACTCCGCTTCCGTGAGCCGCTCGACCAGCTCCGGCCGCAGCCCAGCCCAGACGTCCCCGGCCCAGCCGGCGAGCTGCGGGTGATGCGCGGGTTCGGCCAGCACATGCAGCATCGCGGTCAGCTCGGCCAGCGGGGAGGCAGCGAACCGCAGTCGCCCGGACGGCAGGCCGCCGATGTCGATCCTCAACGTCATCCCCTCATCATCGCTGGTCGGATGGCCGACGAACGCGTCGATTGACGGTGTCCGTCAACCGACATGGGCGGCCCGGCGGCCGAACGCACCGTTGACGCCATGGCAACCATCACCAAGCTCCAGCCGCGCGCCCTCGTCCGTGCCTCCGGAGGCCCCCGCTATGCCGTCGCCCTGGCCGTGGACGCGCTCGGCACCGGCCTGCTGCGACCCTTTCTGCTGCTCTACGGGGTGACGGTGCTGAGGCTGTCCCCACCGACCACCGGCATCGCCATGACGGTCGGCGTCGTCGTGGGTCTGGCGTGCATGCCCGCGGTGGGCCGATGGCTGGACGGGGGCGCACGCAGCACGGTCGTGGCAGCGTCGATGCTGGTGCGGGTGCTGGGCGTGGCGCTGCTGCTGGCCACCCCGACGGGGAACGTCTGGCTGTTCGCGACGGCGGCACTCTTCCTCGGCATCGGCAACCAGGCATGGCCGGCCGCCCATGCCGCCCTCGTGGCCACGGTCGTCCACGGCCGGGAACGCGACGCCGCTCTCGCGGGAGGCCGCGCCCTGCGCAATGCCGGCCTGGGCGTGGGCGCGCTCCTCGCCACCGCATGCATGGCGGGCGGCACCGCCGCATTACAGGCGCTGGCAGCCGTCACCGGGCTCGCCTACCTCACCGCGGCGGCGTTGGCGTGGTCGGTCCACGTGCACGCTCATCCGGCCGCTGTCGCTGCCGCGGCCACGGACAGGGCCGACGGGCCCGCACCCCGGATGCGCGCGCTGCTGGCCGCCAACGTGATCTACGTCTTCTGCCTCAACGTCCCCGAAATCGCGCTCCCTCTGGTCCTGAAGACACAGATGCACGCACCCCCGGTGTGGTCGGGAGCCATCTTCGTGGCCAACACGGTGCTGGTGGTCACCCTGCAGGTCCCGGTCACCGTCCTGATGTCCCGCTTCCCCCGCCGGACCGTACTGGCTCTCGCCGGCGTGGTGCTCGCCGCGTCCTACCTCGGCTTCCTCGCGGCCACCTCGCTGGGGCACGGCTGGGGTGCCCCGGCCGTCGCCACGGTGTCCGTGGTCTGCACCATCGGCGAGATCATCTATGCCGGCAGCGCCACCGCGCTCGTCACCGCCCTCGCCCCGGCACATGTCCTGGGACGCGCCCTCGCCCGCTTCCAGCTCTCCACGGGCTTCGGCCTCGCCGTCTCCCCGGCGGTCATCACCGCTCTCGCACCCCACGGCGCAGCCGCCCTCTGGGGCAGCCTCGCCGCCGCGACGCTCCTATCCGCCTCCGCCGTCGCCCGCTGAGCATGCTCGATCACGAGGCACTACGGAACGGCCGCCGACAAGAAGCAAGGAACGCGGCTCAGCGGCTGTGTCCGCAGCGCGCCGGCAGGCTCGTGAGCTCGGCCATCGCCTCTGGCGACGGTCTGAAGCAGTGGCGGACGTTCTCCGGCTTCTTGCGTCTGGACTTCGCCACCAGCATCAACAGGGACGCGCCCTGCCCGCCGAGGTGGGTCAGCGAGGAGTGGCGTTACTCGTGCAGATCCCGGCCTGCACCAGGCCCCGGCTCGGAGGGTCCTGCAATCCCGCCTCACCCCCCTCCCGCCACCGGCTCACCTCGACACGTACGAGCAGTGCAATGCTGACCATGTAGGCGCCTGCCTCAGTGATTCGATTTTCGCCGGTTGGCGACAGCGCTTTGACACGGAATTTCCCGGAGATCCGTCACAGTTGCCGCTGCGGCAGGGATGACCAAATGTTCCTCGCCAGTCTCCAGTTGACATGCAGTGCGCCGGTGGGAGGCTTGAACCGAGTGCTCGGCGGGGCGCATCCGTTGCGCCCGATGACGTGGCTGGACAGGTAACGGGAAGTGGTGCTGGGGCCGGCCACTGGAGCCGTACGGCTCCCTGTTGAGTTTCTCGCGTCGATTTTGAGTGAGCATTGTTCGAAACCGCTTGGATGTGTCGGTCAATGCCTACAAGTACTCGTAGCCACAGGTGTTTTTGTGCGCGTTAGCGCGCGGCGCATACATGGCCGTCTCGGTTGATTCATTCGTGAAATTTGTTCTTTCCCTCGGCATTCGGAACAGTCGGACAGGAGGAGGGAATCCCCATGAAGGCTCTGGTGTATGACGGGCCGCGTTCGGTGAACGTGCAGGACGTGCCGGACGCGAGGATCGAGCGGCCGACGGATGTGCTCGTGAAGATCACTTCCACCAACATTTGCGGGTCGGACCTGCACATGTATGAGGGGCGCACGGACATGGAGACGGGGCGTGTCCTGGGCCACGAGAACATGGGGGAGGTCATTGAGGTCGGCGCCGGCGTGGACCGCGTGCGGGTGGGGGACCTGGTCTGTTTGCCGTTCAACATCAGCTGCGGGTTCTGCCGCAACTGTGACAACGGGCTGACGGCCTTCTGCCTGACCACGCCGGTGGATCCGACGATGGCCGGTGCCGCATACGGCTTCGCGGGAATGGGCCCCTACAGCGGCGGTCAGGCGGAGTTCCTGCGGGTTCCGTACGGCGACTCCAACTGCCTGGTGCTGCCGGAGGACGCGCGGGAGAAGCAGACCGACTACGTGATGCTGTCCGACATCTTCCCGACCGGCTGGCACTGCACGGAGCTGGCCGGCGTGCAGCCGGGTGAGACCGTTGTCATCTATGGCGCGGGGCCGGTCGGTCTGATGGCGGCGCTGTCGGCAAATCTCAAGAGCGCGGCGCAGGTGATGGTCGTCGACCGTCACCCGGACCGGCTCGCGCTCGCAGAGCAGATCGGTGCGATTCCCATCGATGACTCCAAGGCCTCGCCGATCGACCAGATAAACGAGCTCACCAACGGTCTGGGGGCCGACCGTGGGTGTGAGTGCGTGGGCTACCAGGCGCACGACCCCCAGGGTGTCGAGCACCCGAACCTGACGCTCAACAACTTGGTGCACTCGGTGAAGTTCACCGGGACGATCGGGGTCGTGGGTGTCTTCGTGCCGCACGATCCGGGGAGCCCGGACAAGCTGTACAAGGAGGACGGCGAGGTCGCCTTCGACTACGGCCTGTACTGGTTCAAGGGCCAGTCGATGGGAACCGGCCAGGCCAACGTCAAGGCATACAACCGACAGCTGTGCGCCCTGATAGAGCAGGGCAAGGCCAAGCCCTCCTGGATCGTCTCCCACGAGCTGCCGCTGGACCAGGCCCCCGCCGGCTACCAGCACTTCGACGCCCGTGACGACGGCTGGACCAAGGTCGTACTCCACCCCAACGGCTCGAGCTGACCGAAGCGGGCCATCCGTGTGCAGGGGCCGCCCCCGACATCGGGCAGACGCCCGCGTGACCCTTGAGGATCCGGCGCCAGGGCCGTCGTTGGCACGATCATGACCATCGCCGACGGCGCCGCCCCGACCCCGGACTCACCCGCCCGGACCGCCGTCGCACAGGTGAGGAGTGGAGGGCTCGCACACGCTGTCGGCGCGACTGAACGACTCGTCGGAGGGGCGTATGTCGCGTTGCCTGCGGGCGGACTGTCTTCGGCTGGAGTCGGGGCGAGCGGGTGCCGGACCGGCGGGTGTCCACCCGGGCCGGACGCTGCTTCGAGTGGCGCCGGTGCCCGGGCCGGGGCGATTCTGGTGCAGACGACCCGGTGGTGAACGAGGACGCGCGCTGTGACGAGGACGATCACGGCAGTCCTCCACTGCGTAGGCGAGGTGAAGAAGTCATCTGCTGCCGTGAGTTCCGGGACCCGTAGGCCGCGTTACCCGCATTCGGCATGACCGCCGGATCCCGTGGACGGGAGAGGACCGATGAGCGGACGGCTGACAGGCAGGAAGGCCCTGGTCACCGGTGGCGCACGAGGGATCGGCGCGGCTGTGGCGCGCAGGCTCGCCGCTGACGGGGCAGACGTCGCGATCAACTACCGCAGCAGCGGCGACGCGGCCGAAGCGCTCGCCGCCGATATCGCCGCCGACGGCCGCCGCGTGGTCGCGCTCAAGGCGGACGTCAGCGATCCGGACCAGATCCGGCGGCTGGCCGACGAGGCCGCCGAAGCTCTTGGCGGCCTCGACATCCTGGTCAGCAACGCCGGAATTGAGTACTTCGGCAAGCTGGACGACGTCACCCCCGCCGACTTCGACCGTGTCTTCGCCATCAACACACGAGCCCAGTTCTTCGCCGTACAGAACGCCGCACGGCATATGGGCGAAGGAGGGAGGATCGTACTGACGTCATCGCAGAGTGCCCACAAGGCGGTTTTCTACCACGCCCTTTATGCGTCGAGTAAGGCCGCAGTCGAATGCATCGCGCTCAACCTCAGCCCCGAACTGGGTCGGCGCGGCATTACCATCAACGCCATCGCGCCCGGGGGGACCGTCACCGACATGTCCGCTCACGCGGCTTCCCACTACGTCCATCCCGACGTCGACACTGATTTCCATACCCTCATCCGCACCGCCAGCTCACTCGGTCGGATGGCCGAGCCCTCCGAAATCGCCGCGGTCGTCTCGTTCCTGGTGTCGGACGATGCCTCGTTCATCACCGGCCGGACCGTGCAGGCCGACGGCGGCTGGTTCTGACCCAGGAGGCGCAGCGTCGCGCGATGGAGTGACGGGCGGTCGAGGACTTCACAGTGTCCTGCTGTGGGCTTTCGGTCGTCACAGCGTTCGAGAGGACGAGGGTGCCGACGAAGCGGATGCCCTCTTCCAGGATTGAGGTCGAGGTATGACGTATGTCGCCCAGGACCGCCCGCGGATCGGCTGGGTCGGTGCCGGCCGCATGGGCTTCCAACTCGCCGCCCGGCTGCTGGACGCGGGGCACGACGTAGCCGTCTACAACAGAACCCGGTCCAAGGCCGAACCGCTGGCGGAACGAGGAGCGACGCTCGTCGACCGGCCGGCCGATCTGGCCGACCGGGATGTCGTCTTCACCATCGTCGCCGCCTCACCCGACCTGGAGGCGGTCACCACGGGCCCCGGCGGCGTGCTGACCTCGCCGGATGCCGCTCCGGGGGTGCTGATCGACAACTCGACGGTGTCAACCCGGATGTCCGCGCTGATCCGTAGCGAATCCGCCAAGCGTGGGACCGACTTCCTGGCCGCCCCGGTGAGTGGGAACCCGAAGGTGATCGCCGCAGGGAAGCTGACGGTCGCGGTCTCCGGCTCGCGCGAGGTGTTCGGCCGGGTCGAGCCGTTGCTGGCTCAGCTCGGGCGCGGGGTGACCTACGTCGGCGAGGGCGAGGTCGCCCGTCTCGTCAAGATCGCGCACAACGTCTTCCTCGGTGTCGTCACCCAGTCGCTCGCCGAGATCACGGTCCTCGCAGAAAAGGGCGGTGTCAGCCGTGCCGCCTTCCTGGAATTTCTCAACGACTCCGTGCTGGGCTCGGACTACACCCGCTACAAGTCGCCCGCGCTGGTGAACCTGGACTTCACACCGACGTTCACCATGCCGCTGCTGCGCAAGGACCTCGACCTGGGTTTGTCCGCGGCCCGCGATCTGGAGGTACCCATGCCACTCGCCGCGGCCACCGCTCAGCTCGTCGCGGGCGCCATCGGCGCGGGGCACGTCGAGGAGGACTTCGCCACCTTGATCCTCGAACAGGCCAGGAACTCCGGCATCACGCTGACCCCCCAGAACGTGCCCGTGGACGACGGTCTCTCACCGCGGACATGACCTGCCGCCCGGCACCACCGGTGGGATCCGGATGCCGGGCGTTCCGGGGGCGACGTCGGTGAGCCTGGTGGGCAGGGCCAGGAAGGCTTCGCGGTCACCGGAGTCGACGGATGCCAAAGCGGACGACCGGGTGGGTGAGTACGACGGTGGTCATGGCGGCGTCCCGGTCGTTCCCGTCGAGCCACTCGGTGATGCCCAGGATTTCGGTGATCCGCTCAAGGGCTCAAGGGCTCGCTTCGGCTTGCTCACGACTACATGCCGTCCAGGGTGAGGTGCAAGGTTGCGCCGGCCGAGCCATGGTCGTCAGGCGGTGTCGTCGGGCCCGGCTCCCTGGTAACCGCGTACAGGCGGCGGGGCAGGCCGGTCAGCCGGAACCTTCCGTCGCGGTCGGTGGTGGTGCGTGCCACGACCCTGCCCGTCGCGTCGACGGCGCGTACGCCCGCCCCGGGCAGTGGGCGGTCCGGGCTCGCCGCGCGGACCACGCCGGCGATCTGCCCGTTCGTCCGAGGGGCGGGGCCCGCGGCGACGGTTCGGCCGTTGCCGCCGGTCATCATCGAGTAAGTGGCCGGGCGGTAGCCATGTGCAGTGACGATCAGCGCGTACGCCTCGAGGGCGGAGTCCCTGGTGGGGTGAGGCCGGTCTTCGCGCAGTCCGGGTGGACTGGCCCGAGCGGCGTCGGGGCCGACCGTCGGTGGGGCGGAGTGTGCGGCGCCCGGGGCGAGTCCGTGGGTTCCGACGGGGACGGCCGCTCCGTCCGGTGACACGGAGCCGTGGTGTGCCGCCTCCGGGCCCCGTTGCGCCGGGCAGGAATAGTCCGTGGTGCCGACGGTAGTCGGCTTGTCGGTGTGCACGTATTTGCCACCGCGCAGCCAGGAGGCGACAGCGGCTACGAGGCAGGCGGCGATGGCGAACATGAACGCGGCGTCCAGGCCTCTCGCGAACGGCTCGGAGATCAGGGCGGGGAAGAAGCCACGGCCGGTCAGATAGGCCGCGTGGCTCGCCGGCAGCTGATCCAGCACATTCGGGCCGAGCAGCGTCTGGACCGGGTTGTAGCCCAGCAGTGAGGCGAACACCACCGAGACCGGTGGCAGGGCCGACAGCCGGTCCGCGTCGGCGGCGGGGACGCCTTGGGCGACGAGGCCGCTGGACAGGGCGTGCGGCAGTGTGCCGGCCAGGCCGAGGACTATCAGGCTGAAGAACACACCGATGGACAGCACCAGCGCGGAGTTCTGGAAGGTGGTGCTCATGCCGCCGCCGACCCCGCGCTGGTCCGCGGGCAGGCTGTTCATGATCCCGGCCCGGTTCGGGGAGGCGAACAGTCCCATCCCGATCCCGTTGAGCAGGAGGATCGCGGCGAACGTCCCGTAATGGAAGTCGACGGGCAGCAGCGCCAGCAGCACGAAGCTGGCTGCCGCGACGAGCATGCCGCCGGTGGCGAACGGCCGCGCCCCGTAGCGGTCGGAGAGCCAGCCGGAGATCGGCCCGGCCACCAGGAACCCGACGGTGAGCGGCAGCATGTAGATGCCCGCCCATAGCGGGGTCTCGGTGAATCCGTAGCCGTGCCGGGGCAGCCAGATCCCCTGCAGCCAGATGATCAGGATGAACATCAGCCCGCCACGGCCCATCCCGGACAGCAGGCTCGCGAGGTTCCCGGCGGTGAACGCACGGATGCGGAACAAACTCATCCGGAACATCGGCTCGGCGACCCTGGTCTCCACGATGCCGAAGATCACCAGCATGACCACGCCGCCGATCAGGGCGGACAGCACCCACGGGTTGGTCCAGCCCATGGTGTGCCCGTGGTAGGGCTGGATGCCGTAGGTGATGCCGGCCAGCACCGAGACCAGCCCGACTGCGAAGGTCAGATTGCCCCACCAGTCCAGCCGGGCGGGCCGCCGGATGCCGGTGTCGTGCAGTTTCCGATACGACCAGAAGGTGCCGAACACCCCGATCGGCACCGACAGCAGGAACACCATGCGCCACTCCACCGGGGCGAGCAGTCCTCCGAGCACCAGCCCCATGAACGAGCCGGCGATGCCCGCCACCTGGTTCAGTCCCAACGCGAGGCCGCGTCTGTCGGCCGGGAACGCATCGGTGATGATCGCATTGGAGTTGGCCATCAGCATCGCGCCCCCGACACCCTGACCCACGCGCATCAGGATCAGCCACAGTGCGCCCGCTGTGCCATGCATCCAGGTCACCGACAACAGCACCGAGAACACGGTGAAAACCGCGAATCCCGCGTTGTACATGCGAACCCGGCCGTACATGTCGCCCATCCGGCCGAAGCTGACCACGAGTACTGCTGTGACCACCAAATACCCCGTGATCAACCACAGCAGCAGACTCGTGTTCCCCGGCTGGAGTGGATCGATCCCGATTCCACGGAAGATGTCCGGCAGCGCGATGAGCATGATCGACGCGTTGATCGTGGCTATCAGAACACCCAGCGTGGTGTTGGACAGCACGACCCACTCATAGTGCGGGCCGGCGGTATCAGCGGCGTCTCTGGCCCGCCCCCGCGCCGCACGCGATCCGGCGGACCTCGCAGTCATGGGCACGTCCTCGGACGAGGAGATAAGTATCGGATCCCTCTTCCCAAACTAACTCTCCTCCGACTTCGCAGATCTTGCTGCCGGTGGTGGACATGCGGACGTAGGTGTACAACCGAGCGTGTTCAGGCGGCTGCGGTGCATGCCCGGGCGGCGGTACCCGGCTCCCTCAGTGCCCCTGCCGCCGACCGCCGGGGGCCGCCCGGGTGACCTGCCCGGCTCCACGCCAGGAGAAGCACCGGTGCCCTACGTTCCGCTCCTATCGTGAAAAGTCGTACCAGCGAAGGCGTCGAGGCGGGCAAGACGTGACGGAACCACAGATCGACTACGCCGCAGTGTTCCGGGCTCTTCCCGGGGCGGTGGCCCTGCTGACCCCGCAGCTGCTCTACGTGGACGCCAACGAGGGGTTCTTGGGCATGCGGGACCGCACTCGCGAGCAAGTGATCGGTCATTACCTGACTGCCGACGTCCGCGACCCGAACGACCCCGCCGGGCCCCTCGTGGACAACCTTCAGACGTCACTGCGCCGGGTGGCGGAATCCGGTGAGCGCGACACCGGACTGCAGCGCGTCGACATGGCGGACCCCAACCGGCCGGGGGTACGGGACGAGCGGTACTTCAGCCTGACCAACGCGCCCGTCTTCGGCCCGGACGGGCGGGTGGTGCTGCTGTTGCACCGGGTGGAGGAGGTCACTGAGCTCATCCGCGCCCGTGAAGTCGCGCTGAGCCTGCAGGAGGCGATGCTGCCGGCTCCCCGACCGGTCGGGCACCACGGGGCGGCGGTACGCTACCGGCCCGCTGTCGGCGCGCTGAATGTGTGTGGCGACTGGTACGACCTGGTCGACCTGTCCGGCGACCGTGTCGCGGTCGCCGTCGGCGATGTGGTCGGCAAGGGCCTGTCCGCGGCCGGTGTCATGGGACAACTGCGCAGCGCGCTCAGCGCCGCGTTTCGCGCCGTCGACGGCCCTGCCCAGGCCCTGGAAGTCCTCGGGCTGTACGCCCGCTCCCTCGACGGCGCTGAGAACACCACCGTGGCCAGCACCTTCATCGACTGGGACACCCACACCATCACCTACAGCAGCGCCGGCCACCCGCCACCGGCCCTCGTGCACATCGACGGAACCGTCGAGTTCCTCGACCGCGCCACCGACCCCCCACTCGGCGCCCGACCCGAACATGTCCCTCGGCCTCAGGCCACCGAGCGCTTCACCGAGGGCGCCGTCCTCGTGCTGTACACCGACGGCCTGATCGAACGCCGGCGGGAAGACATCGACACCGGCCTCGCGCGACTCTCCGACTCCCTGGCCCGCCACCATGCAGTCGACCTCGAAGACCTCGCCGACGCCCTGCTGGCCGACCTCCTCCCGCCCGGCGGCGCCACCGACGACACCGCCCTGGTCATCGTGGGCCTGTGACCCGGCTCGCCACGTCCGCGGCAGTGCGCCCGGTCGGACAACACCGACGCCTCAGCACGAGACCGCCGACCGGAGCGCCAACTGACTCTCGCTTCAGGACGCGCCGCCGAAGTCGACATTCTTGGTCTCGACCGTCCCGGCAGTCCGCCCCGGCGCCGCCTGGTAGGTCCAGTACAGGTTCGTGTGCGCGATGACCTGGTCCGGCGGCGGTGCTCCCCACGCCGTCTGGTTCTCCGTCGTGTGGGCGTCGCTGACGAGGGTGACGTCGTAACCCCTGACGAATGCGCCGTGGAGCGTCGAGCGAATGCACGCATCGGTCTGCGCGCCGACGACGACGAGGCGCCCGGCTCCGAGGCCCGACAGGACGGTCTCGAGGTTGGTGTCTTCGAAGGAGTCACCGTAGTTCTTCTCGACGAGCGGCTCTGCGTCGCCCGGAGTCAGCTCGGGGACGATCCGCCAGTCGTCGCTCCCTCTCACGAGCTGCTCGTCGGAGTGCTGGACCCAGACAACGGACGTCCCTCCCCGCCGTGCCCTCTCGATGAGCTGGCCGACGTTGGCGACGACCGCGTCGCGCTCGTGAGCCCCCTCGACGACGCCGTTCTGCACGTCGATGACGAGAAGTGCGGTGTTCGGTCGATTCTCGAGTGTGGTCATGATCTCCCCTTACTCACGCTGGGTTCCTCTGTCCACGAACGGTAGACCCACCCACTGACATCGGGCCGGAACGATCCTCGCACCCAGGCCCAGCTGTTCCTTCGGTCGCCGTGAGAACCAAGCGGTTGCCGTTGAGGACCTGGCGGTCAAGGGACTCGTCCGTACGCGCCTGGCCAAGTCCGTCCACGACGCCGGATGGTCGGCGTTCGTGGCCCATGCTGGAGTACAAGGCCGCCCGGTACGGGCGCACCTTCGTACGCATCGGCCGGTTCGAGCCGACCTCTCAGGTCTGCTCGCAGTGCGGCGTCAAGGACGGCCCCAAGCCCCTGCACATCCGCGTCTGGGAGTGCGGGGCACGCGGGGCCGTCCTGGACCGGGACATCAACGCGGCGGTCAACGTCGCCAAGGCCGCCGTACTGGCGGTGTCAGCCTGTGGAGCGCAGGTAAGACCGGTACTCGTACCGGCGCAGCGCGGTGAAGCAGGAACCCGCCGAGACGGTCGGACGACCGTGGTAGGAATCCCCGCCTTTTAGGCGGGGAGCGGAAGTCACGTCACACTGGTGGTCCCGTCACCGAAAGAACGAGCGAGGCGACCGATGGCTCTGCGGTTCAGCGCCACCAACCCCGAACACCCCGCGTTCCTCCTCGAGCTGCCGTGGCACCTGCCACTCGAAGAATGGCCGGAGAAGCACCTGGTGACGCTGCCGCGCGGCATCTCCCGCCACGTCGTGCGCTATGCACGAGCGGGGTCCGACGTGGTGGCCGTCAAGGAGCTCGCCGAACGGCCGGCGGTACGCGAGTACGAGCTGTTGCGCACCCTGGCCCGGCTCGGCATACCCGCGGTGGACCCACTCGCGGTGGTTACCGGGCGCACCGGCACCGACGGGGCACCGCTGGAGCCGGTGTTGATCACTCGTCATCTCAACGGGTCCCTGCCCTACCGCTCGATGTTCGAGACGACGATGCGTCCGAGTACGGTGCACCGGCTCATGGACGCACTCGCCGTACTGCTGGTCCGGCTGCACCTTGCGGGGTTCGCCTGGGGCGACTGCTCTCTGTCCAACACACTCTTCCGGAGGGACGCCGGCGCCTATGCCGCCTACCTCGTAGACGCGGAGACCGGCGAGGTGCACAACCAACTCAGCACAGGGCAGCGGGAATACGACATCGATCTGGCCCGGGTCAACATCAGCGGGGAGATGCTGGACCTGGAGGCCTCGGGTGCGCTCCACCCCTCGGTGGATCCGATCGCTTTCGGCGCCGAGATCTGCCGGCGGTACGAGAAGCTGTGGAGTGAACTGACTCGTACTTCGGTCTATCCGGCCGGCAAGTATCACTACATCGAACGCCGCATGCGCCGGCTCAACGACCTCGGCTTCGACGTCGCCGAGATGCAGATCGCCAACTCCCCGAACGGCGACACGATCACGTTCGTCCCGAAGGTTGTCGACGCAGGCCATCATCAACGTCAGCTGCTGCGGCTCACCGGGCTCGACGCCGAGGAGAACCAGGCCCGACGACTCCTCAACGACCTTGAGAGCTGGATGGCGACACAGGAGGACTACGCGCCCGGCGACCCGCTCGGCGCCCGTGCGGAGGTGCTTGCCCACCGTTGGGTCCGCGAGGTGTTCAGGCCCACGGTACGTGCCGTCCCGCAGGAACTCCGGAGCACCATGGACCCGGCCGAGCTCTATCACGAGCTGTTGGAACACCGGTGGTACATGTCCGAGCGCGCACAGCTGGACATCGGTCTGGAGGCAGCCGTGGCGGACTACATCACCAGTGTTCTTCCTCGTGCCGGGACCGAAGTGCCGTCGGCGAGCGATTCCCCGTGATCCGCGCGACCCGGTAGACCGGGCGGAAGGTACACGTTTCGCCCTCGCCGCCGACATCGGCCGCATTCCCTCGATGGTGGGAGAAGCTGTGCGGTGTGAAAGGTGAGCGGTTGCGATTCGACGGCTGGATCGCCGGCGTGGGGACGACCTCCGGAACTCGGCTGGTGGTGGGGCACTGGACCCGTTCACCCTTCGGGCCGTTCAGCGATGTGATGATCCAACACCCAAACGGCGAGCGGTTGCTGCTGGCGCCGTCCGCTGCCGTCGCTGACTTCGTCGCCACCACCTACCGCTTCGAGTGCGTCGAGGTCGTTCCCGTCACGGTCCGGCGGGGCGGATCCGAGTGGAGCGTTCAGGCCGGCCCGCTGAGTCTGCACTTGAGTACCGGCTCCCGGACCCCGCTGGGGTGGCTGCTGCGCGCCGTGCCCACCCCGCTGGTCAGGAGCCGGCGCTGGGCGGCACTGTGCAACATCCCTGCGCGGCTGATGCCTGGCGTGCGCACCCTGGGCACTGCCGTCCCGGGGCGTCGGGAGTGGTACGGAGCCCATGACCTGTGGCCCATTCTCGCTGCGGACGCCGCGCTCGGCGGAGCCGGACTCGGGGCGCTGGCACCGCTCGATCCACCCGTGGAATTCGGGTTCGGTTCCGCACCCCGCCGCCCGGCTCTCGTACGCGTCACGACAACGGTGGAGCTGGCAGCGGCACCGCCGTGATCGGTCTTCGGCCGTGGGGCGGCTCACGCGGGTGAGGTTCGGCGACTGCCGGCACATGCCCCGCCCGCAGTTGCCGTCGTGACGACGCACTCGTCGTCACGACGGAATGGACAAGGACGCTTCCCGCCGGCGGGGTCCCGCGTGGCTCAACTACGGATGCGCTCGCCCCGATCACGTGCGCCGGTCGGCACACGTCCGTCGGGCCGGGGCATCGGGTGCGATTGCATGCGCCGAGGGTCGATCAGAAGCCGAAGACCGATCCCTCGGTCAGGCTCGCCTGCATCTCGCAGGCGTTGCCGAAGGTGGCCGACCAGGAGACGCTCCGGCCCTGCCACACACCGTTCGCGTTGATGACGACGGGATCCCACTCACGCGTGCAGCTTCGCTGAGGCGGCGTGGTCAGCTGGGTGAACTCCCCGTCGACCGCGAGCAGCTCCGCACACGCCGCAGTGGGCGAGGGGTGAGTGCCGCTCGGGCGCGGGGCGCAGCTGAGGGTGACGGCCCGCTGGACGGTGACAGCGGCGCCTTCGCTCTTGCCGACCGACAGCACGAGGGCTGACGGGGCGTAGAGGCTGGTCGACTGCACGGGCTGGGCCTGCGCGACACCCACGGAGCCCATGCCCGTCATGATCAGTGCAGATGCCGTAGCGATTATGCTGAATTTGCCAATGTTGTAGCGCACTTGTGAATCTCCTTCGCTTGGGGGTGCGATTGCGTTCGGGAGTCTCGTGCATGCAGACAGTGAGTGCACATCGATCAGCTCTTTCCGGCCCGGCTCGCCGACGGCGCATCAACCGAATGGTCGTTCGGCCAGCTCGGAAGCGGTGCGCGGGACCCGTGCGAGGTGTCCAGCATGTGGACGAAATCCGGTGGTACAACCGCGAACTACAGTCTGACCTGCTGCTTTTCTGAGGTGGTTCTTACGCGAAACTTCACGCTTCGGCCGGAAAGCAGCGCATGAGACAGCGCCGCGGCGCTCCGCACGGGGGGCCGAGAGGGGGTGTAGCGGTGAGTCGCCCCCTGGGACGGGCTGTCAGGTCCGTCGGCCGAGCAGAAACAGCTGAGGCTCGGGCACCCCGCCGGGGTACGACGGGGTGAACAGGGTGTTCTCCTCCCACAGGAGTGAGAATCCCGCTTCGATCACCAACTCGGTGAACGCTGCAGCAGCGAAGCTGGTCACCTGTACGTCCTGGCCCATGAACTCGACGTCGACGCCCTCCACGTCCAGCGGTACGGTCGCCATCATCAGCAGGCCGCCGCGGGTCACCACCCGCCCGAGCCGCCGGACGAGCTCGGACTGGTCGTTGCGTGACATCTGCAAAAGGGAGAAGTAGACACACGCGGCGTCGAAACTGCTGTTCTCCAGGGTGACATGGCGGATGTCGGCACACTCGAACGAGGCGTCGGGCACCTGTCGTCGCGCGAGTTCCACCATGACGGGCGAGACGTCGACACCCAGCACCTCGTGGCCGGCCTCGGCCAGGATCTGCGCGGTCGGCCGTCCTGTCCCGCTGCCGACGTCCAATACCCGGCTGTGCGGCGCGAGTAGTTCCAGCAGGCGCTGCAGCGAGGCATGGTGGGCTGCCGACTCGGCAAAAGCCCGCTCGTACTCCGTTCCCAGCGCGTCGAAAGCCGCTGCGGCCGGGAGACGCTTACGATCATGCATCGCGACTGAATCCTTCCGTGCCGACCGGCTCTGCGGAATCGTTGCATTGTTCACAGTGGTCTTCAACGCCTTCCCGCGGAAGCCTTCCTGCGCTACGCATGCCTCGCGGGACCGGCCGTATCCGCGTCGTGGTCAGCGACCTCACGAACCCACACAGGCCCGTCCGCGGTGATGAACGCGCCCATCGCGAGGCAGTGCCTTCCGGCCCGGTGACACCACCCCTCGGATCATGGCTGACAAAGGGGGAAAGCCATGCCGGGCCCGAAGGCGGGGAGCCCCGTCGCGGAGCCGACGAAGACGAGTGCCGGTGAAGTCCTGACGTGCTCTGCGAGACTCCGGTCACCCCATCGGACGCGTTTCGCACCCGACCGGACGCGCCACGGTGACAAGCTGCACCGGTGCTCGTTGGAGGGAAAGTTCGAGCCAGTGGCGCAAGCCGAATGCGCGCAGGCGGCTTCCGAGGAACGACCGGAGAACGTCATGACCACAGCACATGCCCCCCATCCCGACCACACGCATCAGCACGGTAAGGGTTGCGGCCACGTCGCCATCCCGCACGAGGACCACGTGGATTACGTGCACGACGGTCACCTCCATCGCGTTCACGACGGCCATGTGGACGAGTGTGAGCCGGGCGGGCACACCGCTCACGGCGACCACGCGCACCAGCATGGCGACGGGTGCGGGCATGTCGCGGTGCCGCACGGAGACCATGTGGACTACGTGCACGACGGTCACCGGCACGGCGGCCATAACGGGCACTGGGACGACCACTGACACGTTGTGCGCAAGACGGGTGTCCCCTGACGTCTCGGGGGGACACCCGTCGCTTGCGTGCGTACCGTCCGGTGCGGGGCGCCCGGATGTTCGTACGGTGAGTCGTGTCCGTCAGGGTTCCGCGGGAACCAGCCTTACCGGGGCGGTGCCCGGGGTGTTGTGCCTGTCCGCCCAGGTGGTCAGGGCGGTGAGGCAGGCATGGTCCAGATGCCGCAGGCCCGACAGGTCGAGCTCGATCGGGCGGTCCTTCGGCAGCGCCTCCAGGGCGTCGAGTATCGCCGGCAGCCGGAGGAACGTCGCATTGCCCGTCAGCCGCGCGCGGATCACGCCGACTCCTCCGTCGGCGACATCGACCTGAAGGTGAGAGGTGTCCCACGCCGACTTCGCCACGGAGAGCGCAACACCGATCAGTACGCCTTCGAACATGTTCGCCACGACGATCATCCCAGCCGTGGCGACCACGATCACTGCCTCACCCCGGTGCGCCCGCCACAACGCAATCAGCTCCTTGACAGGGACGAGCTTCGCGCCGGAGTAGACGAGGATGCCCGCGAGGCAGGACAGCGGAATCACACCGAGTGCCGACGGCAGCAGCGCGGCGAACAACAACAGCCATACTCCGTGCAGCACTCTGGACGCCTTGCTCCGTGCGCCCGCCTGGACATTGGCCGCGCTGCGGACGATCACCGCGGTCAGGGGCAGCGACCCGAGCGCACCGCATACCGCGTTGCCGGCGCCCTGGGCGATGAGTTCCTTGTCGTAGTTCGTGCGTGGTCCCGCGTGAAGGCGGTCCACCGCCGCCGCGCTGAACAGGCTTTCGGCCGATGCGATCAGGGCGAACGCGAGCACCGTTCCGAGGACGCCGAGTTGAGTCAACAGTCCGAATGCGTCCGCGCTCGGTGGCTGGATGGCGTCCAGCAGCCCCTGTACCTCGACCGTCGCGACAGGCGTGTCGCAGATCGCGGCGATACCGGAGGCGACAGCGACGGCGACCAACGGAGCGGGCACGAGCCGCATCGATGGAGGGAGGTGCTTCCACCCGACCAGGACAGCGATCGTCCCGAGGCCCAGCCCGAGGGCCACCATCGACTGGGCGGAACCGAACACGTCGGCCAGCAGACCTGGCATACCGGCGATCTTGGAAGGCCCGGTATCCGGCGCCTCGCGGTCGGCCATGACGTACAACTGGCCCGCAATGAGCAGGAGTCCGATGCCGGCGAGCATGCCCTGGACGACGGCCACAGAGATGGCCCGGAACCAGCGGCCCAGCCGGAGTACGCCCATGAGGAGCTGAAGCAGGCCGGCGGCGAGGACGAGGACACCGAGGCCGGCGAGGCCGTGAGTCGTCACGGCTTCGTAGACCAGCACCGTCAGGCCGGCCGCCGGGCCGCTGACCTGGAGACTGCTCCCCGGCAGCAGTCCGGTCACCAGCCCTCCGACGATTCCCGTGACCAGACCCAGCTCAGCGGGAACGCCGGAGGCGACAGCCACCCCCACGCACAGCGGGAGCGCCACCAGGAACACCACCAGAGATGCGGCGAAGTCGTCTCTTCCCCTGGCCCCGAACGCACCCTCCTTGCCGCGCCGGAGGGCCTTCCCCTGCCGTCGGCCACCGCGAGGGCCGTGGACGATGCCCTTCACAGTGCGCGGACGGTGCCAGCGGCCCGCCGGTGGGCGAGCACGGAGCCGACGTCGATCACCTCGCATCTGTGAGGGACGGGGCCTGGGGCGGCAACGCTTCGGTGGCAGCTGCGGGCACGGTTGTTGAATGACTGCATGTCAGCTTGTCTCTCCTGCACGGGCATGCGAAATATGGATGACGGTCGGGTCCACGGGGGTTGCGCTCGAGCTGACTGACCTGGCGTCAGTGGAGCAATGCCTGGAGCCGACGCTGCAGGTCGGACAGCAGGCCGACCCGAGGCGGAGCGGACGCGGGATTCGGCTGCGGCTTTGTCGGGCTCGGGGCACAGGAACTCTGTTGTCGTTCCGAGGCCGTCAGTGAATGTGAACTGTCCGGCGACAACGGCGCCGCGGAGCGCGGGGCGGGCTGGCGAGCCGCTTCGGCACGCACCAGTGCGCTCACGGCCGCGAAGACATCTGCGGGCATGACGGGTTCTCCTGCGGGGTCACGTGACGTAGATGTTGACGACGGCGGGCCGCACCTCGAGTGCCGCTCGTGGCAGAGCGCGATGTGTACGAGAGATGTGCGGCCGGAGCCGGTCAGCAGCGCAGCACGAGACCTGTTGGAGAAGCGGCCGAGCCGGCTCCGCCTACAGGCGCCGGCGCGCACGCACGGCGCCCAGTTGCTGTGGGCTCTGTGCCGAAGGTGGGATCGGTCGCCACCGCGGTAGCTGCGGACGGGGTGTGGCGCGGCTTGCCGATCGAGGTTGTGCCGGACCGCCACCTGTGGTCGTCGCTGCGGCCGCTGGGAGCCGATGGGCAGGACAGCTCCGAGGATGCCGGGTCGATGACGGCGGCGCCGACCGTCGGACCTGCGTGAAGGGTACGGCTGCTGTGATCGAGGCCGAGCTTGGAGAAGGGCACCGGGGCGGGGGTGAACACTGCGTGCACCAACGTCATCAACGCGATCAGCAGGACTGTAGACGCGGCACGGCGTACCGCCCGCTGTCGTGCACCGCCGCTGATGGGCGCCATGTCGAGTCCTCCCGTGCTGCCTGATACCAGGGAACATCGACGAGGAGGCTGTGGCAGTCCGACCCCTCCGCACGAGTGACAGGTTCACCCGCGTCACCCATACATCGAACGTGAGTTCGATATAAGTTCCGCCGGGGTGTCAGTCCGGTGCGGACGGCAGGGTTCCCGTTGCGGAGACTGTGCTCACCACGAATGCCGGCGTCCGCGTCCGTCCGACGGTTTCGCCACGGTAGTCACCTGCAGTTGAGCGAAGAGGCTCCATGTGGGGCCAGGGTGCGTCGATGATCGCGCCCTTGCGCAGGGGGCTGAATTCCCGGTGCGACGCTCAGAGCGCAGGCGGTGGGGGAGTCGGCGAGTGCGATTGAGAGGGGATGGCTCGCGCTGTCCGGCCCGGGATGGCGCCGGGTGTGCCGCTGTCGAGTGCTTGCCGGGTGAACCGGATGGCGTACGGCAGGGCGGCCCGGGTGACTGCGTCCGCGCCGGCGGCGTGGGCTGCGGCTCCGATGAAGGGCTCCGCGCATGTGACCGCGCGCCGGAGGGCGGCGGGAGTGCACAGCCGGCTCGTGTACCGCAGGGCTGGGCGGAGCAGGCCGGTGGCGGGAAGGTCGGGGAGGGCGAGGGTCAGGGTCCGGTCTTCGGTGCCGGAGCGCGGCCAGGTCAGTTCGATGCGCATGAACGGCCTCCACTGGAGGTAGGGGGCTGACGCCTGCGGAACACATCGGGCTGCCACTGAGCACGTCGAACGGCCCGGTGATCAGGCGGAGTGCAGGGTGAGGCGGGTCAGTCGACGAACGCGGAGGCCGCGGTCCGGCGGTGACGGTGCCGGTGCCGGTAGGCGAACCTTCGGGAAGTCGGCTCTGGGCCGGGATGGGCGCTCATGCCCTCAACTCCTCGCGGCCAGGACACACGTGGGTGTCGGTCAGCGATCCGCGGCGACCCGCTGGCGGGACCGGGCGGCTGGTCTTCTCGGACTGGTCGCAGCCGGGAGGGCCCTTGGCGTTGAGGCGTCCACCGCCTGTTACCTCACTTGGCGGTAAGTAGATATGTCCAGGCTTGCCGGAGTTGCGTGATCTTGTCAAGGTTGCTGAAAGGTGAGAGACGTCACGGCCGCGGGCCGTCCGTCTCACCTGCCCGACGGAGAGAGAGCGACCATGACTGACAGTTCCCATGTGTCTGGCTCAGGCGACACGAAGGTGATGCATCCCGTCCAGGAGGCACTGGCGCACCCCGTGCGGAGGGTGATGACAGCGGTGGACAGGGTACCCGGCGCGGATCGGGTCAAGGGGATCGTCGACGGTGTTCTGGACTCCGTCGGGATTGTCTCGCCGCATGCTCGACGTGTCGCGGCGTACACCGGTGCCGGGCTGCTCGGTGTAGCCGGTGTGGTCGAGTGGCCGGTGGCCGTGACGGGCGCCGCGGTGGTGTGGCTCACGCAGCCGCGTCCGACGGATGCCGCAGGGGCCGGGACGGAAGGTCCGCAGGCGAAGCAGGCCGCCCGGTCGGCCAAGGCGCAGACCACCACGAGGGCGGCGAAGACCCGCCCGGCCAAAAAGGCATCGGCCACCACGGGAAAGGCCAAGACCCGCCCGGCCAAGGCATCGACCGCGTCGGGAACGGCGAAGACCCGCCCGGCCAAGGCATCGACCGCCTCCGGGACGGCGAAGGCCCGCTCGTCCAAGCGCGCCGCCACGAGCGCCTCCGGCACCTCGCGCGCCAAGGCTGGTGGGCGGAAGAAGCCCTGAGGCCGCCTCCCATCCGTTGCTACGACCGTTCCGTGCCCGGCGCCTGTCACGGACCGTTCCGCTCCTGGCCCCGTGCGGCTAGCCCGCGAAGGTGAGACATGCTGCTCCGCTTCCTGACCGGGCTGCCCGCCGTGGCCCTCCAGACCGCCCTGGCCGTGCCGGCCGTGGCCACACGCCGGATCGCCACACCGACCGCCGATGCGGCGCGGATGGCCGCTGAGCTCGTGAACGCCGGTGCGCGCGGCGCGGCGGACGGGGCGGCGGCGGTGTCGGCGACCGCGCTGCGGGTCGGCAGGGTCGCCCGCAACGCGATCACTCCTCAGGTCGGTTACTGGCGCGCCGGATCACGGATGCACCTCGCACTGCAGCCCCATCCGGACGCGCCCGTTCGGACCGTGGAACGACTGGAGGCCACCGCCAGAAAGGTGGCCCTCGAGCTGGCCGAGCACCCGGACGTGCTGATCGCCTACTGGGACGGCGGCCTGGGGCGGCTGGTCGTGCAGACCACCGAGGACGCGGTCGGCGAGCAGGTGGCGGACGAGGTGTCCGAACTGGCCGCCGAACACGGGCTTGTGCACGTCTGCGATCAGACGCTGGAGCACGTGCACCCGGGCGCCGCCGGGGGCGTGCGCGCCAACGCTGTCGCCCTGGCGTGCGACGCGGCGGGCATCGGCGTAGCACTAGTGGGCCGGGCGGCCTTTCTGAAGCGCGCGCCGGAGGCCATGGTGGCCGCGGTCGTCGTGATGCGAGAGGACTCGCGGGTACGCGCGGTGCTGAGCCGTGCGCTGGGCCCGGACGCATCCGATCTGGTACTGGCCGCGGCCCATGCGGTCGTCTGCGGGATCGGGCAGTCGCCGAGTCCGCTGCTGCTCGACGCGGCACTGCGGAGTGCCCAGTTGGTGGAATCCCTGGCCCAGCTCGCGACGTTCGACGCCGTGCACGACACGCTGTGCGCCCCGGACCGGCTGACTGTGGCCGACGGCGACGTCCTGCGTCCGCCGCTGCGTCCCAGCCCGGGCGAGCAATATGCCGCTGCCGCGGTCAACGGGATGCTGGGCGGCGCCGCCACCAAGCTCCTCTTCACCCGCAGCATGGACGAGGCCGCCGAGACCGTACTGGCCGGTTCGCCCAAGGCCGCACGCTACGGCCCGGCGGCCTTCACCGCGGCTCTCGGCAGCGCCCTGGCACGCGAGGACGTACTGGTCCGCGACCCCGAGCGGCTGCGCCAACTGGAGCTCGTGGACACCGTGGTCCTGCACCCCGCAGCACTGCGCAGCACTCGGCGCACCGTGCTCGAGGTCCACCCCAGCACGACCGGCTGGGATCACCACCGGTTGTGGCAGGAAGCCACCGCAACCCTCAGCGCGCCCGAGGACGCGACAATGCCGTCCGAGGAGCCGGGCATCGGCCTTCGCCCGGTGCCCGATGGGACGGCACCGGATGCGGGACTGATGATCGCGTCGGTACGGGGCAAGGACGTCGGCACCGTTCTGGTCGGCTGGGAGGTCGACCCCATGGCCGAAGCCGCGCTGAACGCAGCGCGCCGAGCCGGTCTGCATGTCGTCGTGGTGGACGACTGCTCGCTCGGCGAGTTCGGTACCATGGCCGACCAACTCGCTTCTGCCGAGATCCCGTTGGCCGAGGTGGTGGCTGCCCTGCAGAACGAGGGCCGAACGGTTCTCACGGTGGCGCGCGTCCCGCACGACCGGGCAGCAGCTGAACGGGAGTTGACTGCCGCCGCTCACGACGTACTCGACGGACTGCTCCGCAGTGACATCGCCGTCGCGGTCACCGACGAGCGCAGCGCTGTCGTCTGGGGCGCCGACCTTCTTCCCCTGCGCGGACTGGAGGGCGTATGGCGGCTGCTGTCAGCCGTCCCCGCAGCGCGGGCGGTCAGCCGGCGCGCGAAGTTCTGCGCCGAGGCGGGCGCCACGCTCTCCGAGCTCCTGGTACTCACCCAGGGGGCTCGGTCGCAGCGGGTTCCCTTCCCCCTCGAAGTGCGGCTCAGCCCCGTCAATATCGCCACTGCCGCGGCCCTGCTCATGGGCTGGTGCGCCGCACTCGGTGTCGCCGCCGGAACGACCCCCCACCCGACGCCGAGGGTGCCCTGGCACGCCCTGCAGCCCGAGCAGGTCATGGCCCGGCTGGCGAAGGCGTCATGCACTGCGCCCACCGCCCTGACCGTGGCATGGACCCGGGTCGGCCACGTCGCGGGCGCCGCCGCCACGCACCCGGCCCTCGCGCCTGCACGGGTGAGCGCACGTCTGGCCGGCGCCGTGTGGGCCGAACTGGACGACCCGTTCACCCCCGTTCTGGTGGTCGGTGCCACCGCGCAGGCACTGCTGGGCTCCGCGGTGGACGCGTTCCTGGTCATCACCGCCGTGGCGGTGAACGCCTTGGTGGGCGGGGTACAGCGATTGCGCGCGGAGCGGGCGCTGTCCGCACTGGTGACCGGGCAGCGGCAGAACGCCCGGCGACTCGCTCACCCGTCAGCAGAAGAAGCATCCGTCGTCGAGGCCGCGCAACTGGCGCCCGGCGAGGTGATCGAGCTGCGCACCAACGATGTGGTGCCGGCCGACGCGCGGCTGCTGGAGGTCAGTGGCTTCGAGGTGGACGAGTCGTCCCTGACGGGCGAGTCACTGCCCACCCGTAAACAAGTGGCCGCCGTACCACAGGCGCCGGTCGCCGACCGCAGTTGCATGGTCTTCGAAGGGACCACGGTGGTGGCCGGCCACGCCCGGGCAGTGGTGGTGGCAACGGGCGACCAGACCGAAGCCGGCCGCGCGGCGTCCCTCGCCGCCCGGGTCCCCACGTCGGCGGGGGTTCAGGCACGACTGCACCGGCTGACCCGCCGGGTGCTGCCCCTCACCCTCGCCGGTGGCGCCGCGGTGGTCGGCCTGTCCCTGTTGCGCGGCCGTCCGGTGCGCACAGCCCTCCGCGGTGGACTGGCAGTCGCAGTGGCCGCCGTGCCCGAGGGCATGCCTCTGGTGGCGACCGTCGCGCAGATGGCCGCGGCACGGCGGCTGAGCAAGCTCGGCGTCCTGGTACGCACACCACGCAGCCTGGAGGCACTCGGACGCGTCGACACCATGTGCTTCGACAAGACCGGGACCCTCACCGAGAACCGGCTGCGGGTCGTCCGCCTGATCAGCGGCACAGGCGCCGACCAGCCGGCCGACGCCGTCGAGACGAAACGGATTCTCCGCATTGCCGCCCGGGCCTGCCCCCGCGTCGCCGAGCAGCCGGGCGCCCACGCCCATGCCACGGACGAGGCGGTCCTGGCAGCAGCCCCGCCCGAGACAGGGTGGACGATCGTACAGGCCCAGCCCTTCGAGGCGAGTCGGGGATACGCCGCCGCCACCGGAAGAGACGCGGACGGCTCGAACATGCTGGTCGTCAAGGGCGCGCCGGAAGTCGTGCTGCCCTGCTGCCCGGATACGGATCCGGGAGCCGTCGAAGAGGCACACTCCCTCGCCGGCCAGGGCCTGCGGCTCCTGGCCGTCGCGCAGCGCCGTCTCGCGACGGACGACGAGGCGAGGGAAGCGCTCGACAAGCCCCTTGAGCTGCTTGAGCTCATCGGGTTCGTGGCACTGGCCGACACCCCCCGCCCCAGCTCCGCTCCGCTCGTGGCCGGTCTCGGAGAGGTCGGTGTGCGCCCCGTCATGCTCACCGGCGACCACCCGCAGACCGCCCGCTCCGTGGCCATCGCCCTGGGCTGGCCGGAGGATGTCACGGTCGTCACCGGTAATGAGTTGGCTTCATTGGACAGGGTGGGACGGGCCCGCCTGCTCAGGGACTGCGGCGTCGTTGCCCGCGTCGCACCCGAGCAGAAGCTCCAGGTCGTCGAGGCACTCCGGGAAGCGGGTTGTGTCGTGGGCATGGTCGGGGACGGCGCCAACGACGCCGCCGCGATCCGCGCCGCCGATGTCGGGGTCGGTATCGCCGCGCGCGGATCGGCTGCCGCACGCAACGCCGCAGACCTCGTGATCACGAACGACGAACTGTCGGTCCTCATCGACGCCATCGGCGAAGGCCGAGCCCTTTGGCGCAGCGTGGCCGACGCGATCAGCATCCTGCTCGGCGGGAACGCCGGCGAGGTCGGCTTCTCCGTACTGGGCACATTGCTGTCCGGCACGTCGCCGCTGTCGACACGTCAGCTGCTGCTGGTCAACCTGCTCACCGACATGTTCCCGGCGATGGCGGTCGCGGTCACCCCCCACGACCCGGATCCCGCCGGTGAGCCCGCCGCAGCCGACACCGTACCCGTGGGCCTCGCCGTCCTCGGACAACCGCTGACACGCCAGATTCGCCATCGTGGCCTGATCACCGGTATCGGCGCGGCCACCGCATGGCTCATCGGCACCCTCACCCCCGGGTCGGCCCGGCGCACCAGCACCATGGCCCTGTGCGGTGTGGTCGGCGCCCAACTCACGCAGACCGTCGTCGGACGCCGCCACAGCCCGCTGGTCCTGGCCACGGTCCTCGGCACCGCCGCCGTACTCATCGCCCTCGTCCAGACACCCGTCGTCAGCCACTTCTTCGGGTGCACGCCACTGGGCCCACTGGCCTGGGCCGGAGTGGCCGTCGCCATCGGCACCGCCTCCCTCGGTCCTCACGTTCTGCCACAGGCGGAACAGATGCTGGGCGACCTCACCGCACGACTGCGTCCCGTGGTCCGGCTCGTCCACTGACGCCCTGCGCGCGGCGACACTGCGCCCGCAGGCCGCCTCGTGATGTCCACGTATCGGTGCTGCTCCGCACGTGTTCGTGAGCACTCACTGCATGGGCGGGGAGGCGATGTCAGACCCCGCTGACATGATCTGCGATCATGACGACCACTGAACGGCCGATGCCGCCCCTGAACGCCGACGAGCGTACGAATCTGGAGAGTTGGCTCGACTTCTACCGGACCACCTTGGCCATGAAGTGCGACGGCCTCACCGAGGAGCAGGTACGGACCGCCTCCGTGCCTCCTTCGCCGCTGACGCTGCTGGGGCTCGTCCAGCACATGGCCGAGGTCGAACGGAACTGGTTCCGCCGCGTGCTGACGGGCGAGGACGTACCGGCCATCCACAGTCCGCGGGCCGACCCGGCCGGCCGCGACGACGGATTCGGTCTCTCCGACAACATCTCTTTCGAGACGGCCCGGGCCACCTGGCAGGGAGAGATCGCCCGCGCCCGCGCCAACTGCGCCACTCGGGGGCTGGAGGACACCAGCCCGTTCATGGGCGGCGAGGTGAGCCTGCGGTGGATCTACACGCACATGACCGCCGAATACGCCCGGCACAACGGGCACGCCGACTTCATCCGCGAGCGGATCGACGGCGCCACCGGCGTCTGATCTCCGGAGCGGGACGACCGCTTGGCCCACTCCCCGATTGCAGCCTCACAGGCAGACCCGGTGCCGAACGGGAAACGGGCCGTCGCGGCAAGGACGGTGTCCTTGCCGCGACGGCCCGTTCCGATCATGTGTGTCAGGCGGTGGCCACCGCGAAGACGTGGATCACGCCGCCGTCCGTGGCGGACGGCAGGGTCACGCTCGCCAGTTGCTTACCCGCCTGGAGCGTGATCGGGGCGGTGGCGAAGATCTCGGTACCCACCGGGTCCTTACCGCCGCCCTGGACATCGCGGTACGTGGTGTGGACCGCGACCGTGTTGCCGAACGACGGATTCTGTGTGCCGCCGCCCAGCGTCCAGTCGCTGAAGCCGATCTCGGCCTGCTGCGTGGTGCCGTCGGTGTACGTCAGCGTCACCTGACCGCTGGCCGAGCCCTCGGCCGCACTGCCCAGCAGGCTGAGCTTCGTGTCCGCCGGCGCCGACGGGACGTTCAGCACCTGCGGGCCGGCTCCCACGACCTCGATGTTGTCCGGGTCGCCCGCGACCACCTTGGGCCAGTCGAAGTCGAAGCCGCCGGACGAGACCGTCCCGCCGGGCGTCACGCCCGCCGCGGCGAGTGCCTTGGCCGAGTAACTCCAGCCCTCACCGTCGAAGTTGGCCCGCGGATCGTCGTCGTCGGTGGAGATTCCGGTGCTGTTGCGGTTCCACAGCATGCTGTTCTTCTCGGCGACGGTCACCGCGGCCGACGTCTTCGGGAGCTCATTGCCGGCGGACGACCGCAGCGTGACCGGGACCGTGTAGTGGCCCTCGGCCGTGTCCGCCGCGGCCGATACGGTGAGCTTCGCGCTCGCCGAACCGCGTGCCGGGACCGTGAAGTCGCCCTCCGTGGGTGTGACCGTGACACCGGCCGGCGGCTTCGCCGTCCAGTGGACTTCGGTGGCCTTTGCCTCCAGTGTCTGTACCTTGACGGTCGTCTCCGCGCTTCCCGATCCGGGCTCGACCTTGAGCCTCTCCGGCGTGGCGCCGGTGAAGTACTTCACGCCGCCGCCGGGGAAGGACGGCGGGGCGTCTGCCGCCGCGCTTCCCCAGGAGGTGTCCGCGGTCGCCCCGAGGGCGTAGTCGAGTGTGCCGCCACGGGTGACGAGCGAGGCGGGAACCCACGGCTTGCCGGACGTCCTGCCATCGACCTTCAGGCCGTGGATGTACTTGTTCTCCGACGATGCGGCAGGCGCGTTGATCGTGATCGTCTTCCCGTGTCCGGTGTGCACCACCGCGTGCGGGAACAGCGGAGCGGAGAGGATCAGATCGGCGCGGCTCGGGTTCTGCGGGTACATGCCGAGCGCCGAGAAGACGTACCAGGACGACATGGTTCCCGCGTCGTCGTTACCGGGGATGCCGCCCGGGGTGTCGGTCCACAGCTGATCCATCTCCGCGCGGACAGTCTCCTGCGTCTTGTACGGAGCCCCCAAGTAGTCATACAGGTAAGGGGCGTTTATGTCCGGCTCGTTGGTAGCGTCGTAACGCGTGGCGTCCTGCGCCGAGAAGTCGAACTTCCCGTCCGGTGTCCGGAAGAAGGCATCGAGTCGCTTCAGTGCCTGGTCGTTGCCGCCCATGGCACTGGCGAGGCCCGCCACGTCCGAGTACACCATCCAGGTGTACCGGGCGCTGGACCCCTCGACGAATCCGCTGCCGGTGCCCGGCGTGAAGGTGCCCGCCCAGGTGCCGTCGGCCTTGCGGTCGCGGATGTAGCCGCCCTGCGGAGTGGCGTTGGCATCGAAGACGTTCGTCCAGTTCCCCGAGCGGTCCAGGAACTTCTTCGCGTCGGCGGTCTTCCCGGTCTGCCGGGACAGCTCGGACAGGCCGTAGTCGGCCGCCGCGTCCTCCAGAGTCTCGGCCGCGCCTCCCCAGCAGTGGCAGTTGTCAGCCGGTACGTACCCGAGCTCCAGATACTTGTCGAGTGCGGGCCGCTGGCCCACGCACTCGACGTTGCAGCCCGAACTGTCCGAGTCGTTCGCCGTCGGCACGGTCGCTGCCTCGACCAGCGACTTCAGGGCGCCCTGGACGTCGAAGTCATGGCCGCCGAAGGCGTAGATGCCGGCGAGGGCCGCGTCCGAGGGGTCTCCCGACATCACGCTCGTCTTGCCGTTCTCCAGCAGCCAGCGGTCCCACTCGCCGCCGCGCTGACTCGCGTAGTTGTAGAGGGACTGCGCATAGTCGCTGCCCGCCCTCGGGTTGAGCAGCGTCATCAGCTGCACCTGCGCACGGTACTGGTCCCATCCGGAGAAGGTGCCGTACTGCGCCTTCTGCCCCTTGGCGAGCCGGTGCGGCTTGCGGTCGGCGCCTAGATAGCGGCCGTCCACGTCGCTGGTCAGGGTGGGTTCCAGCATGGAGTGGTAGAGCGCGGTGTAGAAGGTGGAGCGCTGGGCGTCGGTGCCGCCACCCACCTCGACCGACTTCAGCGTGCTGTTCCAGACCTTGGCGGCCTGCGTCCTGACGGAGTCGAAGCTCTTGTGGGGCCCGTTCTCCGCGCGGAGGTTGGCCTCGGCGTTCTGTGGGCTGACATAGGAGATGGCTACCTTGGCCTGGACCTTGGTGGTTCCGTCGGCGAAGGTGATGTATGCGCCGGAGCCCTTGCCCTCCACGGCCTGCCCGGACGAGCTGTACCCCGTACCGCCGGAGGCCGAGGTGGAGTTGGGCTCGACCGTACCGTCCGTCCAGGTGCCGACCTTCGCGAACCCCTTGTCGAAGTGGGCGGTGAAGTACAGCGTGTAGAGGTCCTTGCGGTTGTTCGCACTCTGCGGACCGCAGAAGTTGCCCGCGGTGACGGAGCCCGTCACGGTCCGGTCGGCCGTGTTGATCTTCACGGCGGCGCCCGTGCTGCCAGTCTCCGAATTGGAGGTGCGGAAGAGCATGCTGGCGGGCTTGTCCGCCGGGAAGCCGAACTGTCCCGAGCCGGTCCGGGCGGTCGTGGTGAGCGCCGCGGAGGCGCCACTGGCCAGGCCGACCTTGTAGTAGCCGACCGAGGCGGTCTCGTCGGCGTGCGAGAAGGTGCTGGCGTACTTCGCGTCGGTGACGTCCGTGCTGGGCGAGGAGTCGACGTCACCCACGTACGGCATGATCGGGATGTCACCGTTCGCACCGGAGCATCCGACGCCGTTGAGATGGGTGAGGCTGAAGCCGCGTACCTTCGTCGCGTCGTACTGGTAGCCACCGGGAGCGGGTGTCGAGACCTGCTTGCCCTTCGAGTTCTGTGGGCTCCAGGCCAGCATGCCGAACGGCTGCACGGCACCCGGGTATGTGTTGCCCGCATTGGACGTGCCGATCAGCGGGTTGACGTACGACACCGGATCCTTGACGGTGCCGTGCGGGGAAGCCGCCGCGGCGGGGCCGACTGTGGCAGCCATACCCAGCGTGGCCATGGCGGTCACCGCGACGGAGCTGATAGCTCGGAGCCCGGTGTGCGTCCGACGGTTGTGCGTGTCTGACACCGTTCCTGCCCTTCATGTGTGACGGACGGTCAACGCGGTGGGAGCGGGCGCCGTGACCACTCCGGAACGGCGCCGCTCCGACAACGTTGTCAGCGACGTGAGGATGCTCCTCCTGCCGCTCCGGGGTGTCAAGGATTACCGAACTCCGGCCGTCCGGACCGGCCGGGCATGAGCCGTCGTCGCCGGAGCGTGTCTGTCCCCACATGTCATCGAGGAAGGCTGTGGGCGTCAATGAGACAAGCCTTCCAACGTTCGGGCCAGGCGGCGCGGGCCTTGGGGTGTTTGACGAGGTGTCCGCGTTCGAAGCGGGCTGCGCTGCGGACGAGGCGGTGAGATGGGGGTGCACTCGCCGCTCGCCTGCGAGTCTGCGCCAACTCGACCGGCGTGAACACCATGGCCAGGCCGGCCACTCTGTCGGCCGCACCCTTGCCGTCCGCCTCCCCGGTGCCTCAATCTTCAAGAAACCGCAATGGTCTAGGCCAACTCATTGACGTGCCTGCGTCAACCCTCGATTCTGGCGGCACCTTCTCCCAACAGGAGTCCCCATGAAGCGTCTTCGCGCTCTGCTCTGTGGTGCTGCCACCGCCGCGCTGGCCACCGCAGGACTCGGTGCATTCGCAGCGCAGCAGGCCTCGGGTGCGTCCACCGACGCCACCGCGCTGAGTAACCGGTGGTACGCCGCCGCGCCCTATCTGATGCCGCACGACAACAACCCGCCGGACGCGGGCGCCATCATGGACGCCACCGGCCTCAAGGCGTTCCAGCTCGCCTTCATCCTCGCTCCCAACGGGGGCGGATGCAGCCCGACGTGGGACGGTACGTCGCCGGTATCGTCGGACACCGCGGTGGCATCCGTCATCGGCGCGATCCGCGCCAAGGGCGGTGACGTGTCGGTCTCCATCGGCGGGTACGGGGGTACGAAACTCGGCCAGACCTGCTCCGACGCGGCGTCCACCGCGGCCGCCTACCAACAGGTCATCACCAAGTACCAGCTGAAGGCCATCGACTTCGACCTGGAGGAGCCGGAGTACGAGAACGCGACCGCCATCGCCCACGAGATCGGCGCAGCCAAGATTCTCCAGCAGAACAACCCGGGCCTCTATGTCTCGGTCACCACCGCGGGAACTGCCGACGGCACCGGCTGGTTCGGCAAGCAAATGCTCAACGAGGCCAAGTCGCAAGGCTTCACGCCGAACAACTTCTCCATCATGCCCTTCGACGGTGGGTTCAACGGGTCGGCCGCACAGACGAGCGCCCTGACGAACTTCAACTCCATCCTGCAGTCCACCTTCGGCTGGGACGCGGCGACTGCGTACGCGCACGAAGGCTTCTCCGGCATGAACGGCCGCAGCGACACCGGGGAGTACTTCAGCCAGGCCGACTTCCAGACCGTGCTGGACTACGCCACCAGCCACCACATGGACCGCTTCACCTTCTGGTCCCTCAACCGCGACCGCCAGTGCAATCCGCCCGACAACAACGGCCAGACCTCCGGCACGTGCAGCAGCGTGGCCCAGTCGGACTGGGACTTCGCGAAGTACTCGGTGAAGTTCGCCGGAGTCACCCCGCCTACGACCACCCCTCCGACCACGCCCCCTCCGGGCGGCAGTTGCACCGCGGCCGCATGGAGCAGCAGCGCCGTCTACACGGCCGACAACACCGTCTCGTACGGGGGCCACATGTGGAAGGCCAAGTGGTGGACACAGAACGAGACGCCCGGCACCACGGGCGAATGGGGAGTCTGGCAGGACCTCGGCGCCTGCTGAACTGACATCCGTCCGGCCCGGACCGGCGCACGCGCGCCGGTCAGGGCCGACCGCCGGGCCGCGAGGACGGCCCACCCGTCCGGACGCTCGCCTCGGGCGGGCCGGCACGGGCGCGCCTATGGTCGTCGTATGAGGCCCTCCGGGTGGCCGTGAGTAATTGTCAAGACTTGTGGATGGCCGCTCGGCGGTTGTCCCGATGGCGGAGGACGTGACCGCCGCGATCTGACGGGCTGTGACTCGTTTTTCGCCGCTGCAGCGGCTGCCCCTGCGGTGATCGAAATTGGATCGTCTGCGGCTCGTGGACAGCCGTAGGGTGCGGCAATGGACTGGAACGCCTGGCATGGCAAGTACGACGTAGCGGACTCCTGGATGGCACGGAGGCTGCGGACCGTTCAATCGCAGACCCGGGCTGCCCTGGACGATGCCCCGGCCGGGCCGCTGAAGGTGATCAGCTTGTGCGCCGGGGACGGTCGTGACCTCCTCCACGTCCTGTCCGATCATCCGCGCCGCCACGAGGTGCGGGCGCGGCTTGTCGAGTTGGACGCCCGCAACACCGCCGCGGCTTCGGAGACGGCCCGCCTGGCAAAGCTGGACCAGGTCGAGGTAGCGACGGGCGACGCCTCCCTCATCGACCAGTACCGGGACATGACCCCCGCGGACCTCGTTCTGGCCTGCGGTGTCTTCGGAAACATCACCGACAGCGACATCGAGGGCACCATCGGTGCCTGCAATCAGTTGTGCAAGACCGGTGGCACCGTCATCTGGACCCGCAACCGTGCCGCCCCCGACCGAGTGCCCATGATCTGCGATTGGTTCGGCGAGCAGGGTTTCGAACTGCAGTGGCTATCTGAACCGGGTGCTGGCTATGGGGTCGGTGTGCACCGGTTCACCGGCACGCCTCGACCCCTGCACACCGGCACCCGGCTGTTCGAGTTCGTGGGCTACGACGTGCTCCGTCGGCGCGAGACTGCACAATCCGGCTGACCTCTGTCGTGGCAGCCCCACTCCTGTCTGAGTAATTGCCCTATCCCGGCCAGCCGCCACAAGATCAAGAAGCGCCCCGCGAACGTTCGACCAGGACGCCGCTCTCGAACCGGGCGCCCGTGCGAACCAGGGGCACGAGGGGGGTGCCGGTGATCGCCCGCCAGCGGGCCTGTGCGGACTCGACGAGTTTGAACACCATCGCGAGGGCTGCGGCGGGGCTGCCGGCGCCGCGGGTGACCTTGGCGCGGAGTTTGACGGTGGAGAAGGTCGACTCGATGGGGTTCGTGGTCCGCAGACACCTCACGATGCCAACGCGTCAAGCTGCGGCGGCGAGTTCGGTGGGGAACGCTGTGTTCTCGTCGAACAGCTTGCGGTGGTGGAGACAGTGATAGAGCTGTCCGATCATGCGGTTGGAGAGGTTCCTCTGGGCGGCCGCATGCCAGTCTCCGTGCTCGCGGCGTCGTCGGTAGTGGGTGTTGGCCCCGGCGGATGCCCGCGGTGATGCGCCAGGACGACGAGTACACGGGGTACATCGAGGACCTGGAGCGCGAACACCGCGACCTGGACCGGTTGCTGGACACGGCAGATCTCGTGGACAGGGACGACCGCCAAAGGTTCCTCGATGCCGTGGACGAACTGCACCGCCACATCGCCAAGGAGGAGGACGGGCTGTTCCCCGCCTCGCTCACCACACTGGCCGGCGACGACTGGGATCGCGCGATGGCCGCCTGGCGCGAGGCACACCCAGACGTCCGGACGCCATGACCGGCCTCCACCGCATCACGGAGGACACCCCCGTCGCTCACCGCTCCGGGCCGGCCTCGGTCAGCTCGGGCTCCAGACCCTCGGTCACCTCGCTGCGACGACGGCCGGAGTCGGCGCGCCAGGCTTCGAAGGCCCAGCCGGTCGACGCCACCACGGCGAGACCCAGGAGCCAGCCGCCGACCACATCGCTGAACCAGTGGACGCCGAGCGCGACCCGGGTGAATCCGACGCCCAGCACCGAGAGCACCGCCACGCTCCAGCAAAGGGCCCGCCGGCCACGGGGCACCAGCGGCAGCAGTACGAGCAGCAGGATGGCGAACGAGGTGGTGGCGGTCATCGCGTGACCGGAGGGGAAGGAGAAGCCCGGTGCCTGGGCCACCAGGTCCGCCAAGGAGGGCCTGGCCCGCTCGACCACCGTTTTGACCAGCAGACCTATCAGTCCCCCGGCCGCCGCCGTCACGCCGGACCAGGCGGCCAGCCGCCAGGCGCGGCGGTAGAGCAGCCAGGCCGTCAACAGCGCGACCACGCAGCGCAGCGTCACAGGGTCCCAGACCCAGTCGGACAGGAAGCGGAGGGTGCTCGTCCACGCAGGGTGTTCGAGCCCGGTGCTGTGCAGCCGCCGCGCCGCACGCGCGTCCATGGCGAGCAACGGGCGCCAACTGCCCTCGACGAGGACCAGAAGAAGCCCGAAGAGCACCGATGAGAGCGCGGCGACGGCTGCGGCGCCGAGCAGGCGGACACCGTATCTGCGGTCAGCTGCCCGGGCACGGCGCTCCCGAAGCCGCAGGGCAGTGGCTCGCACGACCATTCATGCTCCCGGATCGGGTTGGACAGGACCGGGCCGCAAGGCGCGGGCGGCCTCCAACTGCGCGGCGAAGGACAGTCCGAGAAAGAGAGCGATGGAAGTCAGATAGGCCCAGAGCAGCAGCGACATGAAGGCGCTCAGCGGGCCGTAGACCGTGTCGAACGACCCGCTGACCGAGAGATAGAGGCTGAGCAACCAGGTCAGCGCCGTCCACAGCACCAGGTAGAGGGCTGCCCCGAACGCCAGCCACGTGTAGCCGGGTTGCCTGCGACGCGGGGAGCGACGGAAGATCGCGCTCGCGGAGATGAGTGCGAGCAGCAGCCCGCACGGCCATCTCAGCAGATCCCAGGAGTTCCTGGCTCCGTCGCCGAGACCGTAGACCGTCACGGCAGCCGCGGCGAGGTCGCCGCCGACCACCATGAGGATGAACCCGATGCCCAGGGGTATCCCGGCAACCAGCGCCATCACCAGGCCCCGGAAGTACTTCTGATGGAAGGGGCGGTCGCGCTCGACCCCGTAGATCCGGTTGGCACCGCGTTCGATCTGACACATCGCCGTCGTGACGTTCACCAGCGAGAAGGCCAGGCCGAACCAGAGAGTGAGCTGAGAACCCTCCCCGGCCCGCTCCCGGCTCCGATCGAGCGCGTCATCCACGACCTCGGCACTCGGGCCCGCGGTGATGCGGTGAATCGTCAGTTCCGCCAGCCTCCCCACGTTCTCCGTGTGAAGTGAGGCGGACAGCCCGACGAAGGCGATGACGAGCGGAATCACAGCGAGAACGGTCTGCAGGGCGAGTGCGCGGGCGTGACTGAAGCCGTCGGCGTAACGGAAGCGGACGAAGGAATCCCGCACCAGTGGCCAGCGACCGTAGCGGCGCAGCGATGCCAGTGCCTCGTCGGCGGAGAGCTCGTCGCCTGCCATGTCGCGGGTCTGCGGAACCCGGGTCGCGGTGCCCATTCACTCACCCCCCGACGGCAGAAGCACGGTCAGGACACCCGGCCTGACCTCAGCGATGAGCAGTCGGCCCGGCCGCACCGGATCGCCGTCGATCTCGCGCGGCTGCACCGAGGCGAAGCGGAGTTCGGCGCGGCGGAAGGTGAAGTACTCCACCGTGGTGCCGGTGCCGGTGCCGGTGCTGTCGGCGGGCGGGAAGCTGTCCGACGCGATGAGCAACGGGTTGGTGAGGGCCTCCGTGCGTAGGTGCTCGAGCCCCTCGTTGACATTGTCCGCACTGCTCAGCGGCCATATCCCATGGGCGGGGCCGGTGACCAGGAGCCCGAATCCCACCATCAGCGCGGCCTGGCAGACGGTCAGCACGCCGATCCGGACGGCGGCCCGGCCGCCGCCCCTGGTCACAGCGGGGGACCCGCCGGGCCGAGAGGCGGCATGGGGCTCCGTGGTCCGTTCGACCGGTCTTTCCGACAGGGCTGTAGGCATGCGGCTCCCGGTGTTCGGCGTCACGCAGCGGCAGTGGCCGTGCCAAGCTCATCAGCGGGTTCGGCTCCCGCATCCGCGACCAGCGTGCGTATGGCCCGGCACGGGATGCCGGGCCATACGCGCACCGCGGGTCGGGGGAGGCCACGCGGTGTGGTGGGGTCAGTGCTTGAAGGCGTCCTTCGCCTTCTCCTTGGCCATACGGGCGTCGCCCTTGGTCTGGTCGATGCGTCCTTCGGCGGTGAGTCGCTCGTTGCCTACGGTGCGGCCGGCGGCTTCCTTGATCTTGCCCTTGGCCTGCTCGGTCTTGGCCTGGGTCTTCTCATTGGCAGCCATGATCACTCACACCTTGCTGTGGTCGACTTCAGGAACAACCACCGCCTAACCCGCAATGCTTCCTGCAAACCCGCCGCTCGCAATCAACCCTCGTTCCCGGAACGCCCGACGCCCTGCCCGGGCGCCCCTTTTCCGCGTCTGGAAGAACCCAGCTTCTTCGCCGAGTACGACACCAGCAGGTTCTTCGTCTACTGGTGGTACAGCTGGAACATTGGCTCCGACGTGCGGAAACGGCGGTGAGGGGCAAGTCCGGCGGCGCGTTGGTCCGGGAATGGCCCGGATCCTGGTTTGACGCGCGCCGTTGCGGTGGGCACGGCAAGCAGCAGGGGCAGCGTGCCGGTCACAACCATCCGCTGCGCTGTGCCTGCAAGGCCATCTGGAAGCGGTTCGCGGCGCCCAGCTGGGCCATCAGGATCTGCAGGCGGCGGAAGAGTGTGCGGCGGCTGACTCCCAGCTCGCGGGCGATGATGTCGTCGCTCGCGCCGCCCGCGAGGAGCCACAGCAGGCGGCGGTCGGCGGCCGGCAGGCCTCCTGGGCGAGTGGTGCGGCCATGGAACGGCAGGGCGTTCTGCCAGGACTGCTCGAAGAGTGCCATGAGTGCGGAGAGCAGGCCGCATGGCTGCACGACCAGCATGGTGTTGTGTACGTCCGCCTCTTTGATGGACAACGACACGAGTGCGTACGCCTCGTCGATGATCACGAGTTTGACCGGCACCGACGGCAGCACCCTGGCCTGTTCGCCGGCCTTGATGCACGGTTCGATGACCTCTTTCAGGTGACCCGGGTGCTCCAGCGACTCCCGCGAGTACACGACACGCTGCGTCACACCGCGGGCGAGCGTGGCCAGCGCGTCGGCCGTGGCGTCGGCCAAGGGGAAGTACGGCGGTGACTCGAACTGCCGGATCTGATCGCGGGCGCTTGCCCATGCGTGACGAATTCTGGGGCCGATGGCGTCGCCGGTGACGACCTCGACGAGATTGTCGTTGTACGCGGCGAGCCGCTGTCGCCGGAACGACTCGAACGCGCCCCCGACGGTGATGCGAGACTCCTCGACCTCGGCCGCACGGTGCCGGGCGAGGATCTCCAGGCCTGCGGTCGGCGGCACCGGGGCCACCACGTCCCCACCCTCCTCGGCGGCACTGGCGAGACCGGCGTCGACCAGTGCGCCGTATGCCGTGGCCAGTTCCGGACCGTCCAGGTCGGCCGCGGCCGCGATCGCACTCAGCGGAGCGGGGGCCAGCTCAAGCAGTGCCAGATAGACCTGACCCGCCGCGTGACCGATGCCCAGAAGCCGAAGGGCCTCGCCGAGTTTCGCGTTCGTCATACGTCGCATTATCGACGGTCCGGCCGGAGCCTGTGGCCGATCTGTGCCAGTGGCACTTTTCAGCACCGAGCACGCGCGGTACGGGATACCGTCCGGGAGCCGCCGACGACCGGCGGCGGCGAGGGAGCACGAGCCGCACCGGGAGCACGCCTGTCCGTACGGCTCACTCTGCCCAGCGCCGCTTGGGAACCCATCCAGAAGAAGGTGTATGCCGTGGCGAAAGGCCGAAAGAACGGTCTCTACTCAGGGATCTCCGAGGAACTGTCCGCTCTGATGCGGACGGGGTGGGCGGACACCGAGCGGCACGACCTGCGGCTCGGTGAGCAGGCTCCGTACGCAGCCCGTCGCCGCGCCTCGCTCTCCGCGCGCTTTCCGGGCGAACGCCTCGTGATTCCCTCGGGGAACCTCAAGGCTCGTTCGAACGACGACAGCTACCCGTTCCGGCCGTACTCGGGTTACGTGCACATGGCCGGAGACCAAGCACGGGACGGCGCTCTCGTCCTCGAACCCCGAGTGGACGGCGGCCATGACGCCTACTGCTACCAGCTGCCGCGGGACAGCAGGGACAACGACGAGTTCTGGACCGGCGCCACGGCGGAGCTGTGGATGGGCCGGCGCCGCTCTCTCGCCGAGTCGGAGCTCGTGCTCGGTCTGCCCTGCCGTGACGTCCGCACGGCGGCCGGCGACCTGGCCGCCGCCTCCGGTGCGCCGACCCGGATCGTCCGGGGCCTCGACCCGTCCCTCGAGGCCGCCGTCACCACGGATGAAGAGCGCGACGCCGAACTGGAAGAGGCGCTCAGCGATCTCCGCCTCGTCAAGGACGACTGGGAGATCGCCGAGCTCCGCAAGGCCGTGGACTCCACGGTGCGCGGATTCACCGATGTGATCGGGGAGCTCTCCGGGGCGATCGCGTCGTCCGAGCGGTGGATCGAGGGCACGTTCTTCCGCCGTGCACGCCTCGAGGGCAATGCCGTCGGCTACGGCTCGATCTGCGCCGCGGGCGAGCACGCCACGATCATGCACTGGACGGACAACGACGGTCCGGTGCGCCCGGGGGACCTGCTCCTGCTCGACGCCGGCGTGGAGACACACACGCTCTACACCGCCGACGTCACGCGCACGCTGCCGATCAGTGGCACTTTCACGCCTCTGCAGCGCAAGGTCTATGACGCGGTGTACGCGGCACAGGAAGCCGGCATGGCAGCCGTCAAGCCGGGCGCCGCGTACCGCGACTTCCACGAGGCGTCCCAGCGATACCTGGCGGCCCAGCTGGTCGAGTGGGGCTTCATCGTGGGCCCGGCCGACCGCGCGTACGAACTCGGCCTTCAGCGCCGCTTCACCATGGCGGGCACCGGTCACATGCTCGGTCTGGACGTGCATGACTGCGCGCAGGCCCGGAACGAGGAGTACGTCGACGGCGTGCTGGAACCGGGCATGGTCCTCACCGTCGAGCCCGGCCTGTACTTCCAGCCGGACGATCTCACCGTGCCCGAGGAGTGGCGCGGCATCGGCGTCCGCATCGAGGACGACCTGGTCGTCACCGACGACGGTCACGAGAACCTGTCAGCGGGCCTGCCCCGGTCGGCGGACGATGTCGAGGCGTGGATGGCCGAGTTCGCGGGTTGAGCGCGTCGAGGACGGGGCCTGGTGCTGGATCCGCCGGATCGAATGGGTGCCGAGTCTGCGTGCCCCCGTGCGTTGTCAGATGACCCGAACGAGCAGCAGGCCCTGGACCTGTTCGACGCCTTCGGCTCCAAGGAGAAGACGCTGCACGCCAATCTGGGCGAGCACACCGGCGTCCCGCAGTTCGCGGGGGAAGCCGCGGCCCAGTTCTTCACCCGGCATCTGAGCCGGCCCCCGACCACCCCCGCCGTCAGGCCAGCAGCAGACGGTAGGCGGTGTCGGTCAGGATGCCGCTCATCGAGGACAGGTCCTGGCCCTCCTCGATGGCGGTAGCCGGTAGCCGGTAGACGCACGACCGCCCCGATCGCGGGGCGGTACCGGCCATCGGTGGTACCGGCCGGTCGGGGCGGCGCGAGGGCGTGGACGCCTGGGTTCGGTGTCAAACGCTTCGATTGGATGACAGGGCGACTGGCTTCATTGTTGTAGGGTCTCGCGGTTGGTGTCGGAGACCACTCTCGTGACCTGCTTCTTCTTCCGTTTCCTCACGGCATGTCGGACATCGGAGCCTCAGCTTCGTGTCGCTTCCTCGGCGGTCTGTCTTGATCGGAGCGGACCGCCGAGCTTGTGACCTGGGCTGTCGCGCAACTTCCGAGTCAACAGCGCGCAGGTCTCCCAACTGTGCGGTTGTCAGGTGGTTTGGGGACGAGCGCGGTGGCGGGTCGGAAGTGCGGGCACGCGTCGACGCCGTCGGCGAGGGCCTGGACGCGGACTGCCGGAGCGGAACTCGCGTGGACAAGCTTCCGGGTGTGTGACCCGCTCGATCGCGCCGTGCGGGCGATGCGTTTTCCCGGCCGGTCGGGCGGGTGAATCAGCGTAGTCCGGCGAAGAGATCGTTCTCGGGTATGGGCGCGCCGGTGGCGTCCTGGACACGTACGAAGGTCTCCATGCCCATCAACTCGCCGAACCTCTCCGTGCCCATCTTGAGGAAGAAGATGTTCTCGCCCTGACTGGCGTGCGCGGCCAGCGCGTCGAACTTCTGACCGCTGAACGCGGTGGTGTCCACCCACGTGGTGATCTCATCGTCGGGGAGGCCGATCTCGGCCATCGCGGCGGCCTCGGCAGGATCCGGCTCCGGCATGTCCTCATGAAACTCGCGCATGATCTCGCCGAACCGCTGCATCATCGAGCGGGGCATCGTGGTCCAGTACACCTTCGGTGTCAGCGCGGTCATCTCCAGCGCCGCCATCGTGATGCGGTGGGCCTGGATGTGGTCGGGGTGGCCGTAGAAGCCGTTCTCGTCGTAGGTGACGACCACATCGGGTCGGTAGTGCCGCATGAGTTCCGCGAGTCGGGCCGCGCCTTCCTGCACGGGGGTCTGCCAGAAGGATCCGGGGGCGTCGTTGCTCGGCCAACCCGTCATCCCGGAGTCGGCATAGTCCAGCATCTCCAGATCGCTGACCTTCAGGACGTCACAGCTCGCCTCAAGTTCTTGACGGCGCATCAAGGCGACCGCCGCCGGATCGTGCCCGGGATCGCCCGGCTTGGCACCCCCCGGTCCGTCACCGCAACCGCCGTCGGTACACGTCACGAGAACCGTGCGGATGCCTTCCGCCGCGTACCGCGCGAGGACCCCTCCGGTTCCGGTCGCCTCGTCGTCGGGGTGGGCGTGTACTGCCATGAGCGTCAAGGGTCGGTCAGTCATGAAACAGTCCTCCTGCAGAAATACGTCTTGGTCCGAGTGCGCGGTGGGCGTACCGCGACCCAGGGGCCCGGATCCTGGTAGGGCGGACGACCTTGTGGTCTCCGTGTTCCCCGCCCGTGCGGCGCCGGTCCCTCGGTCGATGCAACCGTGCCGACCGGAGTGGCTGTTCCCGCTGCGGCCTTCCAGGCGTCGGCGTTTCAACGCGAACGAGGTACAAGCGCGACCTGCTGTGCCGTCCGATTCGAGTTGGCAGCCGGTGGGGCGCTGACCCTGTGAGGTTGCCAGGTGGTTTGAGATTGACGCCGGGCGCTGTCCTCAGACGAGTTGGTTCTCGTGGAAGGGGGGCGCGCTGCGGGCCGCCTCTCCGGAACGCCGGATACTCATTCGGTCGCATGTCAGTGACGGCATGCAGAATGCGTCCATGAGTCACGACTACCGGCCCGGTGACGTGCTGTTGCTGGAGTGCCCGTTCACTGAGACCGCCGTCACCGGGGTCACCCATTACTACGTGTCCGTGCGGTGGCCGTGGTTGGAAGTGGACCCGCAGGCCGAGAACATCAGGTGGAACGGTCAGAGGGCGCTTCCAACGCCCGCGGCCCGCGAGTGGGAGATCTTCCGAACGGAACCGGCGGAGACCGCACTGAAGCCGGGCGATACCTGCCTGGTGGGAATCCCCGCGACCGTGGTGCACGTCCAGGCGGTCCATCGCTTCGATCCGCCCCTGGTCACCGGCATGCTGCCGCGGCCCGCGTCCTACGTCGAGGTCCTGCGGCACGGTGATACCCATGACCCTGACCTTGAGGACCAGGGCTACACGATCGATCCAGCCGGCGGTGAACCGATACGCATCGAGCTGTTCTTCCGTCCGTACGCCTTCCTCGAACCGGGTGATGAGGTTGCCGACCGGAACGGGCGCGCCTGGCGGTTCGATGCGGCCTGGGACTGGCGCCCCTTCGACGGTGGGCAGTCGGGCACTCCGGCCTGGCCGCTGGCGCTGCTCTCCCGCCACGGTGAGCCGACACCGCAGGAGGCCGTAGCGGTCGCCCGGGCGACGGCGGTCGGCAGCCACGCGGACGAACTGGATCGGTGGAGCAGACTCACTCTCGCGCGACCAGCCGCCCGTCAGCAGTAGCCTCGCGGGACCGAACAAGGTGGGAGTAAGGAAGCTTCGGTCTGGACAGTGGTCTGTTTCTCTATTCGAGAAGCAGACCCGCGGGGCCTTCCACTGCCGGACCGCAGCCGTCGGGAAGTCCCTCGACCACGAACACGACGGCCTCCTCAGGGGTTTGAGCGTAGCGATCCGGAATGTCTCGACCTTTGTGGGCGGGCCGCGCCCTCCAGCCTCCTCCCAGCTGAGGAACGAGCCTGGGGACGTCGTAGGACCATGGGGTGTGAGTGCAGCGGCTGAACTGCAGACTCCCGTGGCTGATCAAGGGAAAGAGGCTCCGCAGCAGCGGGTTCGCGTACGCCGCTTCGACGATGTCGTGGTCGATCAGCCGATCCGGAGCGTTTCGTACGAGCTGCCATTTGAAGGCAACAGCCTCACCTCGCTCGTGAGCCAAGGTGAGCTCGTCAATCTTGAGGAACGGCCACCTGGTGCGCAGTTCGGCGACTGAGGTTCCTACCTGCCATGCGTGTGCGATGTTGACGACGGTCTGCAGCTCGGTGGTTCGGCCGCTGGCCGCTTCTCCGACCCCGGTCCACCACATCCGGATGCCAAAGGCTCGCTCCTGTTGGCCGAGTGTCACGTCGAAGGAGCCGCGCGACGCGTGCACGCTCGCGACGATGAGTCGCCAGCTGTCTGTCGCAGACTCCGGGCCCCTGACGGTGCCGAGATCGACATGCATGTCGGCGGCGGCATGGCGAAGGGCTGCCACCCAGCTGCCGTTGGCTGCGGCTACTTCCGGATAGAGCAATGGATCGGGCTGGATAGCAGGTGGGGGGCCTGTCGGGTGCGGGGCGTCCATGCCGGTGATTGTTGCGGGTCGCGCGCGGTGCCACCAGTGGCGTCTGCGGCCTCGCCAAGCGTTCGATCGGGATGTCAGCATCGCCCGCCCGCCCGCCCGCCCGCCCGCCCGCCCGCCCGACGAGGTCGTGGTCAGTGTGCGCCCGCCCATCGTGTTCGCCAATGCCGCCGACACCGAGCGGGTGAAGTTACGTAGCCTGCTGCGGGGCCCTGGGCGCTGCACGGTGCGGGCGGTGATGGTGCTGCTGTCTCTGCAGGGCCTGTCACCCGCTCAGGTCTCCGGGCTGCTGGAGTACGACGCCGCCACGGTGCGTCGGTGGATCGGCCGTTTCAACACGACAACCCGACCAGTGGTGGTGAGGGCAACGGCACCGAGATCATCACGTACGAGGCCACTGTGGCCCGCGTGGGCCGCTGAACGTTCCGGTTCCACCGGTTGTATCGTCGTCGGGGGCGCGTGGACGGCCCGTAGCTGCCGTTCTCGGCAGCCGGCAGGTCGAGTAGGGCCTGACGTCGCGCAGTTCGCCTCGTGATGTGTCGGCCGTGAAGATGCGCCTGACCTCGATCCTCATGTCACCGGCGGGGCGGACCGGTTCGCCCCGCCCCGCCTCTTTCAGCGCAGCTCCACCCGGAACGCCAACGGAGTCGTCCCGGTGTGCTGATGGAAGAACTTCGAGAAGTTGGCCGCGTCGGGAAAGCCCACGGAGGCGCCGATCCGGCCGATCGGCATATCCGTGTGGGCCAGTAGGCGCTTGGCCTCGAGGACGACGCGCTTGTCGATGAAGCCCTTGGGGGTGTTGCCGGTGGCCGCCCCCACCGCGCGGACGAGGGTGCGTCGGGAGTAGCCGAGGGCGTCCGCGTACGCGCTGACGCTGTGGTTGGTGGCGAAGCCCTTCTCGACCGCGTCCCGGAAGCGGCTGAAGGTGGTGTCGGTCTGCTCGAGTGCCGTCTTGGCGGAGATCGCCGTGAGGTGGGCCAGGCGGAGCAGGAACGCGGTCAGGGAGTGCCGGAGCACTGCGGTGTGGAGGCTGAGGGGCAGTGTGGTCGTGTCGACGTACTCGCGCTCCAGTTGGGCGAGGGAGTGCTCGAGGGCGGCCAGCTGGTTCGCGTCCGGGCGCAGGAGCGGGGGCTGGTCATAGCGGTACAGGCCCGTCGCCTCGACAGTTGCCCGGGGCAGGAAGCCGGGCTGCATGGTCAGGACGGTACCGCGGTACCCGGCCGTGGGGGAGAAGCGGTGCACCTGGCCTGGGCGGATCCATAGGAGATCGCCGGCGGAGGCCTCGTACTCGGCGAAGTCGATCATGTGCCTGATGGGGCCGCCGTGGAACAGCATCACCACGTGGAAGTCGACGCGGTGCACGCGCTCCAACGGCGCGTCCGCATGCCAGGGCCGACCGGGTTCCATGGATTCGACCTGCATACCTACGCCGCAGACGCTCAGGTTCGTGGGGAAGGGAAAGGTCTTGATCTCTCCACTTCCTTGGGTCGTTCTGTCCGTCATGTCCTTCTCGCGTCGGCTCGGTCCCGCACTCGTTGTCCCACTTTCACCAAAGGCTGACACAAGGGCACCTGGCCCGGCAAAAGTCATACTTTTAGGTTTGAACGCATCAGAGCAGTTGACCGGTTCCTATCGAGGACTTCTTGAAGATGAGCACGCAGACACCCGACAGCTTCCCTGACGGTTTCGAGTGGACCGAACTCGACCGGCGTGCCGTCGACACCGCCCGCCTTCTGGCGGCCGATGCCGTACAGCAGGTCGGAAACGGCCACCCGGGCACCGCGATGAGTCTGGCGCCGGCCGCGTACACCCTCTTTCAGAAGGTGATGCGGCACGACCCGGCCGACCCGGAGTGGACCGGCCGAGACCGTTTCGTTCTCTCCCCGGGCCACACCTCGCTGACCCTGTACACCCAGCTCTTCCTCTCCGGGTACGAGCTGGAGCTGGACGATCTGAAGGCGTTCCGGACGCACGGTTCGAAGACGCCCGGTCACCCTGAGTACGGGCACACGGCAGGTGTCGAGACGACCACCGGCCCGCTCGGCCAGGGTGTCGCGAACGCCGTGGGCATGGCGATGGCGGCTCGCTACGAGCGCGGCCTGTTCGATCCCGAGGCGCCGGAGGGCGAGTCACCCTTCGACCACACCATCTGGGCGATCGTCTCGGACGGCGACCTGGAGGAGGGCATCTCCGCCGAGGCCTCGTCCCTCGCGGGCCACCAGAAGCTCGGCAACCTCGTCTTCGTCTACGACGACAACCACATCTCCATCGAGGGCGACACGGCCACCGCCTTCTCCGAGGACGTCCTGAAGCGGTACGAGGCGTACGGCTGGCACGTCCAGCGGATCGAGCCCTCGGCCGACGGCGACATCGATGTCCGAGCGCTGTACGAGGCGCTGACCGCCGCCCGCGCCGAGACCGGGCGCCCCTCGATCATCGCGATGCGCACGATCATCGCTTGGCCTGCCCCGAACGCGCAGAACACCGAGGCCTCGCACGGATCGGCGCTCGGCGCCGAGGAGATCGCGGCTACCAAGCGGGTCCTGGGCTTCGACCCGGAGCAGTCCTTCCAGGTGGAGCCCGAGGTACTGTCCCACGCCCGCGGGGCCCTCGACCGAGGCGTCGAGGCGCACGCGGCCTGGGACAAGCAGGTCGCCGAGTGGCGCACCGCCGACCCCGAGCACGCCAAGCTGTTCGACCGCGTCGTCACGGGTCGGCTGCCCGATGGCTGGGAGGCCGCTCTGCCGCAGTTCGAGGCGGGCACATCCGTCGCGACCCGTGCCGCGTCCGGCAAGGTGCTGCAGGCGCTCGGCAGTGTGATCCCCGAGCTGTGGGGCGGTTCCGCCGACCTCGCCGGCTCGAACAACACCACGATCGACAGGACCAGCTCCTTCCTGCCGAAGGGCAACCCGCTTCCGGAGGCCGACCCGTACGGCCGCACGGTCCACTTCGGCATCCGCGAGCACTCGATGGCCGCCGAGATGAACGGCATCGCGCTGCACGGCAACACCCGCGTCTACGGCGGCACCTTCCTGGTGTTCTCCGACTACATGCGCAACGCCGTGCGTCTGTCCGCGCTGATGGAGCTGCCGGTCACGTACGTCTGGACGCACGACTCCATCGGTCTCGGCGAGGACGGCCCGACCCACCAGCCGGTCGAGCACCTGGCCTCGTTGCGCGCCATCCCCGGACTCAACATCGTCCGCCCCGCCGATGCCAACGAGACTTGTATCGCCTGGGCAGAGATCCTCAGGCGGCATGCCACGAACCCTGCGCCGCACGGCCTCGCGCTGACCCGCCAGGGTGTGCCGACATACGAGGCGAACCCCGAGGCGGTGAAGGGGGGTTACATCCTGCGCGACTCCTCCGCCGAGACCCCTGATGTCATCCTCATCGCCACCGGCTCCGAGGTGCAGCTCGCCGTCGCGGCGCGTGAGCAGCTCGAGGCCGAGGGGGTCGGTACGCGTGTCGTGTCGATGCCGTCCGTCGAGTGGTTCGAGGAGCAGTCCGCGGAGTACCGCGCGAGTGTGCTTCCGGCGTCCGTGAAGGCCCGTGTGGCGGTCGAGGCAGGGATCGGCCTGACCTGGCACCGGTACGTCGGTGACGCCGGACGCATCGTCTCCCTGGAGCACTTCGGCGCCTCCGCCGACGCCAAGACCCTGTTCGCCGAGTACGGCTTCACCGCCGAGAACGTCGCCTCCGCCGCGCGGGAATCTCTTGCCGCCGCGCGTGGTTGATCAGGCCGCCAGAAAGAAGAGAGTCACTGTGAGCAACACCGCCGAACCCCTCAAGTCCCTCGCTCAGGAAGGCGTTTCCATCTGGCTGGACGATCTGTCCCGCAAGCGGATCGCATCCGGCAACCTCGCCGAACTCATCGAGCGGAAGCACGTGGTGGGCGTCACCACCAACCCTTCCATCTTCCAGGCCGCCATCGGCTCCGGTGAGGGGTACGAGGAGCAGCTGGCCGACCTCGCCGTGCGCGGCGTCACGGTCGACGAGGCCGTCCGCATGATGACCACCGCCGACGTCCGCGCGGCCGCCGACATCCTGCGGCCCGTGTACGACGCGACCCGCGGCCGCGACGGCCGGGTCTCCATCGAGGTCGACCCGCGCCTCGCGCACGACACCGCGGCGACCGTCGCCGAGGCCAAGCAGCTCGGATGGCTGGTCGACCGCCCGAACGTGATGATCAAGATCCCGGCGACGAAGGCCGGCCTCCCGGCGATCACCGAGGTCATCGGCCTCGGTATCAGCGTCAACGTCACCCTGATCTTCTCGCTGGAGCGCTACCGCGAGGTCATGGACGCGTACCTGGCAGGCCTGGAGAAGGCGCAGGCGGCGGGCATCGACCTGTCCACGGTCCATTCGGTCGCCTCGTTCTTCGTCTCCCGCGTCGACAGCGAGATCGACAAGCGCCTTGCGAAGGTCGGCACCGACGAGGCGCTCGCACTCAGGGGCAGGGCCGCGCTCGCCAACGCCCGTCTCGCGTACGAGGCGTACGAGGGCGTCTTCGCCGCCGACCGCTGGACCGCGCTCGCCACCGCGAGCGCCAACAAGCAGCGCCCGCTGTGGGCCTCGACGGGCGTCAAGGACGCCGCGTACAAGGACACCCTGTACGTCGACGAACTTGTCGCACCCGGCACGGTCAACACCATGCCGGAGGCGACCCTCGACGCCACCGCCGACCACGGTGACATCCACGGCGACTCGGTGACCGGCGGCTACGCCCAGGCCCGCGCCGATCTTGGGGCCGTCGAGCGGCTCGGGATCTCCTACGACGAGGTCGTGAAGGAGTTGGAGGACGAGGGCGTGTCGAAGTTCGAGGCGGCCTGGGAAGACCTGCTGCGTGTGGTCGCGACGACGCTGAGCAGCAAGGGAGTTGAGGGGGAATGAGTGAGCGCGAGACGCTTCCCGGTGGTGCCGCGCAGGATGCGCCCGCCGCGGCGAGCGGATCTGGGGACGCGGCCGTGGAACCGGGCGGCGTGACCGCCGGATCGGGTGACGCGGCCGTGGAACCGAGCACCGACGCGGCGGCGGTACCCGGCGACGTGATGGGCGACGGGAGCTCTACCGCCCCGGCCCTCGACTGGAACAACCCGCTCCGTGACCCCCGCGATCGGCGCCTCCCCCGTGTCGCGGGCCCCTCGGGCCTCGTCATCTTCGGTGTCACCGGCGACCTCTCACGCAAGAAGCTGATGCCCGCCGTCTACGACCTCGCGAATCGGGGTCTGCTCCCGCCGGGCTTCTCGCTCCTCGGGTTCGCCCGGCGCGAGTGGGAGGACCAGGACTTCGCGCAGGTGGTGCACGACTCGGTGCGCGAGCACGCCCGCACGGAGTTCCGCGAGGAGGTCTGGCAGCAGCTGGCCGAGGGCATGCGGTTCATCCCGGGCGATTTCGACGACGACCAGGCGTTCAAGCAACTCCGTTCTGCTGTCGACGAGTTGGACGCATCTCGGGGCACCAGTGGCAACTACGCTTTCTACCTCTCGGTACCGCCGAAGTTCTTCCCGAAGGTCGTCCAGCAGCTGAAGAAGCACGGTCTCGCGGACGCGCCGGAAGGTTCCTGGCGGCGTGCGGTCATCGAGAAGCCGTTCGGCCACGACCTGGCCAGTGCGCGCGAGCTGAACGCGATCGTGCACGAGGTGTTCGACCCGGACCAGGTGTTCCGGATCGACCACTACCTCGGCAAGGAGACGGTTCAGAACATCCTGGCGCTGCGCTTCGCCAACCAGATGTACGAGCCCATCTGGAACCGCAGTTACGTCGACCACGTGCAGATCACGATGGCCGAGGACATCGGCATCGGCGGCCGCGCCGGTTACTACGACGGCATCGGCTCGGCCCGTGACGTCATCCAGAACCACCTCCTCCAGCTCATGGCGCTGACCGCCATGGAGGAGCCGGCCGCCTTCGACGCCGAGTCGCTGCTCACCGAAAAGCTGAAGGTCCTCAAGGCCGTGAAGCTGCCGGAGAACCTGGGCGAGCACACCGTGCGCGGGCAGTATGCGGCGAGCTGGCAGGGTGGCGAGAAGGTACGCGGCTATCTGCAGGAGGACGGCATCGACCCCAAGTCGACGACCGACACCTACGCGGCCATCAAGCTGGAGGTCGACAACCGTCGCTGGGCGGGCGTCCCCTTCTACCTGCGCACCGGAAAGCGCCTCGGCCGCCGCGTCACCGAGATCGCGGTCGTCTTCCAGCGCGCGCCCCACTCGCCCTTCGACTCGAACGCCACCGAGGAACTCGGTGCGAACGCGATCGTCATCCGTGTCCAGCCCGACGAGGGCATGACGGTGCGCTTCGGATCGAAGGTGCCGGGTACGTCGATGGAGATTCGGGACGTCACGATGGACTTCGCGTACGGCGATTCCTTCACCGAGTCCAGCCCGGAGGCGTACGAACGCCTCATCCTTGACGTTCTGCTGGGCGACGCCAACCTCTTTCCCCGTCACCAGGAGGTGGAGGAGTCCTGGAAGATTCTCGACCCGATCGAGGGGTACTGGGACGCGCACGGCAAGCCCGCGCCGTACGCGTCGGGCAGCTGGGGTCCCGAAGAAGCCCACGAGATGCTCGCACGAGACGGACGGAGCTGGCGCAGGCCATGAAGATCGATCTGACCGACACCACGGCAAGCAAGATCAACAGGGCGCTCGTGCAGGGGCGCCGAGCCATCGGTAGCCCCGCCATGGGCATGGTCCTGACGATGGTCATCGTGACCGACGAGGAAAACGCGTACGACTCGATCAAGGCGGCCGAGGAGGCGTCGCGCGAGCATCCCTCGCGCACCCTGGTCGTCATCAAGCGCGTCGCACGCACCCCGCGCGACCGCACGAACTCCCGCCTGGACGCGGAGGTGCGGGTCGGCTCGGACGCGGGCACCGGCGAGACGGTCGTCCTGCGCACCTACGGCGAAGTCTCCGACCACGCCGACTCGGTGGTCCTGCCGCTGCTGCTGCCGGACGCGCCGGTCGTCGTCTGGTGGCCGGTGGACGCGCCCGACGTCCCGGCCAAGGATCCGTTGGGCGCTCTGGCACAGCGGCGGATCACCGACATGTACGCCGTCGAGGCCCCGCTCGTCGCCCTGGAGGCCCGCGTCTCCTCGTACGCGCCCGGCGACACCGACCTGGCGTGGACCCGGCTGACGCCGTGGCGCTCGATGCTGGCCGCGGCACTGGACCAGGCCCGTAAGAAGGTTGTGTCGGCCGTTGTGGAGAGTGAGTCCGAGAACCCGAGTGCCGAGCTGCTGGCCCGCTGGCTGGAGGCCCGGCTCGAGGTCCCGGTCGAGCGCGTCGTCACCGCCGGGCCGGTCGTGACGGCCGTCCGGCTCGGAACGGAGAGCGGCGAGATCGTGATCGACCGCCCCGACGGCCCGCTGGCCACGCTTTCCCTGCCGGGCCAGCCCTCGCGCACCCTCGCCCTGAAGGTGCGCAGCACCTCCGAGTTGATTGCCGAAGAGCTGCGCCGCCTCGACGCGGACGAGATGTATGCCGTCGCCCTGCGCGGGGACGGTGCCAAGGAGAACCCCCGTCATGTCTGACACACCCGAGCTCACGCACCGCCCGGAGTGGACGGCCCTTGAGGACCACCGCGCAGAGGAGCTGCGCCACCTGCAGCTGCGTGACCTGTTTGCCACCGACCCCGGTCGCGCGGAGCGCTACACCGTCAGCGTCGGCGACCTGCGCATCGACTACTCCAAACACCTGATCACGAACGAGACCCTCGCGCTGCTCCAGGAACTCGCCACCGCGACCGACGTGTTCGGGCTGCGGGACGCCATGTTCCGCGGCGAAAAGATCAACGTCACCGAGCAGCGTGCCGTCCTGCACACTGCGCTGCGCGCCCCGCGCGACGCCGTCGTCGAGGTCGATGGCGAGGACGTCGTCCCGGCGGTGCACGCTGTGCTCGACAAAATGGCCGACTTCTCCGAGCGCGTCCGCTCGGGCGAGTGGACCGGGCATACCGGAAAGCGGATCCGCAATGTCGTCAACATCGGTATCGGCGGGTCGGACCTCGGACCCGCGATGGCGTACGAGGCACTGCGGGCCTTCACCGACCGCTCGTTGACCGTGCGGTTCGTCTCGAACGTGGACGGCGCCGATCTGCACGAGGCCCTACGGGACCTGGACCCGGCGGAGACGCTGTTCATCGTCGCGTCCAAGACCTTCACGACCATCGAGACGATCACCAACGCCACATCGGCGCGGTCCTGGCTCCTTGCCGGGCTCGACGACGGCGGTGAGAAGGCGGTCGCGAAACACTTCGTGGCGCTGTCGACGAACGCCGAGAAGGTCGCGGACTTCGGTATCGACACCGCCAACATGTTCGAGTTCTGGGACTGGGTCGGCGGTCGCTACTCGTACGACTCCGCTATCGGTCTGTCGCTGATGATCGCCATCGGCCCGGACCGGTTCCACGAGATGCTCGACGGCTTCCACCTCGTCGACGAACACTTCCGCACCGCGCCCGCGGCGGTCAACGCGCCTTTGCTGCTGGGGCTGTTGGGTGTCTGGTACGGATCGTTCCTCGGCGCCCAGTCGCACGCGGTGCTGCCGTACTCGCACTATCTGTCCAAATTTACTGCGTACTTGCAGCAGCTGGACATGGAGTCCAACGGGAAGTCGGTGGACCGGGACGGCAATCCGGTGGAGTGGCAGACCGGTCCGGTGGTCTGGGGCACGCCCGGCACCAACGGGCAGCACGCGTACTACCAGTTGCTCCACCAGGGCACGAAGGTCATCCCGGCCGACCTGATCGGTTTCGTCAACCCGGTCGACGAGCTGGGCCCCGAACTCAAGGATCAGCACGACCTGTTGATGGCCAACCTGTTCGCGCAGGGCCAGGCGCTCGCCTTCGGCAGGACGATTGACGAGGTGCGCGCCGAGGGCGTGCCCGAGGAGCAGGTACCGCACCGCACGTTCCGCGGCAACCACCCCACGACGACGATCCTGGCAGGCGAGTTGACCCCCTCGGTCCTCGGCCAGCTGATCGCGCTGTACGAGCACAAGGTGTTCGTGCAGGGGGCCATCTGGAACATCGACTCCTTCGACCAATGGGGCGTCGAGCTCGGCAAGGTCCTCGCCAAGCGCGTGGAGCCGGCGCTCACCGACGGAGCGGACGCTCCCGGACTCGATCCCTCAACCGCCGCCCTGGTGGCCGCGTACCGCACTTTCCGGAAGAAGTGAAACAGCATGACAACGATGCAATTGGGCCTCGTCGGCCTCGGCAAGATGGGCGGCAACATGCGCGAGCGGATTCGCCGCGCGGGCCACACCGTCATCGGCTACGACCGCAATCCGGACCTCACCGACGTGAGCAGCCTGGCCGAACTGGTCGAGAAGGTCGAAGCCCCGCGTGTGGTGTGGGTGATGGTGCCCGCGGGCGGCCCGACCCAGCACGTCATCGACGAGCTCGGTGACCTCCTGGAAGCCGGCGACACCGTTGTCGACGGCGGCAACTCCCGCTGGACGGACGACGAGAAGCATGCCGAGGAGCTGGCGGCCAAGGGCATCGGCTTCGTCGACGCAGGTGTCTCGGGTGGTGTCTGGGGTCTCCAGAACGGCTACGCGCTGATGGTGGGCGGCGACGCCGAACACATAGCGAAGGTCCAGCCCGTCTTCGACGCGCTCAAGCCCGAGGGCGACGCAGGCTTCGTCCACGCGGGCAAGGTCGGCGCCGGCCACTTCTCCAAGATGGTTCACAACGGCATCGAGTACGCCATGATGCAGGCCTACGCCGAGGGCTGGGAGCTGCTGGAGAAGGTCGACTCCGTCACCGATGTGCGTGAGGTCTTCCGTTCCTGGCAGGAGGGCACGGTCATCCGCTCCTGGCTGCTCGACCTGGCGGTCAACGCGCTGGACGACGACGAGCACCTCGACAAGCTGCGCGGCTTCGCGGCCGACTCGGGTGAGGGCCGGTGGACGGTGGAGGCGGCGATCGACAACGCGGTGCCGCTGCCCGCGATCACCGCGTCGCTCTTCGCGCGTTTCGCCTCGCGGCAGGACGACTCCCCGCAGATGAAGATGATCGCCGCGCTGCGCAACCAGTTCGGCGGCCACGCCGTCGAGTCGGCGAAGTAACCGCCATGGGCGACCTCCTGCTGGTCCGCCACGGCGAAACCGAGTGGAGCCTGTCGGGCCGGCACACCAGTTGGACGGACCTGCCCCTCACCCAGCGTGGCGAAGAGCAGGCCAAATCCCTCGCCCCGCTGCTTGCCGGGCGGACCTTCGCCCTCGCGCTCACCAGCCCACTGGGCCGTGCCGAACGGACAGCGGAACTCGCGGGCCTGTACGACGCCGTACGCGAGCCCGATCTGCACGAGTGGGACTACGGTGCGTACGAAGGTGTGACCACCCTCGAGATACATCGCACTCGGCCCGACTGGTACCTGTGGAACGACGGAGTGCCGCCCGGTCCGGCCGGTCATCCGGGCGAGTCACCGATCGAGGTGGGACAGCGGGCCGACCGCGTGTTGAGCCGCATCGGGACAGCCCTGGACAGCGGTGACGTGGTGCTTGTGGCCCACGCCCACTTCCTGCGGGTGCTCACGGCGCGTCGCCTCGGGCTGCCCGCCGCGGACGGGCGGCTGTTCCAGCTCACGACGGGGACGGTCAGCCGGCTCTCCAACGAACACGGACGACCTGTGATCGCTGAGTGGAACGCCGCGGGAGCTCCTGCGGCCGTCCACTGATTTCTACAGCGCTGCGGAAGCCGAAGAGGTTCCGGCCCGCCCTCGGGGCGGACCGGAACCTCTTCGGCAACGCAGGGAGACGGACCTCATCGGGGTCTCCGCCGGCCGCAGCACCGTGCCACGTTCCGGTCATGCCACTGGGACGCGGAAATTGGCATGACGACGGTGGACGCGGGCGCCTGGCCCGGGGGCGCCTTGCCGCCCTCCGTGCCGACAAGAGTGCCCAGGTCCGGGCCAGGGGAGACGTACGGGCTCTTCCGTCCAGAGCAGCGCGCAGGTCGTGGGGCCGGTGTGCCGGGCGCGACTGCGCCCGACACACCGGTGAGGCTCATCACCACCATCACCCACGGCGATGCCGACCGGGTGCGGTCCTACGAACTGCCGGCCGGGGTGTGGCGACGCGGATGAGCCGGGACCGGGCCGGGACGGGTCAGGCGGCGAAGCCGGCCTTGAGGGCGCCCGCGACCTGGATCACGCGCTCGGCCTGGTGACGGGCGGCGTTGCGGGTCTCGTCGCCGATGGGGTTGTTGCCCTGGGCGTCGACGTGCGAGGTGCCGTAGGGGTTGCCGTCGACGAACTTGACCGGGTCGGTGTAACCGGGGGAGACGACGAGGCCACCGAAGTGGTGGATCGAGTTGTACAGCGCGAGCAGGGTGGACTCCTGGCCGCCGTGGGCGGTGGCGGTGGTGACGAAGCCGCTGTAGACCTTGTCGGCCAGCTTGCCCTGGGCCCACAGGCCACCGAGGGTGTCGATGAACTGCTTGAGCTGCGAGGAGATGTTGCCGAAGCGGGTCGGGGAGCCGAAGATCACGGCGTCGGCCCACTCGACGTCCGCGGGGGTGGCAACCGGGATGCCCGCGCTGGCGGCGGCGTGTGCGGCCCATGCCTCGTTCGAGCTGATGGCGGCCTCGGGAGCGAGTTCGGCGGCCTTCAGGAGACGGACCTCGGCCCCGGCCTTCTCCGCGGCCTGGGAGATCTCCTTGGCGATCTCGGCGCTGAAACCGGTGGACGAGTAGTAGATGACGGCAAGCTTGACGGCTGTGGTCATGTCTTTGTTCTCCATTGAAAAGTGCGTATGGGCAGTGGGCGGACATTGGCCGCCGGCGTCGCCGCGTCGGTGGAGCACGCCCTACATCGTTGAACCATAAATGGATATGGTTTAAGAATCAACTAACTTTTCCTGAACCCATCGTGTGGGCTACCGGCGTCTCGGCGCACGGCGGGGGTGAAGCCGGAATCACTGCTGCGGGATCAGGCGCACGGGATGCTTGCTCATGATGGAGACGCGGTTGAACGCGTTGATGGTGATCGCCACCCAGATCGCTGCGGAGATCTCGTCGTCGGTGAGGGCCTGGCGGGCTTCGTCGTAGGCACTCTCCTGGACGGCGGCGTTTGCGGGTTCGGTGGCCGCCTCCGCCAGGGCGAGTGCCGCGCGCTCCCGTGCCGTGAACAGTTCGGTGTCGCGCCAGGCGGCCAGTACACCCAGACGCTGGGTGGTCTCGCCTGCACGCAGGGCGGCCCGGGTGTGCACGTTGAGGCAGTACGCGCAGCCGTTGACCTGTGACACGCGGAGGTTGATCAGTTCCACGAGCGTGCGGTCCAGCCCCGCGTCGGCGGCGACCGCGCGGACTGCTTCGGCTGTCTCGGTCAGCGCGTGGTACGCCTTCGGGCTCTGCTTGTCGATGAAGACCCGCTTGCTCACGGGGCCTGCTGCCGTGTCACTCAACCTGGACTCCTCACGGGCCGCTCCCGGCCCTCGCCGGCCCTGCCGTGCGCACGGCAGGGCATCCTCGTATCATCGGAAACAATTGTTGAATATAAAATCATCCTTGGGTGAGAGGGGCGTGCGATGAGTAACGTCGAGAGGGAACCCGCCGAGCTCCGCTGCGGAGCCTCGGAGCACGGTGAGCATGTGCCGCGGGTCGAGGTCCTCTCCGCGAGGGACGTCCCGTTGGGCGGTCCGAGGTCGATGACCGTACGGCGCACGCTGCCGCAGCGGGCCCGGACGCTGATCGGGGCCTGGTGTTTCATCGACCACTACGGCCCCGACGACGTTGCCGGCACGGGCGGCATGGACGTCGCGCCCCATCCGCACACCGGTCTGCAGACGGTGAGCTGGCTGTTCAGCGGGGAGATCGAGCACCGGGACAGCCTGGGCAGCCACGCCTTTGTACGGCCCGGTGAGCTGAACCTCATGACGGGTGGGTACGGCATCAGCCACTCGGAAGTTTCCACCGACCGCACCACGATCTTGCACGGCGTCCAGTTGTGGGTGGCGCTTCCCGAAGAACACCGGCACACCGGCCGTGACTTCCAGCATTACGTCCCGAGCTCGGTCCGGGTGGACGGAGCCGAAGTCAGAGTGTTCCTCGGGGCGCTGGCAGGTGACACTGCTCCGGTGCGGACGTTCACGCCCCTGCTCGGTGCCGAACTCATCCTTGAGCCGCACTCGACGACCACGCTCGCCATCGACGCCGGCTTCGAGCACGGCCTTCTCGTCGACCACGGGGAGGTCCGTATCGCCGGAACGCTCCTGCACCCGGCGGAGTTGGGATACGTCGGCACGGGAAGCGACACACTGACGCTGGTGAACGAGACGGATGCCGTCGCGCGGGCAGTCCTGCTCGGCGGGACGCCGTTCGAGGAACAGATCGTCATGTGGTGGAATTTCATCGGTCGGAGCCACGAAGACATCGTCGAAGCCAGGGAAGCGTGGCAGAGCGCATCAGACCGCTTCGGCAAGGTCGACGGTTACGACGGCGACCGTCTTCCCGCTCCGGCCCTTCCCCACGCCACCATCGCACCTCGCAAAAACCCGACGCGTCACTGAAAGGCATGCGATGACCCAGCCCGCCGCCGCTCCGACTGTCCAGCGAGTGGACCCGAAGCACCGTTACGAAATCCTGGTCGACGGCAAAACCGCAGGCCACACCGCGTATCTCGACCGCGACGACCAGCGCGTTTTCTACCACACCAAAATCTACGACGCCTTCGCCGGACAGGGCCTGGCCGCGATGCTCGTACAGCAGGCGTTGAGCGACGTACGCACGTCAGGGAAGCGCATCGTGCCGGTCTGCCCCTACGTCGCGAAGTTCCTCAAGAAGCATGACGAGTTCGCCGACATCACCGACCCGGTGACCCCCGAGGTCCTGCAATGGCTGGACACCGTGCTGCCTCACTGACCACCGGTGCCGCGTCTTCTCGGACGCCATCGTTACGCCCGGACCGGCGGAGCGGGATCTGCGACGATGCCCCACCGGCGGCCCCACGGTCTTGGCCCCACCGGACACACCATCTAGGACAGCGGAGCACCCCGCCGCCAAAACGGTGTGTCTGTCGGGACCGGCTGTGTGAGGCGTGGCCTCTCCTGACCGATCGGGTGCGCGCACTCCGGCAGCCCTTCTTGCACAGCATGGATGATCGGTTCGCCTCCGCTACCGCCTTGATGCGCCGTCACCGCCCACGCCGACCGCTCCAAGGCGGACCAGGACCCGTCCGAGTGGATGCGACCCCTGCCGTCTCAGAGGTGGCCGTCCAGGAACTCCCGGACCTCGGCGGTGGTCATGGGCCCCGTGCCGTGCGCCACGGCCTCTCCCTCCTTCAGGAGGACGTAGGACGGGGCTCCGGTGATCCCGTATCGCTCGGTTGCGGCCGGACAGCGCGTAATGTCGGTGCGGACGGCCGTCAGGCGGCCCGCGTACTCGTCGGCGATGCCACCCACGACGAGGTCCATCGCCCGGCAGGGCTCGATTGCCTTGGGCCATGTCCCGGTGAAGTATGCGAGGACCGGGACTCTGCTCGTCCTGAGGATGAAATCGAACTCCGCGTCCTCACGGGATTGGTGAACCCGCCTTGCCATGGAAGCTCCAGACCTTGTTTCCGTCTTTCCATCCCCATCATCCCCCGCGCGTCCGCGACCCGGGCCGGTGGCCGCTCGGGGTGGCCCTGCCCTCTGGGGCTGCGTTCTCCAGGACTGCGAGAGCGGCGTGATCTGGCGGACCGGCGCGGCCGGCGAGCTGTGCGCCGAGATTGCCGCACGTGAGCGTGCCGAGCGTGCCGCCCAAGGCCTGTGCCTTGAGCACGGCACCTGTCCTTGCCCGTCTGGCCGGTGCACCGACTGCGACCTCGAGGCCGCGGCAGACCGGCCCACCGAAGTTCCGGTCCAACGGATGGCGGAGGGTCGAGCCCCACCCCGTCGCGGTCGTTCCGACGCCCGCCAAGCCCCATGCCGAGACGTCCGGCCGGAGGGTCTGCCGGGGCCGGGAGAGAACGACTCCCTGCTACTTCTTGCCGACCTCCAGGCTGACGAGGAGGTTGAAGACGGCAGCGACGGGATAGCTGATGAGGTCGGCGACGGGCGGCACCGCCTTCACCCATGGGTCGCACTTGTCTTGGACGGCTTGGATGCCGAAGGGGCGCGGCGACGTTGGACAGCGGGCTGATGATCGCGTACACGAGCGCCATGATGCGGTTGGCATTTCCATCGCCGCCTTCCTCGACGCAGCCGGCCACGTTGATGCCCAGGGCCGCCAGTCCCAGGCCGAGGGAGATCAGCGACAGCACGAAGGCCTCCCTGGGCGCCGGACGGTCGTGCTGTCCAGCGCCCAGGGGGCCGTCGGTTGCGGTGGTGACCGCTGCCCTGCGATCAGTTGCCGTCAGCTGCCGTCCGGGCACAGGTGCAGAGCCAGGACGTTGCCGCCGCTGACGGTCACCTGGACCCGGCCCAGGGTGCCGGTGTCCCCGCTGTTGGCGACCCGGAAGTCGCTGCCGGCGTTCTCACCGTTGTGGAAGGCCGCGTCGTCCAGGGTGAAGGTCGCCGTCTTCCAGGTATCGGTGCCGGTCTTGGCCACCGAAGGTGACTGCTTGTAGGCGCCGGTGGTGGAGTCGTACTGCAGGCTCCAGCTGCCGGTGCCGTGGTCGTAATAGTCGATGGTGACGGTCGCATGGTAGGCACCGCCGGGGACGATGGTGTTGTCGATGTCGAAGTACTCGTACGGCGAACCGTCCGTCGTGGACCGACCGCTGCGATCGCCGACGGTGACCGGCGTGGTGTGCCCGTCCCCGTTGTCACGGAAGCGCAGCCCGCACTCGGTGTCGGTCGCGCCGAGCGTGTCGCAGGCGGTCGCGCTGCCGTCCGCGGCCGGTACGGTCACCACGGCGGCGCCGCCGGGCAGCGAGGTGCCGTCCGACGTACGGAAGGCCACCTTCACCGGGTGGTAGCCGGAGGGGGTGCCGTCCGCGACCGAGATGGTGACGGGCACGGTGGCGCGGTCGGCGTGCCGCAGGTCGAGGGTGCCGGATGACGGGGCCACGGTGACCCCAGGCACGTCCGACGCGGCGGTCCAGCGCACCGAGCCGGCGTGCCCGGCGAGGTTGGAGACGCCCACCGTCGCGGGCAGGCTCGTACCGCTGGGCATCACCTGATTGCCGGTCGGGGTGAGATAGCCGACCGCCGGCACCTCGCCGGTGCGGTACGACGGCGGGGCCGCCTTGGCACCGGTGGCCCAGTGGGTGTCGGGCCGGGTGGACAGGTCGACGTCGAGGGAGCCGCCCTGGGTGGCGAAGGAGGCAGGCAGCGCGGTGGACTCGAAGTGCCGTCCGTCCAGCTGCATTCCGGTGACGTAGGGCGCGTCGTCCGCGGCCTTCGGCGCGTCGATGGTGATCCGGTGGCCGTTGCCGAGTCTGATCACCGCCCGCTTGACCAGCGGGCTGTTGAGCACCAGCGTCGGGGTGCCGGGGGTGGCGGGCATCATGCCGAGCGCCGCCCACACGTACTCCGACGACAGGGCGCCGTTGTCGTCGTTGCCGGGCAGTCCGTCGGGCGCGGTGGTGAACAGCTCCGTCTCGAACCGCCGGGTCACCTCCTGGGTCTTCCACGGCTGGCCGACGTAGTCGTACATCCACGGGGTGGTGGTGTCGATCTCGTTGCCCGCCCAGTCGTAGGGCGCGTTGCCGCCCGCGTTGAGCTGGCTGAAGTAGTCGTCCAGGCGCGGGATCACCGCGTCGTTGCCGCCCATCGCGGTGACCAGGCCCGCGATGTTCTGCTGGACCGACCAGTTGTACTGGGCGGCGTTGCCCTCGTCGTAGCCGTCCTGGCCGAACGCGCCGGCCGGTGGGGTCTGGAAGCCGGGACCCGCGGGGAAGGCGCCGTTGCCATCGCGCGGGCGCAAGTAGTTGGTGGCCGGGTCGAAGATGTTCTGCCAGTTGTTGCCGCGCACCGCGTACTCGGCCGCGGTCGCGTGGTCGCCGATCCGGGCCGCGAGCTGCGAGATCGTGAAGTCGTCGGTGGCCCACTCCAGGGTCTCCGATGCGCCCTGCAGCCCGTGGTCACCCTGCGAGGTGCTGTTGTTGGGCGCGTAGCCGAGCCGTACGTAGTCCTCGACGCCGGGGCGCTCCACCCAGCCCCAGCCGACCTTCTGCGACTGCGTCGCGGCCTTCTTCATGATCGGCAGCGCGTCCTTGATGTCTACGCCGGTCGCGCCGAAGGCGACGTACTGCGCGAACAGCGGCACGCCGTTGTCGCCGTTCATGACGTTCCCCGTCATGTTCTGTGACGGCCACTTGGGCCACCAGCCGCCCTGCTGCTGGGCGTCCCGCAGCAGGGAGTTGGCCATGTCGCCGGCCTTGTCCGGGTAGAGCATCGTCTGCAGCGGCGCCAGCGATCGGTAGATGTCCCAGTCGGAGAAGGTCGCGTACTGGGTGTGCCCACGCGGCACTTGGTGGATCGCGTCGTCGAAGCCGATGTAGCGGCCGTCCACGTCGTTGAAGACGCTCGGCGACTGCAGCGAGCGGTACAACGAGGAGTAGAAGGTCGTCAGTTCGTCGTCGGAAGCACCGCCGACCGACACCTTGCGCAAGGCGTCCCGCCAGTCGTCCCTGGTCTGCGCCTGGACGTGGCCGACGCTCCAACCGGGCATCTCAGACGCGGCGTTGGCCGCTGCACCGGACGTACTCACGTACGACATACCGATCTTGGCGGTGATACTGCGGTCGGTGGAAGTGTCGAAGGTGAGGTAGGCGCCGGACCCGGAGCCGGCCGCGGTGGACGAGCCCGCGGTGACGGCCGTGGCACCGCTGCCGCTGCCCCCGCCGCGTTGCCAGGTGCCGTGGGCGGTGAACGGGCGGTCGAAGGTGATGTCGAAGTACATCGTGTACTTGCTGTTGCCGCACAGCCCGCGCGGTGTGGTCGTGCCGGAGATCTCGTGGTCGCTGACCACGTTCACCTTGGCGGCCAGGTCACCGCCCAGGCTCGTACCGGACTTGACCAGCAGCTGCGCCTGGCTGCCCGCCGGGTAGCCGAACGACGCGATCCCGGTCCTGGCCGTCGCACCGATGTCCACCTGCACATCGGAGTCGGTGAGGTGCACGTCGTACGAGCCGGGCGCCGCCTGCTCGTCGTCGTGCGAGAAGTGCTCGGTGCGCCCGGCCGGGTCGGCGCCGACCTCGCCGGTCACCGGCAGGATCGGGATGTCACCGAAGGACGAGCAGCCACCGGAGAAGTGGTCGAGGCTGAAGCCCTTGATGGTGGTGTCGGTGTACCCGTAGCCGGTCGGCGCTGTAGCAGTGTCCGGGCTGAACTGCATCATCCCGAAGGGGGCGGTGACGCCGGGGAAAGTGTTCTCCCAGTCGACGCCCTTCTGTGTGCCGATGAACGTGTTGACGTAGGCCGTCGGGTCCGCGACGAGAGCGGTCCCGCCACCCCGCCCCGCCGCTCCGGCCGGCCCCGCCGCCAGCGCGGCGGGCACGACCAGCACGCTGACCGCGGCAAGTGCCGCCGCGACCACGGCAGGACGGCCGAAGCGGCGGCTGCTGCTGGTTCTGTCGTGGTGTTTCGCTCGGTGTCGGTACACGTGAGACCTTCCCTGTCACCCTGCACGGCTCTTCGGTGGGGGGCTGTCAGAAAACACACGCGACAACGTTGTCACTCGCGCCGGAGGCGAGTCTGGACCCGCGGCGCGGACGCGTCAAGGGCAAACACCAGCCTCGTCGGGCGGGCCGGTGGCAGGAGCCGGCCGTCGAAGGGCTGCCAGGTTCCGGCCGTCGCATACGGATGCGCGCCCCCTGTATACGTCGGATCACTGTGCGCGGAACGGGGGCTGACTCAATGGGCGCGTCACTCCGATGGGCTGGCTTTCTTGCAAAGCCTCTTGACGGCCGTCAAGCAGACTGCCAACCTTTGGCCGCATTGATCGGACGTCTTTGTCTCCCTGTGGGCGGATCCCCGCGGGCCAGCGGTTCCGGAGCGATCATGAAGTGGATGGCGTCATCGTGGAAGATTCTCGTTTCCATAGTTGTGTTCGGCTTCGCCGGCGCGGCACCCGCCTGGTCGGCGGCGCCCGCGCAGGTGGCAACGCAGGCGGTGCTGTGGGCGGCGCCTGACGGCCATGGCGCGGCGTGCACGTCGAGGAATCCGTGCTCGCTGTCAGCGGCGCAGGCTGCGGTGCGGAAGGTTGAGGGGGGCCGTCACCCCGCGGGCGTCACGGTCGAACTGACCGACGGCACGTACCGTTTGAGCAAACCGTTGGAGTTCGGCGCCGCCGACTCCGGTAGCACCGGTCACCCGGTGGTGTGGCGCGCGGCGCCGGGCGCACACCCGGTGATCTCCGGCGCCACGCGGGTTACCGGCTGGTCCCAGGTAGGCAGCACCGGCGTGTGGTCGGCGAGCGTGCCCCGTGGCAGCGCCAGCCGGCAGCTCTACGTCGACGGCACGGAAGCGTCCGTCGCGCAGGCCACGCCTGCTGCCCTGCACTTCACGGGTGGCTGGGTCGGCTCGGCCACCGGGTACGACCTGTCGAAGGATGCCGCGGCCGTGGCCTGGTTCGCCCAGCTCACGCCGGCGCAGCTGGCGCAGGTCGAGTTCGACTACCCCGGCGGCAGCGGCCCGTAGACCGACTCGAAGTGCCAGGTCGCCAGCATGTCCGGCAGCCAGCTGATGATGGATCAGCCCTGCTGGACCAACGTCACCGACGGTGCCCCGTTCACCCAGGGCTCCGGCGGCCTGCCGTCGATGTCCACCTCGCGGATGCCCTCCACGATCGAGAACGTCCGCGGCCTTCTCCAGACCGGGCAGTGGTTCCTCGACAGCGCTGCGAACAGGATCTACTACGCACCGAAGAGCGGTGTCCACGTCGCCGCCCTGGACGTCGAGCTGCCGCGGCTGGAGACGCTGCTGCAAGGAGCCGGGAGCCTGCGCGCCCCGCTGCACGACATCACCTTCGCGGGCCTGCAGTTCTCCTACGCCACCTGGAACGACCCGTCCTCCACCGTGGGGTTCGCCGACGTCCAGAGCAACCTGCGCAGGACCGGCGCGAACAACCAGGGCCTGTGCAGCTTCTCCACGCCCGCCGGCAGCTGCCCGTGGGGCGCGCTCACCCAGCCCGCCGCCAACGTCTCCTTCACCGCGTCCAGCCACGTCACGATCAGCGGCAACCGGTTCGTCGACCTCGGCGGCGCCGGCCTGAGCTTCAAGTACGGCGGCTCGCAGAACGTCATCGAAGGAAACGAGTTCACCCAGATCGCTTCGACCGCGCTGATCCTCGGCTGCACCTACGACCCGACCCCCACGGCCACGCCGGCATCGGTGATCCAGGCCGGCTGCACCCCTGACCCGAAGGCCGTCGCCAAGGACCCGGTCGGGCAGAACGAGATCCTCGACCACACCACGGTCGCGAACAACGTGATCCACCAGATCGGCACCGACTACCCCTCGGCCTGCGGGATCACGCTGCTGTTCAGCCAGCACACCACGATCACGCACAACGACCTCTACGACCTGCCCTACACCGGCATCACCGCCGGCGTCATCCAGGGCCACGTCGACGAGGCCGACCACCCGCAGAACTCGACCAACATCAACGCCGACAACACGATCAGCAACAACCTGATCTTCGACTTCCTGAAGGTGCTCGCCGACGGCGGCGCGATCTACATCGAGGGCCACCAGGCGCAGTACGTCTACCAGGCCGACGGCACGATCGACTCGGCGGCCACCCTCGCGAACGGCCTGCACGTCACCGGCAACGTCACGTACAACGACGGCGCCCCGTACAACGCGTACTACGACGACGCGGGTTCTGAGTGGATCGACTTCAGCGGCAACGCGGAGTTCCACCCGCTGACCTCTGTCGCCGGGCAGGGCGGCTGCTCGTCCACCGGTCACTTCTGGGTCACCGGCAACTACTTCTCCGACCGGGTCGGCAGCTACGACTGCAACAAGCCGGTCGACTCGAACATCAGCGACAACACCACGATCCCCGCGTCGCCCGGCCCGGGCGTCATCCCGGACGCGATGCTCGCCGGCGCCGGACTGACCGGCGCGTACCAGTCGTTGGCCGGCAGCCTGCGGCCGCAGGCGAGCTACATCTCCGCGCCCACGCCCGTCACTGCCGGGTCCACGACCGACCAGGTGCTCATCGCCGGCGTCGGCTTCTCGCGCAGCACCCCGGTGTACTTCGGTGGCCAGCGCGCGACGAGCGTGCGGCTGCTCTCCTCCGGGTTCCTGACCGCCACGGTGCCGCCCGGAGCGGACGGCACCGACGTCACCGTCGGCACGTACGTGCCCAAGCCGGTGATCACCGCTCCCGTCAACGGCGCGGCCGGCCTGGCGGACACCTACACGGTGCGCGGAACCGGAGTGGCCGGTGACACCGTCACCGTCGGCGTTATTCTGGACCACACCGGCTGCACCGCGGTGACCGGCACCGGCGGCACGTGGGCCTGCACGGTCACCAGCTCCTCACCCGGCCAGCACACGCTGACCGCCACGCAGTCCGACAAGGTCGGAGCCACGTCCAAGCGGTCGGCAGGCGTCACGGTCTACATCGGAGTACCGCAGGCCGCGGCACGGATCGACGACACAGACCCGTCGATCACCTACAGCGGCTGGAATTATTCGGCCGGCCGAAGCTACGGCGACTACAACGGCGACATCCACTACGCAGGGAGCGACGGCAGCAGCCTTTCGTTCACCTTCATCGGCACCGGCATCAAGGTCTTTGGCGAGCAGTACACCGACCAGGGCAAGATCAGTGTGTCCATCGACGGCGCATCCCCCACCGTCGTCGACACGGTTCCTGCCGACGGCACCCGCCACGCCGATGCGGCCATCTACACCGGCGCCCCGCTCCCGGCCGGCATTCACACGATCGTGGTGAGCAAGCTGTCGGGACAGTACGCCACGTTCGACGGCTTCGAAATCGACAACCCGACACCCTGACAGCTCTTATGGGCCCTCGGGTTCGGCTCGCCTGAGCCGGTCACCCGGTGAACGGCGCGGCCTTCGTGATCACGTTGACGCCCGTCGGCGTGATCGTGAGGGCCGCCCCCATGTCTTCGGCACCCAGCCCGTGGCTCGACGGCCCCGGACAAGAACTGGGCCCCTCCTGGGCGTGGCGGCACGGGGATTCGAACCACGGCACCGCTACCAGCGTGCCGTCGACAGCGCACACGAGGAGTCCGTCCGGGCGGTCGCGCAGGCCGGGGGGAGTGCGCGTGACCTCCGACGGCCCGGTCGAGCACACCGTCGATGACGGCCCGGGCGGCCTGGACTCGGCACTCGCCCGCTGGGCCGACCGGTACGCCGAGAAGCTGGGCGTACGGGTCGGCGAGAGTTATCCGACCGGCTGGTGTCCCTGGTACCAGTACGTCACCCGGCTCACCGAGCGCGACATGTACGAGAACATCGAGGCCATCGACAGGCACGAACTGCCCGTCGACATGATCGCCGTGGACGACGCCTTCCAGAAGGAGATCGGCGACTGGCTGCAACTCTCCGACCGATTCAGCTCGTTGAGCGCTCTTGTCGATCGCATCCACGCCTCGGACCGGCGCGCCGGGGTATGGATCGCCCCGATGTTCGTAGGCGCCCGCTCCGACGTCTTCCGCGACCATCCCGACTGGCTCGTACGTACCCCGGACGGCACCGAACCCCTGTGGACCGGCCATATCTGGGAGCAGGACCTGTACGCCCTCGACATCAACCACCGGGGAGCGGCCGCCCACCTCCGGGAGGTCTTCCAGACGTGGCGTGGTCACGGTTTCGACTACTTCAACTCGACTTCCTCTTCGCCGCGGCCCGGGTCGGCCGCCGCCACGAGGACGTCACCGCGCTCCAGGCGTACGCGATGGGCGTCGACCTCATCCGCGCGGCGACTGGATGCGCAGGGTCACATTCCCTCGGAACCGGTCCCCGCTACTGTTCCGACAGGCTGCCCAGGTACCACTAGTCGTCATGCACGGGCTTCACGAAGCCCGCGAAATCGTCCGCTGCCTCAGACGCTACGCGGCCAGGGAGATCTTCCACCTGGTCACGGACAGCTGCAGCCAGGACCCCGCTCATAGGGGCTGTGTGGGAGGCCGCTGCGGGGAGCGGAGTACGAGCAGGGTGATCTCGCTGGGGGCGAAGACGCGGAACGGCGGGCCCCAGAAACCGGTGCCGCGGCTGGTGTAGAGGAGGGTGCGGGTGCCGTGGCGGCTGAGGCCGGCGACGGCGGGCTGGTCGATGCGGACGAGGTGGTGGAAGGGCCAGATCTGGCCGCCGTGGGTGTGGCCCGAGAGTTGGAGGTCGATGCCGCCCGCTGCGGCCCGGTCGACGAACTTGGGCTGGTGGGCCAAGAGCAGGACGGGCAGGTCGGGGTCGGCGCCGTTCAGGGCGCCGGCGAGGTGGGCGCGGTGGCCGGCCAGGCCGGAGGACTCGGCGGTGACGTCATCCACGCCGGCGACCACAAGGGTGTCGCCGCCGCGTTCGAGCAGCAGATGACGGTTGCGCAGCGGCTCCCAACCCAGCTCGTCCATGAGATCGACCCAGCCCTGGGCCTCGCTGTAGTACTCGTGGTTTCCGGTGACGTAGACCCGGGCCCGGGTGGCTCGCACGGTGCCGAGTGGAGCGGCCTGGGAGCGGCGGCGTTGGGCCGTGCCGTCCGCGATGTCGCCGGTGTGGCAGACCAGGTCGGCCTCCAGGGCGTTGACCTTCGCGCAGACCCGCGCCGACCAGCGGGCGCGGTCGAGCGGGCCGTAGTGGGTGTCGGTGATGAGGACGACGCGGGTGCCGTCCAATCCGGCTCCCAGCCGCGGGATTTGTACGTCGAGCTGACGCACCCGCGGCACCCGGCGGGCCTCGGCGTACCCCCAGGCGAGCAGCCCGGCGGCTACGCCGAGGACCACCCAACTGACGATCCGGGCCCGGTTCTGCCCGTTGCCTACGCCGGCCACGGTCAGGGCGAGGCGCAGCAGGACGCCGAGCAGGACGGACCAGGTGAACAGTACCCAGCTGGCCCCAAGGAGGGTGTCTCCGACGATCGCCGCCCAGTCCTGCTGCCGCCGGCCGTGGCCGCGCACCATCGCGAGCGGCATAGCGACCAGACCGAGGACGAACAGGGCGGTGCCGCCCAGCGCCACGGGGAGCGGCCAGTGCTGGCCGGCGTGCAGCAGCACCCAGCAGGGCACGGTCCACAGCAGGACGGGGGCGATCAAAGGGATGTAGCGCATCAGGCGGCGCAGTCGACTCTGCTGATTCGCCTGAGCTGCATCGTCCGCGGATCGGGTTTCGCTGGTGTCGGTCACGCTTCCCCTCCTCGAGTAACCAGACTGCCGGCGCGCACTGTACCCGGTCGTCCTAGTGACCTGAGTCGGAGATTCGTTGAACAGGTGGCGACCTTGTCGAGGATCTCGTCGGCGGTCTAGGTCCAAGGGGCGTGGGTGGTCGTTCCAGTCTGCGACCCAGGCCCGGATGTCGCGTTCGAGTGCTTGGACGGAACGGCGGATGCCGCGCTTTCCTCAGGAAGCCGGCATCCACCGTCGCCTCAACCGCGCCGGTGACCGGCAGGAAAATGCCGCCCTGCACCGGATCGTGCAGACCCGCCTGCGCTGCGATGCACGCACCCAGGAGTAGTGCGAAGGCCGACTCAAGCAGGGCAAGACCCGACGCGAAATCGTCCGCTTCCTCGGAACGCTACGCCGCCCGCGAGGTGTTTCACCTGGTCATAACCATGCAGTCATGACCCCCGTCATAGGGGCTGTGGCACCGCGCGAGAGGTGGCCAGCTCGTCGGACTGGTCTGGGCTGATGAGCGTGGTCCAGCTGCGGAGTGTTACGGCCTGCTGCGGCCGCGGTTCAGGGAGGGCTGGGACCGTTCGCGACAGCACGCGTGCGGAACGTACGTCCGAACCGTGGGTCAGGCAGTTCGCTTTCGCGATTCGTGATCCGTGGGAATGCCAGCCTGGCCACTGAAGCCGACCTCAAGCGCACGAGAGGGGTGACGCGACGTCACAGGGGACCGTGGTCACTCCAATGAGGGTGTGCCGGCCGGACGGCGTGTGGGGCCGCCCCTTAGCGGGGAGGACCCACACGCATTTGGATCTGTGAGGGCTGGGGTCAGCGATGGCCGATGTCGTGGCCGACGTCCTTGATCTTCTCCTTCGCTCGCGGGCGTCGACCTCAGCCTGTTTGGCGCGGCCCTTCGCAGTCAGCCGCTCGTTGCCCACGGCCTTGCTGGTGGTCTCCTTGACCTTGCCGACGGTCTGCTCGGTCTTCGCCTTGGCCTTCTCGTTGGCAGTCGTGCTCAGCCGTCAGCCGTCAGCCGTCAGCCGTCAGCCGTCAGCGGGCGCTCGTGGTGTCGATGTCGACGATGTGGTTGTACCGCTCCACCAGCACGAAGAGCTTGGTCTTCTGCGTCGTCTCCCCGCTGCCGAAGGTCAGGGTGACGATGACCTCATGGCCGTGTCCCACGGTGCCGTTGTCGGTCACCGTCCATTGCGCCGGGACGTTTTGGGCGTGCAGGACGCCGTCCGCCCCGTTCTTCTTCTCCCAGGCCGCCAGCCGCTGGGCGAAGTCGGGCGTCAGGTAGTGCTTGCGGAGCGCCGTGGCCAGCGTGACGTCCGGGTCCGTGTAGTCGCCCTTCGCGTCGATGTACGCGCCGTAGAAGTCGGCGACCCGGGTCACCGCTTGGCCGGGCGTGCCGCTGACCGACTGCGGTGCGGCGGTGGACGCCTTTGCGGGGGCATGGACGGACGCCTGTGCCGACTCGGACGGCTTGCCGCTGACGCTGCGCGGAGTCCCGGCGGAGGCCTGGATGGTGGCGCCGAGTCCGAGAGCGACGGCAAGGACGCCGGCGGTGAGGGCGGTGCGGGTCTTGCTGTTCATGTCGGTTCTCCATTTCGAGTGATCGAGTGGTCGGGCTGTGCTGTGGTCGTCGGTGCCGGCGGCGTCCCTACCCCGTGGCGGGAGCGCGCGCTGCGCGGCGCCGTCAGTGGAGTTCGTTCCACGGCCTTGGTGGTCAGCTTCTTGAAGGCTTTGCCGGTGGCCTCGGTGGCCGGGTCCTGCGGCGATGCGGGCCGCGCAGGACGTGATGTGCTTGTTCAGCCACGAGGTCGGCTGCTTCGCCGAACGGGTGGCGCGCAGGACCACGGTGATCCGGCGGGCGTTCGTGTCGAGGTCGGTGCCGAAGTCGCGGTGTCGGGTGGACTCGTGGCCCGGCAGCGTCCGCAGACAGGTGTCCCAGTCCGTCTCCTCCGGTACGCCGACGGTGGCCTTGCCGGCCGTTCAGGACGAGGTGCGGGGCGGCGGCAGGTCCGCGGCCGCGAGGAAGCTGGGCGCCTTGGGAGCGGCCGTGGCCAGGCCGGCGAGCGCCACGGCCAGACCCGTGACGGCGATTGCGAGGAGCGCGCCTGCTCGGGTGCGCTTGGGCATGGGTGTCCCCCCGTGAATGCGGTGAGTGCATGAGTGCAGTGCATGGGTGTCGGACGTCGCCCGACGCCGGTTGGTCCGTCCGGCCCTGGCCGGTGCGACACCAAGAGCATCGGCGGTCACCGGAGTCCGGCGCAACGACTACCGCTCTTTTGGTGACGGTGGAACCATCCCGGCCCATCTGACGTGCAGGGATATGAGTGCCTGGGATGCAGGATCGGCGGGCGGACGACGGGATAACGGTGTCGATGCGCGACGATGTCGAGGAGTTCGCGGCGCTGGTGCGCCAGCTGAAGGACCGCACGGACCGGAGCTACGCCTCTCTGGCCCGCCGCCTCAACATGAACACCTCCACGTTGCACCGGTACTGCGCGGGCGAGGCGGTGCCGCAGGACTTCGCGCCCGTGGAGCGGCTCGCGGCCTTCTGCGAGGCGGGACCGCAGGAGCGGCTCGAGCTGCACCGTCTGTGGCTGTCGGCGATGGCGGCTCGGCAGGAGGTGCGTACGGCCGGTTCGGCGGAGGCGGCGGCACCGGACGGGGGGGACGGGGCGCTCGTCGAGGAGAGCAGCTCCGCGGAGCAGCCCGGGGACGGCCCCGACCCGGACGAGCCCGCTGCCTCGCCCGCTTCCCGCCCCTGGTATCGCCGCCGACGGGTCCTGGCGTCCACCGCCGTCGCCTGCGTGCTGGTCGCCACTTTGCGCAGCACGTCCGCCCTGTCGGGCGAGCGCTCCTCCGAGGCGGACGCCTCCCGCTCCGCGGGCTCGCGGACGACCGCCCCCGGCGCACCCCACCGTTCGGCGGCGTCGGTCACCGCATCCCCCTCCCCTTCCCGGAACTCCGCGTCGCCCGGCCGCCGTCACAAGGCCCCCGCCCCGTCCGCCACCGGCAGCGGTCCCACCGCGGCCGCGAATCAGACCACCGGCCTGCCCCTCGCCTGGAGCGCCGACTCCCTGGTCTGGGACAAGGGCTGCGGCCACGACTACGTCATCGCCAAGCCGCCCGCACAGGTACCTGCGCCGCCGGCGGAGCAGGATGCCGGGGCGTGGGCGGCGACGCAGGGCGCGGTGCACGGGCGGCAGACGAGGGTGCAGATCTCGGTGCAGGGGCGGTCGTCCACGGCCGTGGTCCTGGAGGCGCTCCACGTCCGCATCGTCAGCCGCGGCAACCCGGCCGCCGGGAGCGCGTACGCCATGGGCCAGGGCTGCGGGGGCGACCTCACGCCCCGCCGCTTCACCGTGAACCTCGACGTCGACCGCCCCATCACCCGCCCGAAGGACGGCGCCGACAGCGAACACGCCATCCCGGCCGCGCACTTCCCGTACCGCGTCTCCGCCGAGGACCCGGAGGTGCTGCTGGTCGACGCGACGACACAGACCCACGACGCCCGCTGGTACCTCGAACTCGACTGGTCCTCCCAGGGCCGCACCGGCACGATCCGCATCGACGACCACGGCCGCCCGTTCCGCACCACCGGCATCAAGGCAATGCCGCACTACTGGTACGGCACGAACGACGCAGGCGAGCGTGCCTGGGTCCCCTACGACAGCTAGCGCTGTGACCGCATAGTTTCGCCGGTCGTCCAGGCTGCGATTTCGAGGGGGCGTCCGCCCCAGCGGATGCCTTTCTCGCTGCGGATGCGGGTGGTGGCCAGGGGCACCGGCCAGTCGTTCGAGGCGTTCCTGCGCGAGCGCATCTTCGATCCCGCCCAGCGGCGGTGGACTCGACTCGACCGTCGACGACTATCACGCCTAATTCCGGATGCTGCTCAACCACGGAATGCACGGCACCGAGCGGGTCCTGTCCCGGCCGGCCGTTGAGCAGATGACCACCAACCGTCTCACGCCCGAGCAGACAGCCGCCCTTCAGGCATGGGTGCGCAGCGTCGTCCATCTGTAACACGGTCAGGGGCGGGTCGGCGGCCGGGGGCTTCGGGATGACGGTGCGCACATACCGAGGCGACTACGCGCCCATCGGCCAGTTCGGTTGGGACGGCGGAGCCGGCACCACGACCTACGCCGACCCGCGGACCCCTCCCGGGGATGTACGACCCCAGCGGCCCAGGACGCCTGCTGTTCGGGTTCTTCGCGGCGATGGCCGAACCGAGCGCGAGAACATCCGCGAGGCCACGCTCGAAGGACTCGACACCGCGGCCCGCAAGGGCAGCTACGGCGGCCGGCGCCCGGTCATCACCGACGACATGCTGCACACCGCGCTCCGGCGCTGCGCGAACGGCGAGACTGTCGAGGGCATCCAGCCCGACCTGCTCATCCCCACCGGCCGCCGGAACGGACAGAGCCCCAGCCTCTCCAGCATCTACCGAGCGCTGGCCGAGCACGAGAAGGCCCAGGCGTACTCAGGCGTACCCGGAGGCCGTCGAGACGGCGCACGCCGACTTCGCCGCCCTTCAGCAGCGCGACCGCAGCCCCAGATGCGCCCCTCCCCTGCCCACCGCCCAGACGGCGCCCGGGACGGCGAGCGCCGCGGACGCCAGAAGGGCGGGCCAGAGTCTGTGTCGTGATCCCCTGGCGCGCGCCCGCACAGGTCGGTGCGTGCCGCCGCACGGGGATCTGGAGCGAAAACGGGCACCAGGCGGCACTCTCGACGGGGACACGGCCAGGGGAACGGAGCCACGGAGGCGGGTACCGCGCGCGGCATACGAGACGGTCAGGTGGTCCGGGCCCCGAGCCCGGCTCCGTGGGTGGCCGGTCCCGTACGGGACACCGGCGAGCCGGTCGAGGGTGTGGTGACCGCAGGGGCGGTAAGTGTCGGGTCGACGGTCAGCAGCTGTGCTCCCAGCGGCTCGGCCAGCGAGCGGAGGGTCGACTCGGAGAGCCGGATCCAAGGCTGCTCCGCTCCGAGCGTGGCGGTCAGCCGGCCCCGGGTGGTGAACCCGACAGCGGTACGGGCGCCGAGCGGGGTGCGGAAGAGGCGTGCCACCATCGCAGATGTTCCCGGCCGGACCGGGACATACAGGGATCCGGCCGGGTCCCGTTCCTCGGGCTCGGGATCGTCGTCGTACTGGAACAGGCACATGGGGTGCTCCTTGAAGGACTGTGGCCGACAGATGGTCCCCGGGCGCGGGGAGGCGATCCAGGGCGCAGGACGAAGCTATCCCCGGGCTCACCACCTGTGGCCGCCCCTGACGCGACCTTGACGGCAACCGGCCGACTCCGTGCGGGTCGTTGATACATGCCCACGCCGACGCGCTACCCGCTGGACGGTCAGAGCCAGCCGTTGCGGCGGAAGCCCCGGTGGATGAAGAGGCAGGCGGTGACGCCGAGGACCAAGGGGTAGCCGCAGGTCCAGCCCAGTTCGGGCGTGTGGTCGAAGTTCATGCCGTACACGCCGCAGACCAGAGTCGGGACCGATGATCGCGGCCCAGGCTGTGATCGCACCTCCTCGTTCTGGGCGACGGTCACCTGGGCGAGGTGGGCCTGGCGGATCGAGTCGAGGAGGGTGGTTCGGGATCTGTTGACCTCCGCTAGGACGGCGTAACTTGTCAGGTCGTTGAGCACTTCGAGCGACGGCCTCGTCGATGGTCACGAGCGACCTGGGCGGGGCCGCCAGGGAGGCAACCGCCATGGCAGACCTGGACAGCCAGATTCCCTACTGGGACGCTGCCGCGGCCACGAAGACGTTCACACACCCGCTCCACCTACCTTGGCTAGGCGGAATCAACAGGCACGCGGCAATCCTCGACTACGGGTGCGGCTACGGCCGCACCCTGCAAGATCTCGAACATCAGGGCTTCGACAACCTCACGGGCGTGGACACTTCGCCAGGAATGATCGAACGGGCGCGTCTCCTCCACCCCGCCATGCGCTTCACCGTCCTGGACGAGCCACCGCTCTCGCCGTACCCGGATGCAGCCTTCGACATGGCCGTGCTCTTCGCCGTGCTGACCTGCATCCCTACCGAAGAAGCTCAGCACCGACTGATCACTGAGCTTCATCGGGTCCTCAAGCCCGGCGGAACCCTGTACGTCAGCGACTTCTTGCTGCAGAACGACGAACGCAACCGCATTCGCTACGACCGCTGTGCCACCCACTACGACAACTACGGCGTTTTCGAAACCGACGACGGCGCGGTATTCCGCCACCACCCCCGCTCGTGGTTCCCCACCCTGCTCTCTGATTTCGAAGCCCGCGGCTCCCGGCACATCACGGTCAATACCATGAGCGGGCACGAGTCAACGGGGATCCAGCTCCTCGTCCGTAAGTAGCCGCCGAGTTGGTGACAAGCGGTCGCATATGAGGGCTGACAAGCTCCTGCCCGTTCAAGATTTGATGGGCAGGAGCTGGACCAGGCCAACCCAGTTCTCCTCGTCCGCCTTGGTGTGGGTGGCACGGACCTTCCAGCGGCCGGCGGGCAGCGGGACTGATGCCTGGGCGGGCATTCCGCCGCCGGGATACTCGATGTCCAGCTCGGCGCCTGCTTCGGCAGAGTCCATGAGCGTGGCTGGACCGTCCGACACCCATGTGCCGCACTCCTCCCACTGAGTGGCCGCATCTGCGAGGACAGCCCTGGCCGCAGCTTTCAGCTCGGCTTCGGAGTCGGCGGCAAGCCACCGTAGGAAGGCTCGGTGCTCGTGTAGAAAGCAGCTGGTAGCGGGCTCGTCCGCCAGCACCAGTGCCTGCGCACCGTTGTCTCCGACGGAGATCACACCGGCCAGATCATCCACCGCGCAGGCCCGGTCGTAGTCGTCTGGAGTGGTGGCGTCTCCCGCCAGGAACCCGGTCTCCGTACCCCCACGCCATGCAGCCAACGCGGAGACGGGGACGACGATCAAAGGCCCGCCCATCGACTCCACCCAAACAGGAGAGATGTGGGACGCATCGGCTGCAGTAGACGAAGAGATGCTCATGCCGTCAGGGTGCCCGTGCCCACTGACAACGCCCGCGGCGGCCTAGTAACGCCATGCAGGAACGGGCCCGGGCCTATGGCGATCCACAGTTACGGGACAGCCCTTAGGAGGAGAACCCGGGCCACCACCGAACCTTGATCTTTGTGCCGGGCGAAACCTTTTGCATCCGGGCGGCTGGATGACGCACCGGTTCGGCGCACTGCCTGCGGCTTTCAGCCGGTCGGGGTGAGCGTCATGCTGAGAGGGCCGATGGTGGCCGACCATTGCTTACCGCGCGACGTCGCACTGTCTGCTTCGTCGAGCATCCGGGCGCGCAGGAGCCGCGCGCACTGGCCGAGCCGATCGGACTCAAATGGGGGCAGGTCCGCGCGCTCCTGGATCCGCATCACTGACGTGTCCAGCCAGTACACAGCTTCTTGCACGTCGCTCACGGTCTGCCCTGCCGCCCCAGAGAAGGGGCCTTCAATCGACCATTCCATGCGTAGCGCCATGACTCGACCGTAACGGCTGTCTGTCCCATAATTCCTGATGGATCTGCGCGCGGCGTCGGATGAGGTGCATCGCCAGGCGGAGGGTGTCCTCGTGCGGGGCGTATGCGGGCGTTCCGACAACGCTGCGAGGTTCCGTACCTGTCGTCGTGCGCCTGCCAGGGATTACGGGACAGCTAGAGCCTGTCTCTCAGATCCGGCCGTGAGATCGTCGTGCTCATGATCGAGTCCTGGGTGATCGATGGCGGCGTCACCGTCCCCGTGTTGTCCGAGATGGTGCTGCAGACTCTCCGAGCGAGGATCGCCGACGGGCTGCTTGAAACGTGGCTGACCAGTTCTTCTGGTCGGTCGTTGGCGTTCGTGACCAATACCGAGCGCGCGATGGTGGTGTTGCTCGAAGGGGAGGGCGATCCCGGCGAGCACGCCGTGGACCCGGGAGCCGACGGGTCCAGCGAGGGATTCGTCCTCTCTGACGGGCAGCATGACGAGTATCCGGACGAGGACACCGTGCCGCTTGAGGAAGCGTTCAGGATCGTCGACCACATCGTCAGCAAGGGGTCCTGGCCGCCGAACGCGCGCTGGGTGGTTGATCGGTGACCGAGCAGGCCAGCGCGGATCCAGATAAGGATGGCGGCAAGGTGGAGTGCGGCCTGGTAGGCGATGGCGAGCTCGTCCGTTCGCATGGCCAGGCCGCGCCACTGCTTGAGACGGTTGATGCATCGTTCGACAGTGTTGCGTTGCTTGTATGCCTCGGCATCGAAGTTGGGCGGGCGACCTCCTTCACGGCCTCTCCGGAGATGGTGGCGGATCTGATTTCCCGCTCCGTTTCGCTCGACCGCGTACATCTCTTCGGGCTCCGTTCGGGCGCTCTCACGGCCCCAAACGGGCAGCGATCTGATCCGCAGGCTCCCGATCCACCCGCGTGAGCAGCGTCTATGGTCTTGGCGGAACGGGCATGAACGGGCGCAGTCGGTGTAGCGAAGAGCCTGGTGGCAGTGGGTCTCTTGCTTGTACAAACGACGCATGAGCCCGAACGGGTGCTCATCCGCATGGAGCAGGGAAGTGTGTCGTGGACACAGACGAACGCCGACGAGAAATCCTTCAGATCGCTCGCCGTGACGGCTCAGTGGAAGTCGCTGCGCTGGCCGTGAAACTCAGCGTGGCCAAGGAGACCGTCCGGCGCGACCTGCACACCTTGGAGGAGCACGGTCTGGTGCGGCGCACTCATGGTGGCGCCTACCCCGTCGAGAGCGCGGGGTTCGAGAGCACACTCGCGGTCCGGACGACCCGTCTCGTACCCCAGAAGTCTCGGATCGCGGCAGCCGCCGCCGGTCTCCTCGGCGACGCGGAAACCGTTTTCGTCGACGAGGGCTTCACCCCCCAGCTGATCGCTGAGGCGCTGCCCCTGGACCGGGCCCTGACCGTGGTCACCGCGTCCCTCACCGTGGCGACCGCACTCGCCGACGCGGAGAAGATCGCGGTACTCCTGCTCGGCGGCCGGGTGCGCGGATCCACGATGGCGACGGTCGACCACTGGACCACCCGCATGCTCTCCGAGTTCGTCATCGACCTCGCGTACGTGGGAGCGAACGGCATCTCCCGTGAATACGGCCTGACCACCCCGGACCCGGCCGTGAGCGAGGTGAAGGCCCAAGCCATGCGCAGCGCGCGGCGCAGGGTCTTCGTCGGAATCCATACCAAGTTCGGTGCGGTGAGCTTCTGCCGCTTCGCCGAGGTCGGCGACTTCGAGACCATCGTCACCGACGCGGGTCTGCCCTCGGCAGAAGCGCAGCGTTACTCACTCCTCGGACCGCAGGTCATCCGCGTCTGAATGTGATCCACCCCCTTGTGTGCTCTCCGTATCTCCCCAGGACGGCTGGGCGGCGGGAGCGGCACGTCTTTCTCAACCCCTCCGCGACAAATGATCAGGAGAAAACTCATGCCTCTTCAGCTACGACGGCGTGGTCTGTACGTGCGTGTGGGCGCGGGCGTCGCCCTGACGGCGCTGCTCGCGGGATGCAGCGGCGCGGGCGGCGCCTCCTCCTCCGGCGGAGGTGGCGACACCCTCAACGTCCTCATGGTGAACAACCCGCAGATGATCGAGCTGCAGAAGCTCACGGCTGCAAACTTCACCAAGGACACCGGCATCAAGGTGAACTTCACCGTCCTGCCGGAGAACGACGTCCGCGACAAGATCACCCAGGACTTCTCCAACCAGGCCGGCCAGTACGACGTCGCCACCATCAGCAACTACGAAGTGCCGTTCTACGCGAAGAACGGCTGGCTGCACCCCCTCGACGACTACGTCGCCAAGGACAAGGCGTTCAATCAGGGCGACATCCTCAAGCCGTTGCAGGAATCCCTCACGGCGGAGGACGGCAAGCTCTACGCCGAACCGTTCTACGGCGAGTCGTCCTTCCTGATGTACCGCAAGGACGTATTCGCGGACAAGAACCTCACGATGCCCGCCAAGCCCACCTGGGACCAGGTCGCCGACCTCGCTGCCAAGGCGGACGGTGCCAAGCCCGGGATGAAGGGCATCTGTCTGCGCGGTCTCCCGGGTTGGGGCGAGGTCATCGCGCCGCTGACCACGGTGGTCAACACGATGGGCGGTACCTGGTTCGACAAGGACTGGAATGCCAAGCTCGGGACCCCCGAGTTCAAGAAGGCCACGCAGTTCTACGTCGACTTGGTGCGTGAGCACGGTGAGGCGGGTGCCCCGCAGTCCGGCTTTGCCGAGTGCCTCAACGGCATGACGCAGTCCAAGACAGCCATGTGGTACGACGCGACCTCCGGCGCCGGATCGCTGGAGGCCTCGAACTCCCCGGTCAAGGGCAAGATCGGCTACGTGCCTGCGCCCGTCGACAAGACGGACAGTTCCGGCTGGCTCTACACCTGGGCATGGGGAATGCAGAAAGCCTCGGCCAAGACCGAGAGCGCGTGGAAGTTCATCTCGTGGGCGTCCAGTGAGAAGTACGAGAACCTCGTCGGCAGCAAGATCGGCTGGGCCAACGTGCCCGCCGGCAAGCGCGCCTCGACCTACACGAACGCGGACTACCTGAAGGACGCCTCGGCCTTCGCCGACGTCACCAAGAAGGCCATTTCCAGCGCGAACCCGAGTAACCCGGGCACCCAGCCGCGGCCGACGATCGGCATCCAGTTCGTCGGCATCCCGGAGTTCACGGACCTGGGTACCAAGGTCTCGCAGGAGATCAGCTCGGCCATCGCGGGCAAGCAGTCGGTGGACGACGCCCTCAAGACCTCGCAGGCGCTCGCCGAGAAGGTCGGCAAGGAGCAGAAGTGAGTACCTCTCTCAGTAGCCCGTCAGTGTCCCCGGCCGGCGCGTCGCCCCCCACAGCGACGCGGCGCGCCGGCCGGGGGCCCTCCCGCAGGGTACGCAACTGGGCCACTCGTGCCCCCCTCCTGCCTGCGCTGGTCTTCCTGATCGCGGTCACCCAACTTCCCTTCGTGGCGACGCTGTTCATTTCGCTCTTCGACTGGAACTCGCTCGCTCCCGACAAGCGGGCGTTCTCCGGACTGTCCAACTACGGCTCCGTGTTCAGCGACGCCGACCTGCGCGAGTCGGTGTTCACCACGGTGCTGCTCACGGTGAGCGTGGTGATCGTCAGCGTCGTGCTCGGGCTGCTCCTCGCCCTGCTGCTCGACCGCAGGTTCATGGGCCGCGGCTTCGTACGCACCCTGTTCATCACGCCGTTCCTGCTGGTCCCCGTCTCCGCGGCACTGCTGTGGAAGCACGTTCTCTACAACCCCGAGTACGGCCTGCTGAACGGCGCGTGGGCGTGGGTCACCGGCCTGTTCGGCGACGGCAGTCCGGCCCAGCCCGACTGGATCTCCGACATGCCGCTGCTCGCGGTGGAGGCCGCGCTGGTCTGGCAGTGGACGCCCTTCATGATGCTCATCCTGCTCGCCGGGCTGCAGAGCCGGCCCATGGACATGATGGAGGCGGCCCGTCTCGACGGCGCCAACGCCTGGCAGATGTTCGCCTTCCTGACCCTGCCGCATCTGCGCAGGTACCTGGAGCTGGGCATCCTGCTCGGCTCGATCTACATCGTGCAGAACTTCGACGCGGTGTTCACCATCACCGCGGGGGGCCTCGGCACCGCCAACCTCCCGTACACCGTCTATCAGACCTTCTACCAGGCTCATGAATACGGACTGGCGTCCGCGGCCGGAGTGGTTGTCGTGATCGGCACAATCGTGATCGCGACGTTCGCCCTGCGTGTGGTCTCGTCCCTCTTCACTGAGGAGGCAGGCCGCTCATGAGCACTCCGACCGCCACCGACGCCCCCAAGGCCGCTCCCGCGACCCGGCATGCCGCTCCCGTCGAGCGCCGTGCCAGGCGCCGCTCAGCCTCGCTCGGCCTGCTGGCTTGGGTCGTCGGCATCGTCTTCTGCCTCCCGGCGATCTGGATGCTGCTGACCTCCTTCCACTCGGAGCCCGACGCGGCGACCAATCCGCCGTCGCTCACTGCGCCGCTCACGCTCGACAGCTACCGGGCGTTCTTCGGCACGGGAAGCGGCGCGAGCCCCTGGCCGCCGCTGATCAACTCCCTCACGTCTTCCGTGTTCTCCACGCTGTTCGTGCTGGTGCTCGCGCTACCGGCCGCGTACGCGCTGTCCATCAAGCGAGTGGAGAAGTGGACGGACGTGATGTTCTTCTTCCTCTCCACGAAAATGCTGCCGGTCGTCGCCGGACTGCTGCCGGTGTACCTATTCGCGAAGAACATCGGCATGCTGGACAACGTCTGGCTGCTCGTCATCCTCTACACCTCGATGAATCTGCCGATCGCGGTCTGGATGATGCAGTCCTTCCTCGCCGATGTGCCGGTCTCGATCATCGAGGCGGCACAGGTCGACGGCGCCAGGCTGCCGACCATCCTCACCAGGGTTGTCGCGCCGATCGCCGCCCCCGGCATCGCCGCCACCGCACTGATCTGTTTCATCTTCAGCTGGAACGAGCTGCTCTTCGCCCGCGTGCTCACCGGGGTGACGGCGCAGACAGCGCCCGTCTTCCTGACCGGGTTCGTGACCAGCCAGGGACTCTTCCTCGCCCAGCTGTGCGCGGCGTCCGCCGTCGTGTCCCTGCCGGTGCTCGCCGCCGGCTTCGCCGCCCAGGACAAGCTTGTTCAGGGCCTTTCTCTTGGAGCTGTGAAATGAGGGCAGCGATCGTCGAGGCCGTCGGCAAAGTGTCTGTGACGACGGTTCCCGATCCGACCCCGGGCCCCCGTGACGTCGTCGTCCGGGTCGCGGCATGCGGGCTGTGCGGTACCGATCTGCACATCCTCCAGGGCGAGTTCGCGCCGACCCTGCCGATCATCCCCGGCCATGAGTTCGCCGGTGAGATCGTGGGACTGGGCACCGACGTCAACGAGTTGGCCCTGGGCGACCTGGTCGCCGTCGATCCCTCGCTGTACTGCCACGAGTGTCACTACTGCCGTATCGGCCGTGGCAACCTGTGCGAGCGCTGGAATGCGATCGGCGTCAGCAAGCCCGGCGGAGCCGCGGAGTACGCCGTCGCACCCGTCGCGAACTGCGTCAAGCTCCCCGGGCACATCGATGTGAAGGACGCGGCACTGATCGAGCCGCTGTCCTGCGCGGTGCGCGGCTACGACGTGCTCAGCAGCACGCTCGGCGCCCAGGTGCTGATCTACGGCTCGGGCACCATGGGTCTGATGATGCTCGAACTCGCCAAGCACACCGGCGCCGCCGGCGTCGATGTCCTCGACATCAACGCGGAGCGGCTCAAGACCGCGGCGCAGCTGGGTTGTTCACGCTCCGCCGCCTCGGCGGACGAGCTGGAGACCGAACGGGGGTGGGACGTCGTCATCGACGCCACCGGCAACGCGGGAGCAATCCAGGACGGTCTCGGCCGGGTCGCCAAGGGCGGAACGTTCCTGCAGTTCGGAGTCGCCGACTATGCGACGACCGCCGTCATCGAGCCGTACAAGATCTACAACCAGGAGATCACCATCACCGGCTCCATGGCGGTACTGCACAGCTACGAACGCGCCGCCGCGCTCTTCGCCACCGGCCTGCTCGACCCCTCGGTCTTCATCAGCGACCGGATGTCACTGGAGCAGTACCCCGAGGCGCTGCAGAAGTTCAAGGCGGGCCAGGGGCGCAAGATCGTGGTCGAGCCGTGACAGGAGGCCCCGGCGCCGTCCTGGTGATGGGAGAGGCTCTCATCGACCTGGTGCCGTCCGCACAGGACCCGCGCACGCACCTGGCCCAGCCAGGAGGCGCGCCGGCCAATGTCGCGGCCGGTCTGGCCGGACTGGGCACTCCCAGCTGGTACGCCGGGGCCCTCGGCGGTGACGGTTTCGCCCGTACGATCGAGGAGAGGCTGGTCTCGGCAGGCGCCGAACTCGGCCTGTGTGCACGCTCCCCGCTGCCCACCGCGCTCGCGGTCGCTGACCCGGGCCCGGGGGGCACGGGTTATCACTTCCATCTGCAGGACACGGCCACCTTCCGGATTCAGGACCGCAGTTCGGAGGTGGGCCGGTTCGGCGCGGTGTACGTGGGCGGTCTCGCCGCGGTCGTGGAACCGGCCGCCGAGGCCGTGGCGGCGACCGCACGAGCGGGCGCCGGGCAGTCGGTACTCGTCGTGGACCCCAACGTCCGCGAGGACCGCACGCTCGATCCCGAGGCCGGCGCCGAGCGGCTGCGGGAACTGTGCGCCTTGGCACACGTCGTCAAGGCGAGCGACGAGGATCTGGTCCACCTCTGGCCGGACACCGATCCCGATGAGACGTGCCGGACCCTGGCCGGGGAGGGCCGGCTCGTGGTGCTGACCCGCGGCGCGCGCGGCAGCACGGCCTACACCAGGTCGGGTGAACCGGTGTCCGTGCCGGCGGTCCCGGTCGACGTGGTCAACACCATCGGCGCCGGCGACGCCTTCATGGCCGGCGTACTGAGCTGGCTCGTCGGCAGCGGAGCCCATCGCGCGGGCGGTGCCTCGGCTCTGCCGAGGGAGCGGGCGGAGGCGATGCTGCGCTTCGCCTCCCAGGTGGCCGCCTCGGTCGTGGCCCAGTCCGGCACGCAACCCTCGGTGCCCAACCGGGCCTGAGACGCGGCGCCGCCCACACGTCGGAGCCACCGCCCTTCTCCGGACAGGGCGGTGGCTCCGGCATGCGAGATGTCCCGGTCAGGCGGCCTTGCTGCTCCGTGTCGCCGCCGCGCGGATGGCGTCGGCGTAACGGTGACCGCTGCCCTTGACGGTGCGGACCTGCGTCTCGTAGTCGACGTGGACCAGACCGAACCGCTTCCCGTAGCCGTAGGCCCACTCGAAGTCATCCATCAGGGACCAGGCGAAGCCCAGGTTGACCTTCCCGTACTCGGTGTTGTCGGGAGATGGACAGGTTCGGGGACGGTCCTGCAGTAGCCGGGGGAACCCGCCGCGGGTAGCACGGGTCTCGACGGCGTGCCGCACGTTCTCCGGCACACCGGAGGCCGGACGCCGGGGGAGCGGGGACACCAGGTGCTTCCTCCCAAAGGGTGAGTGGGTCAGCCACTTCGCGCCGCGTGCCGACGGGGGCGCCCGGGGGGTGTCCGAACACGCACCGATGGGCGCGACCGGGATTTTGACACGACCTTGACAAATTATGGCGCCGTTGCCAGCATGCAAAACTCTCGCGAGATTTCGCAATCCGTTGATGCTTCATCGAAACACTCCGCCAAAACGGTGCCACCGCAAGCCATGGGTGACGGGACATCACCCGAATACGCAGGCTTCGCCACCAGTGAGACGGCAGCGTGCTTTCGCGTGCCCGCATGCCTGACTCACGCCCCCCACCAGGTCAGGAAGGAAGCTCCATGTCTGGACCGTCAGCACTGTCAGGGCCGCCGAAACGGAGGCGGACATGGTCGAGATGGCTCTCCGTTCTCTCGCTGATCGTCGCGGGCGGTGCCGTCACCGGCCCCGCGGCCGGTGCCCCCGTCCCCGATTCCGCCGCCATGGCGCCCGCCGCCCCCGTGGCCATTCCGGCGGGCGACTACCAGCAAGTACAACTGGCCCTCGGGCCAGCCGAGTTAGGCGAGGCGATGTCGCTCGCGGTGCTGCCGGACCGCGCGGTCGTACATACCGCCCGCGACGGCACGGTCCGTTTCACGGACGCTGCGGGCAACACCAAGACGGCCGGGAAGCTCGACGTCTACACCCATGACGAGGAAGGGCTCCAGGGCATAGCGGCAGACCCCGGCTTCGCCTCCAACCGCTATCTCTACCTGTACTACTCACCGAAGCTGAACACCCCGGCAGGCGACGCCCCGGTCACCGGCTCCGCCGCCTCCTTCGAGCCGTGGAAGGGTCATCTCAATCTCTCTCGGTTCACCCTGAAGACCGATGGCACCCTCGACATGGCCAGCGAGAAGATCGTCCTCGAAGTGCCCAACGACCGAGGTCAGTGCTGCCATGTCGGCGGGGACATCGACTTCGACGCCGCCGGGAACCTCTATCTGACCACCGGTGACGACACCAACCCGTTCGAGTCGAGCGGCTACTCGCCGATCGACGAACGGACCGACCGGAACCCGCAGTTCGACGCCCAGCGCTCCTCCGGCAACACCAACGACCTGCGCGGCAAGGTCCTCAGGATCAAGCCCACGGCCGCCGGCGGCTACACCGTCCCGGCCGGTAACCTCTTCGCCTCCGGTACGGCGCAGACCCGCCCCGAGATCTACGCGATGGGCTTCCGCAACCCCTTCCGGATGTCGGTCGACAAGGCCACCGGCATCGTCTACCTCGGTGACTACGGACCCGACGCCGGGGGCACCGACGGGGGCGGGCGCGGACCCGCCGGCCAGGTCGAGTTCAACCGCATCACCGGACCCGGCAACTACGGCTGGCCGTACTGCACCGGTACGAACACCGCTACCGAGACCTACGGTGAGTACACCTTCCCGAGCGGGCCCACCGGGGCGAAGTACAACTGCGCCGGCGGCCCGGCCAACAACTCCTTCCGTAATACCGGTCAGGCCACGCTGCCCCCGGCCAAGCCGAGCTGGATCAGGTACGGCGGCGACGCCGGATCCCCGCCCGAGTTCGGCGGCGGCTCGGAATCGCCCATGGGCGGACCGGTCTACCGCTACGACGCGAACCTGAACTCGAATGTGAAGTTCCCGCAGTCCCTCGACGGCCGCTTCTTCGCCGGTGAGTACGGCCGGAAGTGGATCAAGGCCATCGAGGTGAAGGCCGACGGCACCCCCGGCGTCATCGATGCCTTCCCCTGGACCGGCACCCAGGTCATGGACCAGGCATTCGGCCCGGACGGCGCGCTGTACGTCCTCGACTACGGCACCGGTGCCAGTAACCAGGCCCTCTATCGCGTCGAGTACGTCGGCGGCAGCAACCGCAATCCGGTCGCCGTCGCGGCGGCGGACAAGACCTCGGGGCCGACCCCGCTCACCGTCGCGTTCTCCTCGGCGGGCAGCTCCGACCCCGAGGGCAAAGCCCTCACCTACTCCTGGGACTTCGGCGACGGCTCCACGTCCACCGCGGCCAACCCGTCGCACACCTACACCACCACGGGGACCTTCCGACCGACCCTGACGGTCAGGGACCCGGAGGGGCTCACCGGCACAGCGAGCCTGGTGGTGACGGCGGGCAACACGGCGCCGACCGTCAATCTCACCGGCCCCAAGGACGGTGAGCTGTTCTCCTTCGGCGACACCGTGCCCTTCTCGGTCACCGTCAGCGACCCCGAGGACGGGGCCATCGACTGCGCCAAGGTCAAGGTCACCTATCTCCTGGGCCATGACGAGCACCGTCACGCGATCACCTCGAAGAGCGGCTGCACCGGTACGATCGCCGTGCCGACCGACGGTGAGCACGACAGCGCCGCCAACCTCTACGGTGTCTTCGACGCCGAGTACACCGACGGCGCCGGACTGACCACGCACAGCGTCCGTGTCCTCCAGCCCCGCCACCGGCAGGCCGAACACTTCTCGGCCCAGTCCGGCATCCAGGTGGCCGCTCACGGCCCCGCCGAGGGCGGCAACACGGTCGGCTTCACCGACAACGGCGACTGGATCTCCTTCAAGCCCTACGCGGTGGGCAACACGAACAAGATCACGGCCCGGGTTGCCTCCGGCGGCGTCGGCGGCACGATCGAGGTACGCACCGGATCGGCCACCGGCACCCTGCTCGGCACCATGACCGTACCGGTGACCGGCGGCTGGGAGACCTTCACCGACGTCTCCGCCAACCTGGCAAACGCGCCCGCCGGGACAACGGAGTTGTTCCTCGTCTTCAAGGGCCCCACGGGACAGGGCAACCTCTTCGACGTGGACGCCTTCACCTTCACCACCGGCAGCGGTGCCACCGGCCAGACGGTGGAGGGGGAGTCGTACACCTCGTCCCAGGGCGTCCAGATCGCCGACCACGCCCCGGCCGGCGGCGGCAAGACGCTCGGCTTCATCGAGAACGGTGACTGGGCGGGGTACGCGTCCGTTCCCACGGCCGGGATCAAGACCTTCAGCGCGAAGGTCTCCTCGGGCGGCGCGGGAGGCACCATCCAGATCCGATCAGGATCGGCGACCGGCGCCCTGCTCGGCTCCGTCGCCGTCCAGCCCACCGGCGGCTGGGAGACCTTCACCACCGTCTCCACCGCCCTGACCGGCACCGCCGCCTCCGGAGCGCTGTTCCTCTCCTTCACCGGCGGCGCGGGCTCCCTGTTCGACATCGACACCCTCACCCTCACCAAGTGAAGGGCGGGAAAGGGACCGTGATGTTACATCAGACCCCACACCGACCGTCCGCCGGCCGACGCCGAATACCATCGGCTCTGGCCTCGGCCCTCGTGGCCGCCCTCGCCCTCATCGGGGCGTTCCTGACACCGGCCGTCAACGCACAGGCCGCCGACCCCGCCTACAAGGTGCTCGTCTTCTCCAAGACGGCGGGCTTCCGCCACGACTCCATTCCGGCCGGTACCCAGGCCATCCGCGATATCGGCGCGGCCAACAACTTCACCGTCACGGCCACCGAGGACGGCGCCGCCTTCACCCCGGCCAATCTGGCCGGCTTCAAGGCGGTGGTGTTCCTCTCCACCACCGGCGACGTACTCAACGCCGCCCAGCAGTCCGCCCTCCAAGCGTATGTCGACGGAGGCGGCGGCTACTTCGGCATCCACGCGGCGGCCGACACCGAGTACAACTGGCCGCAGTACGAGCAACTCGTCGGCGCCTGGTTCAAGAGCCACCCGGCGATCCAGCCGGCCACGCTGAAGACCGAGGACCGGGCCCACGCGGCCACGGCCCACCTCGGCCAGACCTGGTCCAGGACCGACGAGTGGTACAACTACCGGACCAATCCGCGGGCCAACGTGCGCGTGCTGCAGAGTCTCGACGAAAGCAGCTACAGCGGCGGGGAGATGAGCGGCGACCACCCCATCACCTGGTGCCACGCCCAGGGCAGCGGCCGGTCGTTCTACACCGGTCTCGGCCACACCACCGAGTCGTACGCCGACCCCGCCTTCCGCTCCCTGCTCCTCGGCGGAATCCGGTACGCGGCGGGCTTCGCCAAGGCCGACTGCCGGGCGGAGAGCGGCTACACCCCGCTCTACAACGGCTCGACGACCGGCTGGTCGCAGGCCGGCCCAGGCAGTTTCACCGACACCGACGCCACCCTCTCCTCGCAGGGCGGCATGGGGCTCTTCTGGTACCGCGCGAAGGAGTACAACGGGTACTCCCTCAAGCTCGACTGGAAGATGCAGGGAGACGACAACTCCGGTGTCTTCGTGGGCTTCCCCGCCTCCGACGACCCCAACTCGGCGGTGAACCAAGGGTACGAGATCCAGATCGACGCCACCGACGCCGCCGACAGAACCACGGGTGCGGTCTACGGCTTCAAGTCTGCCGACATCGCCGCCCGGGACGCCGCGCTCAACTCGCCGGGGGAGTGGAACGGATACGAGATCCGGGTGGAGGGGGAGCGGCTCCAGGTCTTCCTCAACGGTGTGAAGATCAATGACTTCACCAACACCGACCCCGCCCGGTCCCTGGCAGAGGGCTACATCGGCATCCAGAACCACGGCACCGGCGACGACGTGTCCTTCCGCAACATCCGGATCAAGGAACTCGGCGGCACCGGCACGACACCGTCGACCTTCGAGGGCGAGTCGTACACCTCGTCCTCCGGGGTGCAGCCCGCCGACCATGTCTCCGCCAGCGGCGGCAGGACCCTCGGCTATATCGAGAACGGCGACTGGGCCGGCTACTCACAGGCCTCGCTCACCGGGACCAAGACGTTCACCGCGAAGGTCTCCTCGGGCGGTTCGGGCGGCACCGTCCAGGTACGCTCCGGATCAGCCACCGGACCGGTGCTCGGCTCACTGGCCGTACCGAACACCGGCGGCTGGGAGAACTTCCGGACCGTCTCCACCGCGCTGACCGGCACCCCGACCGGACCGGTCTTCCTCACCTTCTCCGGCGGGGCCGGCTCCCTCTTCGACATCGACACCTTCACCCTGGAGAAGCAGGCGGTGACCGCCGCCCTGTCGTCCAATGTGCATCTCTTCTACTACCCGTGGTACGGCAGCCCGGTGAAGAACGGCAGCTACCGCCACTGGCAGCAGGGCGGCCGCACCCCGCCGCAGGACATCGGCGCCGACCTCTACCCGAAGCTGGGGGCCTACGACTCCGGTGACTTCGCCGGAGCCGTCGACCAGCACATGCGGTGGGTCAAGCAGTCGGGCGCTGGTGTCATCGTCTACAGCTGGTGGGGGAGGGGCGGTTACGAGGACACCCTCGCCAAGGGCGTGCTGGACGCCGCCCAGCAGCAGGGCGTCAAGGTGGCCTGGCACATCGAGCCGTACGCGGGGCGCACCGCGGCCTCCGTCGTCTCCGACATCCAGTACCTCAACTCCACCTACGGCAGCCATCCCGCCTACTACCGCGACGCCGAACACAACAACCGCCCCGCCTTCTACATCTTCGAGAGCCTGAGGATCACGGACTGGGCCGCCCTCGACCAGGTCACCCAGAACAACACTGTCCTGGCTCAGACCACCGACACCTCCAAGATCGCGCACTTCTCGGGGCTCTACACCTACGACGGCATCGCGGGCGCCACCGCCCCCGGCTGGAAGCAGGCCGGCGACTACGCCAAGGCCAACGGTCTGATCTGGGCGCCCTCGGTGGCACCCGGCTATATCGACGACCGCGCGGTACCGGGCAACACCACACCCACACTCGGCCGGGACAACGGCGCCACCTACGACAAGGAGTGGAACAACGCGCTCGACCCGGCCATCGGCGGATCGCCCACCTGGGTCTCCGTCACCTCCTTCAACGAGTGGCACGAGGGCAGTTCGATCGAGCCCGCCGCCGCCAACCCGCCCGCCGGTTTCGGCTACCAGACCTTCTCCGGCGCGTACGGGAAGACCGGGACCGAGGCGGAGACGGTCTATCTCGACCGTACGAAGTACTGGGTGGGCCAGTTCGACGCACGGCGTGTGCGCTGATGCCGTGACCAGTTGATATCCCACGCGGGGACCGCCCGAGCGGTCCCACAGGAGGGGCCCCGGCTTACCGCCGGGGCCCGTTCGGATCGGCGGTATCCCTTGCACGAGAGGGATCAGGGCCTGGCTGTCGTGAAGGTTCGCCCCCGAGATTGAGCGCGTGAGCGCAGGGTGGGGCAAGGAGTGGACACCAATCGGTGAGGAGGGAGCTTGGCTTGTCGGGCCCGGCTCTGTTGGTGAGGGTGAGGCCGCGGGCCGGTGGGTTGATCGGTCGGCGAGTATTGATCGCTTCTGAGCCTGCTGGTTAGGTTGGCTGGCATGACCGACCACAGAGCCGACCACAGAGCCCTCGCCTGGCCACCTGCCCCGATCAAGACGGAGCGGCTGGTACTCCGCGAGTCCGAGGCCCGGGACCGCGTGGCGGTCATCGAGCTGAACGCCTCGCCGGAGGTGGGCACTTACCTCGGTGGCCCTCGACCGCGTGCCGAGCTCGAACGCACGGTGCCCGAGGTACCCGGGCGGCGCCCTGGCTTCTTCGTGGTCGAGCTCGACGGAGCGACGATCGGCACAATCCAGCTCGACCCGCAAGATCCCGAGCGTCCAGGTAACCGCCTGGAGGCCGGGGAGACCGAGCTCGGCTACCTGTTCCTGCCGGAGGCGTGGGGACGCGGGTACGCCACCGAGGCGTGCGCAGCGGCACTCGACTGGTTCGCCGGCGCGCTTCCCGGTGAGCCGGTGGTGCTCTACACCCAGACCGCCAACGCCCGCTCGATGCGCCTCGCGGCGAAGCTCGGGTTCACCGAGCTGGAGCGATTCGAGGCGTACGGCGCCGAGCAGTGGTTCGGCGTGTGGTCTTCGGTCACGCCGCCCGCTTGAGCTCTTGCTCGACAGCGCGGATCCACGGGACCACCGCTCGACGGCCCTTCCCTGCCCCCCGGAGGAACCTGCCGCATATCCCACATTACGGGTGCCAGGAAGGCCGGCCGACGGAGTCCTCCGGAGCCCCGTGAGGGGCAGGTTGGCTAGGGTCACATCCGGCCTTCCTGGCTGGACGCGGAGTTCACAGCCCGACCGGGGGCCCGCCTGCACGCCCGTACTGTAGCGATCCTGATCGCAGCTCTTAATTAGCAGCGAGGGCGAGCGGCAGTACCGGTGTCCCGGGCTACCGCTCAAGCCCGATCGAGCCTGCTTGAACGGTGCGTGCGTTTGACAGCGAACCCGGTCGTTCAGGCTTCCTTGTCAGCGAACCTGGTCGCTCTTCGGCCCTATGCCTTTGATCCTGGTCGGAGTTCCGTCCGGGGCGAATGAGTGGTGGAAGGTGAAGGCGTGCGGCGCGGAGCCGTGGTCGTGGAGGTGTTCCAGCCTGGAAACCCCGTCCCGCCAGGTGGGTATCACGCCGTCGGAGACCCACCAGCACACGTAATTCGGGTGCCCTGTCCTCTCGAACCAGTCGTAACGCCTGTTCAGCGCCTCACGGTGCAGACCGGTGTAGACGGCATCGAAGGCGGGGCGCAGGTCGGTCCAGAGTGAGAGTGTCGCGGCCAGAGCGGTGGTATCCACCGTATGGCCCTTGCCGTACCAGGTCGGTACGGCGAACTCTCCCCATGCACCCCAGTCCGCCCCGAAGAGCATGCCCCGGTCACCGTCTGCCACTTCAGCACGCGCGAGGTACCCGGGGTGCTGACTGATCTTCCGGTAGACGGCCTCACCAATGTTGTAGAACTCGCGCGTGAGAGGTGCGGGATCGGCGAGAGGTGACTTCAGGACGCCGAATGTGTACAGAGCAAGATGGGGCATGCGTCTCTCCCTGGTTGGGGCTGCCTGGCACGGACCCGGTTCGGTGGCTTACGCATGGGGGCGAGGGTTCGTGGGGCGTGACCGACTCATCCCGTCGCGGGTGGCTCAGACTGAAGGAACTCCTGTGCGACCGTGGGCGATCGCCGAAGACCAGGTAAAGGTAGCTGCCTCTGCGGGCCATGTCGAAGTTGCGTTTTCCCTGTCCAAGTGGCCTCTTGCACCGGTCATTGCGGGGGCTGGGGCGGTGACGGGCGGGGCAGACTGCGGGGTACCAGTGAGCCACTTCGGCCGATCGGTTCGCCCGCCATGCCCGCCGGCATCGTCCCGTTCATGAACCTGGCTACCCAGGTCATGAGCCAGGAACCCTACGCGAGCGCCAAGCGCGTGTTCTGGATCGTCGACAACGGCCCCTCCCATCGCGGTCAGAAGGCGGCCGACCGGCTCACCGCGGCGTTCCCGAACACGGTCATGGTCCACACTCGCGTGCACGCCTCCTGGCTCAACCAAGTCGAGATCTACTTCTCTGCCGTCCAGCGCAAGGCCCTCTCGCCCAACGACCTCACCGACGTCACCGAGGTGAGGGACCGGCTCCGAGCCTTCGAAGACCGCTACAACGCCACGGCACAGCCGTTCCAGTGGAGGTTCACCACCTCCGACCTGGACGATCTGCTGGCCAGGCTCGACCGGCACACCGCCGATCACCACGAAGAATCCTCTGTCGCGCCGGCAGCGTGAACAACCCCCGAAGGATTTACGGCGCCGACCACTAAGCGGCCTGGGCGAGGTTCGCTTCGGTACGGCCGTGCCCGATAGGGGCGCCGGGATCAGCGGCGCACTTCGCCGCGCCCGCTTGGCGCCGTAACCCGAAAAAGCAGTGGCCGCGCGGGCTCAAGGCCACATACGTTCGCCTCCATGGTTGACGCAGCTTTCGGGCATCCGCGCCTCGCCGCCATCTACGACTTACTCGATCCGGACCGCAGCGATCTCGACGCGTATCTCGCGATGGCGGAGGAGTTCGGCGCGCGGTCCGTGCTGGACATCGGGTGCGGTACGGGCGTGTTCGCGCTGCTGCTCGCCGAGCGCGGGATTACGGTCACCGGGATCGATCCCGCGTGGGCGTCCGTCGACGTCGCGCGTGGCAAGCCGGGCGCGGAGCGGGTGCGATGGCTCGACGGCGACGCGGGGGACCTGCCGCCCATGCAGATCGACCTGGTGACGATGACCGGGAACGTCGCCCAGGCGATCGCCGATCCGCAGGCGTGGCGTACGACGCTGCGCGGCGCGTACGAGGCGCTGCGGCCCGGCGGGCGGCTTGTCTTCGAGACGCGCGATCCGGCGCAGCGCGTGTGGGAGGAGTGGGCGGAGTGGACGCGCGAGACCACGTACCGCATGACGGACATCCCGGGCGTCGGCCACGTCGAGACATGGGCCGAGCTGACGGACGTGAGCCTGCCGCTGGTGAGCTTCCGGGGTACGCACGTGTTCGCTTCGGACGGGGACGTACTGCCCTCGGAATCGACACTTCGCTTCCGCGAACGTACGGAGATCGAGCGGGACTTGCTCGAACACGGCTTCGTCGTCGAGGACGTACGCGACGCACCCGACCGGCCGGGCAGGGAGTTCGTGTTCGTGGCGCGGCGCGGTACCGCGGAGCCCGTCCCTCCCGGAATGCCCTAGGGAGCGTGCGCACCAGAGCACGTGCGGCTCGCGGTCTGGTTCTTCTACTGATCACGGAACTGGATTCTGCCCCTCGACATAGCTTGACTTCCCCATCGGGAAGCCAGTTGAGAGAGGGTGGCGCGCCCACACCATCCGCCCAGCCGGCCTCGCTGTCAGCGCTCTGTGTCATTATGCCGACGCGTCCCAGGGAAGTGGGCCGCGGTCTGCTGATTGCCAGGGGGTTGGGGATGGGCGCGGGTACGGAACCGGACGGCTCGTCCAGGTCCGACGAGGAGTGGGAGCGGTTTCTGCGCGAGTCGGTGGCGGGTGCCGCCGACGCGCCCAAGGAGCCGTCGGCGCGGGCCCGCGACGTGGCGAAGCGGCTGCGCGCGGAGCCCAGCCGCGACCTGGAGGGCTGGCGCAGCTACACGCACACGCGGCCCAAGCAGCGCACGGGCTGGTACGTGGTCGGGCTGCTGGCCTCGCTGGTGCTGCTGGTGGTGGCGCTCGCGCCGGGGCGGATAGTGGACCTGTTCGCCGGCGACGACCCTGACGCGCCACCGCTGGCGGCCGAGACCGCCCGCCCGACCCAGGTACCTCCGACGGAGGCGGCCCAACCCCCCACCATGGACAAGCCCTTCCGCGGCTCGCCGGCGGCGAGTTGGGCGAGCGGAGCGGCGGGGATCACCGTGCCGAAGGCCGGGGCGGTCGGCTGGATGAGCGCGGCCGAGGTCGAGCGGGCCCTCGCCCGCAGCCGGGAATTCCTCGTCGCGTCCGGCCTGGACCGCGGGGTGCTGCGGGGCGAGCACCCCGAGAAGGCGATTGCACTGATCAACCCGCACCAGAAGGATGTCCAAGACTTTCTGAAAACCGCTTTCCGAACCCCGAGCGAGAAGAACGACCCCCTTCTCCTCTTCAGCCGCTTCCAGCCCTCCCGCACCCACCTGGTCGGCGACGTCGTGAAGACCCGGGGCCGGCTCACCTACCGGGAGGGCGAGCGCGGCGCGCTCCAGGTGACCGCCGACGTCACCTTCGTCTACCCGGTCACCCGCGCTGACGCGGGCGGCGACGAGATCGTGCGCACGATCGTCCGACGCGAGCTGGTCCTGAGCTGGGACGACCCTGACAAGGTGATCACCGAGCCGGGCACGTTCTCGATCGTCTCGTACAAATACGACATGACCAACGGCGGCTGCGGCGCCCCCACGGGCTACTTCACCCCGCCCTTCGGCACGGACCGCCGGGCGGACGAGGCCGGCACGGTGGTCGACCCGTACGACCGCAGCGCGCCGGTCGGGCGGGGCGAGTCCTCTGGGGACGAGTGCGCGAGGGCGACACGGTCCTAGCGGGCGTTACTCGGTGGCGGCCACCCCAACCCCGAGGTCGATGAACATCCAGCTGCCGATCGGGGTCGGCCGGCGTGCCCTCGTGGCAGTCCAGGCAGTCGTCCCGGTAGGGCTGCCAACGCTGAACAGGACCGATCGAACCTGAGTCACCGTGCTCACCCAGGCTGCTCGCCAGCCACGCGGCGAGGCAGTAGCGGCTGGCGGTGGGCCCCAAACGCTTGAGGCGGCGCAGATGCGCAGCCAGTACCTCCTCGGCTTGGGGGTAGCGCGCGAGGGTCATGCCCATGCCTTGGCTGTAGGTCATCACCAGAAGCAGCCTGCCGGTGTGGTCAGTGATGTCGGCATCCACGCAAGGTCCGGTGATGGCTTCATGGAGGCCGGCGGTCTGAGCGACGTTGCCGACGAAGTACGCGTTGAGGAAATCGCCATCGCACGCCCTGCGGAGGAGCCAGGGCCGAGCAACGGGATCGTCGAGCCGGCAGAGGGCTTCCACGACGTAGACCCGTCCCCAGCCGGTAACTCGATCAGCGAGCCAGAGGAGAGCCTCGGTGCCTCCAGGCCGTCTCTCCAAGGTGTGTGCTGCAAGCGGACCGAACCGGTTGGACAGCAATCCAATCGTTTGGATCAGGGGAATGTCGTCGACCGCTCCCACGGAGGCGATCAGGGCGAGCCCCACGGTTACTGAGCAGCGGTCGGTAGCGTGTCGGATCAGCCACCGACCCGTCTCGCGGACGCGTTCCCTGTCCGCCCGCTCAGCAGCGGCGGTGATGTGTTCGTTGGGGTGAATCGGGATGTAGACGTCGTGGAACGCGTCGGCCAATTCGATTGGAAGAGAGGTGCTACGCGCGAAATGCCTGTCCAGAATGAGCGCTGCGTCCTTGCCTGCCAAGTGTCGGTCCTCCGGCGGCTTCGGCCGAGGGCGCCGACGGTGCAACGCATCGTCGGGATACGGTTCCCCGTCTCTCGGCAGTGGCTCTTCCGGGGCCAGCCGGTGCAACTGCAGCGCGTACTTGAAGAGTGGTGTCCGTGATTCGGGCAGCCCTGGCCCGATCGGCCCGCTCATCGGCGGGCGGAGGACTCGATTCTTTTGATCACGGCCCTCAGCATGCCATCACGGCCCTCGATGCAACAGGCTCTAGTGGTGTTTGTGCTGGTTGGGCGCGTTGCCGCTTCCCGGGCGGTCAAGTGGCCCATAGAGGCGCCAGGTGTCGATGCAACGGGAGTTGCGGGCTCAGCCAGCCGGGGGACCTCCTAAGCGGATACGCCGGAAGGCCAACCGGCCCAATGGCGGCCGAGCACAGGGCCGAAGATGCCATCGTCCAGACCGCATACAGCGGGTTCATCCGCCACACCCTGGCGTGCGCCGAGTGCCGCACGGGAGGTATGGACTGCACGGACGCCAGTGAGTTGCGCCGGGTGTACCGGGCGGCGAAGCGGCGCGCGGGTCCATGACGTGCTGCCGGTAGCAGAGATCGAGGGGGTTGTCCCGCTTGAGTGCCGGAATGCTCACAGCCTCGACCTGAACCCCAGCGCGCCCTGCAGCGCTTCGGTGGCCATCTGCACGGTGGCAGCGACCTGCGCGTCGATGGGACCGAGTCCGGAGTCGACGAGCGAGCTGACGTGGACGGGCCGGTCCGGCGGCGCGCCGGGCAATCCCGTTCTGGTGTCGACCCCGCGGAGTGTGCGCGGTGGGCCGGGCAGAGCGTCCAGGTGCAGGCCAACCGCCTCATCGAGCAGTCGATGAAGGAGTGGCATCGCGTCAGCCGGGGCGGGGCGCCCGAGGGGGTGAGTCGGGATTTTGGTCCGCGACTGGTCCGGAACGGCTGGTCAGGAGCGGGATAGTTGTGGGAGAAACTGGGAGTTATGGCAAAACAGGCTCTGGTCTGAATAGGTCGAGTGAAGGGCGCCTGACCGGTAAAAGACATGGTCAGGCGCCCATTGTTGTGCCCTTAGAGGAACCCCAGCTTCTGCGCCGAGTAGCTCACCAGCAGATTCTTCGTCTGCTGGTGGTACACATTCCGCACCGCTGTTGACAAGCGAAAACACCTTTCCTGGTGGCCTTCTGGCGAGACCTGGTCCGGGAATGGCCCGGATCTCGGAGCGACCGAGCGCTCGGCGTCGGTGCAACCCAGCCCGGGCTGGCACCTGCTCAAATGCGGGTGCGACACCGGCCTGTCCGGGGTCAGTACGAAAGCGATGGGCAAGCAGTTGCCCTCTGCTGCCAAGTGGACCTTGGTGGTAAGCCCTCCTGATCTCGGGCCCCGAAGCATCCGGGGCCCGGGATCAGGCATGTGGCCTCAGCGGAACCGGTAGGCGTTGAGCACGGTCTGAGTGACCGTGCCCCCGTCCGAGTCGCGCGCCGTCACACGTAGTGCGGCGCCGCCGCGCTCCGGGCCGGACTCCGGGTTGACGAGCGTGCCCGCCCAACTCCCGCCCGGGCCGCGGGAGACTGGAGCGGCCACCCATGTCGCACCGCCGTCGAAGCTGACCTCCGCGGTCATCTTCGTCACCTGCGGTCCGCCGTCCGCGCTCTCGGTCCTCACGACGAGCGGCAGTTCACTGGCGTACGGGGTCCCGTTACCCCCGTCGAGGCGGCCTGGCTCGATCCGCAGACTGGTCAGTGGCAGCTCCTGGACCCGGCCGGTGTGCCCGGAACGGAAGGTCCACTCCGTGGTGACCCGGGCACTCGTCGGCAGGATCCAGCCGCTGCGCGACTGATCGAGTGTGAGGCGGTACGTGGCCCGGCCATCGGCCAGCTCGGCGGTGAGATCGGCTCCCGCCGGCCCGACGGGCCGGGTCACGAGCCGGTCGGCGCCCCGGTCGAGTGTCAGGGTGCCGGTGCTCTCGGTGGCGCCCGCGTGGCCCGACACCGGGTCGGCGAGCAGGTTGCCGAGCCGGATGCGCATGGCGTCGCCCTCGCGGACCGCCTCACCGGCGGCAACCACCGGGCCCAGTGCGGAGGCGCCGAAGGTCTCCTCCTCACCACCGGCGAGCGCGCGGGTGTCGCTCATGGCGAAGCCGCCACCGGTCAGACCGGACCAGCCGATCAGGCGCACCCACTCCAGTCCGGGCACGGCGTTCTCGACGTAGTGCGTGGTGACCGCTGTGGGCGGGGTGACGGTCTGCCGCAGTCGTACCCCGCCCTCTCCTGGATACAGCGGCGCCATACGGATCACGGCCTGGTTGTTGCCGGTGTAGGCCTGGGCCCGGTAGACGGTGCGGACGGAGGCCAGAGCGGCGAGCGAGGCATGGTGCGTCTGCTCGGCGGGCACCTCACCGGACCGGACGTCGACGGTGTCGGCGCGCCAGTTCTGGGTGGGGCTGGCCTTGCCGGGGACGAAGACCGCGTGATGGCGGTAGCTCAGCCCGGCGGCCCGCGCGGACGGGACCATGGTCACCGTCGAAGGGGACACTCCGGTCGACCAGTTGACGCTGATGCCACCGATGCTGCGTTCCAGGTCGAGAGCCTGGAAGTCGAGCTTGGCGGCGGGGTCGTCATCGAGGACCGCGTCCAGCTTGTGTGTCTCGCGGGCATCGACCGTAACGGTCTGCGTGCCGGCGCGCACCGTCACCGGGACGTTCGCCATGACGGCGACCGCCTTGCCGTCGGTCGTCTTCGTTCGTGCGTACACCGGCATGGTGTAGTCGCCGGCGGGAAGGTGAACGGTTGCCGTTCCCTCGGAGGCGACGACGTAATCCGCCTCACCGGTCCGCATGTTGACGATCTGCCACACCTGGCCCGGGAGCGGCTGCCCGTCGAAGCCGACGAAGCGCACTGTGAGGTCACCGGCCTCGGGTTCGACATAGGCGCCGACCACCGTGCGTACGGTCCCGCCCCCTGCGACCTTCGCCGTCAGCACCCCTGCGTACGAGCCGGGGCGGGCGCAGCCGATCCGCAGGTCGACGGAGGCGGTGCCGTGCGCGGGGACCCGCAGGGATCGCCGGCCGAGGCGTATCGCGTCGGCGTCCTCGGCCAGGGCGAGGGTCACGTCACGGTCGCCGCCGTTGCGATAGGTGACCGTGCGGCTCGCTTTCTCCGTGCCGTACGGCACCTTTGTGCTGGTGTTGCCGGGGGACGCGGTGACGGTGGCGTCCACGGCTGCGGCGACGTCGAGTTGTCCCGCACCGGTCTCGAAGGCGGTCGCCCGGTCGCCGGACGCCGAGCTCACGAGTGCGTCCTTCAGCTGCTGCCCGGTCCAGTCGGGGTGTTGCTGGGCGAGGATCGCGGCGGCGCCCGCGACATGCGGGGTGGCCATCGACGTACCGGACATCGTGGCGTATCCGCCGCCCGGGGCGGCCGCGGTAATGCCGACGCCGGGTGCGGCGATCTCGGGCTTCACGCCGTGGTCGCCGATACGCGGGCCACGGCTGGAGAAGCTCGCGAGGGCGCCCGTCGAGTCGACAGCGCCGACGGTGAGCGCGGCGTCCGCACTGCCGGGTGAACTGATGGTACGGGCCGCGCCGCTGTTCCCGGCCGCGATGACGAAGAGGGTTCCGGTGGTGGCGGACAGCGCGTCGACGGCCGCTTCGAGGGGGTCGGTGCCCTGGGTGTCGGTGCCGCCGAGGCTCATGCTGACCACATCGGCGTGGATGTCCTTCGCGGCCCACTCCATTCCGGCGAGGACAGCGGAATCGGAGCCCTGGCCCGCCGAGTCGAGAACCTTGCCGATGGCCAGGGAGGCGCCGGGCGCCACCCCGGGGTGGGCGGCTCCGCGGCCGGCGACGGTGGCCGCGACATGGGTCCCGTGGCCGTTTCCGTCACCCTCACCGGTGCCGGTGAAATCCTTCGATACGGAGATGGCACCCGCGAGGTCGGGGTGGGTCGCGTCGGCACCCGAGTCGAGAACGGCGACCGTGACGCCCTTGCCCGTGAGCCCCCGGGACCAGGCGTACGGCGCGCCGATCTGCCGGGTGCTGGTCTCGTCGAGGACCTTACGACGGCCGTCGAGCCACAGCCGGCTGTCGTCGTCCCCGAGGGTGTCCTTCCACACCTCGCCGAGATCCGGCTTGGCGACCGCGCCCGCGGTGAAGCCCAGGGCGGGCAGCGAGCGGGCGGCAGCCGGGCTGCTCCGGGGTGCGCCGTCAGCGATCAGGGGGAGCGTGCGGCGTTCGTCGTCGCCGTACTTCATGCCCAGCAGCCCGGTCACGTCGAAGAGCCGCGGGTCCACACGTCCTGCGGCGATGAGGGGCTGCGCGTCGGCGGGGACGACGGAGACGTGACCGTCCTTTCCACGCAGGGTCGCGTACGGCACGCCCTCCCGACCCTTCGCAGGCTCGATCGAGGTCAGCTCCTTGCCACAGGGGCCCGCCGCGGGCCGGACCGTCACCGTGTCCCCGGTGACGAGGGTGACCGAACGACCCCCCGACATGGTCCGGGTTCCCCCGCAGTGCGTGTCGTCGACGTTGATCGCGCCGTGGTTCAGGAGGGCGCGCGTTCCGTCGTTGTAGGGGGTGCTCGCGTCGGCAAGGGGGGCCAGGGCGAGGGCGGGTGACGGACCGATGACGACGGTCGCCGCGGTGAGTACGGACGCCCACGCGGCGGATGTGCGCCGGGGCGATCGAGGCGGGTGCATGGGTGTGCTCCTCCAGCGGCGGTACGGGAAGCCCATCGACCACGTCCGGTACAGCAGCGGGCGGGCGACGCAGCACGCCGCAACTTAGGAGGAGGCCGTTACAGCGCCATTACCACTGCACCGCGCCCCCGGGGCCGCCCTCACGAGCGACCACGGCCCGCGCGAAGGGGCGCCTTCCGGAACGCCCTCGGCGGGACGAACACTCATTCAGGCGTCAGGGAGGCGGCGCCGTCACGCGGAGGTCCGGCGGTGAGGTGCCCCGGCTGACAACCGGATCCGTCCGTCTTGGTGGGGGATCGCGGCGGAACACCGGCTGCGGCTACGTTGTGGAAGATGCCGGGCTATGGACGTCTGGAGTCTGGGCCCCGGGCCTGGATCGACACCAAGGGCACCTCGGTCGTGGCGTTCGGTGGCCTGGACATGGCCCGCACCGTCGTCGCGGTCGCCCCCGGCGGAGACACCACCCTGTCCGACGAAATCGGTATCGTCGGCGCAGCCCGCGGCTACGACGGACACCTTTAGTCCTTGACGGCGGCTCCGGCTCCTTGGGCGCGAACGACTGGGGAACTCGCAACCTGCCACCTCACCCCGACCGCGTGCACCCCACCGAGCAGCATCTCCTTGATGACCCCGGCCTGATCCAGAACACCGAGCCGTCTCCAGAGAGACGGAAACCGGCCGCCCGCCAGATCAAGGCCTGGCCGCCGCCCGCGCCTTCCACCATCGGGAAGGACACCTCGACGGTGAACCCGTACGTCTCGAACAATGGATCAGCAACGCCCGCCGCCGCAAGGATCGCCCGCCCACCGAACGGATTCGCGCGCTCGACGCTCTCGGCCTGCGCTGACAAGCGGGGCTGGTGGGAGGTGGGGGCGGCGGGATCGTTCGGTTCTGGCGGCAAGCACTCTCAGCTGCGGCAGGACGTCTCGCGACCTGCGCACGGAAGACAGCAGGAGCCCGGTCTGACGGCGGGGCCCCCTTGCGGTGACTGGGTGATGGATCTGCTGGGTGGTCCGGGCTACCGCTGCGAGGCATCGCAACCCGCCCGAAAATCAGTGGAGCCACACCCCCGTGGGCTGTTAGCGTCCTCCCGCCCACAGTCGCCCTGTCAAGGACGTGCCGTTGTACACCAAGTGAGACCCCCGAGCGCTGATCCGTCGCGCGTCGCACATGTGCGCCGCGCTCCTTTTCGCTGCGGTCTTCTCACTGGAAACCGGTGTATTTCTGTGTCCAAAAACTGGGTGGCCGTGCCCACCCGCATGCCGATTGTTCTCCGCCGTTGCCACAGGTGCGCCTCCGGGCGCTTCGAGGCGAACGGCAAATTCCGCGTCAACTCGAACCACAAGCCTCTCGACGCACGGTTCCTCGCGCGGTACGCCGGGTTCGGCCACACCAGCGAGCTCACTGTCCTGGAGCGGATGAAAGTGCGTTCCGTTCGACCCGAGCTCCTGAACCTGCTGCACGACAACAGCCGCGGCCTGGCAGCCGAACTGCTCCAGGACCAGGTCGTACGGCGTCGCAACGTGGGCGGCTCGGGTCGAACCGAGCGGCCGGCCTGGCAGTCGCCGTACGGTCCGCCGCCGCACCGGGCGCACCGCGGCCGGTGGGCGCCAGCGCCGGTGTTGGCCAGGTCTCGGTCCGCTTTGCGGAGCGGATACCTGTGCGGCCGGTGCGACTGATCGCCGAAGGTTTCGGCTTTTCGCGAGCCGAGGTCGAGAGACTGCTCGCCGAGGGGAACCTCGTGTCGACAGTCCGGCTGAGCGGCAGGCTCTCGGGCGCTTTCACCTTCACGCTCAAGCGCTGAGTCCTTCCGGCCCGGGGCCTGTCCGGCAGTATCCGATCCGCCGGACAGGCCCTAATCAGCGTGACCTTGGCCCGGAAAGGGTGCCCACCTACCTGACCAAGGTTGGCGGGTACGACCCCGCCACGGCAGGCAGACTGGCCGCCCTGCCGTCCGCGCTCGGTACGCTCGCGATGCTCGTCCTGCCGTTGCTCTCCGGTCGCTGGATGCGCCGGGGCGCCACACGCCGGTGCGCCCGGAGCATCACGGCCGGCCTGCTCGCGATCGTCAGCGGTTGCTGCCTCATGGCCGCTTCAGCCGTTCCGGCCGGCCCGCTCCGGCTGGTGCTGCTGTGCCTCGTCTTCGGGCTGCCCGTCGCCGGGGTCCCCCCTCATGTACGTGGTGAACGCCGAGATCTCGCCGGTCCGACTGCGCGGCGCCACCTCGGGACTGTGCGTCGGCATCGTCACCTTCGGCGGCATGTTCGCCCCGGTGGTCCTGGGCCGGCAGCTCGACTCCGCCGCCACCCCCGCCGCCGGCTATCAGGCAGGCTTCGCGCTGACCGCCGCCCTACTCGTCGTCGGCGGCATCGTCGCCGTCATCGCCGTCAACCCGGAGCGCGACGCGCGCCGGACCGGCACGCGCACATAGAAAGCGCGAGTCCGCAGCGGTGGGGGCCGGGAGTGGGGGACGACTCCCGCCCGGCCGCAGCCTTCCCAGGGTCTGGCGGGGAAGCTCGTCCGGGACATCCCAGGACGGGGACGTCATCGAAGTGCAGACCCTCGTTGGAGCGTGGTGGCCAACGCTGATGCCTGGTCGACGGTGTAGAGAACCGGTGCTGCCCTGCGAGCGCCTGCCGGAGCGAAGCCGTGGATAGACCAATCGCCTGCCGGTCCGCAGTCGTGTTGGGGCTGTTCGGGTACCCGACGCGGCGTGACGGTCCATCGGCACGCTGCGTCGGGAAATCTGGGCGGCGGAGGTGATCTTTGTGGCGGACGAGGACCCGATGCGCCGAATGCCGGCGGGTGGAGACGCGGGGGACTGGGTGGGAGGGGCGATCTTGAACGCCTTGTTCACCCAGTCACCGGTGGGACTGCACGTTCTGGATACGGAGCTGCGGGTGGTGCGGGTTAACACCGCCACGCGGGGCATGCGCGGCGTGGCGGCCGAAGGCCTGCTCGGTCGGCATTTCGCCGAGGTCCGGGTGAGCGTCGCCAGGGTCTGGGCGGGAGAGAAGCAGGTCACCGCGCATGGCTGGATGCGGGTCCCCGGGCCCCCTTGACGTATCCGCCGTGCTTCGGTCTCCACCTGCTCCCACCGGGTGCCGCTCTGCGCCATGGGTTCCTTGCACGACAGCCGATCTATGCCGACAGGCCATGTCCCGTACATCGCGCAGTTCACTCAGGCCTAAAGCATTCATGACTTGAAGATCGTTTCTTCGCCGGTGTCGTCTCCCGTCTTTGCGCTCACCGTCGCCCCGTTTACCGCCTGCAGGACGGCCGGCATCGACGGACATGAGGTGCACCCGTGAAGTACGAACCCCTTGCCGAGTGATCCAAGAAGGGAACAACACTTCATGAAGCGACGCGATTTCGCCGCCGCCTTGACCGCGGGCGTGGCCGCTCCCGCACTGCTGAGCGCGACCCCTGCGAGTGCGGCCGACCGCTCCGCCACCGGTCTGCTCCCTCACATGCGTGCCGTTCTGGCCTCGGAACTTGACGACAGGAACACGGCCGAAGTCCTGATCCCGCATGTCTACGACGTGGGCCTCGACTGGCATCCGGAGACGGCACCGCCGGCGGAGTGCGACTTCGTCGTGGCGTATGCCTTCGGCAACCGCCCCCCGGTCGGTGGCGGCGACCCGACCAAGGTCCGCTACGAACCGGGCCCGGTGAACGAGCAACTCGCGGACACGGTTGCCAAGGTCCGTGCCCGGCGGGATGTCCCCGTCTATGCCCAGTGGGAGATAGCTCGCTTCCTGGACTCCAAGTACGGGATGTCCGACGTCACGTCGATGGAGCCGGTGATCGCGCCGGACGGCTCAATCACCTATCTGAGCACCGACGGGGTCGCCGCCCAGGTTCTGGAGGCCCGCATGAAGGCCCCGGGCGGCATCGGCACTGCCTGCGTCATCGGCTTCCGCGACCACCACAAGCGCTGCGTCCAGACCACCCGCGACCGGGGCATGAAGGCGTACGCTCCGCACGGCTTCGCCATGCCGCACACGTACGACTCGGAGTCGGGCCAGGCCTGGACCCGCCGCCGTGACCTCTACCTCGTACACGACATGCTGGCTCAGTGGACGGTCCTGCACGCCAAGCAGATCGCCGAGGCTTACCCGAACGGCTGACCAAGCGCTGACGGTCGCACTCGGATGCCGCCCTACGCGGCGCCCCGCAGAACCTCGAACGCTTCCCTCAGCAGCGCGGTGAAGTCGTCGACGGAGCGATGGTCCGCGTCCCCGGTGCTGTCGGAGGAGTAGGCGATCAGGGCGCCGCGGACGGCGGCGACCGCCGCGCAGGCCAACGGAGTACGGTGGGGCTTCTTTTCGTGGCGTGCGGTTGGACTTCGCTGGCGACCGTCCCGGACGGACTCGGAGTCCTGTCCCGGGGTGGAGGCGAGGATCTGCGCGCGCTCGCGAATTTGGGGGGCTGGCTCTGTACGCGACAGGGGACAGCACATCATCGCCGATCACGCCCGCCGCGCCGCGGTACTTCAGTGCCGGCTGATCTGCCTGGTCCACAGCAACGACCCCAACATCAGGTTCGAGCCCGTCGTCGCCACACCCCGTCACGTGGAACAGCGACGAGTGGGCGGACAGTAACCGCAGCTGAGGACCTGGCACCCGGGGAAGATCACCAGCGCCGCCAACTCTCGGCTCCACTTCACTCCGCAACGGCTACCGGGGAGGCCGCCACACTCTCCGGGTGCGACATGCCGCCACTGGCGTAATCGGCTCGTTGGGACGGTTGGCGGTGCCAGGCTGTACGGGTTGATCGCTGTCGTGTGCGGAGCCCCGTGTGTACGAGGTGATGAGCGCTATCGAGCGGATCGCCCTTGTGTCGGGGTGTGTGTTGGGCCGGGGACACGGTGAGCCGAAATGCGTGGCCGGGGTGTTGAAGACGCGGACGCTGAGGGCGTTGTGCCGGCGCCTGGCCACCGAAGGCGAGCACCGGGCCACCTGGCGGACAGCTCGGGGAGACAGCCGCCCTGTGAGTTTCCCGAGGCAGCAGGACGAAGGGGATGCAGGCAGCGATGATCGAAGGCGCGAGGAAGCCGAGCAGATTTGAGGTGGACCGGTCGGAGGGGTTTGGTGAGCGGTTGCTGGGTGTGCTGCTGGACCGGGCTCACGAGATGCCGCCGCAGTTGATCGCTCCGCTCGTTGCGGAAGAGGTGGCCAGGGTCGGTGGTCGGGACCTCTCGATCCTCTTGCAGGACTACGAACAAATGCTGCTGGTGCCGTTGCTGGGCCGTCGGCTGACGGTCGGTGACCCCGAACCGGTCGAGGACTCTCCCGCCGGCGAGGCGTTCCTGAGCCGCAAAACGGTAGAGGTGCCGCAGGACGGCAGTGTGCGGATGTATCTGCCGCTGCTCGACGGCAGTGACCAGATCGGGGCGATGGCCGTCACCCTGGACAGCGTCGATGACGACGACCGGCGGTTGCTGCGCAGACTCGCCGGCCTGGTCGCAGACATGATCGTCACCAAGGACGCCTACACCGACCTGTTCTTCCAGACCCGTCGCCGCGCCCCGATAAGTGTGGCCGCGGAGATCCAGTGGTCGTTGCTGCCCCCGCTGTCGATGACTGTTCCGCAGGTTGAGGTGGCCGGGATTCTTGAGCCCGCGTACGACGTGGCCGGCGACAGTTTCGACTACGCCCTCAACGGCGACATCCTTCATGTGGCCATGATCGACGCGATGGGCCACGGCCTGGACGCGGCGACCATGGCGACGGTGGCCATCGGCGCCTATCGCCACACGCGACGGGCCAAGACCGGTCTGTCCCAGGTGTACGCGTTCATGGACAAGGCCATCAATGAGCAGTTGGGCCCCGACCACTTCGTCACCGCACAGATGATGTGTCTGAACATCGCCACGGGCCGGTTGCAATGGGTCAATGCAGGCCATCCGGCACCGCTGCTGATCCGTGACCGCGCTGTGGTGGACCGGCTGGAGAGCCCCACCACATTGCCGGTCGGCTTCGGCGGGGAGCAGCCGACAGTCAGCGAGCGGATCCTGGAACCCGGGGACCGGTTGCTGTGCTTCACCGACGGCCTGATCGAGGAGCACCAAACCGGCGGCGAACAGTTCGGTGAGGAACAACTCATCGAGTGCACCAATCGGATCCTCCGTGACCGCACTGCGGTCAGGTCGGTGGTGCGTGGGCTCTCGCACGCCCTCAAGCAAGAACGAGGCGACGTCACCAGCGACGACGCGACCATCTTCCTCATCGAGTGGCGGGGCGGCGACGCCGATCACCTCGCCACCCTCGATTGAGCCGACAACCACCCGCGCCGTGCCCGGTGCAGGGCGACCGCCCTGGCAGCCGGGCCCGAACGATCTGCCCTTCACCACCCACCTGATCAACCCGCAAGGTGACCGCCATCTCGGCTTCAACGATGTCGAAGGTCGGTACTACCGGCTGTGGCAGCACAAGGCCCCCGAGCGGCTCCTTACCGGCGACGCCATCTTCCTGCGCCCCAGCGACATCAACCAGATCATCAGCTACGCCAATGACTGGGTCCGCAACCACCCGGAAGATCCCCGCGGCTACGAACTCATCGACGAAGTCGCCGCCGGCTCGAAGGCGGTCGTCATGCACTTCGCCCAAGCCGCACAGGCCCCCGTACAGCGCTGACGGGCTGCCCCGCGATTGATCTTGAGGCGTGCTGGCCCGGGGGGTTCGGCTGGGCTGGTGTTCACTCGCAGGTCGGCTCGTTACTCGTACCGGTACTTCAGCGAGTCTGCCTCCGCCTGCGTCCTCGCTGATCACCACGCCGAAATAGCCGGGTCATATCCACCGTCGACGCAGTTGACGAACGGGTGAAACAGCGGGTACAAGCACCGGACGCCGAGGATCTGGTGACAACAAGCCTGCCTTTGTGACACCTGTTGCGCTTCGGCTCACCTCCGCGCAAAAACTGAGCGCCAGAGTGGCTTCCCAATGGAGAAGTCAAGCCCTGGAGCCTGGTCTGAGCTCCCTTTGCGCCGCGTCCAGGTAGGACTCACGTCGATCAGCGCGTCGGGAAAGAAGCCAGAGCAAGATCCCACTGGTCAGCCGAGTGTAGGAGCGCAACCGTATCCAGCCGCACCTCCACGACGTATTGGTAGATGTCCGTTCCGTCGTCACCCTGCTGCCATGGGGGAGCCGCCTCCAAAGACAGGTGAACGCGAAGCACTGCCCCACCCTCGCTTCGGTTGGCGAGGCTAAAGGCAAGGACCGGTTCGACGAACCACGTGTCCGGGGACAACTCGCCTTCGGCATCAGGTTCGGTCACAGTCACCGTGCCCGCTGCCACCGCCCGCAGCCATGCGGCCACCTCACGCGCTTCATCGACCAGCAGGCACGGATCGGAAAAGGACCAGCTGCCCTCGGCGGTCGTCAATGCGCCACTGATGACCAGCCAGTTGTCGTCATATGAGCAGCCTCCGACCAGGGGGAACTGATAGCGCAGCGGGCGGAGCTCGACACTGTTTGCGTGATCACTCAAAAGCACTGCCACAGGATGACACGGGCTCTCCCAGCTCTGCACAGCACCGGCCAATGATCATGGTGCGGCTCTGACAGGCGGTGGCATGACCTCGCAGAGACGCCGATCACGAATGAGGGCCCACAGGACGTTGACGCGACGGCGAGCGAGAGCGATCACAGCCTGGGTGCGGTGTCTTCCCTCGGCTCGTTTGCGGTCGTAGATGGTTCGGGAATTGAGGTCGTAGCGGACGCTGGTCAGGGCGGACATGTAGAAAGACCGCCTGGATGTGACCGGGGGGTGGAGCCTTCCCGGCGGCGAAGCGGTCCTGCTGCTGCGTGCCGTCATCGCCAACGGCGACTTCGAGGAGTACTGGCCCTTCCACGTGCACCGCGAGTACAAGCGCACCCACGCCGGGCTCTACCAAGAGCAACTCGACATCGCCGCATAACCGTTCAACATCCGCTCACTCAAGGAGACCCGCACCCTATGCGTCACGGGCAGGTCCGCGCGGCTGGCGGTGTCGGCGGTCAGATGGCGCAGGACCTGGTAGACGCAGGGCATGGCCCACAGTTCCTGAGGGGACGAGGCCTGCGCCAGCGCCTTCGTGTCTTTCAGCGCTGGGCAGGGCCTGTCCTGCCGACGCGGCGGCAAGTCCCTGGAACCTCCCTGGGACAGGTGTGAAAGTCCTTGAAAGGTCCGGGGAAAATGCCGCACGCTGGCAAACTCCTCGCCTGGCTGCACGGCCACACATACGCCCTGGGAGCGACCGTGACCGCCATCGTCATCACCTCGCCCTCCCTGACGGTGCGGGCGTCGCCGCGTACGTGCCCGGGGCAGAAGGCGTCACCTGTCGTCCGCCCCACAGGCATGTCTCATGCGGAACCAGCGCGTGCCGTGATGCTCGAGGCGCGGATCGGCCGCCGCCTCGCCGGACGCGCGGGAGGCACAGGCGGATGCACGCACCGCCCGAGGTCCGGCCAGGGCATCGACCTCGCCGCAGAATGCGATGGGTGACAGCCACCCCAGGATGACGGCCTGTCGGCCATGTGGAAGCGCACCGACAGGGCATCAATTCGCAGGCGGACACGGCAAACGCTCGCGGTCACCACAGCAACAAGCTGTAACTTACAGCCAGCGTTCACCAAAGGCTCGTTGCGGCGTCATTCGCACGTATTGGTCGACCTTTTTGCTCGGGTGTGCGTCCATGATCGACATGGGCGCAGCAGGGGAGTTTCCCCCGCTTCCTCTCTTGACCCGAGGTACCAATGAGATTGATGGTCTTGAACCATCGGCGTACGAGACCATGGCTGGTCGTACTCGCCACAGCGACCGCACTGGCCGCCGCACCGGCCGTCGCGTATGCGGACAGCGGCCCAGTCGCGCCGGTCGTCGTTGCTCCGGCCAACGTTGATCCGGTCACCGGTGCTCAGACTACCGGTGCGCCCGTCACCGGTGCGCCGGCCAGCGGTGCGCCGGCCAGCGGTGCGCCGGCCAGCGGTGCGCCCATCACCGGCGGAATCCCCTTGATCAACACGTCCGAGAAGATCGGCCCGGGGATCGACCTCCAGCACGTGAAGGCGCTGGACCAGAAGGGCTGGTACGACGCGCAGTTCCTGAACGTGGACCTGTCCAACCGCGCGGTCGGCACGGATCTGCTGACCTCCGGGCCGGTCGCGTCCGGCGGGCCGCTCAGCGTGGCCGCCAACAAGGCCGGTGCCGTCGCGGGCGTCAACGGCGAGTTCTTCGACATCGGCGCCTCCAACGCGGCGCTCGGTGGCGAGGTTCAGAACGGGCAGCTGGTCAAGTCCGCCGACATCAGCGGCCGCCAGCACGTAGGCGTCAGCAAGGACGGCATCGCCCAGCTCGTGGACCTCACGGTCAACGCGAACGCGAACTTCGCGGGTGCGGACCACAAGGTGCTGTCGCTCAACGCTGCGAACGGCGGCGGGGTCCCCGCGGACGGTCTGATCGCGTTTACGCCGGCGTGGGGCGACTACAGCCGCAACGGCGGCCTGACGGGCGTGCCCAACGACCAGATCGCCGAGGTGCTGGTCAAAAACGGCTCGGTCGTGTCGGTCACGCCGAACGGTCCCGCGGGCTCGGGGACGATCGCGGACGACAGCTTCGTGCTCGTCGGGCGCGGCGCCTCAGCGACCGCGCTCCGCACGCTGCAGCCCGGCGACCCGGTGAAGCTCGACTACGATCTCGCCGACAACGCTGCCAGGACGATGAAGTTCGCGCTCGGTCACGGCGGCACCATCGTCTCCGGCGGCAAGGTCGTCAGCGGCCTCGACACCTCGATCGCTCCGCGCACCGCGCTCGGCTTCAAGGACGGTGGCAAGACGCTCGTGCTCGCCACCTGGGACGGACCGGGCGGAACCGGCAAGGGCGGCGTCGGGATCGACAAGGAAGCGCGTGACCTCGCCGCGATGGGTGTGGAGACCGCGGTCAACCTCGACGGCGGCGGCTCCAGCACGATGGTCGCCCGCGCGCTCGGCGAGGACGCCGCGACCGTCCGCAACGTCCCGTCCGACGGCCATGAGCGCAACGACCCGAACGGCGTGGGGGTGTTCGTCGCGAAGGGCGACGGCAAGCTGGACCAGCTCCTCGTCAAGCCCGCGCCGGGTGCGGCGTCGGCCGATGGTGGCGTGAAGGTCTTTGCGGGGATGCACCGTGCGCTCGTCGCGGAGGGCGTCGACGACCACCAGACGCCGGTGACGGTCGACCCGAAGTCCGTGCGGTGGTCCGCGAACGGAGCGCCCGTCAAGGGCGGCACGCTCACGGCCCCGATCAAGGCGCACGGCACGCTCACGGTCAGCGCGCACGTCCGTGGCGAGCATGCGCAGCAGAAGGTCTCCGTCCTCGGCACGGTGAACAGCGTGGAGATGTCGTCCCAGCGCCTGTCGATCCCCGACGCGACGCCCGACAGCGTTGTCACCGTCTCGGTGACCGGCCGCGACGCCCAGGGCTACACGGCTCCGATCGACCCGCAGGACCTCTCGCTCGACTACGACCACAGCGTCGTCGACATCAAGTCTGTGGACGGCAAGCTGAAGGTCACCCCGCTCACCGACGCGGGCACGATCCTCACGGTCTCGGTCGGCGGCAAGTCGGTCCAGCTCCCGATCACGGTCGGTGTGCAGACCAAGACGGTCTACGACTTCGACGACGACGTGCTCGCCCGCTGGCGCAACAACAGCACCGCGGCCACGACGTTCTCGGTGGACCCCGACGGCCTGCGGATCGACTTCAATGCGATGCGCAACGTGGGCATCACGGCGACGTCGTTGGCCGGGCGCATCCAGGTGCCCGGCCAGCCGCTGCGCCTGCGGGTGCGGATCAAGTCGAGCATTAGCGTGCCGAACGGTCTGACCTACATCAGCTACGTCGATGCGGACGGCAAGAGTGGCGGCGTCTACGGCACCGGCCTGACCGCGAGCGACAACTGGCAGAACGCGTCGTTCACGCTGCCGGCGAACACGAAGTTCCCGATCGCGATCTCGGGCTTCCAGGGCATCAACACGAGCGTCGCGCAGCAGAAGGCGGGCATGTTCGTCCTGGACCGCGTCGAGGCCGACATCCCGACGTCGATCGACCTGCCCGCCCAGCCCGACCTGCAGCCCGACCCGCTCGTCTCCGACGACGGCTCGCTGCTCCAGGGCCACGACACGTGGAAGTTCGCCACGCTGTCGGACGTGCAGTTCACCGCCGACAACCCGGCGCTGACCCAGGTGGCGACGGCCGCCATCCAACGGATCCGCAAGACCAATCCGGACCTGATCGTCCTCAACGGTGACATCACCGACCGCGGCCTGTCGCAGGACCTCTCCCTTGCCCGTAAGGTGCTTACCGACGCCGGGTGCGACCTCGTCCCGGTCGGCCAGGAGCCGGCGGCGAACAGCACGCCGGACCCGAAGGCCGGCTCGGTCCCGTGCTACTACGTGCCGGGCAACCACGAGTCCTACGGCCTCAACAACGTCCAGTCCGACCTGTCGAACTTCACCAAGGAGTTCGGCCAGCCGTACCGGACGTTTGACCACAAGGGCACGCGGTTCATCTTGCTCGCCAGCTCCCTCGGGTCGCTGCGCCAGACGGCGTGGGACCAGCTCCCGATGCTCCAGCAGGCGCTCGCCGACGCCAAGAAGGACCGGTCCGTGGGCAACGTCATGGTGTTCGCCCACCACCCGGTGGACGACCCTGCCGAGACGAAGTCCAGCCAGCTCGGCGACCGCGACGAGGTCGCGCTCATCGAGCACATGCTCACGGACTTCCGTGACTCCACGGGCAAGGGCGCCGCGATGGCCGGATCCCACGCCCAGATTGCCAACGTCCACCGCCTCGAGGGTGTCCCGTACACGGTGCTGCCGTCGTCGGGTAAGGACCCGTACGGCACGCCGGACCGCGGTGGCTTCACCGGGTGGGTCGACTGGTCCGTCGACGCGGACCGGAGCGCGAACCAGCAGTGGCTCGAGGCCGATGTGCGCGCCTTCGCGCAGTCCATCACGCTCAACACCCCCGCTTCGGTCATGGCCGGCAAGACCGCGGCTCTCTCGGGCAGCATCGTGCAGCCGCAGGGCGTTGGGACGGGCACCCGTGTGGTGCCGCTGCGGTACCCGATGTCGGTCCACTGGAGCGGCTCGTCCAACCTGGCGATCGGCAGCGGGAAGCACGCCATCGACCAGGCCCGCCACAAGGGCAAGGTCGCGATCCTCGACCCGCAGACCCGGACGCTCACCGCGCTGCGCACTGGCTCGGTGACCGTGTCGGTGACGAACGACTCGATGCGCGCCTACACCGACGACAGCTCGCTCGCGCCGATCACGACCTCGAAGACCATTGAGGTCCTGCCGGCCGCGTCCGAGTGACACCACCATGGGCACGCAGCCGTTGTGGATCGGCTCCTGAGCGGTCCGGTCCGCCGCGCGCAGCGACCTGGCCGGGGGCGAGCACGCACGTGCTCGCCCCCGGCGCCCGTTTTCCGGCCGTGGCGCGCCTCGGAATCCTTCCGCCTCCCGCCGGCAAGGTCCTCCCCGACGGCACCTACCTGAGCGAGCTGCGCGGCAGGGGCACGAGCGAGCGGATGCGGTACGGGTCATCGAGTACACGATCACCACGACCACCCTCGGCCCGGACGGCGCGGTCGAGGAGACCTCGGAGGTGTTCTGGCTGATCACTACGTTGCTCGACCCCATGCAGGCCCCGGCCGGCGAGCTTGCCGAGCTGTACGCCGCCCGCTGGACCAGCGAAACGATCTACAAGAACATCAAGATCGAGCAGCGCGGCGGGCGCACTGCGACCCTGCGCACGAACAGCCCCGTCCTGGTTGAGCACGAACTGTGGGCCATGCTCTGCGTCTACCAGGTCCTGCGCCATCTGACCGCCGACACCGCCAGCCGCGCGGGCCTGCCCGTGACGCATATCAGCTTCAAACACGCTCTCGCCGCCGTCCGACGCACCGTCGGGCCGGACTTTTCCCCTCGGAAACTGGCCGCCAAGCTCGCTGACGTCCAGGCCGACCTGATCCGTACCGCCGTCAAGCCCCGCCCAGGACGCGCCGCACCCCGCCACCAAGCGCAGCGGCACCGGCTACCGCACCCTACGTGCCGACGAGCCGGCCACCGCCAGGGTCACCCACACCACCAACCTCCAGCCGGGCCTCGGCGGCCTCCCTCGCTGCGGCAGATGAGGACCCGTCGTGCGCCACGACGGGCCAATTCGCGTGCGACGCAAAGCGGATGCCGTTGTTGGCAATGGTGACTACCGCAGTGCGGCCGTTCGGGTCGGGGATGTCGCCCGCGTACCAGCCCGTCATAGCGGAGCTTCTCGCTGGGGAAGTGTGTCGCCCCAGCCTACGAACCGTCAGGCCGATGATCCACTGTCGACGACCAGGTCGGTGCCGACCACCGCGCCGGCCGCGGGCGAGGCGAGGTAGAGCACCGCGGCTGCCACTTCTTCGGCCTGCGCGACCCGGCCTAGCGGGTTCTCCGTCTTCACCCGCTCGGCACGGTCGGCCTCGGTCTCGCCGGGCCGCAGCGACATGGGAGCGGCGGAGGCGCCCGGGCTGACCCCCTGCATCACGTCGGTGTCAGACATCGCCCTTCCCGCTCTGGAGGAACGACAGCACGCCCGACACGGCCGCCTGCGTGATGGTCAGGCAGGTTCGGTCCGCCCCCTGCAGGAGGAGGGCCAGCGCCAGGTCGGTTGCGTCTGCGACGGCCTGAACGGCGAAGCCGGCCTTCGGCGACCCCAACGGGCTGCTCTGCCGTACCAGTGCACCGCGTTCGCTGTCACGCAACTCCTCCTCACAGGGGGCGACGCTGAGGTAGGTGTAGTCCCGCTCCCCGAGCCTGATGCCGATGCCGCGACCCTTCTTGCCGATCGATCGCCGGTTCCGGCGGAGGATGGCGGTGACCCCGCCGACGGTCAGCTCGGTCAGCTCGTCGACCGCGATCAGTCCCTGTTTCGTGGCGTCCGGATGTGTGATGGAGCCCTCAGGCAGACCGGCAGCGACCAGTACTGCCCTCCGGGGAACCGTGCCGACGGTGATGGTGACCTCCCCGGACGGCCCCGCCGTACCGGTGAGGACGACGAACGTGGTGCGCTGCTCGGAGGGACGCAGCGGCATCCGCCGTACGAGATCGAAGGTGAGAGCGGACATGTCACTCCCCTTTCGGCGGGAGCGGGCAGTTCTCCGGCGGCGGGCAGGAGCACGTTGATCATCTCCCACGCGCATCGCGCATGCCAACGAGGTCATGTTTACGCAAACCCGGACGGAACGGTCCGCTCCGCCCGGCATCGTCCCCGGCCATGAAATATCCAGCGTGGTCACGCCCCGCCCCGCAGCGCGCGCACTACGTCCGCCAGCACCCATGCCGTACCCACCATGCGACGGCTCCTCTCTCCCAGACCCCCGGGCCCGGCCGGTGCGACCGGAACCATGGCCAGGTAACCGGGCTGACGCTGTGGCGTCACGCCACCCGGAAGAGAACGGCGGGCCGCTGCGCGAGCGCAGGTCAGCGGGGGAACGGCGCACCGGCGACCGGAGGACTGCTCATACGTTTCTCCTGTCTCGGCCACGTCGGGAACGCACGTCGGGAACCTCGCCGTAACGGGCGACCGCCGACGACGGAGAGAGGGGATGCTTCCATGCGTAGCGTCACATGTGTGCGGGTCAAGGTGTGTCAGCCGCAGTTACGAGGGCAGGTCTTCTGCCGCTTGTGCGGCTGCCGTGTCGAGGTCCAGCCATGCTTCCTCGGTCAGATCGGTGGCGGCCCAGCGGGCAGCGGACACGACCTCCTCGGGGGTACGGAATCCTGCGACCACGCAGGTCACGCAAGGGTTGCGCAGCGGAAACCGCAGGGCCGCGTGGGGGAGTGCGGTGCCGTGTCGACCGGACACACCGGCAAGGAGCCGAGCACGGCGCAGTGCCGATTCCGAGGCGGGGCCGTAGTCGAAGGTGGCGTCACTCGCGGGGTGAGGACGGCTGAGCAGACCGGAGTTGAACGGGGCGGCGGCCACCACCGCGACCCCACGTTCGGCGCACGCGTCCAGCAAGGGGCGAGCGGTGCGGTCGAGAAGGGTCCACCGCCCGGCCACCATCACGGCGTCGACGTCCGCCTCCGCGACGATGCGCAGCAGCGGGGCGACCGCGTTCATGCCGACACCGACGGCACCGATGACCCCTTGGTCGCGCAGAGCCGTCAGGGTGGGCAGGGCATGGTCGAGGGCAGCGTCCAGGTGATCGTCGGGATCATGGACGTAGACGATGTCCACATGGTCCAGCCGCAGGCGATTCAGGCTGCCTTCCAGACTTCGCAGTACACCGTCCCGTGAGTAGTCGGGGCGGCGGACCAGCGTGTCGGGTACGGCGAAGCCCCCTGCCGTCAGGTCGGATCCGGTGGGTGCCGGGTGGGGTTCCAGCAGTCGGCCGACCTTGGTGGAGATGGTGAACTCCGACCGCGGACGGTGAGCGAGGGCATCGCCGAGCCGCCGTTCGGACAGTCCGAGGCCGTAGTGCGGGGCGGTGTCGTAGTAGCGCACTCCCATGTCCCAGGCGGCCTCGAGGGTGGCCTGTGCCTGGCAGTCGTCGATCGGGCTGTAGAGATTGCCGATAGGGGCGGCACCGAATCCCAGCGTGCTGACACGAACACTCGTACGACCGAGCGGGCGGGCCTTCATGAGGGGATTCCGTACCAGCGCGCGGCCGTTGTCCCGAAGACCGCTTCCCGTTCGGCGGCGCTGAGATCCTCGGTGAGTGATTCGGCGACGGCCACCACCTCGTCGTACTCGGCGGCGAGCAGGCAGACCGGCCAGTCCGAACCGTACATGAGGCGGTCCGGTCCCATCGTCGCCAACAGTACGTCCGCGTAGGAGCGCAGAGCCTCAGCCGGGGCCCCGCCGGTCCGGGTGACCAGGCCGGACAGCTTCACCGTCACGTTCGGGCACTCGGCCAGCTCGGTCAGCAGCGCGGTCCAGGAGACGAGGCCGTCCGGACTCACGACAGGATTGCCGGCGTGATCCAGCACGAACCGGACGTTGGGCAACTCGCGCACGGCCCGCACCGCGCAGGGCAATTGGTCGGGGCGGACGAGGAGGTCGTAGACGAGGCCCGCTGCCGCGACCGACGTGATGCCGCGGCGGACCTCGGGCCGTGCCGGCCACTGCGGGTCGGTCTCGTCCTGGATGCCGTGCCGGATACCGACGAGCGCGGATCCTCCGGGTTGCTCCCGCAGTTCCGCGAGGCGGTCGGCGATGCCGGGTTCCGTCAGGTCGGTCCAGCCCACGACTGCCCGCACCTGCGGGTCCGTACACGTCAGGGCCAGCAGTTCCGGCGTCTCCTCCGGCACGGCGATGGTCTGTACGACAACGGTGGCGTCGATCGCGTTCCGTTCGAGCGCCGGCCTCAGTTCAGCGGCGGTGAAGGTCCGGCGCAGCGCAGGCACGTCGCTGGTCCACGGCTGATCGCGAACTGACAGATCCCACAGGTGGTGATGAGCATCGATACGCACGGTTCGGTCCTTGAGCGTCGAGAAGGACTGGCGAGGGGAAGGCGCACGCACCCGCTGCGAGGAGCGCGGCGCGGAGCGCCCTTCTCGCAGCGGCTGGAGCGCGTGAGGTACGGCCCGCGGACGGCTCCGGCGTACGTGAGCTCTCAGTCAAGGTGGGTGTCTCCTTCGTGCCGGGGCGGAGGTGCCCTTGTCCCACTGGCCGCCGCGTGCAGGGGCCGCCTGACTTCGCGTACCGCATAGGGAAGGATCTGCTTCATCTGGCAGGCAGGACCTTAAGGATGGGGATCCATTCTGCGCAACATCCTGAGAGGTATGCGAAGTTTCTTCGGGTTTGATGAGAGCTTCGCAGGTCTTCTGTCTGAAGATCTGTCTGATCTCTTCCCAACACGCAGCGGCAGTGCCATATTGGCCACCGTCAATGAATCAGATTAATCCGTGGTGCAAGAGGGGGCTCGCCTTGGGCGACTCAACGCAGGCTGCTGGCAGGGGAGATGACGCGACGTCGACGTCACATCCCTACCGTCCGGGGTATGAACTGGTGGCGGAACAACTGCTGAACTACATCGCCCAGGAGAACCTGCGGCCCGGCGACCGCCTCCCCACCGAACAGGGCCTGGCCCAGATCCTGGGAGCATCCCGCAACGTCACCCGGGAGGCCGTGAAGGTCCTGGCCGCCATCGGCCGGCTCCATGTGCGGCGAGGCGCCGGTATCTTCGTCGCCGCCTCGGTCGGCGGGCTGCTGGACGACGAACTCTCGCACTTCCGGCCGACCAGTATGGAAGACGTCCACATGCTCCTGGACTACCGCAAGGTGATCGAGTCGGAGACAGCGCGCCGCGCCGCCTCCCTCGCCACCCCGATCGAGGTCCGGGCCATCCGGGAGAGCGCGGAGAGCACCCTGGCAGCGGCCACGGAGAACGACGTGGACACCTTCGCCAAGGCTGACGCGGCCTTCCACGATTCGGTGGGCGCCGCCTCGCACAACGTGTTCCTGCGGTCGAGTGTCGCCGGTGTGAGGCGCTTGGCGTCCCAGTCCGACGTGCTGCTCTTCCACGGTGACGTGCCCGGGTCGCTGGAAGTCGCCGCACGGCAGCATCTGGCCGTGGCCGAGGCGGTTGCCGAGGGGGCGGCGGATCTCGCCGAGCGGCTGATGGTGGAACACATCGCCACTACGCAGAGCCAGTTCGAGAAGAAGATTCGCGACCGGCTGTTCAATCCCGGCGCCGACGCAATCCCTTAGGCGCCCCCGGAGCCTTCGAGGAGCGGCAGCTCCGGGGCTCCGCCGCCGTCCGCGGAGACGGCGGCTCGTCATCCGGCCGACCCCGCATGTGCCGCGGCACAGCGATCGAGCCGCCCGACGCCCTGGGCGCCCCGTCGGACGACCGGGACTCCCAGGTATCACCTCCCTCAGGCGATTGGATACGTGTGTCTCATCCGTCTGCGCGCCGGCGCGTCTTCGCGCCGCTGCGAAGAAGTTTCACGGCCGCCTTCTCAGTGGCCGCGGTGGCAGCCCTGCTGACTGCCGTGCCGGCCCAAGCGGCTCCCCGGTCGCCGGACCTCGATGTCTATGTCTCTCCGACCGGCCGGGACGTGGGCTCGGGTACCGCCGCACACCCCTTCAGGACTCTCGACCATGCGCGGGACTACGTACGCGACGTCAAGCAGAACGCCAAGGGCGACATCCATGTCCGGCTCATGTCCGGCACCTACCAACTCAGCCGTACGTTCGCCCTGACCGCCCGGGACTCCGGCCGCGACGGACACCGGATCGTCTACGAGGCCGCCCCCGGCGCACACCCGGTAATCAGCGGGGGCAAGCAGGTCACCGGCTGGACCCCGGCCGACTCGGCAGGGAAGGTCTACAAGGCCAAGGTGGGTGACATCGACACCCGCCAGCTCTTTGTGGACGGCGAACTGGAGACCCGGGCGCGCAGCGCCAAGAACCCCTCCGGCTTCAGCAAGACGTCCACCGGCTACGCCTTCACGGACTCCAGCCTCAACACCTACAAGCGTCCCTCGGACCTGGAGGTCGTCAGCTCCTGGGGCTGGAAGCTGATGCGCTGCCCCGTGCAGTCGATCGCCGACAACAAGATGACCATTCAGCAGCCCTGCTGGCACAACGCCAACCTCCAGCAGGGCCAGGAGATCCAGAACCCGACCTGGCTGGAGAACGCCCGCGAACTGCTGGACACGCCCGGTGAGTGGTACCTGGACAAGGGCGAGGGCGAGATCTACTACATGCCCAAAGCCGACCAGAACCTGTCCACCGCGACCGTCACCGTGCCGCTCGTGCAGGACCTGGTGGACCTCAACGGCACCAGGACCGCCCCGGTCAGCAACGTTTCCTTCCGAGGCATCACCTTCTCCTACTCCACCTGGCTCGCGCCCAGCTCCTCCGAGGGCCTCATCGAGGGCCAGGCCGGCTTCCGGATGGTCGGCAACGACCCCGACTTCGACGCGACCCGCCTGAAGTGGCAGAAGACGCCCGGCGCCGTCAATGTCGGCTACGGCCACGGCATCGGCTTCGAGGGCAACACCTTCACCCATCTCGGCGCGGTCGGGCTCAACCTGAACACCGGTACCCAGGGCACCGACATCACGGGCAACGTCTTCCGTCAGATCGCCGCCACCGGCATCCAGATCGGCGGGGTCGCGGTGATCGACGCCCACCCCGACGACTCCCGGGACATCACCAAGGACACCAGGGTCGACAACAACGTGGTCACCAAGGTCGCCGACCAGTACAACGGCTCCGTCGGCATCCTGGCCGGCTACACCGACCACACCACCATCACCCACAACAAGGTCTACGACCTGCCCTACACCGGCATCTCCGTCGGCTGGGGCTGGGGCCTCACCGACCAGGGCGGCAACAGCAACTACCCGGGGAATCTGGGCGTACCGGTCTGGGACACCCCCACGACCAGCCGCGACACCAAGGTCACGGACAACGAGATCTACGACATCATGAAGTCGCAGGCCGACGGCGGTGCCATCTACACACTCAGCACCAACCCCGGCGGCGTGGTGTCCGGCAACTACATCCACGGCATACCGTCGCCCGCCTACGGCGCGATCTACCACGACGAAGGCAGCCGGTACTGGACGAACACCGGCAACGCCCTGTGCGACGTCGCCTACCAGTGGCTGTTCCTCAACCACGGCATGGACATCGCCGCCACAGGCAACTTCACCACCCAGCCCGCCTACTCCGCTCAGGCCAACAGCACGGGCAGCACCATCAGCGGCAACACCACCGTGGGTTCCTGCGACCAACTGCCGGCTTCCGTGGTCAACAAGGCGGGCCTGCAACCGAGTTACCGCCACCTCGACCCGGGGCCCGACGTCCCCGACCACCAGGCGCCCAGCAGGCCCGGCACTCCGACCGCCGTCGCCGATTTCCCGACGGTGGCAGACCTCACCTGGGCCGCGTCCACTGACGACACCGCGGTCACGGGCTACTCCGTCTACCGCGACGGCAAGCTGATCAGCGCCACCGGCAAGACCTCGGTGCGCCTTTCGGGCCTGACCGCAGGGAAGACGTACACCTTCCGGATCACCGCCCGTGACGCCGCCGGCAACGAGTCCGAGCCCAGCCAGGCGCTGAAGGTCACCATGCCCTCCGGCACGGACCTCGCCCTCAAGAAGTCCCTCACCGCCTCGTCGTACTCGCAGGACAACACCCCGGAAAAGGCGGTGGACGGTGACCTGTCCACGCGCTGGGCGCAGGGCCTCGGCCTGCCCGACCCGTCCTGGATCCAGGTCGACCTCGGCGCGTCGTACGACGTGTACGGCGCGATCACGACCTTCGAGAAGGCCAGCGGCTACAAGTACCGCATCGAGGTGTCACCCGACGAGGTCCACTGGAAGACGCTCGCGGACCACACCGCCGCGACCACCACGGCGGCGACCGACTACGCCCACACCGACGCTCCGGTCGCCGGCCGTTTCGTGCGGCTGACCGTCACCGGATCCAGCGGGAACGGCGGCAGCATCTACGACTTCCAGGTCTACGGCACTCCCAGGACCGTCACGGACCACACGGCCCCCACGGCACCCGGACAGCCCACGGTCAAGCCGCTGCTGCCCGGCCTCGTGGATGTCAGCTGGCCCGCGGCCACCGATGACACCGGCGTGACCAGCTACGTCGTCTACCAGGACGGCAAGCGGATCGGTGTCACCGACGCCACGACACTGCGGGTATCCGGCCTGACCGCCGACACGGAGTACTCGTTCACCGTCGTGGCACGCGACGAGGCGCTGAACGCCTCCGACCCCAGCAAGGCGGCTGTCGTCACCACGCCGGCCGACCACGACCTGGCCCTGAACAAGCAGGTCACCGCCTCGTCGTCGTACTCCAACGACTACGCGCCCGAGAAGGCGGTGGACGGGGATCTCGCCACCCGCTGGGCACAGGGCTCGGGCCTGCCCGACCCGTCCTGGATCCAGGTCGACCTCGGCAAGGACACCGGCGTCTCCAGCGTGGTGACCACCTCCGAGAAGTCCGGCGGCTACAAGTACCGCCTGGAGTACTCCACCGACGGCACGACCTGGTCGATGTTCGAGGACCACACCTCCGCCGCCACCTCGTCGTCGGCCGTCTACTCCTTCGCCGACAAACCCGTCACCGCACGCTACCTGCGCCTGACCGTCACCGGTTCCAGCGGGAACGGCGGCAGCGTCTACGAGGTCCAGGCGTACGGCGGCTTCTGAGCACTCCGCCTCCGAGCCGACACCTTTCCCACAGAAAACGAAAGCCAGGATGAAAATCACCCATGTCGAAGTACACCGGATCGATGTTCCGGCAGCCAGTCCGCCCTTCCGCTGGCGCGACGGGCTGAGCGGCAGCGCTCCGGCGGGCGACGGCGCAGTCCTGCACATCGGGACGGACGAGGGAGCCGAGGGAGTGGCGGTGTTCGCCCGTCCGGGCGCCTACGCCACCCTTCGGGACTTGGTGGACCTGGTCTTTCGTGCGGAACTGGTCGGAGCCGACCCGTTCCAGCGGGAATGGCTGTGGCACCGGGTGTGGGAGCTGGACCGTATCCACGAACTCCCGCTCCCCACCCTGGGCCTCATCGACATCGCCTTGTGGGACCTGGCCGGCCGCTACCACGGCCAGCCGGTCTGGCGCCTGCTCGGCGGCTTCCGGGAAGCCATCCCCGCCTACGCCTCCACCTCGACGTTCTCCAGCATCGCGGAGTTCCTCGACGTGGCGGACCAGTGCCTGGCCCTGGGATATCGCGGTATCAAACTGCACGCCTGGGGCGACGCCCGCCGTGACGCGGAACTGTGCCTGGCCCTGCGCGACCACGTCGGTCCGGACGTCCCTCTCATGTACGACGGATCAGCGGGCTTCGACCTGCCCGACGCGATCCGCCTGGGGCGGGCACTCTCCGAGGCCGACTATCTCTGGTACGAGGAGCCGATCCGCGAATTCAGCATCTCGGCCTATCAGAAGCTCGCCGAGACCGTGGACGTACCGCTTCTGGTGGCTGAGACCTCCGACGGTGCGCACATGAACGCGGCGGACTTCATCCGGGCCGGTGCCGCCACCTTCGGTGTCCGGGCCGGCACCACTCTCCGGGGCGGTATCACCGGCGCCATGCGCACCGCGCATCTCGCCGACGCCTACCGGCTGCGGGCCGAGGTGCACGGTTCGGACCTTCCCAACCACCACCTGTGCATGGCCATCTCCAACACCACCTACTACGAGTCCCTGGTGACCTCGGTGAACGTTGTCCGTGAGCGCCACGTGGACGACCAGGGCCTGGTGCACGCCCCCACCGGGCCCGGCATAGCCCTTCCTCTCGATTTCGGCTACGGCAACGAGCTCCTGCCGTTCGTCGAACAGCCGCGCTGACCGGACGGGCGACCATCCCCCTTGGACGATCACCGCAACCGGCGCCCCCACTCGCGCACCACCTTTCCCACGCAAGAACAGAAAGGCAAGACAATGGGGTCTTCCATAGCTCCGAGAACCGGCCGGCGTCACTCCCTGCTCCGCACGGCGGCCGTCACGCTGTCCCTGGCCACCGCGGCCGCCCTGGCAGGCTGTGCCAGCGCCGACACCGACACCCATTCCTCCTCCGGGCAGTCGGCGTTCAAGCCGGCCGCGCAGAAGGAGGGCTCGCAGATAACGGTGTGGGCCGACTCGACCCGACTGCCGTCGGTGCAGGCGTACCAGAAGTCGCACCCCGACGTGAAGATGAAGATCGTCACGTACGACGGCGGAGCCGACGGATCGGCGTATCTGCAGTCGAAGGTGCAGCTGTTCGACCGGACCGGCAGCGGGTGGCCGGACGTGGTGTTCGGCACGCCGACCGACGTGACCTGGGCGTCGAAGGCCACCAAGCCCGGCGCGCAGCCGTTCGCCGCACCCCTGGACGAGAAGCTCGTACCGCAGAGCACCCTGGACGGGTTCGCCAAGGGTTCGCTGACGCCCTGTGAGTTCAACGGTCACACCTACTGCATGCGCAACGACATCGCGCAGGTCCTCCTCTGGTACAACAAGCCCCTCATGGACAAGTGGGGATACAAGGTTCCCGCCACCTGGCAGGAGTACGAAGCCCTCGGCAAGCAGGTCGCCAAGGACCATCCGGGCTATCTGGTCGGCTCGGTCGGCGACACCAACTCCCACGAGTCGTACTTCTGGTCGGGCCAGTGCCCCGCGTTCAGCCTGGTGAAGCCCGACACCCTGCGCACCGACCTGCAGGACCCGAAGTGCACCCGGATGGCGAAGCTGCTGGACAACCTGATCAGCGCCAAGGCCATCGCCACGCAGGGCTTCTTCAGCCAGGGATTCGCCAAGAACAGTGGCAGCAAGGTCCTGATGGCCTACGGACCTTCCTGGTACGGCCAGTACCTCTTCAAGGCCGGCTTCAAGACCCCGGCCAAGCAGATCGCCGCGGCGCCCCCGCTGACCTGGAAGGGCGAGAGCACGACTGCCACGGGCAACGTCGGCGGCGGCGTGTGGATGGTGTCCTCGCACAGCGCCAACCTCAAGGCGTCCACGGACCTGGTCACCTGGCTGACCACCTCCGACGAGAACCAGGCCACCGCGCCCACCTATCCGGCCTACACCCAGGCCGCGAAGGCCTGGCTGGCCAACCCGGCCAACAGGAACTACTTCGCCAACGATGTGAGCGAGCCGTTCGAGCAGGCCGCGAACGAGGTGTGGACCGGCTGGTCGAACACCAAGTTCTCGGACTCCACCGCCTGGTCCAGCGTCGTCCTCCCGGCTCTGACCTCCGGAAAGAGCCTGACCGACACGCTGCCGGCCTGGCAGCAGGAGATCGCCGACGAGGCCAAGACCCAGGGCTACAAGGTGGTCGATCAGTGACCTTGCTGGAGACCGAGCGCGTCGCCGTCTCCCCCTTGCGCCGCGGCACCACGCCGCGGCGTGGGGGCCTCGGTCGCGCGGGATACCTCTTCGTCGCCGGCTACGCGCTGCTGCTGCTCGCGTTCGGCGTCTTCCCCACCGGGTACGCGTTCTACCTCGCGTTCACCAATGACCGGGGCCAGTTCACCGGACTCAACCAGTTCGTGAAGGTCATCCAGGACTACCGCTTCGCCCCGGCCTTCACCCACATGCTGATCTACCTGGTCATGTGGCTGGTGACCCTCGTCGTCCTGGTCGTGCTGACCGCTGTGGTGCTGCGCAGCCGCGTGCGTCCGGGCACATCGGCGCTCTTCCGCTTCCTCTACTACATCCCTGGCGCCCTCGCCGGAGTGGCGAGCGTGCTGGTCTGGCTGTTCATGCTGGACCCCGCCCTCAGCCCGGTGTCGTGGTTGCTCACCAGCATGGGGTTGAAGTCGTTCGCCGCCGTCCTGGCGCCCGGCAACCTGCCGCTGATCCTCATGTTGATCGCCTTCTGGACCGGCGCCGGAGGCTGGATGGTCGTGATGTACGGGGCTTTGAACAACATCCCCGACGAGGTGCTGGAAGCAGCCCGCATGGACGGCGCGGGCCCATGGCGCACCGCCTGGCACATCCAGATCCCGATGATCCGGCAGTGGATCGTCTACATGACGATCATGGCTTTTGCGACGGGCACCCAGTTGTTCGTCGAGCCCCAGCTGCTCCAGACCGCCAGCCTCGGCCGGGTGAGTCCCACCTGGTCGCCGAACCAGCTCGCCTACGTCTACGCCTTTCAGCAGGGCGACTTCAACGGCGCCGCCGCCATCTCCGTCGTCCTCCTTGCTGTGGGCCTCCTCGCCGCCGGGCTGCTGGTCGCTCGCTCGAACCTGTTCAAGTTGGATGAGAAATGACACAGACCGCTGTCTTCCTGACGGCCGTGAGGCGGCGTATCCGTCCTTCCAGGACCCTCCCCTTCCTGGTCGTAGGACTCCTCCTGGCCTTGCTGCTGGTGTTCTTCGTACTGCCGGTGATCTGGCTGCTGCTGGCGCCGTCGAAGACCGCCGGCGAAGTGGTGCGGGATAATCCGCTCTCCTTCGGCTCGTTCCATCAGATCGGCACGGCCTGGCGGCACCTGTTCGCCTTCCAGGGTGGCGCCATGACGACATGGCTGCGTAACTCGGCCGTCTACTCGGGCGGTTCGCTCATCCTGACCCTGGCCGTCAGCGTGCCGGCCGGCTACGCGCTGGCGCTGACGAGGTTCCGGGGACGCAAGACGCTCCTCGTGATCACCCTGGTCACCATGATCATGCCGCAGACCACCCTGGTGCTGCCGGTCTTCCTGGAACTCAACCGCTTCCACCTCATCGGCACCATCTGGTCCGTGATACTCCCGTTCTCCTTCTATCCGTTCGGCGTGTACCTGGTGTACATCTACTTCGGGAGCAGCCTCCCCAGGGACCTGCTGTCCGCCGCGCGGATCGACGGCTGCACGGAGTGGCAGCTCTTCTCCCGCATCGCGCTCCCGCTCGCCAAGCCCGTGGTCGGACTGGTCGCGTTCTTCAGCTTCGTCGGCAACTGGAACAACTTCTTCCTGCCGTATCTCGTCCTGCCGAACAGCGAGCAGTTCCCCGTCCAGGTGGGCCTGAACCAACTGCTGACCTCGACGCCGTCCTTCAACCCCGTCGCCGGCGCCGGACTGAATGTCACCATCCCCGAACTCGCCCTGGCCATCATCATCGCCATCCTGCCCGTGCTGGTGCTCTTCGTCTTCTCCCAGCGCACTCTGGTGTCCGGGATGCTCGCCGGAGCGAGCAAGGAATGAACGCCGCCGCGCCGCCTTCCCTCTTCACCCACCCCCTGTCCGCAAAGGAGACCGTGTGTACCGGCTCGATCCGCGCTACGCCCCCGCCCCGCAGGCCGTCCTCCACACGGGATGGCAGGCAGTGGCCTCCCAACTCCCGGACGGCCCCGCGGTGGTGGCCATCGACGGTCCCCCGTCCGTCGACTGGTCCCTCCTCGGCGATCGCCTCGCACACGAGCTGACCGGGCGCGGTACCCCCGTCACCCTGCTCGACATACGGAGCCACTACGCACGGCCGGCGCACGTCAGGAGCCGTACCGAACACCCGGCAGACGCCGACGACCCCTACTTCCGCAAGCTCGCCGACAATCCCCTCGACGACCTCTTCGAGACCCTCCCGGTACCCGCACCCCCGCAGGCAGGACTGCTCCTCGTCCACGGGCCCGGCGCCGCCCTCGTGGATCACGACCTGCTCTGGTACGCCGATGTGCCCAAGCGATACGCGGAGGCCGCCGTAGGCGCGGGTGAGCCGGGCGCCAACCTCGGTCTGCCGGGCGAGAAGCCCGACTTCAGACGGCTGTTCTACATCGACTGGCCGATGATCGACCAGCACCGCGACTCGCTCGCACGCCGCCTCGACGCCTGGCTCGACATGCAGGACCCCGACCACCCGGCGTGGATCGACGGAGCAGGCCTGCGCGCCACGTACGCCGCCCTGGCCCGCCAGCCCGTCCGCACCCGCCCGTACTTCAACTCCACCCCCTGGGGCGGCCATTGCGCACAGCGCGAGCTCGGCTTCAACCCCGACGCCGACAACACCGCGCTCGGCTACGAACTGATCGCGCCCGAGGCGGGCATCCTCATCGGCACCGGACCGCAGGCCCAGGCCGAAGTGCCGTTCCCCCTCATGTGCGTGCTGGAACCGGAAAACGTGTTGGGGGCAGAGGTGCACGCCCGCTTCGGCACGTCCTTCCCGATCCGCTTCGACTACCTGGACACCGTCGGCGGCGGCAGCCTCTCCGTGCATTGCCACCCGAAGGAGTCGTACATGCGGGAACGTTTCGGCTGGGACTACACCCAGCACGAGACGTACTACCTGACCCTCGGCGGCACCGACACCAAGGTGTTCCTCGGCCTGCGCGAGGATGCCGACGTCGACGTCTTCCGCAAGGAGGTGGAGCGGGCCGTCACCGACGGAGTGCCCATGGACCCCGAGGATCACGTCCTGGCCTTCCCCGCCGAGCAGGGCCAGCTGTTCATGATCCCGGCGGGCACCCCGCACGCCAGCGGTGCCGGCAACCTCGTGCTGGAGATCAGCGCCACCCCCTATCTGTACAGCCTGAGGTTCTACGACTGGCTGCGGCCCGGTGCCGACGGCAACCCGCGCCCCCTGCCCTACGAGCACGGGTTCGCCAACCTGGAGACCGGACGACGCGGTGCGGCCGTCGCCCGCGACCTGGTTCAAGAGCCGCGCACCCTGCGCGAGGGCACCGGTTGGCGGGAGGAGGTCATCGGTGAGCTGGCCGAGATGTTCTATGAGGTCAGGAGGTTCGTGCTCGACGCCGAGGCCGAGGCGGCCGACGACACGCAGGGACGGTTCCACATCCTGAACGTGGTGGAAGGGGAAGGCGTCACAGTGACCACGGCGGCCGGAGACCGGCACGAACTCGCCTACGCGGAGACGCTCACCGTGCCGGCCGCGGTCGGCCGCTACACCCTGCGAGCGGCCGGTGGCGGCCCGGTGCGTGTCGTGAAGGCGTTGGTCCGTTGATTCCGGTCCTGGAGATCGGCGGCACCCATGTCACCGCGGCGCTCGTCGACCTGCGCGAGGGGCGGGTCACCAGCCGTACGCGCGAGCCGCTCGACGCGGACGGCGCTGCCGACGACATCCTCGGCACCGTACGACACTGCGCCGACGGGCTGCCGGTGCCTCCCGGTGCGCGGTGGGGCGTGGCGGTGCCCGGACCGTTCGACTACGCACGGGGGGTTGCCCTCTTCCAGGGCGTGGGCAAGTTCGACGCCCTGTACGGAATGGACGTGCGAGCAGCACTCCTCGACGGACTGCGACAGCGTCCCGGCGACGTCGTGTTCCTCAACGACGCCCACGCCTTCCTGGCCGGCGAGTGGTCCGCAGGTACCGTCCGCGGGCACCGCCGCGCCGCGGGCATCACGCTCGGCACCGGTGTCGGCTCGGCGTTTCTCGCCGACGGCCGCATCTGCGACAACGGTCCCGGCGTACCACTCGAGGGGCGGATGGACCTCACCGAGATCGATGGCCGGCCGCTGGAGGACACCGTCTCACGCCGGGCCATCCTCGCCTGCTACGGCGACCCCACCGCCGATGTACACGACATCGCCGGACGAGCCAGAGCGGGGGAGGAGCGGGCCCAGCGGGTGCTGGACGATGTCTTCACCGGACTGGGTGTCGTGCTGGGCCCGCGCCTGGTGGACTTCGGCGCGACCGCCCTGGTCGTCGGAGGCTCCATAGCCCGCTCCTGGAACCTCGTCGCCCCCGCTCTGTCCACCGGTCTCGTGACCGGGGGCTGGACGCCGGACGACCCGCGTGCCTCGGCGGCCGGCGCACGGCGTTCTCGTGAGATGAAACCTGCCGGCCCCGCGGGGGACGCCGCACTGATGGGCGCGGCCCGCGCGGCGGTGTCGCCTGATGGTGTGGGCGCGAGCGGAATTCGCTGATCCACGCGTGGTGGCCTGTTGGGGTGGCGGGGTGAGTGAACCCCAACGACCAGGGTTCCCGAGCTGGTGGCAGATGTCCTGTGGTGGACGAGATCAGGGCCCGTCTGGGTCGTCCGCGTTCGGGTCGACGTTCCATCGCCGGGGTAGGTCTGCGTCGCAGAACACGCAGACGAAGTGGCCCTCTCGTACGATGTTGTGCTCCTGGCAGGTGGGACATCGACGGAAGACCACTGCGTGTGTGAAGCAGTCCGGGTGGTCGAGGTCGGCTTGATCCAGTGCCTGTGCGACAGCCGGCCATGAGGCAACGTCCGGGCAGTAGCCGGTCGACTGGTTGCTGACCTCGTTCACCGCCCAGTGTCCGGCGTCGCGGTAGAAGCTGACTTCGCCGGCGGCCAGCACCCGATCGCCGCTCGCGCAGGCGACGTGTTCGCTGCGGCGTGGAGCCAGCCGCAGAGCACCGTCCGTGCCGACGACGAAGGTGAAGGACTCGTCCAGTTCCTCGGCGGACCGGGCTGCCACCCAGTCCGCGAAGTCGGCGGCTGTGCGGATCGTGGCACCACCGTCCACTGCCTTGACGGCAGCGATCACATGGTGAGGCCCGACATAGCGGTAGCCCCGTCCCGACGCGGTCATGTCGATCAACGTACACGCAGTCTTGGCGGGACCTTGGCCCGGAAATGCCCCGGAACTGCTGGTCAGATGTGCGCCGGGAAGGGCGCCTGCCGGGCATCTGCTCTGGCCAGGAGCCCATTTCCCGCGCCTGGAAGAAGCCCAGCTTCTTCGGCGAGTAGCCCACCAGCAGGTTCTTCGTCTGCTGGTGGTACAGCGCAAGCAGCTCGCTGACCCGCGAATATGGCAGCCGTGGGGACCTTGCCGGGACCGCTGGCCCGGGAATGGTCCGGATCTTGACTGATGCAGACCTTGGGGCTGCGGCTCTGTTGGATTGGCCGTAGCCGCCCGCTCCGAGCTGACGGTCCCACCTGGCACAGGTAGTCAGAACCGTCTTCCGGCGTCCGCGTGGTCCAGGTCGGTAGCGTTCGGCCTGGTCAGGTCCTTGTGGTGCGGCTGCGTCGCCCCTGTTGGTGACACGTATGTGACCGCTGTGACTGATGTGGACCCCTGTCGGCTCGTTCCGGCGGGGGTCTCTGCGTTCGGGGATGGGCCCGGTTAAGCGATGGTCGATGAGGTTTGCTCTGCTCCCGTTCGCTGTTCCGGACTGCGAGGCGCGCGTGGCTGTAGCGACGCAGCACGGAGCGGGGCACAGGGACAACGTTCAGCGGTGACGCAAGAGCCCAGTAGGCAGGGCGCGGACCCTGAACGCGTGCCATGCGGGTCAGCGCCCCCGCATCAGGAGGTGACCACCCTCACGATCGAGGGCCATGAGCAGGGCGACCCCGAATACCCCAAAGTCGCTCTCGGTGATCCCGTGCTGCACGGCCTCTGACGGGCGGGCCGCTCCGCCGTCGGGGTTCTTGTGGGGCGCATGTGATGCCCCATAAGGTGAACTGCTTTGTGTGGCAAGTGAGTTCGATGTCGTCGACCAGGGGAGAGTCGTGGAGATCAAAAAGGTAGTGATCCGCGAAGAGGAGCGCACGAACCGCAAGCCCGCCGTCATGGAGAAGCGCCCGCCGACCCGCTGACCGGGCGGGAACGTGAGCGTGAGCGGGATGTCGAGCGGACGGTGACGGGGGAGAGTGGTGTGCGCGTACAGCTGGTGACCATGCCGTGGCACCCGATCGATCTGCCCTCTCTCCAAGTGGGCTTGCTGCACCAGCTGTTGCGGCAGGTCCGCCCGGACGACGATGTGCGTGAGTTCCACGGCTCGCTGCGCTGGGCGGAGTTCCTCCTCGAGCGGTCCGGCGGGCGGCTGCGCCCCGGTGACTACGAGGCGATCGGCAGCGATTCGATCTTCGACGGTCTCGGTGACTGGGTCTTCTCGGGTGTGCTGTACGAGGACGAGAGCTGGGGCGTCGCCCGGCTGAAGGAGTACGCCGCACGTCGCGGCCTCTGCATCGACACCGCCTCCGACATGCGGGTCCACGCGGCCGAGTTCATCGCCGAGTGCGCGACGGAAGTGCTCGCCCAGGAACCGGACGTCGTCGGGTTCACCAGCACGTTCATGCAGAACGTGCCCTCGCTCGCGCTGGCCAGGGAGCTCAAGCGCCGCCGTCCAGGGCTCACCGTCGTCTTCGGCGGCAGCAACTGCGACGGCCCGATGGGGCACGCCCTGCACCGCAACCATCCCTTCGTCGACCACGTGGTGCGCGGCGAGGGCGAGTACGCCTTCCCGGCGCTCCTGCGCCACCTGGACGCCGGCACGCCACCCGCCGACGTACCGGGCCTGTGCTGGTGGGAAGGGCAGACGGACGGCCGGGTCTCGCAGGCGAACACCGAGTCCCGGCGCACCGTGGCGCCCTCCGACATCCCCGCGCCCGACTACGACCAGTGGCAGGCAGCCCTCGACGCATCCCCCGTCCTCGAATACGTCTACCCGAAGCTGGTGGTCGAGGGGGCACGCGGCTGCTGGTGGGGCGAGAAGCACCACTGCACCTTCTGCGGGCTCAACGGCTCCTCCATGGCGTTCCGCGCCAAGTCGGGCGAGCAGCTGTGGAGCGAGATCGACCACCTCGTACGACGGCACCGCATCCTCGACGTCGTCACCGTCGACAACATCATCGACATGGCGTACTTCAAGGACTTCCTGCCCCTCGCCGCCGAGAGCGGCTGGGATCTGCGGATGCACTACGAGGTCAAGTCCAACCTCAACCGTGAACAGATCGCCCTCCTCGGGCGGGCCGGAGCCGTGCTCATCCAGCCCGGCATCGAAAGCCTGAGCAATCGGGTCCTCGACCTCATGGACAAGGGCGTCAGCGGCGCCCGCAACGTCCGCACACTCCGTGAGTGCGAGAACCACGCGCTGACCGTCACCTGGAACTACCTGTACGGCTTCCCGGGCGAGACCGTCGAGGACTACGCCCCGGTCGTCGACCAGCTGCCCGCGCTCGTCCACCTGCAGCCCCCGGGCGGCGCCCACCGCATCCAACTGGAGCGGTTCAGCCCGAACTTCACGGACCCGGGGTTCGGCTTCGGCAAGCGGCGCCCAGCCGAGATGTACCACCATGTCTACGAGCTGCCCGAGTCCGAACTCAGCGACCTCGTCTACCTGTTCGCGACGGATGACGCGGGCATCGGCGGAGAGACCGAGAGCCGGCTCAAGCGGGCCGTCGCGGCATGGCGCGACGGACATCACGGATCGAGCCTGGTGATGGAGGAAGCGGAGCCGGAGGACGGCGTGGACGTACTGCTCGTACACGACCGGCGCCACGGCTGGCCCCGCCGCACCCACCGGCTGACCGGCTGGCAGGCGCAAGCGCTGCGCCGCCTCGAGGACGGGCGGACGGAGCCCGCGCTGCACCGGCTGCTGACCGGCGACGGACACGACATCCCCGCCGAGGAGCTGTGCGGGTGGATCCAGCAGGCTCAGGCGACGGGGCTGGTGTTCCGCGACGGGCGGACGTACGTGTCCCTGCCCACGTGGGACGTACCGGACCGCATCGACCCCGACCCGGCTCCGCAATCCACGGGCCGTCAGGAGGTGGCCGGATGACGAGGCTTCCCGCGACCGTCCCCCACCGCGTGATCGGCCGACAGGTCCACGTGGACGTGCCGCTTTGCCTGGGCGGGGCGGGGCGCGAGACGGCGGTGGCGGTCCAGTTCCTGCGCGAGTGCCAGAGCCAACGGTTCCGTACGCACTGGGAGATCGCCTACGAAGACCGCGCGCGAGGCGACGACCCGCTTGACACGCATGACGCCCCGTACGTACGGATGCTGCACCACCTCCCACCACCCGTCGAACGGGTCGACGAACCAGGTGAGTTGAGGGCCTGGCGCACCTCGTACGCCGCCTTCCCCGCCGGCATGCTCTACCACCGCCGCGGCCCGGACTTCATCACCGTCATGGACCGCAGAGAGCGGCCCGCCTCGGCGAGGTTCACCCTCGACCACCCGGATCTGCTCGCCACCTTCGCCACGGTCCAGGAGCCCACGGCGCTCGGTGAACTCGACGCCGTGCAGCGGGAGGCCGTCGACCTGCTCGCAGCCGAGCGGCTCGCTCTCGTCGCCGACGGTTGGGCGGTGGCCCTACCGCCGCGGCTGCACCGCTGGCCCGTTCCCTGCACGGGGATCTGAGGGTTGGGCGCGTCACGGGCCGACGGGACGGTCCCCCTGCGTCGCCACCGTCCCTTCGTGCTGCTGTGCGGCGAGCAGGTCGCCAGCTCCGTCGGGCGGCAGATCACCGCTCTCGCACTGACCCTGCTGGCCGTGACCGACCTCGGCGCGGGGCCGTTCGGGGCGGCCGCGCTGCTGGCGCTGACCTATCTGCCCGGCGCCGTGCTGAGCCCGCTGGCCGGAGCGATCGTCGACCGGATCAGGCTGCGCCGCCTCCTCGTGTGGGTGACCACCCTGCAGACCCTGGTCGTCGGCTCGATCCCGTTGGCCGGCGCGGTGGGGCATGTCACCCTGGCGCACCTGTACGTGGTCGCAGGCGTCTCGGGCACCCTGACCTTCACGCTCTCCGTCGCGCTCCAGGCAGCGCTGCCGCGCGTCGTCGGACCGGAGCGGCTCCTCGCCGCCAACTCGGCCCTGACCGCGGCCCGTACGAGCGGACAGGTCGGCGGGCCCGCGCTCGGCGGTGTCATGGTCGGGCTCCTCGGAGCCGACGCGGCGCTCCTCGCGGGCAGTGCGGCCTACGCGATCGAGGCGCTCTTTCTGTTCGCGCTGCCCGCCGCGCTGGACGCGGTGACAGGCTCGCGGGTGCCCGCCCGCGCGAAGTCCCTGGCCGGCTCGCTGCGTACGGGACTCGCGGTGGTGCGCGCCGAGCGCCGGCTGCGCCGCATGGTCCTGGCGGGCGCTGGACTCAACCTCGGCAGCGGTGCGGCGGCCGCCCTCTACGTCTTCTACGCGACCCGCGATCTTGCCCTGCCCGCCTGGCAGTTGGGAACGACGTACGCGGCCTACAGCGCGGCCACCCTGGCGGGCGCCCTGCTCGCCGGAAGCTTCGCCAGGACCTCGGGGCTGTGGCGGGCCACGCAGATCTTCGGACTCGCGGCAGGCGCTGCCGTGTTCCTGATCCCGGCCGCGTCGCTGGGCCTCGCCTTCCCCGTGCTGTTCGCGTACCAGGTCTGCTACGGCCTCTCCGGCACCGTATGGATGATCTTCATGACGACCACGCAGCAACTGGTCACCCCTGACGGCATGCAGGGCCGCGTCGCGGGACTCGTGCAGGCGGTGCTGCTCACGACGGTGCCGGTCGGAGCCCTTGCGGGGGGCGCGCTGGCCGCCTGGCTCGGCAACGTACCCATGCTCATGGGCGCGGCGGCCGTGACCCTGCTCTCCGCGGCGACCCTTTGGGCGCCCACGGGGGCGGGCGTCACGGTGCCGGAGCGGGCTCTGGACGCGGAGGCGGAGAGCCGCCGCTAGTTACTCACGACGGCCTCCCGTCTAACTGCCAGTTGTGGACCTCGATATGGGCATACGCGTCCGAGATGAGGACGCCGCGAGCCGTCTCCGGGTCCGGCGCCCGGAGCAGGGCCGCCGTCCCGAGCCAGGTGCCGCCGTCGTTGGACAACAGCGGCCCGAGCGCAATCAGTTCGTCCCGGTCGCGCGGCACGGCCAGGTTGGCGCCCGGCCCCGTACCGAGGTCCATCACCAGGTACTGGTTGCCACCCTCCCGGCCGCCGGGAAACTCCCACATAGGTCCAGGTCCAGGTGCTCCGAGGCGTCGCTCCCGCGAACCGGGACCTCGAGACGGCACCTGACCTCCGGCGCGACCTCGCCCACCGCGAGGGCGAAAAATGCGCTACGGCGCATCCCATCCCGAGGCCTTGGTGCGGAGAGCCGCCGAGCGGGGCATGGAGTGGCTCGCTCTGACGGATCGCGACAACGTCACCGGGGCCGTTCGGTTCGCGAAGTCGTGCGCAGCGCATGGAGTACGCCCGATCTTCGGCGTTGACCTGGCGGTTGCTTCCACGAGGATTGGCGGAGGTTTCGCGCCTGTCCCCGGCGCTCGGCCGAGCCACGGCAACCTCGTGACCCGGCGGTCCCGCCCCGCCTCCGATCCGAGGCGGGGCGTCAGTCCGCGGAGTCCCTCTCCGGCGTCCCGTCGTCCACGGTGTCCGGATGTGAGACGCGGCTGGCGGACTGGTCGTCGGTGTGGTCCGCCCCTTGCGGGTCGATAGTGGCCGCCCAGCGTCCCGCCCAGCGGGCGAGGGGGTTCAGGGCGTGGCGCGCCTCCTGTCCCAGCGGGGTGAGCTCGTAGCGGCTGTCCGGTAGTTGGTGAATCACCTGGGCATCCAGCAGTTCGGTCAGGCGCTGCCGCATCACGCTGGAGGACATGTCGTCGCACCGCTTCTGCAAGGGGCGGAATCCAAGCGGGCCCGCGTGAAGCTCCCACAGGATGCGCAGACTCCACCGCCGCCCGAACAGATCGAGTGCGGCCATGAGGGGGCGGCCGGTGGTCGAGCCGCGAACAGGATTGCCAGGCGTGGGTGTTGCCATGTCGGGATGTCCAGCTCTCCAGGGTTGATGCTTCGAATACCGACACGCTAGCATCAGTGACCGCTTCGGAAATCGAAACGGAGGAGGCTGTTGTGGCACCTGCCCCGACGACCTGGGTGAGAGGCGTTCCTGAAAGCCCGTGCCGACGGAGGCGAGACCGGCCGGGAGGACCGGTACATGCGCATGGTGCCCCGAGTTCGACGTCGGCGCCGAGTCGCACGGACGGCTCACTCGGAACTTGTTCGTGGCGGGGGGACGGGTGACCGGCACGCGGGAGATCGAGTACAGGATCCACCAGGTCCTGTGAACCGGCCCAGCGGAACTTCAGTGCTGCCTCGTCGGCGGTCGCCGCCACCAAGCCAACATCCACTCAGAGCTGGAGACCAGATGACCACGACCGAGTTTCCCTCGGCGGCAGCACGGGCCGCCGCCGCTGCCGCCCTGGCCGAGGACGCGTCAGGGAAGGACATCACCACCGTGTGGAGCGTTCCCGAGGAACTGGTGGCCACGGCCGAGATCCGCACCCGGCAAAGCGGCATCGCCGCCGGCCTCCCCGTGGTCGCCGAGGTCTTCGCGCAGGTCGACCCCGAGGTCAAGGTCGAGCCGGCCGTCGCCGACGGCGCCCGACTGGCCGACGGCCAGGTCCTGGTGCACCTATCCGGTTCGGCGCGCAGCCTGATCACCGGCGAGCGTACGGCGCTGAACTTCCTGCAGCGCATGTGCGGCATCGCGACGCTGACCGACCGCTACGTCCAAGCTGTGGCAGGGACCAGGGCGCGCATCCTGGACACGCGCAAGACGGCGCCGGGCCTGCGCGCCCTGGACAAGTACGCGGTCACCGCCGGCGGCGGCCACAACCACCGCCTCGATCTCGCGGCGATGGTCCTGCTCAAGGAGAACCACATCGCCGCGGCGGGCGGGGTGACCGCCGCGATCGAGGCGGTCAGGCGCGGGATGGCGCGCACCGGGCAGACCGTGGAAAGCGATGTCGAGGTGCAGACCGTCACACAGGCCGCCGAGGCCCTCGACGCCGGAGCCCGCTGGATCATGCTCGACAACATGCCGGTGGCCGACATCGAGCAGGTCGTGAAGTTCCGGGCCGGGCGGGCCGACGCTTCCCGGATCCTGCTGGAGGCCTCGGGCACCATCCGCCTGGACACAGTTCTCGCCATCGCCGGGACGGGCGTCGACCTCATCTCGGTCGGGGCGTTGACGCACAGCGCGCCCGCACTGGACCTGACCATGCTGCTGACCACCGGCCCGGTGCCATGTCCGAGGTAGCGGTCGTCGTCGCGTGTCAGCGAGACGGCGCGGGTGGCAGCCCGACCGCCGTTCTGGATGATGCGCCCTTCACCGACGAGGAGCGAAGCCGCATTCCCACGGCGTTGGGAACATCGCACGCCGTCTTCCTCCGCGCGACCGGAATCGAGCGTCGTCAGCCCGCGTACACACTGCGGTTCTTCACCGCCCAGGGCGAACTGCCCGCCTGCGGACACGGCACCGTCGCCGCCCTCGCCGTGCTCGCCGAACGGGAAGGCGGCGACCACGACTACCGCGCCGCCCTGCGTACGGCCCACCGCAGCTTCGACGGTCGGGCAAGCCGAAACGGTGACGGCCTGACGGCGTCGTTCGACCCGGGCCCGGTCAGCCTGCGTAGCACCGGTGGACCCGAACTGAGGGCAGTCGTAGGCGGCCTCGGACTGACAGAGGACGCGGTAGCCGGCGACGCCTGCGTCGCGTCGAACGGGCGGCCGAGGCTTCTGCTGCCCATCCGATCCCGCGCCGCACTGGCCGAACTCACGCCGGACTTAACCCTGTTGCGCGCAGCCTGTGACCGCTACGGTCTGCTGGGCTGCTACGCCTACTCGCCCCCGGACCGACACGGCCGAGCAGCAGCCCGGATGTTCGCCCCGTCGATCGGCGTCCCCGAGGACATCGCCAACGCCAACAGCACGGCCTGCCTGGCAGCGCATGCTGCCGGGTTCGGCACACACCGCCTCGCTGTCGACATGGGTGATCACCTCGGCAGCCCGTCCACCATCACAGCGACCGCCCACCGCGACCGCACGGGACACCGGATCCGAGTCGGCGGCCAGGCAGCGATCGTGCGCACGGTCATGCGATGAGGCCTGCGCGCTCAAGGCGAGGGTGCCGGTCCGCAGCAGGTCCAACTGCTCCTGTGAGAGCCCGGCCAGTTCTGGCGGCATCTGTGGCAGGGGCTCAGGGTTGATGGCCGATCACGTCGTACTGGTGCGACTCGTACCTACTTGTCGGCTCCTCTTCGTTCTAGTCCGGGCCGCGGCCCTTCCGCGAGGCCAGTCATCGACTCGACGGGCTCTGGCTCGTCCTCGCCCGCCGACGCTCACCCGAGACCAATCCGATCGCAGCCCCGGCCGGTTGATCGAAGCCGTCCGACTTCGACGCCGTCTCCGTCGGCTCGCTGACCCACAGCGCGCCGGCCATGGATCTGAGCATGCTTCCGATCATCAATTCCGAACACAGGAGGTACCGTGGCCAAGGGCTACTGGGTCAGCGTCTACCGCACCATCGCAGACCCTGAGAGGCTTGCTGCCTACGACAAGCTGGCCGGTCCAGCCGTCAAGGCCGCGGGCGGGCGGCTGCTCTCCCGCGGCAGCCGGGTCGTCGCACACGACGCCGGAATCGCCGAGCGCACCGTCCTGATCGAGTTCGACAGCTTCGAACAGGCGGTCGCCGCACGCGCGAGTGCGGCCTACCAGGAAGCACTGGCCATACTTGCTGACGGCGTCGAGCGCGACTTCCGCATCATCGAAGGCCTCGACTGACGACCGGTGCCGCGTCAGGGAGGAACACGATGCCGGCTGCGGGGATCACCCCGGCTCGTCAGCGCGCCGCACCGTCGCGAAAAGCGTCAGGCCGGTGGCATCGGCGGTGATGTCCGGTCCGGCGACGGTTCCTTCCCGGCGGCGCGGCGGCTCGTTGTCTGGAGTTCTCCTTCAGGCACTGAGGTGCTGGGTGAGGAACAGGGCGGCGCGGTCGAGCGCGTGGTCGGCTTCGTCGAGTTGGCCGATGAAGGACTGGAACACGTGCGGTACTCCAGCCGTGACGTCCAGGATGACGTCGACCTCAGCGTCCCGGGCTCGTTCGGCGAGCCGCACCGAGTCGTCGAGCAGCAGTTCGTTCGTGCCGACCTGCAGCAGCAGCGGCGGGAAGCCGGTCAGGTCGGCCAGGATGGCCGGCGCGAGCAGTTCCTGGTTCGGGTCCTGTCCGCCGAGGTACAAGTCGCCGGTGTGGGCCATGCCCTCGCGCGTGAAGAAGGGGTCGATTCCGGCTTTGGTGTCCATGCTGGCGCCCGAACGGGTGTGGTCCAGGCTGGGTGAGAACGCGACGATGGCGCCGGGCATGGGCAGTCCGGCCTTCTTGGCGGCGAGCGTGGTCGTCACGGTCAGGCCACCACCGGCCGAGTCGCCGGCGAAAGCGATGGATTCCGGGTTGATCCCGTCGTCGAGCAGTACCCGGTACGCGGCGAGGCAGTCCTCGATTGCGGCGGGGAACGGGTGCTCCGGCGCGAGCCGGTAATCGAGCGACAGCGCACGGAACCCGGTACGGGTGACCAGGCTGGCGGTCAGTCCCATCGCTGTCTGCGGTGATCCGAGGGAGAACGAGCCGCCGTGGAAGTACAGGATGGTGCCCGAACGTGTCTCGCCTTCCGTTTCGACCAGGACGGCAGGCCGCTCGCCAAGCACGGTGTCGGACGTGCGTACCTTCGGGACCAGGAACAGCGCCATCAGCGCCGCGAAGTTGCTGCGCATCTGCTCGACGGGCAGTGGTTTGAAGCCCTGCTGGCCCCGCCGCACCATCGCGTCGACCGTCGCGCGTTGTGCCTTGCTCATAGCTGTACTCCTTCAGACGTATGCCTCCTCGCCTTTGCGCATGGCCTTGCTGTAGGAGGAGGCGAGCGGAAAGCGGAAGGCCGTCACGATGGTGTGCGGGACCTGGAGCAGGTCCAGGTCGCGGCTGATGTCGGCGACGGTGGCTTTCCACTCGCCGCAGTCGACCTCCCGCCACATGGCCAGGCAGTCCTTGTTCAGGCTTCCCCGACGCCTTGATCGTGCTAACAATCCGCCGCTGCGAGGCCCGTACCTCCGGGGAAACACCAAACCACGCGGAGAACCCTTAGCGCACGATCTGACACAGATGTTCCTCAGACCCCGGTTATGCGTGGCACGGCCTGGCCTGGTCGAGGAGTGGGCGCGGGGCCGGCCCTGCCCCCGCAGTGAACGCGCGAAGGCCCGGGGCATCGAGTCGGCCTGCCTGCACACCCTCTTGGTCCCTCGGCAAGCTCGACCTGTCGCACTTCCTGCGGGCGCACTTCAACCTCGACGACGGATCCACCGTGCGGGCCGGCGCATTCACGATGAATGCCGGGCACCACCGCGACGGCGCCGAGTGCGAGACGTCCAGCTGCCAGTTCGACGACACCAGGACTGTCGAGGGCATCGTCACGGTCGGGATGAACGAGCGGGGACTGTGGTTCTCCGGCGCGGCTGCCCCGTGGCTGTCCGAGTGGGACCGGCAGGTCTTCCAGGCTTGCCAGCCCAGCTATCACATGAAGCAGGGCGGCGATGGGCGTTGGCAGCTCCGCGCCGTGCTGTCCGTACCGGTGCCCGGGCACAGCTCGCCGCTCCTGGCATCGACGATCGCCGAGCGGTGCAACCTCGCCCTCGCGGCATCAGCAGCGGACGCCCTGACCGCCCCGGGCACGGTGTCTGGACAACTCCCGGACAGCCCCGCCGAACCATCAACGGACACAGCCCCTGACCTGCCCGGACAGCGTCCGGACACCGCGCCGGGACAGCATCCGGACGGTGTGTCCGCGCAGTCGGCCACCGACGTCGAGCACCTGGCCGCAGCCCTCCTCGAAGGACCGTTCATCGACGGCCTTCTCGCCGCCATGGAAAGCCGACCGCCGGGCGGAGATCGACCAGCTCGCCGCATCCATCGCTCTCACCCCTGAAGAGATCACCGCCAGCGCCAACCCGAAGGGAGCCAACTGATGGCTTGCTCCTGCCAGAACAAGAAGCGTGAGACGCACGAGGTCGTGACCGAGGCCGGGAAAGTGGTTTCTCCTCGTCCTCGAAGCCGACCGCGACGGCCGTAAGTAAGCGGTACCCGAACAGCGAGGTCCGGACGAAGTCCAAGGCAGGCGCACAGGCGGCTCCCAAGTAGAGCTCCGGACTTACGAAAACTCGACAGAATGCGGCGAGAGGGGACCCCGCAACGGTCGACACCGTTGGGGGGCCGACCCGCCGCGAGGGCGCCGGAGGTGTCCGCATCGGCAGCCGACCACCGAGAAGCCTTGGCGCCTCGCCGGTGATCGAGCTTCTCACGCACTGGGTCTCACCGCTGCCGGACCTCTAGAGCCCACCTTCTGCCGTTGCGACTTATGGCAGAAGGCGACCTCCAGCGGTGGGTTCAGTCCGCGGCGTGCAGGTCGGTGACGTTCGCCGGCACCTCGACGCTGCGCCTGAGGATCTTGCCGGTGGATGTCTTGGGCAGCTCCGCGGTGATCCATACGTGCCGCGGGTACTTGTATGCCGCTGCCTGGGCCTTGACGTGCTCGCGCAGTTCCCCGGGGGTGGCGGTGGCGCCGTCCTTGAGCGCGACGGCGGCGCAGACCTCCTCGCCGAGGGTGAGGTGCGGGATGCCGACGACGGCTGCCTCGCGCACCGCCGGGTGGGTGTACAGCAGTTCCTCGATCTCGCGCGGGTAGACGTTGTAGCCGCCGCGGATGATCAGGTCCTTCTTGCGGTCGACGATGAAGTAGTAGCCGTCCTCGTCGACCTGAGCCAGGTCACCGGAGCGGAACCAGCCGTCGGTGTCGATCGCCGCAGCGGTGGCCTCCGGGCGACCCCAATAGCCCTTCATGACGTTGTGGCCGCGGATGGCGATCTCGCCGACGCCGTCCGAAACGTCCAGCAGCCTCATCTCCACCCCGTCGACCGGCTGGCCGATCGACCCCGGCTTGCGCACCCGGCCGGGGTGGGTGAACGAGGCCACCGGCGAGGTCTCGGACAGCCCGTAGCCTTCCACGATGATGCAGCCGAACTCGGCCTCGAAGGCGTGCAGCACCTCCACCGGCAGCGCGGAGCCGCCCGAGACGCACAGCCGCAGGCTGTCCACATCGAACGTCGCCCGCTCCGGGTGGCTCAGCAGCGCGACGTACATCGTGGGCACGCCCTGGAAGATGCTGACCTGCTGGCGCTGGATCGTCTCCAACACCGCGTGCGCGTCGAAGCGCGGCACCAGTGCCAGGCAGGCGCCGGCGGCGATCGAGGCGTTGAGACCGCAGGTCTGGCCGAAGACGTGGAACAGCGGCAGAGCGCCGAGCACCACATCATCAGCGGTGAGCGAGAACAGGTCGATCGACACCTGGGTGTTGCTGGTCAGGTTGGCATGAGTCAGCTCGGCGCCCTTGGGCGTGCCGGTGGTGCCCGACGTGTAGAGGATGACGGCGGTGTCCGACGCCCCGCGCTCCGCCATCCCGGCCTGGGGGGTAGTGGCGGCGAGCAGGGTCTCGAACTCTCCCGGCGTTACCAGTAGGCACTCGGTGCCGGCGGTGGCCGCGCCGGCCACCGCGTCCTCGGCGAAGCCGTGCCAGGCCAGCACCAGCTTCGCCTGCGAGTCACCCAGGTAGAAAGCCACCTCACGGGACTTGAGCAGCACGTTCATCGGCACCACGACGGCGCCGACGCGCAGGATGCCGTAGTACACCGCGGCGAACTGCGGCACGTTGGGCAGCATGCAGCCGATCCGGTCACCGGGCTGCACACCCCGGTCGCGCAGCAGTCCCGCCACGCGGGCACTGGCTTCGTCGAGCTCCGCATAGGTCAGCAGCGTGTCGCCGAGGCGGATGGCGGGGGCGTCTCCGTCGCGTGCCACCGACGCTGCCAGGTTGTGCGCAAGGTTGTTCATGACCAGGTCTCTCTATCGTGATGTTGATGGAAGAGGTGAGGGGCTCAGTTCGCGGTGGGTGCGACGGCGGCGGCGGTGCGCAGCTCGTAGGGGGCGGGATCGAAGCGACGGGTCGCGCGGCGGTACTTCCAGGTCGAGTCAGGCCAGTTACCCGAGGCCACGCCGGTCGCGTCCTGGTAAAAGCTGTTGCAGCCACCGACGGACCAGACCGTGCGCGCCAGCCGCGTCAGGTGCTGCGCGATGTAGGCGCGCTGTTCCTCGGCGCGGATCTCGATGCTGGTGATGCCGCGTGAGCGCATCTGGCGCAGCGCGTCCATCGCGTAGGCCACCTGGCACTCCTCCTGGAACACATGGGAGTTGTGGCCGGTTGCGCTGCCCGGGCCGCCGAGGCGGAACAGGTTGGGGAAGTTGGTCACGGTGACGCCGAGGTAGGTGTGCGGGCTGCCGTTCCAATGCTCGGCCAGGTTCCGCCCGTCGCGTCCGCGCAGGTGCTCCGCGAGCGGCGGGTCGGTTACGTGGAAGCCGGTGCCGAAGATGATCGCGTCGGCGAGGTGCTCGCGACCGTCGGTGGTGACCACCGAGTGCGACCGCACCTCGCGGACGCCGGCGCTGACCACCTCGACATTGGGCGCCGACAGGGCCGGATACCAGTCATTGGAGATGAGGATGCGCTTGCAGCCCAGCTCCCAGTCGGGGGTCAGCCGCTCGCGCAGCGCCGGGTCGGCCACCTGCCGGCGCAGGTGCCACAGCGCGGCCTTGGTCGCTATCCGCCGAACGCGCGGCGACACCATGATCTTCCACGTCACCAGCTCACGCATCCAGTACTGCCGCCGGCGTATCAGACGCTGCAGCCACGGCGCGACTGCGTACAGCCGCCGTTCGATGCCGGTCGTCGCACGGTCCATCCGCGGGGTGACCCACGGCGCCGTCCGTTGCACCACGGTCATCCGCCCGACGATCGGCTGGATCGCGGGCACGAACTGGATCGCCGAGGCGCCGGTGCCGATGACCACCACCTTGCGGCCGGTCAGGTCGAGGTCGTGGTTCCAGCGGGCCGAGTGGAACACCTCGCCGGCGAAACCGTCCAGACCGGGGAGGTTCGGAAGCGACGGCTCGGCGATGGGGCCGCTGCCGTCGATGAGCACATCGGCGGTGAGCGGTCCGGCGCTGGTCTCGATCCGCCAGCGCTGCGCGGCGTCGTCCCAGGTGGCCTCGAGCAGGCTGCAGCCGAAGCGGATGTAGGGCAGCAGCCCGTGCTCGCTGGCGACCCGGCGCAGGTAGTCGCGGATCTCGGACTGCCTGGAGAAGGCGCGGGTCCAGTGAGGATTGGGCGCGAAGGACAGCGAGTACAGGTGCGACGGGATGTCGCAGGCGCAACCGGGGTAGCTGTTGTCCCGCCAGACGCCGCCCACCTCCTGCTCGCGCTCCAGCACGGCGAAGTCCTCACCCTGGCCTTTGAGCGCGTGGGCCGCGGCGAGCCCCCCGAACCCTGCCCCGATAACCACGACGCCAAGATGCTGCGGCTCCGATTGAGCTGTCATATGGCCACCCCTCTAGAAAAGCTAACGCGAGTCGCGTTACGCTCCCATCCATGTCAGGAGTCGTCAAGAGTCCAGAACCTCCGGAACAACCTGCCTCCGGCCAGGACCCGGCTGGGTCCGGTCGCCGCTGCCGGCGGCGTGAGGAGGGTGGCGTCGAGGCCTTCACCACCCGTGCCATCGCGGAGCGCGTCGGCATCAGCGCGCCCTCGCTCTACCGCTTCTTCGCCGACCGTGATCGGGTTCTTGACGCGCTGATGGAACAGCACCTAGAACGGCTCAGAGCCGTTGCCGCGCGCTGGCTGATCGATATGGACGCCGCCGGGGCCAACCAGGAGCACCTGATCCCGATCGAGGACCGCTGGCGGACCGCCATGATCCGGCAATGACCGGCCACCGGTGACGAAGCACGGCGGGCTGCCCGTCCCCGCAAGCAGCCCGCAGTCCCGGATCCGGCCGCACGGCCGCGCCGTGGGCGCCGCGGATCCAGCCCGGAGAACTCCCGGTGTGCCACGGCACACCTCGCAAGCCCAATCATGTGCGCCCGGCGATTCCGTCCGGCGCACCACCGCCCTACGTTGGTCGCCCACCGCCACGACGCAGCGCCGGACAGAGCGCGCGCTTCTGTTGGCGGCCCCCGAATGCCCCCACCCTCACTCCAGACTGATCAGGAACATAACCATGCGCGAGATCACCTTCCCCAGCGGCAAAGACCAGTGCTCCGCCTGGCATCTCCCAGCGGCCGGCGATGAGTTCGAGGGGGCCGGCGGACGTCCGTGCGTCGTCATGGCGCCCAGCTTCGGGGGCACCCGCGATGGCGGTCTCCGGACTTACGCCGAGGGCCTTGCGGCTGCAGGCCTTGACGTCCTGCTCTTCGACTACCGCGGGTTCGGCGGTTCGACCGGAACCCCACGACAGGACGTTTCCTACCTGCGCCAACGACAGGACTATCACGCAGCCATCGCCGCAGCTCGGCAACTGCCGGGCATCGACCCGGCCCGGATCGCGCTCTGGGGCAATTCCTACGCGGGCGGCCACGTCGTCGTGGTCGCTGCCCGGGACCAGCGGGTGGCGGCAGTCATCTCGATGACGCCGGCGATGGACGGCATCAGCGTCATCCGGCAACTGGCCCGCAACGGCGGCCCGTTGCACCTGGTCAGGGCAACCGGCAACGGTCTTCGTGATGTGCTGAGGGCGGTCACCGGCCGCACCCCTCGCCTCGTTCCGGTGGGCGGAGAGCCCGGCTCGAACGCGATCTTGGTCCAGAAAGGGGTCCTGCAGGCCTACGCCGCCGTCGCCGGCCCGGGCTGGCGCAACGAGGTGTGCGCACGCACAGCGCTCCAAGTGGCGTTCAACCGGCCGATCAGGTTCATTTCACGGGTGACCTGCCCGCTGCTCGTCCAGGCCGGGACGCACGACCAACTCGTCCCGCCGGCGCCCGCGCGCCGGGCCGCCGCGAAGGCGGGCAGCCGGGCCCAGCTGGTGGAGTACCCCATCGACCATCTGGACGTCTACTCAGGCTCGGCGCAGGCGCACGCGCTGGCCGATCAGCTCGCCTTCCTGCGCAGCACCCTCGCACCGAGCCCCACTCGCCACGAGACGTCTGCCCCCCGTCACGAAGAAGCCTGATCCCGGACTCCTTGCCCGCGTGCCCTCGCGGAAGTCGGGCGCGCCTGCCTCACCGCATCAATCATCGCCTTCGACTGGAGTCACCCATGAAGCTCAAGAACCTCAACGGCAAGGTCGTCCTCATCACCGGCGCCGGCAGCGGCATCGGCCGCGCCACCGCCCTGCTCAGCGCCCGACGCGGCGCGACGCTCGTCCTCTGCGACCGCGACGAGGCCGGACTCAACGAGACCGTGGCAGCTGCCCGCGCCCTCGGCAGCGAGGTGTTCGCGCAGACGGTCGATGTCGCCGACCCTGCGGCAATGGACGCCTTCGCCGACGCCGTGCACGCCCGGTTCGACGCGGTCGACGTGCTCATCAACAACGCCGGCGTCGGCGTCTGGTGCGGTCTCCTCGACACCCTGCCCGAGGACTGGGACCGGCAGCTGGCGATCAACGTCAAGGGTGTCGTGCACGGCTGCGAACGCTTCCTCCCCCGGATGATCGAGCGCGGTCGCGGCGGCCACGTCGTCAACGTCTCCTCGGCGGCCGGCTACATGCCCAGCCCCGCCATGTCCTCCTACTCCGTCACCAAGTTCGCGGTCTTCGGGCTCTCCCAGGTCCTGCGCATGGAGATGCGCCCCCACAGGATCGGCGTCACTGCCTCCTGCCCGGGGCCGACCAACACGCCGATCATCCGCACGGGCCCGGTCCGCGGGGCAAACACCGAGGAACGGGCAGACAATGTCCTCAACTTCTTCCAGAGGACCGGGGCCCGACCCGAGAAGGTCGCCAAGACCATGCTGCGGGCCGTCGCTCGCAACCGTGCCGTAGCCCCCGCCGGCCTCGAGGCCCACGCCCTGTACTACGCGAGCCGCATCTCCCCGCCCGTCGGCCGTTGGATCGCCGTACGCTGGTCCGCCATGGCCAACAAGGGATGAGCGCGTCGGCGTTGAGCGCGTGTCCCACCGTCCGCGTGCACGACCAGGTACCGGAGCCAGCCATGAAAGTCAGAAATCTGAACAACGTGTCGTCACCGGCGCGGACCCCGACGGGCGGTCCGCCCAGGTACAGAAAATGTATGAGCGTCGAGGCAACCCGCTCGAGCGTGTCGCAGTGAACATCCCGGGTGAGGTGGGACGCAACCGTGCGGTCGCGCCGGTCGCGCCCGAGGCCCACTTCAGGCACGTGTTTACCCGTATCCCGCCGCCCGCTGGCTCAGCGCCCGCACGGCCCACCTGTTGGACTGATCATGACGAACGCGACGCCGAACTTCGGCGATTTCCAGCTCGAGGTCTACATGCGCGGCCTGTCGGGTGTGCGCGACAACCTCCCGTTCACCTACGCGGAGCTCGAGGCCCGCGCGCACGCGGCGCTCCCGCCGGACGTCATGTCCTACGTCGCGGGCGGGGCCGGCAACGAATACACGCAGAACGCCAACGTCACCGCGTTCGACCGCTGGGGCCTGATCCCACGGATGCTCGTCGGCGCCGCCCAGCGCGACCTCTCGATCGACCTCTTCGGGATGACGCTGCCGACACCGCTGCTGCTCGCTCCGGTCGGGGTCATCGGCCTGTGCGCGCAGGACGGACACGGCGACCTCGCGACCGCGCGTGCCGCAGCGAAGTCGGGCGTCCCGATGGTCGCCTCGACACTGACGGTCGACCCGCTCGAAACCGTCGCTGCGGAGCTCGGTGACACCCCTGGGTTCTTCCAGCTCTACCCTCCCAAGGACCGCGAGGTCGCGGCGTCGTTGGTGTCGCGCGCCGAGGCGGCCGGATTCAAGGGCATCGTCGTCACGCTCGACACCTGGCAGCTGGGCTGGCGGCCACGCGACCTGGGGCTCGGCAACTTCCCGCAGCTGCAAGGCCACTGCCTGGCCAACTACTTCTCCGATCCCGTGTTCCGGGCCAAGCTCGCCAAACCCCCGGAGGAGGATGTGCGGGCCGCGGCACTCCAGTGGGCGTCGGAGTTTGCCGACCCCACACTCAGCTGGGACGACCTCGCATGGCTGCGGTCGCTGACCGATCTGCCGCTGCTGCTCAAGGGGATCTGCCACCCCGACGACGCACGGCGCGCGATCGACGGCGGCATCGACGGCATCTACTGCTCCAATCACGGCGGCCGCCAGGCGAACGGCGGCATCCCCGCCATCGACCTGCTCCCCGCCGTGGCGGAGGCCGCAGGCAGCACACCGGTCATCTTCGACTCCGGTGTGCGCAGCGGGGAACACATCGTCAAGGCCCTCGCCCTCGGCGCGACAGCCGTCGCGATCGGCCGCCCCTACGCCTACGGGCTCGCGCTCGGCGGCGCTGACGGCATCGTGCACGTCCTCAAATCGCTGCTGGCCGAGGCGGACCTGCTGATGGCCATCGACGGCTACCGGTCGATCGCCGACCTGGGTCCTGACGCGCTGCTCAGGCGGGCCTGACCCACGCAGTCGAAGCCTCGCCCCGGGGGCCGAACGGCTCCCGGGGCGAGGGTGTGCGTGCGGGGCTCTCCGGCGTAGGCGTCAACTTCACGAATTCGAAAAAGAACTCACTGAACGTTCAGCTGCCGGTACGCAGGCGGCCCCGGCGAGCTCAGACCGCGGGCCCTCCGAGACGGCGCCTGAGCTCGAGCGCCAGCTCGACGGCGAGCCGTCGCTCGCCCGGCTGGTAGCCGAGCAGCTCGGTCGCGCGGCTGATGCGCTTGAGGACCGTGTTTCGGTGGGTGAACAGGCGCGTGGCTGCGCGCGGCGCGTTCTCGGCCTCCTCGAGGTAGACGCGGAGCGTCTCGCGCAGTCGTGCCGCCGTAGGTTCTTCCTCGGCGAGCGGCCCGAGTGTGGTTGCGACGAACTCGGCTGCCAGGAGTGGATCCTGCGCGGCCAGGACGGTGACCTGGAGCTCCCGGTAGAAAGCGAGGCGTTCGCTGTCGGGGTTGCCGAGGAGCAGACGGTGCACGGTGAGAGCGGCCTCGTGGCTGGCACGAAAGCCAGCGATGCCATCACGAGTGGGACCGACCGCGGCGCGCAGGTTGTCATCCGTCCGAGCCATTGCCGAGCGCAGATCCTCGGTGGATGGCTCTGCGCTGGTGTCGATCCATGCCCACAGTGTGGTTGTCCCTGCGGGAAGCGTGAGGGGCTTTCGTGCACCCGCAGCGCGAGCGAGCATCAACGCCGCCGACTCCAGCGCTCCGTGCGGCGCATCGGGCGACCCGGCCCAGATGACGACTGCGGTGTGGCTCCGGTTCAGCGGGTAGGCGATCCGCTGACTGGCGACCGCAGAGTCGACGGGCGCACCGTCGAGGATCAACCGGACGGTCTCGGTGCGCCTGGCGAGCGCGCCGCCGATGATCTCCTCGCGCTCGCGCTGGGCCTCGGCGAGCATGACACGGATCGTCTGGTCGACGTAGCGGAAGACAAGCGAGAGCGAGAGTTCGGTGACGCCGATCAGATCGGGCCCGGGGCCGACAACCTCGTACGCGCAGGCCATCCAGTGTTCGAGCGCGACCTGTTGGGCACGCCGGGAGCTCTCATAGATTGCGTCGAGGTCGATGCCTCGACGCGCGATCGTGCGGGCACCGTCGAGTGCCGCGGGCGGGACCCCGGGCTGGAGGGGTGACTCCGCGTGCCGCGCAAAGATGAGAAATCGTTGCAGGAGGCTGCGGTGGTTGGCGGTCAGTTCGGCCGCAATCGCGGCATCGGCCCCGAACGCCGGCAGCGCCTCGATCACCGCGGAGTCCATCTCGGCGACGGTCTCGTCGAACTCCAGGGCCACTTGATCCGCGATCACGGCGACAAGCTCGAAGGTTCGCGCCGTCGGCTGCAACGTCCTCACGCGCGAAGTGTGCCGTTGCACGCCGCTGCGCCCGGGCACACAAGCTTGAACAACTCCGCCCCATGCGGGCCGACAAAGGCAGCGAGGGCGGACGAAAGTCCAGGTCGCGCAGGGAGACCGATCCCGACACAGCGCAGCGGGACCTGAAGCAACCGGGCGAGTGCAGCGAGCAGCGCGCGGCCCGGCCAGGTGGGCCTCGAAGCAGAGACCCGGTGGCGCGACACCACAGCCTCGTGCGCCGAGACCGGCATGCGAACGAGCGCAAGGACCGACGGTGCCCGACCGGCCCAAAAAACGTCGCGCAGGACAGTCGCAGTGCAGCCATTCTGAAGCGGTACAAGCGACCTGACCGGCTCCACCACTTCATCCGCAGACCACGTCGCACGGAGGCTTGCCGTCCAGGTATGCCGTGATGTTCTCCATCGCGGCCATGACGATCCGGGGCACCGTGTCGCGGGTGGCGCCCGCGATGTGCGGGGTGAGCACCACGTTGGGCGAGCGCAGCAGCCGAAGCTCGGGTCCCGGGGGCTCGGAGTCGAAGACATCGAGGCCGGCCCCGGCGATCCGGCCGGCCTCCAGCGCGTCCGCGAGGGCCTCCTGGTCGACGATGGCGCCCCGGGCCGTGTTGATCAGGAACGCGGTGGGCTTCAGCAGCGACAGCCGGTCGGCGTCCAGCAGGTGCCGGGTCTCCTCGGTGAGCGGGACGTGCAGCGACACAACGTCCGAGCTCCGCAGCAGTTCCTCGAGTGGCACCGGGCGTGCGCCGTACCGCTCGGCTGCCTCCGCGTGCTCGCTGCGCGCCGTGTACAGAACCGTCATGTCGAACGCGGCGGCCCGACGGGCCACCTCGTGGGCGACCACCCCGAAGCCGAGCAGGCCGAGAGTTTTGCCCGCGAGCCCGGTCAGCGACGGCCGCAGGCGGTCCATGGCCCAGTCGCCGGCGGCGAGCGCGGCATGGGCCGGGACGAGCTGCTTGGCGAGCGCGAGCAGGAGCGCGAAGGTGTGCTCGGCGACCTCCCGGTGCTCGGCGCCGGTGGAGCCGATGTTGGACACCGCCACCCCGCGAGCGCAGGCGGTGTCCAGGTCCACGTAGTCGAAGCCGTGGCTGGAGCACTGGACGAACTCCAGCCACGGCGCGGCCTGGATGTCCGCCCCGGTGACCGGTGCAAGGGCGGTGACCAGGACTCGGGCGCGGGACAGCGCCACCGGATCCTCCCCGGTGGCCTCCACCACCGTCACCTCGGCCCGGTCGGCGAAGGCGGCGGCGAAGACGGCGCCGACCCGGCGTCCGCCGACGTGTGGCGGTACGACAACGAGGACGGTCTTGCGGTCGGTCATGGCTGGCTCCTGCGAAGGGGTGGATGATTTAGCAGGTCGCGCTGGGGCGCTGCCAGTCCGGCTGCGACAGCCAAGCCATGCAGGCGCTCGGCCGTGCTGCGGCTGTAGCGCAGTACCTCGGCGCGCACGGTCGGCGACACCGTCCGTCCAGCCACAGCCGGGCGGCGTTGGTCGCGGTAGTAGCCGGCGTAGGAGTCGCGTTCGCGCTCGACGAATTCGGCGACTGACGTCGGCGCCCAGTCCGCCTCAACCGCGGCCACGTGGGCCGTGAGCCGTTCCAGATGGCGACCGACCAGCGCGTCGAGGATCTGCTCACGGTCGGCGAAGAAGCGGTAGAGCGACGCTGCGGTGATGCCGGCGCGATCCGCGATGACGCGGGTGGTCATGGCATCGACACCGCACTCGTCGATGAGTGCGGCCGCCGCGTCCGGGATGCGCTTGACGGTCTCCCAGCTGCGGGTCTGCACCGGCTCCCGTCGGCGCGGCCGATCGGACCCGGCCTCGTCCACGCCTGGTCGGGGCGAACCGGCGACCTGACTGCTCTTGACGGGTGCCGACATGGCTGAAAACCTAACGCAACTCGCGTTCGCTTTTCAAGGGGGATGTCAGACGTGCCTGGCCGGTTCGAGCCGCGCGCCTCCTCACGCTGCATCACCAGCGTCGAGGTGCGTGCCGACGAGCAGCTCGCGTACAGCCAGCGGTACATCGTCCAGATGATGCGGACGGTCTGGTCGACCGGCGGCTGTACGAGTTGGAACCAGGGTGCCGACGGCGTGGCGTCGACCGACTGGCCCACGGCGACTCTCGCGCACCGACGAGCGATCCGTCGCTTCGACCCCGAACCGTATGAGCTGCGCGCCGCCGGCCCCGTCGCCGGCGTTGGGCCGGCGAGTCGCGCACCGCACGGCGCCACCAGGGCCGCGTCCACATCAACGTCGCAACCCCGCTAGACACTTCGCGACCTCAGCAGGGAGAGCAGCATGTCGACCACACTTCCGACCTCGGACCGTCCTATCTCCGAACACCCATCGCTGTGCCAGGTGGCCTTCTCCGTCATCGACCTCGCGCGCACCGAGCGGTGGTTCCGCGAAGGGCTCGGCTTCTGGCCGGCAGGTGGGGCACGAGCGGCGATGCGCGGCCCGCTGGCGTCGGCGGTGCAGGGCCTTCCGCGCGTCGCCTCGACCTGCTGGTGGCTGGTCGGCCGCAACGAGTGGTTTCAGCTTGAGATGTTCCAGTTCGAGCGCCCGTTGGCACGGCTGATGCCGCCCGACCGGACGCCGAATGACATCGGGTACTCGCGCATCGGTGTCTGGGTCGCCGACTTCGACGAGACCCTGATTCGGCTGGCGCAGCTCGCCTCACCGCCGCTCACCACCCCGGTCGGCCCACCCGGTGCGCGACGAGCCTGCGTGCGCAACCCCGACGGCGTCTTCGTCGAGATCACGGAGGACGACCCGCTGGGCGGCACCGCAGGGGATGCTGACCGGGCGACATGTCCGGTCGCGCTGCGGTCGGTCACCCTGTCGGTGCCGGATCTCGCCCGCTCGGCCGCGTTCTTCGACGGACTTGGCCTCGCCCGCTCGGCCGCCGCGCTGCGCGCACCCGAGCACGAGTCGTTGTGGGGTCTGCCAGGGGCGCAGACCCAGAGCGCCGTGTACCTCGCCGGGGACGTCCTGGTGGAGGTCGTCCAGTACCTCGATCCGGTCGGGCGGGACCGCCCCGCGGATCACCGGATCTCCGATCAAGGCATACTCAACATCGCCTTCGGCGCGCGCTCGCGACGCGACCACGACGACCTTTACCAACGGGCATGCCGTGCCGGAGCGGTGCCGAACAGCAAGCCGCGTCACCTGCCCGGCGCCGGCGTCGTCTACGTCAATGATCCTCAGCAGTTCTCCGTCGAGCTGCTGTGGATGTCGGCGAAGTCCGACAAGCACTGGGGATTCACCGCGAAGCCGGCCGACCGGCGACCGAAGGCCGACACCCACGCCATCGAGCAGGCGGTGCGTATCGCCGCACCCGTCCAGGCCACCTGGGACGTCATCACCGACCACGACAACATGGCCAGTTGGCTCGGCATCGGCTCGGCGAGACGTGTCGTCGACGGCACGCCCGGGCTAGACGGCCGCGGATCGCAACGGCTGCTGAAGCTGCCCGGGACAACAGCGACAGAACAGGTCGTGACCTTCGAGCCACCGACCACATATCGCTACCGTGAGATCAATGGGTCGCCGTTCGTCTGCCACCAGGGCGAGATCTCGCTTCGCGCGGATGGAGACGAGACGGAGCTCACCTGGACGATCCGCTTCAGGGCAAGGGTAGTTGGCAGCGGACACCTGCTGCGCATCGGACTGTCCGTTGCGCTCGGACGCGTGCTGCGCTCCGGTCTGAAGCCGCACGTCGAAGTCGGTCACGCAACGCATGCGGGGCACATGACTTCGCCAGGGGACGGCCCGTCAGCGCCGACACGATGACCGCAGCGGCCTACTCCGACCGGGTACGGCGGCGGGGTCGTCGCGGTCGGCCGCCCCTACGCCATACGGGCTTGCGGTCGGCGGCGACGACGGCATCGTGCACGTCCTGCGATCGTTGCTGGCCAAGATAGCGGTCCAGTTGCCGGCCCAACAGTCCGCGCCGGGCATCGACGGCAGGGGGCGGCGGGGGAGCCGAGGAGCGTGCAGGGGTCTGTGTCATGACGGTCCACCTTCTCTGTTGAATTGAATAAGCGCTTGCTCGGCCGTTGGTCCGGGCTTATTCCCGAGGGGACTGGGTGTCGCACGGAAAGGGCTATGCGCTTCAGTCGCGCGATCCGCTCGGCTGAAGCCCGGGTGCGGCCGTGAAAGCCACAGCCTCCGCGAGCGCGAAGCAGACGCGGTTCAGCTCGATGAATGGAACTGCGGCGCGGTCAATGTCTGCGGCACCTGCGAGGCGACGAGATGCCGCGAGTGCTGTCGAACGTGCCGATCGGACGGGCTCAGCGCACCGAAGACCAGATCGGCCTTCGACGTACGTAAGCCTTTGGCATACCCAAGCGCGAACATCGGGCCGGGTACGCCGTCGGGCGTTCTCCTCAGTGCGGCGACGTGATCGGCAATCCGCACCGGGGTATCGAGCGCGCCAGACAGTAGTGTTCTCTGCCCAGACACTGCCGACCTCCCCTGCTCGCGTTCCGGCGACGTGGAGCGTGCTGCGGCGTCGGGCTGAGCGGTCGTATAGGCTTTGTGGAAAGCTAACGTGAATCGCGTTACACTACGATTCATGGCAGCAGAGGTCAAGAGCCCAGAACCCGTGGATTCGCTCAGCTCCGGGACGGGACCGGCCAAGCCCGGTCGCCGCCGGAAGCCGGTCCAGGCCCGCAGTCGCGAGACCGTGGAGCGGATCCTCGACGCCGCGGCCGTTCTCCTGGAAGAGGGTGGCGTCGAGGCCGTCACAACCCGCGCCATTTCCGAGCGCGCAGGCATCTCCGCGCCCTCGCTCTACCGCTTCTTCGCCGACCGTGATCAGATCCTCGACGCGCTGATGGAACAGCACCTCGAGCGACTCAGTGCCTTCCTCGCCGAGGACGAGGAGGGCTGGACGGCCTCGTCACTCGCAGAGCTCGTCGGACGCGAACTCGACTCGTTCGCCGCCTACTTCAAGGCCAACCACAACGCCGCCCGGCTGTGGCTGGACGGGCGCGTCTCGCCGACGGTGCGGGCGGCGGTGCTGCGCAACCAGCGACGGACCGCCGAGCGGCTGCACGGCTTGGCCGTAGCGGCTGACCTGCTCGCCCCGGAGACCGATCTGCTGGTCTTCGTGATGGCGGTCGAGCTGGGCGACCGAATCCTGGACGTGGCCTTCCGGGAGCGCCGCGATCCCGACCCTGACGTGATCCGCCACGGCCGGATCGCGCTTACCGCCTACCTGGAAGCCGCGCTGCGGCCGTAAACCCAAACCGCCCGGCCACGGACGACGGGCACGGCGCCATCCCACCACCTGACGCCGGTACTCCGCCGACCACGGACGCCCCGCCCACTCCATGTCGGCGATGCGCGCGCAAGTCGGCGGTCCGCTCCGCCGTGCCGAACTTGGCGGAGACGTGGGGGGAGGCGGGCCTGCCATTCACGGAATCGATCAGCTGGCGCCCCGCATGAGTAGCGACTCGCCGGCCCGCATCCCCTCGCTTGTGTGCCGCCGTGCGCAGTCGAACCTCGATCGGCATTTGAGCACAGAACCACCGTGTGTCCCGTCCGGACCCGCGGGGGCGTACACCGAATGTGAGCTGGAGTCCCTGCGATCGAGCCGCTCGGTTAGAGGTCTCGTAGGGTGGTTTTAAGCATTTCGTCTCGTAATGACGGGATCAGGCGGATGGGTTCACTGAGTACATCCCCGACGCGTTCCGGGGCGGGGTTTCCCGACTTCGGCCGGATGGCCACGTTTTTCCTGGACCACCAGGGCATGGTGACGGCGTGGAGCGCCGCTGCGGAGAAGCTCCTGGGCTACGGCACCACCGAGACCGTGGGCCGACCGGCGGCCGAGTTGTGGCCGGAAGTCTTCCCGGGACTCCTCACCGAGGCACGGGAGGGCAGGGGAGTCGACTGCGCTCGGCGTTACAGCGTGTCCAACGTCCGTTGGCAGGGGCGTCGCCTGGAGGTCGCGTTCCTGGCCTTCCCCCTCGCGTCAGACATGCCTGCAGGCAGGGGATCCATGATCCTCGCCGTTGCCGAGCCCCCGATGCGACGTAAGGAGGACCAGGCGATCCTGAACGGGCTGTTCAGCCAGTCGCCGATCGGCGTGGCCGTCTACGACACCGAGCTACGCCTCGTGCGGATGAACGCCGCCCTGGAACGCATACAGGGATTGCCGTCGGAAGCCGTCCTTGGCCGGCGGCTCAGCGAGCTTCTCCCCGAAATGGACACCGCGGCAATCGAGAGCCGACTTCGGAGGGTCCTGAAGACCGGAGTGCCGATGGTCGACGCCGTACACCGTGGTCGTACCCCCGCCGACCCCGGCCGAGACCACGTCTGGAACGTTTCGTCCTTCGCCCTGACCGGACCAGACGGCCGAACACTCGGGGTCACCGACGCCGTCATCGATATCACCGACCGCTACCGAGCCCGCGAACGCCTGGCGTTCCTGGACGAGGCCGCCGCGCGCATCGGGACCACGCTCGACGTGACCCGAACTGCCGAAGAACTCGTCGACGTCCTCGTCCCGCGCCTCGCCGACCTCGCTGCGATCGACCTCCTGGACGGGGTCACCGTCGGCGAGGAACCTCAGCCCCCCGCTTCCGGCAGCCTCGCCCTGCGCCTCGCGGCACGCAAGGCGTCGAGCCCGGCATTCATCGAGGGACTGAGACGGGTCGGAGAGCTCCAGGACTTCCCCGCCGGCTCGCCCTACGCTCAAAGCCTCATCGACGCGCACCCCCAGCTGGTCCCGGTCGTCGACGCGAACGCGGACTGGATTCGAAATTCCCGAGACCCCCGCGTTCGCGCCCTCCTTGAGCACGGGGCTCACTCCCTGATCCTCGTCCCGCTGCGTGCCCGAGACGTCACATTGGGCTTCGTCCACCTGTACCGGATGGTGCCTGCAGAGGCCTTCGAACATGATGACCTCCTGCTGACCCAAGATCTTGTCGCCCGTGCCGCGCTTTGTGTGGACAACGCCCGCCGCTACACCCGCGAGCACACCGCCGCCGTCGCCCTCCGCGAGAGCTTGCTGCCACGCCAGGTGCCGGAACAGAGCGCCCTGGACGTTGCGCACTGCTTGATCTCGGCGCGGGCCCATCCCGGCGTGAACGGCGCCTGGTTCGGCGCGGTCCGGCTCTCCAGCGCCCGCGTCGCACTCGCGGTCGGCGACGTACCCGGCACCGGTCTCCAAGCCGCCACCTCCATGGGACTGTTTCTGGCCGCCGGCCGAACCCTTGCAGAGCTCGACCTGGCCCCCGACGAGCTGCTCTCCCGACTCGACGACATGGTGCCCCGCCTGACCGAGGGGGAACACGCCACGGCACTGGCACCCGTTGTGGAGAGTCTCGTCGGCGCGACCTGCCTATACCTGGTTTACGACCCCGTCTCGCGCCGCTGCACGATGGCCAGCGCCGGCCATCCCCCACCCGTCATCGTCGACCCGGCCGGGCGCTTCCACGTCCCAGAGCTACCGTCCAACAAGCCTCTGGGCGTGGGCAATGCTGTCTTCGAGCCCCTCGCCATCGAACTTGCCGAAGGCAGCACACTGTTGCTGTCCACCCATAGCCTCGCGCGCGCCTGCCGTACGGACCCAACGCTGCCCGCCCGCCTCAGGGCCCTCCTTAGCGAGCCCGGGCGGACTCTAGACGACTCGTGCCAGGCCATAGCCGACATCGTCCAGCCGCACCTCGCGACCCAGGACGACCTGGCCCTGCTGCTCGTTCGCACGCGCTCGCTGCCCGCCGAGCGCGTCGCCACCTGGGATCTGCCCTGCGACCCCGCCGTCGTCGCCACCACTCGCTCACTTGTTCTGCGGCAACTCGACCAGTGGGACCTCGGGCACCTCGCCTTCACCACCGAGCTCATCATTAGCGAACTCGTCACCAATGCCATCCGCTACGGCAAAGAGCCCCTCCAGCTCCGACTCATCCACGACCAGACGCTGATCTGCGAGGTCAGCGACGCCAGTAGCACCTCACCGCACATCCGCCGCGCCACCCCCGCGGACGAGGGCGGGAGAGGGCTGTTCCTCGTCGCGCAGTGCTCCCACAGCTGGGGCACCCGTTACGGCGCCACCGGCAAGACCATCTGGGTCGAACAACTCCTCGCCCCCACTTGGGACACCCTCGACCTGGACGAAGAACCCGAGGGCTCCCCAACGGAACCGCTCTGCATCACCGACGAGACATTGGGTCTGACCGCTGTTTGACGTTGAGCACAAATCGGACGCCACCCGACTACGCCGAATCCCTGGATCGAACTGCGCGACGTCTTGGACGCGCTCCTCTATGCCAACCGTACGGGAATCCAATGGAATTACCTCCGCACGACTTCCCTAATCACCGTGTACGCCTACTACGCGGCCTGGCGCGACGAGGGAATATTCGCCCAGCTCTGCGCCTCAACTACTGCGTCCTGGGCGTCGGCCTTCGAAGCTGCCCCAAGCATGCCCGTCGGTCACGCCGCCGTTTCCTGGAAACACCAAGCTCCCCGACAGACTCAAGTTTTAGGACTTGTCCCTCTGCTTCCTTTTCTTCTGCCCGGGTAATCTTCGACAGCAGGCTGGATCGCCTGTTGGCACTACCGCCTTTCGAAACAGGCGTCAGATCCCTTCGGGCAAGGTTTGGGCACGGCTGCCTGCTGACCTGGCGTAGCTACAAACCCGCGACGCCGTCATCTGGCTATGCTTTGGGACAGCGTCGCTGGTTCTGGGCCGGACACTCCGAGATCGATCACTGGAGATCCGTCCCATGGCCTTTGAGCTTCCCGAGGACATCGGTTCCCTCAACGACGATGAGTTGGCCGAGTCCCTCGACGAGGCTCGCGCCGCATTTGCGGCCCTCTCGGCAGAGAACACGATCGACGACCAGGGCATGACGCGGATGCGCGCCCTCGCCACCGGCGTCCAGGACATCCGTCAGGAGCAGGCCAACCGCCTCCAGGCCGCGCAGCAGGCCGCCACCGAGATCGAGCAGCTCGCCGCGCCGGTGCGTGGTGACGACGCGGACGCCGAGCCGGTCGAGGAGACCCCGGCAGAGACCACCGCCGCCGCCGACCCGGAGCCCGAGCCCCTCGTCGAGGCACCGGTGCAGCCGCCGGCCACCGCCACCGCGTCCCTGGTCGCCCGCCCGGCCCTGAACCTGTCGAATGTGCGGCGGCACCAGCCGCGCGGCCTGCCCGAGCCGCCCGCACCAACCACCTCCGTTACCGCGGCGGTCGACGTCCCCGGCTACACCCCAGGCAGCTCGCTCGGCTTCGGCGAGATCACCGCGGGCATCATCAGCCGCGCCAACGCCCTCAAGACCGCCGGTGGCGGTGTCGGCCAGGTGATCAGCTACCGGCACCCGTACCCCGAGGACCTCATCGTCACCGACTCCTCGAGCGCACCCGAGGGCACGAACGTCGCGCTGCGGGCGTCGGACCAGAACCGCCTGCCGCAGGGCAACCTCGTAGACTCCGGCGGCTGGTGCGCCCCCTCCGAGACGGTCTACGAGCTCACGTCCGTGTCCTGCCCGGACATGCTGTGGGACGCCCCCGAGATCCAGCTCGCGCGCGGCGGCCTGCGCGACTACAAGACGCCGTCCCTGGACGTCGCGGCGATGACATGGCTCCACACCGAAGCCGACGACATCTCCGGTGCCACGAAGCCCTGCTTCCGGATCCCCTGCCCGGACCCGGTCGAGGTCCGCTGCGACGCGGTCGGCGTCTGCCTCGAAACAGGCATCCTGACCCAACGCCACTTCCCCGAGCTCGTCTCCTGGCACCTCCGCAACTCCATGGTCGCCCACGAAATCCGGCTCCGACAGGTCCTGTTCGCCCAAGCCATCGCGTCGGCCACCCCGGTCACCCTGCCCGCGAAGTTCGGCGCGCTCTCCCCGGTGTTCGCCGCCGTCGCCCTCCAGGCCGCCGACATGATCGAGCGCCACAGCTTCTGTGACTCGATCTCACTGGAAGTCGTCTTCCCCTGGTGGTCGCGGAACCTGTTCCTCGCCGACCTGCCCCGCCGAAACGGCGTTGCGCAGGCTCCGTTTTGCGGTGTGCCGCTCCGGCACGGTCTCGGGGCTGCGGATGCTCAGGGTGCACCAGGCGGTGACGAGGTAGGAGACCGCGTCCGCGGCGACCGCGCGAGCCGCGCCGATCACGTCGATGGGCGCTCCTGCGAGGGCCGGACCGCCGATGTCGGCCAGCGTGTTGGCACTGGCCAGTTTGGCGTTTGCCTCCATGAGCCGGTGTGACGGCAGGAGATGCGGGATGTAGGACAGGCTCGCGGCCATGCCCACGACGTGGCAGGAGCCGACCACGAACGCCGCGACCCACAGCTGCATCAGGGTCAGCCTGCCGAAGGATGCGGCCAGGGGGATCGATCCCATCGCTGCCGCGCAGGCCGGGCTCGTCGTCATCATCAGGGGCCGTTTGCGGACGCGGTCGCACCAGGCACCGGCCGGCAGCGAGAACAGCAGGGGCGGCGTCTTCTGCACGGCCGCCAGGACGGCGGCCTGCCACGTCGTGGCGTTCAGGCTCACGACCGCGACCAGGGGGATGGCGACCGAGCTGAGCGAGGAGCCCAGCACGTCGCCTGCCTGGCCCGTCCAGTAGAGGCGGAAGTCGCGGTGGCGCCACAGACTCGAGTCTGCGTTGGATGTCATGCCAGGCCGTCCACCGTCGTCGTGGTCGGTGTGCCGAGGGTGAAGGGCGTGAAGTGCGCGGGTGTGTGGTCGATGGGCAGGTCGGGACGCCAGGCGGTGAGGATCTGGGCGCTGCACACGAACAAGCCGCCTGGAAGCTGATCGAGAGGGTGCCAGGCCCAGTCGCCAACGCTCTCGTCCGGCTGGGTGGCCGGCTGTCCCCGCCAGGCGTGGACGAGCGCGCCGACGGTGACCCGCAGGACTCCTTCGACATGGTCGACGAGCGTGCCCAGGAGCCTGACGTCCCCGGGTCGCGCGATCAGACCGGTCTCCTCACCGAGTTCGCGGACCACCGCAGCTTCGAAGGACTCCCCGGCCTCGACAGTTCCGCCCGGAAGTTCGAGGGTGCCGCGACGATGACGGCCCAACATGATTCCCTGCTCACTGAGGAGGATCGCTCCGACACCGACGGCCGCGTGCGCCACCGGCGGTCTGATGCTGCGGGGGCGGCTGGAAACCCGTGCCGGCCGGTCGGGCAGGCGCCGAGCGCGGATGAGCTGCTGGATGACCGGGGCGTTCTCGTCAGGGTGATGCAGCAGGTCGATGGCCTCGACGCGGAAGCCGCACTCCGTGAGCAGGTCCTCCCACAGCTGCGGCGCCAAGACCCACATCTGAGTCGGCAAGGGCGGATCGTCACGCAGCAGAATCATCTGCTCGCGCGGCGCCACCTCCGTGGACGGCCCGCGGCCGTGCAGGTCAGTGTGCAGGAGCGAGAGGATCAGCGGCGCGCCGGGACGCAGCCCGTCGCGCAGCGCCGGCAGCACACGGTGCGGGTCGATGAACCCCAGCGTGCCGATGGCGTACGCGGCATCGAACGGCTCGACCCCGGCCAGGTACTCAGCTACATCCCCTTGTGTGAACTCCACACCCTCAACATCCGCGTGGCTGGAGGCGGCGCGTTCGTGCTGGGTCGGGGACAGCTCGATTCCAGTGACGCGAGCGCCGTGAGCCTGTACGAGATGGACGGCGTGATGGCCGGCCCCGGAACCGATGTCCAGGACGCGGCGGCCGATCATGTCACCAAGGACTTCAGCTCCCGGTCCGACCCCCTCCCAGGGCGCCCAGGACATCCGGTCGGGAATGGGCGGCGTGTAGGCGCGGGCCAATTGGCGCTGGCCGTAGACCTTCCAGGCGTGGGTGTTGATGTCCTCGACGGGCACGATGCCTCCTCGGTGGGCGTGATGCGGATCAGGTGTGCGTGATGAGGTAGGTGGGGCCCTCGCCGCGCCGGGCTCGTTCGATGGCGTCGAGACGGGCGAAGGCGCGGGGCGCCATCAACTCCTGCCAGTCGGCCATGTCGTGCACGGCCCACATGTCGTGCTCGGCGGGATCGAGGCGGATCCGCTGCAGCTGGTCTGAGGTCAGCCGGCCTCCGTCGAAGATGAAACCCACCTTGTTCAGCGGCATGCGGGGCCCGGCGTGCAGGAAGTGCGTGAGGAGCAGCCTCGGTGTCTCCAGGCCGAGTTCGAGGCCGGTCTCTTCGACCGCTTCGCGCCGGGCGGTCTGGAGCGGGTCCTCTCCTTGGGCGTCGAGGTTTCCGCCCGGGAACTGCCAGAGCCGCGAGCCGTAGACTGAACGTAGCTGTACCGGCCGGTCGTGCTCGTCACGGACGTACAGGCAGCCGTACACCGTGTGGTGGGGAACGGTCTGTGCGTACTGCGAGGGAGTCATCGGCATGAGGCGTCCGGGCCGGGCAGGGCGGTGGTCGAACTCGAAGGCGAGGGGGCCGAGCGCCTCCTTGGCCGGCGGGTAGATGGCGCGGAGGTTGAGCAGGAGGTCCTCGCGCGGTCCGTCCGGGTCGATACGGGTGGCATCCTCCGCGCTGAGCAGAGCCTCGAACGAGGCGTACGGGGTGATCCGCTTCACGATGATGTCGAGTTCCCGGTCGCTGTCCCGGTCCTGGAAGACGACGGCGTCCCCCACCCCGACGGCCGCCTTCTCCGGCGTGGCGACGCGGACCTCGATCGTCTTGCGCCCGGACTCCACCTGCCCGTAGGAGCGGCCCATGAGGTGGAAGTGATGCTCGCGCCGCGCGGCAGCTTCTTCCCCGTTGTGCGCATGCGACGGGGTGCGCTGTGCCGCGACGTGCGGTGTGGCCTCGTTCTGGCGCGGCCCACGCAGGACGAGGAAGACCAGCCCGTCGGCATCGTGCCGCTCGGCAGCCGCCCAGCGACTCTGCAGGCGGGCAACTTCGTCCTCGACCAGGGCGATACCGCGTCGCTCAGTGGGAGTGTCGGCGGCGAGCGGCGTGATGAGGACGAGGGCACCGCCTGGCCGCAGCCGACGGCCCAGCGCGCTCAAGGTGCGGTCGAGGGAGGTCAGGAACGGAGCGACGAAGCGCAGGGTGATCAGGTCATAGCCGTCGGCGTTCAACGAGGCCCCGTCGTCTTCCTCGACGTCGAGACGGAGCCAGCGAGCAGCTTCACCCTGGCGGGTGCGCGCTTCGGTGAGGGCGGTTTCGGACCAGTCGATGGCGTCCACGGTGTAGCCGGATGAGGCCAGGTGAGCGGCGAGTTCGCCGGTTCCACACCCGACATCGAGAGCCAGGGCCTCGGCGTCAGGCGGTAGATGTGTGGCGAGCAGCGTGCGTTCGTCGCTGGTGAGCGGCCGATAGCGGCGCCCTTCGGTATAACCGCGGTCCCATTCGTCCTGCGTGGTGAACATGTGCGAAGGCACGCCCTCTCGTTAGCAGTTCTGGCAACGGCAGGGCGGCTGACTCCACTGGTAGCCGCCCGGAGCCGGTCGTCCGGATGTAGACCCCGTCAGGACCAGCCCATGGGGACGTAGAAGGTGCCGTTGGAGATGGCCTCCAAGGCGACGCGCGTGTACTCGACGATGGGCTCGGGCAGCGCATCCAGCGGCCACCAGCACCACTCGGTGCAGCACTCCGGTTCACGTACGACAGGCTCGCCCTCCCAGCGGGAGGGAGCGAAGAACAGCCCCATGCGCGGGATCGTGCTCCCGGGGTCGAGCAGGTCGAGGACGTGGAGGAGTGACAAGTCGCTCTGCGGGATGCGGAGTCCGGTCTCTTCCTCCGTTTCCCGGACCATGCAGGTGACGGCGGATTCCATGTCTTCGCGGTGGCCGGCGGGAAGGTGCCAGGTCGAGGGGGCGAAGGCACTGTCCGGGTGGCGCTTGCCCAGAAGGACGGCCCCGTCACGGATGAGGACGAGGTGGGCGCCGACGATGCTGCGGCTGCGGTGATCGCGCGGCTCGCGGACTTCCACCACAGGAAGCGTTGCGTCCTGGCGCCCACCGGGCTGGTCCGCGTTGTGGTGGGCGTGCAGGACCGCGGCGGCGCCGGGGTCCATGGTCATCTCGTCGATTTCCTCGATATGGGTCCAGCGAAGCTGGATGCCCTCGCGGAGTTCGATCTCGTGCGCGGGGGTGTTCAGCGTGCCGTGGTAGGCGCGCACGCGGCCCTTGAAGGCCCCGCTCGCATCCAGGGTGTCCAGCGTGACGAAGCCGGTCAGGTCCGGGATGACGAGTCCGATCTCCTCATCGAGTTCCCGGGCGATGGCTTCGTCGCAGGTCTCGCCCTTCTCGGTGTGTCCGCCGAGCAGGGCCCAGTGTCCCGGGCGCCAGATCGGTTTGTGCGCCGAGCGAAGGTGGAGCAGGTAGCGGCCGTCGTCGTCGGTAAGCAGGGCCGCGGTACCGGGAATCGTCGGCCAGTCGATCGCGACGAGGGTGTGCTTCTTGACGAACACGTGCGGAGCACCGGTCGCGGGCGTGGGGCTGTTGTCGTCCAGGGGGCGGATGGTGATGCGCGGGCAGAGGGCGGCGCGGTGGTTGCGCTGCCAGTGCTGGACCTGCTCGGCCATCTCCTTCGCGGCAAGGTGGCCGTGGGGACCGTAGCCGTGGACGACGAACTCGTACAGGCCCTTGCCGTCGTCTCCGTCGGAGAAACGCTCGGTGGCCAGCCGCGCGAGGGAGGCACCGCGGACGATCGCGGCGCCGGGCCAGTGCTTGGGCGGTGGGTTCAGGACCCCGTTGTCGCCGTCGGGGTCGACCGCAAGGCGGCAGAAGCCGGGCAGGGCGCCGGCCAGGTAGAGGGTGAGGGCGTCGAAGGGTTCCTGGCCGCCGACGGTGACGTGGGTGTGCGCCACGGTCGGTTCGCGAGTGAGGGCGGGGGCGAGCTGGTCGACGGGCAGCGGGGCGCCGTCCTCCCAAGACAGGTGGACGCCGGTGCCAGGGACGCTGCGCCGGTTCGCGTTCCAGGCGCCGTCACCCTGCATGGCGACGAACCCGCAGACAATGAGCGGCTCGTCGCTGTGCAGGACCCTGTCGTGCTGGGTGAATCCGATGGCCCAGTGGTAGCCGTGCAGGCGGAGCGGGGCGACGAGGCGTCCGCCGTCGGTGAGAGCGTCGGTCCAGGGCAGGTCCCAGGTGTCGACGGTGACCAGGATGGCGTCGAAGCCGCCGTCCGGCACGATGCCGGCGGGCAGGTGCTCGGCGTCCGCAGTGACCACGTGCACGTGGTCGTATCCGGTCTGGGCCAGGAAGCGGGTGGCGCGGTCGGTGACGGCCGGATCGATGTCCAGGGTGGTGACGCTGCCGGTCGGGCCCACGAGTTCGGCCATGAGGGCGGCGTTGTAGCCGCCGGAGCCGATCTCCAGGACACGGTGGCCTGGCCGGATGCGGGCGGCTTCGAGCATGTCGGCCTGCAGCCAGGGCGCAGAGATGGAGCTGATGATGCTGCCGTCGTCGCTGTGACGGGTGGCGACGATGTCGTTGGCGTACGCCTTCTGGACCGGTACTTCGGGGGCGAAGGCGTGCCGGGGCACGGCACGCAGGGCGTTGTCGACCGCAGGGGTGCGGATGTGGCCGGCATCGGCGAGCTGGTCGGCCAGCTGGTGGCGCAGGGCGCGTGCTTCATCGAGGTCGGTGGTGGGCGGTGTCGTCACGGCGGGCCTTTCGGGCGAGCGGGTCATGCGGGGTCCGAGACGGGGGGTGCGGCGGGGTTCGGGATGCTGGCGGTGGGGGCGTACTGGGCAGCTTGTGTGTCGAACATGGCGGCGTACCGGCCACGCGTGGCGATGAGTTCGTCATGTGTGCCGTGTTCGGCGAGGTGTCCTTGGCTGAGCACGTAGATGTGGTCGGCGTGGCGGACGCCGGACATGCGGTGGGTGACCAGGACGACGGCCCGGTTCGGGGCGGCGAGGCGGCGGATGCGGTCGAAGGCTTCGATCTCGGCTTCGGGGTCCAGGGCGGAGGTGGGCTCGTCGACGATGAGGATGCTGTCCGCCTGCGATGTTGAGCTGCGCCAGTGGGTGCGGGCGAGGCCCACTTTCTGCCATTCACCGCCGGAGAGTTCGATGGCTCCGCGGAACATGCGGCCGAGCATGCTGTGCAGGCCGTTGGGGAGTTTGGCGGTGATGGGCCCCGCTCCGGCGTAGTCGACGGATGTCTGCAGGTCGGGGGTCGAGGCGTCGTGGCCGGGGCGGCCGATGCGGATGTTCATCGCGGCAGTTAGGGGCCAGCGTTGGAAGTCCTGGGTGAGAAGGGAGACGCGGTCGAAGACCTGGGAGCGTTCCATCTCGGTGATGTCTGACTCACCCCATTTCACGGTTCCGTCGTGGGGGAGCAGCAGCCCGGACAGGATCTTCATCAACGTGCTTTTGCCGGAGCCGTTCTCGCCCACCACGGCGGTGACCGACCCCATGGGGAAGGTGAGCGTCACGTCGTCCAGGGCCGGTGCGTCGCGGTCGGGATACCGGTAGGTGACGTGCTCCAAGGAGATCTGCTTGACCTGGGCAGGGACGGGACTGCCGGTCTGCGGGATGGCGCGTTGGGTGGCATCGACCAGGAACTGTCCGTGATCCCTGACGTAGAGGGACTCTTCGTGCAGCTGGTTGATGTTCATCACCAGGGCGCCCAGGCTCGCTGACCCGGTCCGTACCGCGATCACGGCGGTGCCGGCGACGGCTAGGCTCATGTGCCCGGCGACGATCAGCCAGATCATGCTTCCGTAGGTGGCGGCCATCGCTAGCCCGGACAGTGCGGAGGCGACCCATTCGGTGATGGCTTTGCTGGAGGCCAGGCGTTCCTGTTCCGCTTCTGCGCTCGCGGCCATGCGCCGGTACCGGTCGAGGAGGAAGGGGCCGACGGCGTGGATACGTACTTCTTGGGCGGCCGTTCGCTCGGTGAGGAGGTTGCCGATGAGGCGGCTGGCCCGCAGGTGCTCGATCCAGCTCATCATCGACACGTAGCGTTCCTGTGCCACCCGCATGGCGCCCCAACCGCGGGGTGCTGCGATGACCAGCAGCATGGGCAGCAGTGCCGCGTGCAAGACAGTGAGCACACCGGCCGTGGCGATCAACGAGATGGTGCTGTTCAGTGCGGAGACGCAGGCGCCGATCATGCGGCGCGCGGAGGCGGGCCCGTACTGGGCGACGTCGATCAGGCGGCGGAAGTCCGGATCGTCAATCGCTTCGAGTTCGACGGCGGTCGCTGCGGCCAGGTATTGCGTCGTGGCGATCCGCTCGACGAGCGGTTCGAGGCGTCCGGCCCGAGAGGTCGACCAGCCGGCCAAGGCGGAGTTCACGACGGCGACACCTGCAGCGGCGAGCAGGCCCGGCAGGAGCGCGTGCAGCCGCTCGGCAGTATCTCCGGCCCCCAGGAGCGCGTGCATGACCGCGTTGATTGCAAGTAGGCCGACTGCGGCGGCGATGCCCTGGCCGAGTTCGCTGATCGCCACCGCCAGGAGCGCGCGGCGGTCCGCGCTCCAGGCCATCCGCAGGGTGGCGCTGACGAGTCTGGGCATCTGACGCAACGCTGACCGCATGGTCAAGTCCAGGCCCGCATGCTCGTGTTGGGACCAGCCCATGTCGTAGCGCAGTGGCCCACCGAAGAGTTCGCGTTCTGCGTCGGAGACCTGAGGCTCGGCCATGCGGACCTTGCCGAAGAATCGCCTCACTGGCTGCCTCCCTGCGTCGGCCAGTTCAGAGCCCGGTAGGACGGGCCGTGGGTGAGCATGTGGAAGATGTGGGTGGTGTAGGGGTGGCAGTCCGGCGGGGGCTTCTCCATCGGTACCCCCAGCCCTTCGTGCTTGTTCGGCTCGGCGTTGCGCGGCTCGCCCGTCCAGGACTGGGCGACGAACACAGCGGTGATCCTGTCCAAGCCACCGCCAGGTTCGTGGTGGTGGATGAGGCCGCAGAACTCCTGCTGGTCAGCGCTGATGCGGACCCCCGTCTCTTCTTTCGCTTCGCGCCGTGCGGCGCGATCGAGCGGTTCGCCGGCTTCGAGATGGCCGCCCACGACGGTGAGTTGTCCCGGTGCGAGGGCCGCGTCCGGCTTGCGGCGCACGCACAGGGCGGCACCGTTGGCACGGAGTAGGACCTGGGCCACGTCAGAGATCAGCAGGTGAGGCGCGTCGCTCACAGACGGCCCTCCTGCATCAGGCATTCGACAGTGCGCCGGCCGCGCGCGGTCACGAGCGGGTCGCCGTGCAGGGGGCCGTAGGCGAGGGCGCTGGCGGCGTCAGCTGCAGCGAACGCTGTCAGCGCCCGTTCCTCTGTCTCGGACAGAGGCCGGCCGTACCCCTCGAACAGGGCGGTTCGCAGTTCGGGGTGGTCCGGCCACAGTGAGGTGGCGAGTTTGACGAAGTCGGTGACGAGAGGGCCCGGTTCGCTGCGCTCGAAATCGATCAACGCGCAGCGTCGGCCGTTCCACAGCAGGTTGCGCTCGCAGAAGTCCCCGTGCCTCCACCCAGCCGGTAGCGGTCCGCAGCCGGGCAGCGCGCTCACCAGGCGCTGCAGCGTGTCGGCTTCCGCGGCGGACAGGTGGTCGGCAGCCTCCGCGAGGTGCTTGTCCAGGCCGGCCACCGTGTTCTCGACGACTCTGGCGGCTTCAGGCTGGACCAGGGGGCCGGTCATTGCGTCGTGGAAGCGGCGCAGGAGCTGGCCGGCTTGCCGGTGGGCAACGCGGCGGCGCGCGGGTGACTCCTGTTCCTTCAACGGCTCGCCGTCCACAGCGGTAAGGATCAGGGCGAGCAGCTCTGCAGAACTGTCACGCAGCACCGGGGCGTTGGCGTGGCCGAGGTGAGGAACGGCCACCCGGTAGGCGCAGGTCTCGCGCGTATACAGGATCGGCTTGGGCGCCACTTTCACGTAGTGGTCGCCGACCGGTCCGGTCACCCTCCACACCTGGGAGTTGTCGCGGGCATGCGAGGCGTCCCGCACACAGTTCAAGGGGCCCAGCACGCTCTCCACCCAGGTGGCGAGGGAGGAGGGAAGACGAGTGGATTCCGTCATGCCAGGTACCTCGTATCCGGTCGTGACCCCTCGGCGAGCAGGGCGGCGCGGTCGGAGGTGATGCGAGGGTTGGTGCCCGAGGAGACAGCGGTGTTCTCGAACGCAGGATGAACGAGGGCAGGGCGGCGTACGGGCTGCATGGGGACTCCTCGGGGCGAGATGCGGACAGGTGCTCGGGTAACGGAGGTTCTGCTGTCGCCGTAACGGGTGGGGGCGGGCGAAATCTAGAACTCGATTTCGAATACCGGACCCTCTCCTTGTGCGGCCGAGTGCAGCGGGCTGTGATGCTGTGTTCGATCACTCATGTGGGTTGCGGTAATTCCTCCGGGGGTTTGCCGGGTGCCGCCTGGTTGGTCATGGCGCAGCGAGCTCCGGTCGGAGGGCGACGGCGTCGCGGAGGAAGCTGCGCTTCGAGTAGAAGGTGTGCTCGGTCGCCCAGTCGTGAATGGCGAGGTACTCGCAGAGCCAGTTGTCGACCCTCCATCTCGATGAGGACCTCGCCCTGGTCGTGGTCGAGGATGCTGCGCGAGCGTAGGTTCTCAAGCTCGCACTGGGAGAGCACTACTTCGGGTGCCGCCAGGAGGGCGCAGCGGTCGAGGAAGATGCCGTAGACGTGTCCGGTGCGCATCGACTCGCACTGGATGTCGTAGCGGACGCGTTGGAAGGGCGGCACAGCCCGGACCTGGAGGCCCAAATCTTCGCCCAGGTACGCCTCGAAGCGGTCGGGGGTGATGTCGAGACCGGGAGTCAGTTCGTCGCGGCGGGCGAAGGCGTCCTCCGTGAACCACTTCCGTTTGAGCATGTGCCCGGCGGTGACGGTGGGGATGAAGGAGGCGTGGCCGATCTCGGACTCGGGGCCGGTGACGTCGAACAGGTGGTTCTCGGTGTGGTGGATCTGGAACTCTTCCCGGTACTCCGGGCGGCTGCCTTCCAGTTCGCCGTCGCGCAGTGCCTTGAGCCGTTCAGATCTCCGGCAGGCCGGGATCTCGTTCTGGCTCTGCTCCGGAGTGGACCCGGCCGAATGCGCCTGCCGCGCCGGCCAGAGCATCGAGGTTCTCTTTCGCCACTACGCCAAGTTCCTCGACGGCCTTCGAGAGCAGGCGAACCGCCTCATCGAGCAATCCACGAACGTGTGGCAGCGCGTCAGCCAAGGTGACACACCCGAGGGCTGAACCGGGGTTTGGTCCGTGACTGGCCCGGAAGCACTGGTCGGGAGGAGTACAGCAGTGGGAGGGCATAGGAGCCAGCGCGCAAGCCGGGCTCGGTCGAGAGCGGGCTGAGTGAAAGGCGCCTGACGGGTGAAAGCCCAGGTCAGGCGCCTTTTCTCGTGCGTCTAGAAGAAGCCCAGCTTCTTCGGCGAGTACGACACCAGCAGATTCTTCGTCTGCTGGTAGTGCTCCAGCATCATCTTGTGGTTCTCCCTGCCGATCCCGGACTGCTTGTAGCCGCCGAAGGCCGCATGAGCGGGGTAGGCGTGGTAGCAGTTCGTCCAGACCCGGCCTGCCTGGATCGCGCGGCCCGCGCGGTATGCGGTGTTGATGTCCCGGGTCCAGACGCCTGCACCGAGGCCGTACAGCGTGTCGTTCGCCGTGCTGATCGCGTCGTCGAAGTCCGAGAAGGACGTCACCGCGACGACCGGGCCGAAGATCTCCTCCTGGAAGACCCGCATCCGGTTGTCACCCTCGAAGATGGTCGGCTGGACGTAGTAGCCGCCTGCCAGCTCGCCGTCGTACTCGATCTTCTGACCGCCCGACAGGACCTTCGCACCCTCCTGCTGGCCGATGTCCAGATAGGAGAGGATCTTCTGCAGCTGGTCGTTGGAGGCCTGCGCGCCGATCATGGTGTCCGTGTCCAGCGGGTGGCCCGGCACGATCTTCTCGGTGCGGGCGATGCCTGCCTCCAGGAACTCGCTGTAGTGGCCACGCTGGATCAGCGCACGCGACGGACAGGTGCACACCTCGCCCTGATTGAGGGCGAACATCGTGAACCCTTCGAGGGCCTTGTCGCGGAAGTCGTCGTTCTCCGACCAGACGTCGTCGAAGAAGATGTTCGGGGACTTGCCACCCAGCTCCAGCGTCACCGGCTTGATGTTCTCGGAGGCGTACTGCATGATCAGCCGGCCGGTCGTGGTCTCGCCGGTGAAGGCGATCTTCGCGACGCGCGGGCTGGAGGCGAGCGGCTTACCGGCCTCCGCGCCGAAGCCGTTGACGATGTTGACGACACCCGGCGGCAGCAGATCGGCGACCAGGCTCAGCCACACATGGATGGAAGCCGGGGTCTGCTCCGCCGGCTTGAGGACCACCGCGTTGCCCGCGGCGAGCGCAGGGGCCAGCTTCCAGGTCGCCATCAGGATCGGGAAGTTCCACGGAATGATCTGAGCGACCACGCCGAGCGGTTCGTGGAAGTGGTACGCCACGGTGTCGTCGTCGATCTCGCTGAGCGAGCCCTCCTGGGCCCGCAGCGCACCCGCGAAGTACCGGAAGTGGTCGATGGCGAGCGGGATGTCGGCGGCCAGCGTCTCCCGCACCGGCTTGCCGTTGTCCCAGCTCTCGGCGACCGCCAGCTCCTCCAGATGCGCCTCCATCCGGTCGGCGATCCGGTTGAGGACCGAAGCGCGCTCACCGGCGGCCGTGGCTCCCCAGGCGGGGGCGGCGGCGTGTGCCGCGTCCAGGGCGAGTTCGATGTCCTCGGCGGTGCCGCGGGCGATCTCGGTGAACGGGCGGCCGTTGACAGGGCTCGGGTTCTCGAAGTACTGGCCGCGGACCGGCGGAACGTAAGCGCCGCCGATCCAGTGGTCATAGCGGGACTCGTACGAGACGATGGCGCCCTCGGTGCCCGGCGCAGCGTAACGGGTCATCTCTGTGGCCTCCCGGATCCGGTGCCGCCCGCCGTTGGACGGCCCTCGGCGCGAGGCTAGGCAGCGCAACGTTGCAAGCCCGTTGCGCGCGGTCGTGCGGGGCGCCGCGGCACCGGCCCGTTCGGCCGGGCAGTTCTACCGCTGTTCGGCGTCGAGCTCACGCGCCCTGGCCAGCAGCGCCGGCCGCTGCCCGGGCGGAGCTGCCGCGGCCAGCGCCTGCCACACCGGGAGGTCTTCCTCGCCCCACGGGCTGTACGCCCAGTCCGCCAGCAGTCCCGGGTCACCCCGCGCGATCAGCGAGGCCCGCAGCTGATCGTCGAGTCGGCGCCGCAGCCGGGCGACGGACGGAGCCTGTGAACCGGGCAGCAACGGCCCCGCGTACGCGCTGAGCGCCGCCGCCACCGCACCGGACGCGAGCCTGCGCGCCACGTTGTCGAAGTCGGCGTCGACCGGGGCGGCGAACCGGTACGGGCGGGAGAGCAGCAGTTCGGGGCCGAGGAGCCTTCGCAGCCGGGAGAGTTCGGCCCGCAGCGTCACCGGGGTCACCGACTCGTCCTCGTACAGCTCGATGAGAAGTTCGTCGCCGCCCAGGCCCTCCGGATGGCGGGCCAGCGTCACCAGTATCTCGCTGTGCCGCCTGCTGAGCTGGATCTTGCGGCCGCCCGCGACGAGCAGTGCCTCGTCCCGGCCGAGCGCGCTGAGCTGTACGGACTCCCGCGCGGGCGAGGGCGCGAGCAGAGCGAGCTGGGACTCGGCCGCGCGCGCCACCGCCTGGACGAACGCCAGACTGTGCGGGTGCGCGAGCCCGTTTCCACCGGTGATGTCGACGGCGCCCAGCACCCGCCCTGTGCGCGGATCGTGGAGTGGCGCCGCGGCGCAGGTCCACTGCTGCACTGGACGCAGGAAGTGCTCGGCGGCGAACACCTGCACCGGCCGGTCCACCGCGATCGCCGTCCCCGGTGCGTTCGTCCCCGCCACGGACTCGGACCAGCGGGCACCCTCCACGAAGTTCATCCGCCCCGCGCGCCGCCGCGTCGTCTCGTGTCCTTCGACCCAGAGCAGCCTGCCGTGCGCGTCGCACACCGCGAGGAGATGCTCTCCGTCGGTGGCGTACGCACTCATCAGTTCACGGATCACCGGCATGGCGCGGGCCAGCGGATGTCCCTCCCGGTACGGTCCGAGCTCGTCCGCGCCCAGCTCCACCTGGGCCGCACCGTCCGGACTGACCCGGGCCCGGGCGGAACGCCGCCACGACTCGCCGACCACGGATCGTACCGGCAGCTCCAGCCGGCCCGCGGTGGTGAACACCTCGTGTGCGTGACGCAGTTCGCCGAGCCGTTCGACGACGTCCGTATCGGCGGTCAGGGCTACCCAGGGGTCAGTCAACTCACCCTCCCGTCCAAGGGATGTCGTGCACCCCCATCGTCGTCGCAGCCGGGCTCTGCGACAACCTCGGTGCGGAGAGTAGTCACACGGGACTTCGGTTCAGCCGGCGCTGAAGAGGTTGACGAGGCGGATGTAGCGCACCCAGTCCCAGTTGGGTCCGGGATCGGTGTGATCGGTGCCCGGTACCTCGGCGTGTCCGAGGATGTGCTCACGGTCCTTGGGGATGCCGTAGCGGTCACAGACCGACGCGGTCAGCAGCGCCGACTGCTCGTACAGGGCGTTGGTGAAGTACGCCGGCTGGTCCACCCAGCCCTCGTGCTCGATGCCGACACTGCGGGTGTTGTAGTCCCAATTTCCCGCGTGCCAGGCGATGTCCTGTTCCCGGACGCACTGCGCGACGTACCCGTCGGCCGAACGCACCACATAGTGGGCGGACACTTGTTTCGCCGGATTCTGGAAGATCCCGATCGCGTCCGAGAACATCTCCTGCGTGACATGGATGATCACGTACTGCACCGGATACGCCGAAGGGCGCATCGAGGCCGTGTAGTTGACGGCGGAGGCGGGCGTCCAGTGTGCGAGCGGATAGTCGGTGGAGCCCGCCGTGGACGAGGCCATGGCGCGGGTGGAGGCCGGGAGCAGAGCGGCGGCTGCCGTCGCCGCGGCGCCTTGAAGGATCCTTCTGCGGTGCATGAACGCTCCTGTGGGGGCGGGATCAAGCGGTGGGCAGTAGGGCGGCAGTCTCCCGCAGATGACGGTGCAGCCCACGATGAGGATCGCCCGCAGGCAGCCAATTCTTGCGGATCTTCGCCACACAGGTGTAGTTGGTGTCGCAGACATTCGCCAACGGAGCTTCGCCGGCCTGGCTGATCAGCTGGTACGCATCGAGCTCGGAGAGCCCGTAGTCGCGTGCCAGCCACTGCACCAGGTCCAACTGTGAAATACGGAAGGCGTCTTCGAGGGGGCGGGCGGAGCCGGTGGAGATCAGATGGGTGTCCGACTCGATCCGCGGCCACGGCGTCGCGACACCCTTCAGCAGCTCGACCAGCACCACCGTGTTCATCGCGCACTCCACCGCGACCCCACACGTCTCGCCCTCACCCTGCCGGGCATGGCCATCGCCGAGACTCAACAGCGCACCTTCGACATTGACCCCCAGATAGCAGGTGACGCCGGCCCGCATCTCGGGCGTGTCCATGTTTCCGCCGTGCGCGTCCGGCACCAGCGCGGAACGCACCTCCAGATTGGCCGGAGCCACCCCGACCGTGCCGTGCATCGGATCCATCGGCAGCTCCACCTGGATGTCGCTGTCGCGGGCGCTGAAGAGACAGGTGCGGCGGGCCCGGTCGAGCTGCCACATCCAGACCACCTCGGGCAGCGGGGCCTGCAGCGAAGCGGTCGTATGGGTGGAGGTGAGGGCGCCGAACAGCGGCACGGTCGTGGACGCCGCCCAATCCCTGGCCGGTTCGATCGAAACGAAGTGGACCGCGACGGTGTCGCCCGGCTCCGCCCCCACGACATGGAAAGGACCCGTCTGCGGGTTGAGGAACGGGAACTCGCAGACGGCGGAGACCAGGTCCTTCTCGGAGCGCACCCGGCCCGCGAAGCAGTCCTCCGTGTACACATCGAGGAAGGTTCCGGGCTCGATCCGGGCCACCGGCGCGGCACCGCCGAAGGTCCATGCGTACTCGCCCTCCTTGGGGCGAACCGTCAGGATCCGTGGGTCGCTCATCGCTGTTCTGCTCCTGCCTCGATGTCGACGACGGCCTCCGGGGCGGCCTCGTCCAGATGGATCCGACCAGTCTGTGCCACCCGCTCCGGATGTCTGCGCACCAGCACCACCAGCACACCGATACCGATGAGCATCCAGATGCCGACCACCGGACCGGCGTACGAGACCGGGGCACTGAGCTCCGAGACGAAGTCGAAGACCGGGATTCCGGCGGCCGTCAGCAGCGCCGGCACGAACGCCGCGATGCCCAGCACCGGGAAGAGGAGATGGAGCATGGGGTTGAACGCGTCGCGGCGCCGGCGCAGGAAGTACCCGGCGCAGGCGAGGTTCACGACGATGTACACACCGATGATCACGGTCACGATAATGGTGGCCAGCAGCACGAACGCGGTCACCGGGTCATAGCCGAAGCCGAGCCCGAGCGTCGCTCCGACCGCGATCACGAACTGCGCGGCCACTCCGGTGACGGGGGAGCGGCGGCGTGGATGGAGCCTGGCGAACGCCTGCGGGAACACTCCGATGCGCCCCAGTGCGAAGGCCGTACGCGTCGACACGTTCGCGCACGCGTTGGCGTTGGCCACGGTCGAGTTGACGACGGCGAGGAAGAGCAGTACCCAGAACAGCCCGAACGAGGCACGGGCCACGCCTTCCCATGACGCCGCCCCCGAAGCGCCGAATCCGGAGAATTTGTCCGGCCCGAAGTAGACGGACATCGCGTATGTGGTGAGGACGTACACCAGGCCGATGGACAGCGCGGCGCCGAGCACCGCCCGGCGCATCGTGCGCCGTGGGTTCTTCGTCTCCTCGGCGAGTGGCGCCGCCGCCTCGAAGCCCGCGAACGCCAGCACGGTGTAGACGGAGCCCGCGAAGATCCCGTTGATGCCGTCGAAGCCGTCCGCGGTGTGCGACGTGCCGAACACCGACAGGGTGTTGTCCGAGCCGGCCTGTCCGATCAGCATCACCGCGAAGGCGACGAAGACCAGCACCTCGAAGATGCCGAGTACGGTCCCGAAGCGGGCGGATGCCCGAACGCCGAAGTAGCCGGCGAGCGCGATGACGACCGCACCCAGCAGCGACCACGGCCACCACAGGTCCGCCGGGTACGACGACCACTCCTGGTGCAGGGTGCCCGCTGTCGTGAACCCGAGCTGGAGCAGCAGCAGCGCGGGCACCAGCGCCTCGACGAAGACATAGCCCCAGCCCACCAGGAAGCCGACGGCCGGGTGCAGGCCCTGTGCGGAGTACGTGGCGACCGAACCCGCCGCCGGCAGGTGGCGGGCCAGCTCCGCGACGCACGACGCGGTGAACAGACAGGCCACCAGCGCCACCAGCACGGAGAGCGGCAGACTGCCGCCGGCGAACGCGGCCCCGGACGGGATGGACGCGGCGATGGCGGCGGCGGGCGCCATCGCCGTGATGCTCTGGAAGAGAACTTCGCGCAGCCCGACGGCATCGCGCAGCAGTGTGGTTTCCGATTCCCCCGACACTCCGTGACTCCCTCTTGTCCGTTGACCGGAATGCGTTGTCCGATGTACGGCCGAGCGTCTCGCGCGCCCCACCGTACGACCGCGGCGTGGCTGGCGGAAGATGGCATGCGGCCGAAAATCGGTGGGGTGCAAGGGAGTTGGGGGAGTGGGGTGCGGTGTCCGGTGGGGCGGGGCCACCGGCGGGCGGCTACCCCATGCCGAGCGCTTCCGACAGCGCCGCCGCCGGGTCGTCGTCCGACGGCCCCGCCGGAATCCAGCGCCCGCGCTCCTTGCGGTACGGCCACCAGCGCCCGTCCCGCCCGTAGCGCAGCTGTACGTCGCCGCCCGCCACGGTCCACCGGTTGCGCACCGCCCGCAGCCGCGGACGCTCGCCGTCCTCCCACGCCGCGTCGAGCCGGGTGAGGGCCCGGGCGTGGGACTCCGGATCCGGTGTCCACTCCTCGTCGAACACGGTCAGCGCGGCGGTCCCGCCGTACCCCCAGGCCCGCACCGCGGCGTCGAGCTCGGCCCGCTGCCGCCCCGACCCGGCGGCCAGCCGTGTCATGAGCCACGGCTCGGGACGGGCGTCCGCGACCAGCCGTACAGCATCCTGGTCCGGCGTCAACCCGGCCTGCACGGGCTGTTGTCCGTGATCGGCCGACAGGGCTTCGGCCAGCATCCGGTGGGCCCGGACGGCGCTGTCGGTCGCCAGCACTTCCAGAGCGGCCGGGTCGAGGCCAGGCTCCGGTTCGGTCCCCGTGTCCAGCGACGGCGGGGGGCCCGGCTCGGCGGGCAGCGGTGGTGGAGCGGGCAGCGGGGGCAGGATCTCCTGCGCGGCGAATGCCTCGTCCGCCCGTACGCCGCGCGCCCGCCGGTCCTCCGCGCGGGAGGACTCCGCAGGTTGCCGCTCCGCGGCCCGGGCCGTGATCCGCGCCTGGAGTTCGTCGAGTACCCGCCGTTCGCCACGCCCCCGCATCAGCAGCAGGACGAAGGGGTCCTGGTCCAGCAGCCGCGCCACCTGGTAGCAGAGGGCGGCGGAGTGCGCGCAGTGGTCCCACGCCTCGCAGGTGCACTCGGGATCCAGATCGCCGATCCCGGGCAGCAGATCAACCCCGTCCGCCGCCGCGTCCTCCACCAGATGCGGCGGCATCTCCCGGTCGAGGAGCGCGGCGATGTGCCCCGCCCGGTCGACCGCCATGTCCAGGAAGCGGTCCCAGTCCTCCTCGCTCAGCTGCTGGAGCAGGACATCACTGCGGTACGGGGTCGAGTCCCGGTCCTGGACGACTGCGGTGATCCGCCCCGGGCGTACGGAGACCGCGCCGACCCTTCCCTCGCGGGCCAATCGGCGCCCCTTCTTGACCTGTTCGCCGTCGAGCGCGGTGTCTTCCAGGGCCTTCAGCCAGGCACGGCCCCACCAGGACTCGGCGAAACCGCGGCCCCGCGCGGGCGGCAGAGCGGCGAAGGTACGTTCCTGCCCCGGCGCCGACACCTCGGCTCCGACGGCGGCGGGGTATCGCCCCGCCCCCTCGTAACCGTCGCCGTCGTACTCCTCGCCCTCGTGTCCAGGGTTCGCGTATCCGTCGGTCTCGTACGTGTCGCTCATCGCGAGCCCCCTCGTAGCTGCACCAGATCGGCAAGTTCCGCATCGGTCAGCTCGGTCAGTGCCGTCTCACCGGAACCCAGCACCGCATCCGCGAGGCCCTGCTTGCGGGCCAGCATGTCGGCGATCCGGTCCTCGATCGTCCCCTCGGTGATCAGCCGGTGCACCTGTACCGGCTGGGTCTGCCCGATGCGGTACGCACGGTCGGTGGCCTGGGCCTCCACTGCTGGGTTCCACCAGCGGTCGAAGTGCACCACGTGGCCCGCCCGGGTGAGGTTGAGCCCCGTACCGGCCGCTTTCAGCGACAGCAGGAAGACCGGGGACTCGCCCGCCTGGAACCGGTCCACCATGGCCTCGCGCTCGGCGATCGGCGTACCACCGTGCAGAAACTGGGTGCGTACCCCGCGTGCCGCCAGATGCTGTTCGAGCAGCCGCGCCATCTGTACGTACTGGGTGAACACGAGCACGCTCGCGTCCTCCGCGAGAATGGTGTCGAGCAGCTCGTCGAGGAGCTCCAGCTTCCCCGAACGGTCCGCGATCCGCGGCCGCTCCTCCTTGAGATACTGCGCAGGGTGGTTGCAGATCTGCTTCAGCGCCGTCAGCAGCTTCATCACCAGGCCGCGCCGGGCGAACCCGTCGGCGCCGGAGATCTCGGCCAGGGTCTCTCGTACCACCGCCTCGTACAGACCGGTCTGCTCCGCCGTCAGCGAGACCGCGCGGTCGGTCTCCGTCTTCGGCGGCAGCTCCGGGGCGATGCCCGGATCGGACTTGCGCCGCCGCAGCAGGAACGGCCGCACCAGGGCTGCCAGCCGTTCGGCCGCCGCAGGGTCGTTGCCGCCCTCCACCGCCCGCGCGTACCGGGTACGGAACGTGCCGAGGCGGCCGAGCAGTCCGGGCGTCGTCCAGTCGAGGATCGCCCACAGCTCGGACAGGTTGTTCTCCACGGGGGTGCCGGTGAGCGCCACCCGCGCCCGGGCACCGATCGTCCGCAGCTGCTGCGCGGTCGCCGAGTACGGGTTCTTCACGTGCTGCGCCTCGTCGGCGACCACCATGGACCAACCGGCCCCGGCGAGCTTCGCCGCGTCGAGCCGCATCGTGCCGTACGTGGTGAGGACGAACTCGCCGTCGACCAGGCCGTCCAGGTTCCGGGACGCGCCGTGGAAGGGACGCACCGGTGTGCCGGGTGCGAACCTCTCGATCTCCCGCTGCCAGTTGCCCATCAGTGAGGTCGGGCAGACCACCAGGGTCGGTCCGGCGGCCTCCTCGACGCTCTGACGGTGCAGATGCAGTGCGATGAGGGTGATGGTCTTGCCGAGGCCCATGTCGTCGGCGAGACAGCCGCCGAGGCCGAGCGAGGTCATGGTGTGGAGCCAGTTCAGGCCGCGCAGCTGGTAGTCGCGCAGCGTCGCGTCGAGCGTGGGGGGCTGACCGACCGTCTGCTGCGCACCGGACTCCGGATCGGCGACCCGCGCCCGCAGTCGCTCCAGCCAGCCGGTCGCCTGCACGTCGACCGGGCTGCCGTCGATCTCGGTGGAACCGGTCAGAACGGCCCCGAGCGCATCGATCGGAGTGACCTTGCGGTCCTGCGTCGCGCGGGCGCGGCGCGCCTCTTCAGGGTCGATGAGCACCCACTGGTTGCGCAGCCGGACAATGGGTCTGCCGGCTTCGGCCAGCCGGTCCAGTTCGGCGCGGCTGAGCTTCTGGTCGCCGAGTGCGAACCACCAGTTGAACGCCAGCAGCGCGTCGGCCGACAGGAACGACGGGACGTCGGACGCGGATTGTCTGTTCGAGGACTCGCCGTCGCGGTCGTCGTGGGGGCCTTCGCCGTCGCCGGCGTCCCCGGCTTCCCCTTCGTCCGGCGGGCCGATCACCGCGCGTGCGGTGAGCGTGCGGGCGAGCTCCTTGGGCCAGTGCACCTGGACCCCGGTCGCGGCGAGTGACCGTGCGGCGGGGCCGAGCAGTTCGGCGATCTCCTCGTCGGCCGGCTCGACGGAGTCCGGTACGGCGGCCGACAGCAGAGGAGTCAGCGGTGGCCAGGCGCGGGCGGCGCGGCGCAGGGCGAGGAGGGCGTCCATCCGCGCGCGCGGACCGAACCCCGCAGCGGTGGGCGCCGTGCCCGCCCAGACGTCTGCGGCGTCGGCGACCACTGTCGGATCGCTGACGCTATGGATCTGCAGGACGGCACGGAAGGACGGCAGGGCATCTCGCTCGGCGTCCTCGTGAGCAGGAGTCAGACCGGTGACTTCGACTCGCAGCGAGAGCCGCACACCCGCGTCGTGCCCGGCCGCGACATCGGCGGCCCAGGCCCGGCGCTCGGGCAGGCGCTGCGGCGCGTCGACGGCGAAGGCCGGGCTTCCGGTGGCGAACACCGCGGCGGGCGTGCGCGGCAGCCCGTCGGCCACCGCGTCCAGGAACGCGCGCAGCAGCCGCTCCGGCTCCGGCAGCTGCACGGGCTCCACGGTGTCGTCGAGCGGCACGGCATGGGCGGTGGGCGGCATGGAAGACGCGAGGTCACGGATCCGGTCGAGGTCGGCGGCGGTCAGCGGCCCGGCCCGCCACTCGTCGTGGTCGGAGGCACTCAGCCCCGGCAGCAGCAGTCCGCGGGCGGCGAGTTGCAGGGCGAGGAGGGCGGCCGCGCCCCAGAATGCGGCCGAGGGCGAGGCCTGGGCCGCGGCCCGCGCACGGGTCAGTACGGGCAGAGCGTCCCGCACCGGCAGCAGCAGCGCCGGCACATCGTACGGGCGGGTGTCGGCTCCGACGACGGTCAGTGCCCCGACGGTCCCCGGTGCATCGGGCGGGCTGCTGCCGTCCGGATGCCAGAAGGCGACCCGGCCGGTACGGGAGGGATCCGCGGGAAGGAAGACGACGGAGCAGCGGGAGAGTGCGGAGATCTCGGCGAGGGTTGCCGCAGGGAGCCTGTGCACAGCGATGTCGGATTCCTCAAATTTGACTAGTGGGGGCCCAAGGTCGCCGAGGGTACTCCACCGGCGAGGTCGTCCGGGAGTGGAACCGCCGTGATCCAGCTCACTTCGATGGCGGCTGCGGGCTGCCCGGTGTAGGCAGCACCCCCCTCCCAGGAGGGGGCTACCCCCCGAGACTCCGGGTGGTGGCGCCATGGTTTGCGCAGGACCCCAGCCCGTACGTTTCAACAGGTCAGAGCAGCTTCCCATGCCTCCCAGAGACCGGAGACGACATGCCCCAGGCCGTAGCCACCGTCGCGGACCGCCCCCGCGACCGAGCCGGAAGTACGGAGAACGCCGCCGGAAGCACGGGCGCCGGGGGACGCGCGGCAGGCGTCGGCGGCAGTGACTTCGCGCCGCTCCTGCGGGCCGTGAAGGGGCAAGGACTCCTGGAGCGACGCACCGGATGGTACGCGGCCGTCATCGCCTCCAACCTCCTCGCCCTGGGCGGCGTGCTCACCGGCCTGGTACTCCTCGGCAACACCTGGTGGGCCCTGCTGCTCGCACTGCCGTTGGCGATCCTCTGGTCCCGTACCGCGTTCGTCGGCCACGACGCCGGACACGCCCAGATAACCGGCGACCGCCGGGCCGGCCGGATCATCGGCCTCGTCCACGCCAACCTGCTCCTCGGCATGAACGAGGCCTGGTGGAACGACAAACACGTGCGCCACCACGCCAACCCCAACCACATCGACAAGGACCCGGACGTCGGCGTCGGCGCCCTCGTCTGGACGCAGAAGCAGGCAGCCCAGCGCGAAGGCTTCGCCCGCCTGCTCACCCGTAACCAGGCCCGGCTGTTCTTCCCGATGCTGCTCCTCGAAGGCATCGCCCTCAAGATCTCCGGCTTCCAGTACCTGCGGCAGCAGCCCGCCCGCGAGCGTGTCCTGTCGGCGCTGCTCCTCGTCACCCACCTCGGGCTCTACGCGACGCTGCTGCTCACCGTCATGTCCCCCGGCAAGGCCGTCGTCTTCGCGCTCGTGCATCACGCGCTTTTCGGACTCCACCTGGGCATGGCCTTCGCACCGAACCACAAAGGCATGGAGATGCCCGACCCCGACGGCGACCGCTGGGGGCATCTCCAGCGACAGGTCCTCACCTCGCGCAACGTACGAGGCGCCGTCCTCACCGACTGGTTCCTCGGCGGGCTCAACTACCAGATCGAACACCATCTGTTCCCGAGCATGCCCCGCCCCCACCTCCGCCGGGCGCAGCCCTTGGTACGAGCCCACTGCGAGTCGCTGGGCATGCCGTACGCGGAGACCGGCCTGGTCGAGTCCTACCGTCAGGCGCTGCAGCACATGCATGAGGTCGGCGAACCGCTGAGGCAACCTGCCCAGACGGCTCGCTGAGACAGCTCAGCGAGTAGCCCACTCGGGGCAGCCGACTCGGGCAACCTTCTGGGGCAACCCATCGGGACGACCTCTGGTGCAAGCTGGAACCGACAGGCCTGCACAGGCGTTGTCACAGCAGAAGCGGCTTACGCCGCGAAGAAGGAGTGGACGATGTCGAACACCGCAAAGATCGCCATCGGGGGAGTTGTCGCGGCAGTCGTCCTGATGCCGTTCATCGGATTCTGGCTGTCGCTGTTGGTGCTGATCGGAGTGCCTGCGGTGGCCTATCTGATGCTGGATCCCTCGCAGCGGCGCAGGCTCCGCAGGATCACTCGCAAGGAAATCGGTCGCTGAGAAGACAGGCGGCCGGGACGGGGGCTATTCGTAGATGAGCGGGACAGTCACCGTGGTGAGCAGCAACGGCTCCTACACCTTCACCAAGCCGAACAGGGACAGCGTGACCCTGCTGGCCGGACTCGGTGTGGAGGGGGACGTACACGCGGGGGTCACGGTCAAGCACCGTTCCCGTGTTGCACAGGACCCCACCCAGCCGAATCTGCGCCAGGTCCATCTGATCCACGAGGAGCTGTTCGAGGAACTGCGGGAGACGGGCTTCGAGGTAGCTCCCGGGGATCTCGGGGAGAACGTCACCACGCGCGGCATCGATCTCCTCGGCCTCCCCGTCGGCACGCTGTTGCACCTCGGTGACGAAGCCGTCGTCGAGGTCACCGGCCTGCGCAACCCGTGCCTGCAGATCGACAATTTCCAGGACGGCCTGCTGAAGCAGGTCGTCGGCCGGGATGCAGCGGGCAACATCGTGCGCAAGGCCGGGATCATGGGCATCGTCGCGTCCGGTGGAACGGTCCGGCCGGGCGATCCGGTCAAGGTGGAGCTGCCCGCCGAGCCGCACCGGCCGCTGGACCGCGTGTAGCGGAGGAGCCGCACCGGTCGTCCCGTGCGGGCCCCTCGTCACCGTCCGGCCGGGCCTGAGCCGAGAGGCTCAGGCCGGCCGCACCGCGAGCGCGTCGAGCGCCTTCAACAGGCCGGGCAGCGCCACCCCGCGTCCCACGGGCAGGACCTCGCCGGGTTCCTCGTCCAGCAGGACGAACGCGATGTCGTCGGTCCTCGCGACCAGGGACCAGCCGGGTCCGTCGGCGCGCAGGGTCCGGGCGTCACCCGGCGCGAAGGAGGACCGGATGCGTCCGGGCGGCGGCGGGTTGTCCACGTACGCATGGGCCTCCGCGAGAGCGCGTCGCACACCGGGATGGGTTCCGGAGAGCGCGGTGGAGCCTGCCGAGCCCTCCTCTGCCGCACCGGCGGCCGAGTCCGCGTCCACTGCGGCCCCGGCATCCGGCTCCCGGGCGCCGTCCGGACCGTCCGTGCCGCTCAGTTCGCCGGCGCCACCCCCGGTTTCCACGCCATCCGTGCCGTCCGGGCCGTTCGACCCCGCGAAAGTCGTCTCGTCGTCGATCTGGTCGCGCCACGCCGCCCACTGCAACGCGATCTCGTCCGCGCCCAGACGCCGCTGTGCAGGCCCCCACGTCTCGGTGTCGGGCGGGGTCAGCGGAGGCAGATCGGTGCCCTCGGCCTCGGGGTCCGGCGGCGGGTCGTGGGGGGCGGGCACCCCTGGTGCGGCGACCGCCAGTGCGAGGGGCCAGCCGGGGAGCGCGCAGACCACTGAGCGGTCGTCGGGGGAGAGGTCGTACTCCATGCCGCAGTCCCACGAGGCGATGGCGACGGCGACCAGTGACACGTCGTCGACGACGACGGTCCACCGGGCACCGTCGCCGTCCTGGCCGAGGACGAGTCCGTAGCCCTCGGCGTACGGCTCGAGGCCGAGGGCCCCGCAGGCCGCCGGGTAGTCGTCACCGAGCACGCTCGGGAACTGCGCGGGTGTGAGCAGCACCGCGGTCAGCACATACAGTGCGTCGTCCTCGGCGACCGCGTCGTCCGTCCCGGCCACAGCACTCTCCTCGTCCCTCATGGTTTCCGTCGGCGCACCTTAACCAGTGGGTAACGCGGTCGTCGAGGCCCTGACAAGGGAAGACCCATCGTGCGTGGTCAAGCGGACGGTGGCGTTCAGTCGGCGGGAAGCCCGAGCAGGTCGCGGGCCACGGACTGCGGCGACTGACCGCGCTCGCGCGCCAGCGCGACGACGGCTCTGCAGGCCAGCTCATTGACCCCGAAGGAGAGCGCTCCGGGCGATACCCATCCGCTCACCTCGTCCATCCGGTCCTGGTCGTCCTCCACGTACGCCGAGACATAGGTGGCGGCCGCCTCGAACAGATTGTGCTGCTTGCGTCGGTGTTCCTCGCGCGGTGGCGCGGGCAGCCCGCCTTTGCGGCCGGGAGAGACCACCTTCCGGAGACTGCTGAACATGTCGATCATGGAGACCGCCTTCCCGGGGAATCATGCACGGCGAGCCGTGCACGCAAGCTGTCTTCGTACGTACTTACGGTCTTCCCCCTCGACGTAGAGTTGGACCACCCACCGAGGAACGGGGACCGCGCGGTGAAGCGATACGACCGGCTGAAGGAGATCCAGCGTCTCGATCCGGAACGGGATTTCCTGGAGATCTACCGGCTGACAGCCACCTACGAGTTCCCCTGGGACATCACCCGGGCCCTCGAACTGGCCCTCTATCGTACATATGCCGTCCCCAGCATCGGCCGACTCCTCGCCGAGACGGCAGAGCTGACGGGCCGTGCCCAGAAGCGGTACGACGACACCGCACTCCTCCTCGACGCCGTCGTGGAGCACGGTTTCGACAGCGATTCGGGGCGCACGGCTATCCGCCGGATCAATCAGATGCACCGCAGCTACGACATCAGCAACGACGACATGCGCTACGTGCTGTGTACGTTCGTCGTCGTCCCGAAGCGCTGGATCGACACGTACGGCTGGCGCCGGCTCTCCGACCACGAACTGCAGGCGTTCGCCGTCTACTACCGCACCCTGGGCGACCGCATGGGTATCAAGGGCGTGCCTCAGACTTTCGAGGAGTTCGAGCGCACCCTCGACGCGTACGAGGACGAGCACTTCGGCTGGGACGAGGGCGCGCGCAAGGTCTCCGACGCCACGCTGGCGCTGATGGCCTCCTGGTATCCGGGCCCGCTCGCACCCGTCCTGCGCAAGGCGAGCCTGGCGCTCCTCGACGATGCGCTGCTGCGGGCCTTCCGTTACGAACGTCCCGGCCCCGTCGCCCGTGGTCTCACTCGCGGCGCGCTGCGGCTGCGGGCGCGGGCCGTGCGACTGCTGCCGCCCCGCTCCACCGCGCACTACGCGCGCCAGAACCCGGAGATCAAGGGCTACCCCGACGGCTACGAGATCGGCGGGCTCGGTACGTTCCCGACCGTTCCTGGCCAGTGTGCATGAGTGAGTCCTGAACCCACCGGTGCGTACTGGGCGCATCCCGAACGGTGTTGGATGCACTGGTCCCCCGCTTTCGCTTCCCGCTCGGCAACGGCCCTCCAGGGGGCCGGTCCGTTGTGGGTGGGCAGGCTCCCTCACGCCCCCGGTCACTCGGTCCGGCCTGGGCGGTCCGATGCCCCGCACGATCACTCCGGTCGTGTGGGGGCGGTGCCGTCCGACGCCGGACAGGGTGTCCCAGGGCGCGTCGTCCGATCGCGATACCCGCGGCATCGTGACGGGACATCTTTCGGTGTGGGGTGGTCAGTGGTTTCTGCCAGTGCTGGGCACCCCACCTGCTGGTGTAGGCCGGGTCGACCGCAACGACCGCAAGACCCTGTTCGGAGGCCATTGAGACCAGCCGGGCCTTGAGCTCGCCGGTCGGCATGCCGGAGATGAGCTGCCTGAACCGCTTCCTGCGGCCGTGCTTCTCCCGGGTCTTCTCGGTGGTGAAGTCGAGGTCTTCGATGCCGATCGCGGCGACACCAGCCCGCACCGCCCAGTTGATCAACCGGGTCAGGGCGTGGCGGATCTGTGCGTCGCGGTGGCCGGCGGTCCCGGACAGGTCGTAGCCGAAGCGGTGCGGGTCACCGATGGGGTTGCCATGCCGGTCGAGCCGGTAGGCGGCGAAATGGTCCGCGTTGGTGTCGACACCGACCATGCCCCTGGCGCGGGCGGTCTCCAACGGGATGGTCTGCACGACGGGGCGCTGCCACAAGGCCGTGAGGTACCAGCGGCCTCGCTCCACGTCGAGGTGGATGCGGTAGGCGACGGCCCGGTTCGCGGTGATGCGGTCGGCCCATTCCGCGCCCCGATGCGCGAACGCAATGCGGGCGGTGAGGGTGTACCGGCCGTGCCGGGTGTTGGCCAGGTGCGCGAGCGGAACGGGCAGCTTGATGGACACTTCGCCGTCCGGGGTGACGCGGATCGTCTCGTTCCCGAACCGCTTCCCCGACTCACCATCGGCGGCGATGAACCAGCGTTCCGCCTCCCACCGTTGTCGCCACTCGTCTTCGGTGAGACGGGCCTCGGTGAGGTGGTGGCGGGTGTTGAAGTGACGTTTGCCGCCCCGTACCACCCGCACCCGTCCGGCCTGCCAGTCGGCTACTGCCGCCGTGTGCCGCGCCTCGAGTGCCGCGAGGCGGCGGGACTTGCGGAACCACTCGCTCTTCGACCGGTAGCCACCCGCAGCCCGCTTGGTGCCCCTCTCCCCGAGCGGGAGGGACAGCCGGTGCCGCAGCATCTTGATCCCGGCTGCCAGGTTCTGGATGTGCGCGGCCTGGCAACGGCGCGCCAGCGCCCACTGATCATGCGTGGCCTTCGTGATCGCACCCGCGATACGCGACGACGACTCCTTCGTCAGGTCCCGCTTACGCGCTGCCCAGGTGTCCGCACCGTGCTCCAGACCGTCCGCACAGCGGGTCTTGAGATCACGAGAAGCAAGCGTGCCCTGGTGCGCACCGACCGCACGCAGCACCCTCTCGTCCTCGGTGGTCAGGTGCTTGAGACGGTCCCGGACCGCCACCCCGCACGGCCCGGCCACCACGAACGAGGCCGTCAGCTTCCGCACACCACCCACCACATCACCCCCCTCAAGGTCGGACACCCGCCATCCGGTCAACGAGCAGCAGCCGCCAAGGTCACCCATTCGACTCCAGAACTCCCGTTCCCACCCCGCGAACCCACCCACGGGACTCACTCCCGCTCACCATTACTCACTTCAGCTCAGTAAACCGACAGCAGCTCACAACCCCCGGCACCGGTGGCTGCCCGGTCCCGCACGACCGGGGGCCCGGCGCGCCGGTCGAGTAGCCCCGGAGGCCCGCGCCGGCTCGGCCCGCTCGCCGGTCAGTCCGCCCGCACGGCGAGTGCGAGGAATCGGGCATCCTCATCGGTGTACGAGTCCAACCGCCAGCCCGAATGTGCGAGCAGCGGCCGGAGGCTGGGCTCGGCCCGCAGATCGTCGTCCGTGATCCGGCGGCCGTGGCGCGCCGCGAGTGCGGCCCGGCCGATCGGGTGGAACAGTGCCAGCTGCCCGCCGGGCCGGACGACGCGCGCCAGCTCGGCCAGGTCCGGTCCGGGATGTGACAGGTGGGAGATGAGCCCGGCACCGAACACTGCGTCGAGCGAGGCGTTCCGCAGAGGCAGCCGGGCCACATCGGCGAGCAGCAGCTGACCGTTCCGGTCGCGTCCGGCCCGTACCGCCGCCTGGAGCATCGCCGAGGTGAGATCCGCACCCAGAACCGTGCCCTGTGGCCCGACGGCGTCGCGCAGTGCAGGCAGAGCCCGTCCCGTACCGCATCCCGCGTCGAGCACGGCGTCGCCGGGGCGCAGCCCGAGTGCTTCGACGGCGGCCGCATAGGCGGGAGCGTCGTCGGGAAATCGGGTGTCCCAGTCCGCGGCGCGGGCGGTGAAGAAGTCCTGGACATGTGTGTGGTGATCGGCCATACGGACATGATCGCGCAGCGGCAGCCGGAGCGAAATGGAACGAAACCACGGGAATCGGTGTGCATGTTCGAGCATCGTGCGATCGTCGGGGGACATCTCTCTGTCATATTCCGGCAGCTTTCGAAATGCGCCCCAGGCGTGCGCCCCCATCGCGACTAGCGTCCCCGATTCATGGGACACCTGGACCACGCCACCTTCGGCTGGCTGACACCTGCGCTGTCGTACGCGATGGCAGTGATTGGCTCGGCGCTCGGACTGAGCTGCACCGTGCGCGCACTCGACACGAGCGGCCGTTCGCGCCGCAACTGGCTGATCGCGGCCGCATCCGCCCTCGGCACCGGCATCTGGACGATGCACTTCGTCGCGATGCTCGGCTTCGGCGTGACCGGAACCGACATCCGCTACAACGTGCCGCTGACCCTGCTCAGCCTGCTCGGCGCCATGGCGGTGGTCGGATGCGGGGTCTTCGCTGTCGGCTACAGCCGTGACCGCACCAGGGCACTGCTCGTCGGAGGATTCGGCACCGGACTCGGCGTCGCCAGCATGCATTACCTGGGCATGGCGGCACTGCGGCTGCACGGCACGATCGACTACGACCCGTTGCGGGTCGCACTCTCCGTCGTCATCGCCGTCGTCGCCGCGACGGCGGCCCTGTGGGCGGCGCTGAACATCAAGTCACCGCGTGCCGTCGCCCTCGCCTCGCTCGTCATGGGCGCGGCGGTCAGCAGCATGCACTACACGGGCATGATGGCCGTCGGCGTCCGCGTGACCGCCTCCGACGTGGAACTTCCCGGGGCATCGACGATGCAGTTCATCTTCCCCCTGGCCGTCGGACTCGGCTCGTACCTCTTCCTGACGTCGGCGTTCGTCGCCCTCTCGCCGACGGCCCGCGAGCGTGCCGCGTACGTCTCCGCCGGGCGCAGTGCGGAGCCCGCCGAAGGGGACGCCCTGGCCCCGGCACGATCCGCGCAACGCGGACGCGATCCCCACACACGGCGTGACCCGCGCGGCCACGACCCCTCGCCCGCCGCCACGCCCTGACGCCTGTGCCCCTTTCACTCCTGCCCAGCTCCACACCCGGAACGAGGAGGCCATGCGCCCACCCCGCACGACCCCGGACCCCGGCACGACGGCCGCCGCACGGCCCAGCGCCCAGCCCTCGCCCGACTCCTCGCCCCCGCCCGCGGCGCGCGGACGACGCGCGCACGCGGGACCGCCGGCCGACGAGAGCGTCGAGCACGACGTGCGGCTGCTCCTGACGCAGGACACATCCGGGCCACGTGGACGCTGGACCCTGAGGCCGAGGACCGTACGAGCGAAGATCATCTCGCTTCTGATGGTGCCCGTCGTCTCGCTGCTCGCCCTGTGGGGTTTCGCCACGGTCAACACCGCCCAGGAGGTGGCACAGCTACGGCAGTTGCAACAGGTCGACAAAGAGGTCCGGGCCCCGATATCGACCGCTGTCGCCGCACTCCAGGCCGAACGCAGAGCCGCCCTGCTCCAGACCGTCGCCCCCAGCAGCGCCCGCGCCGCCGCCCTGGAACAGCAGGCCGGCCGCACCGACACCGCGCTCGCCGCCCTGCGAATCGACAAGCAGCACACCATCGCCGACACGGGCAGCCTTCCGACGAGCGTCGCCGACCGGCTCGACCGGTTCCTCGACCGCACCCACGAACTGCGCACGGCGGGCGACCGGGACCGGGACGGGAAGCAGGAGCGCGACGAGAACGCGGTGTTCGAGCGGTACACCCGGGCCGTCACCGCGGGTTTCGCCGTCTCCGGCGCTGTGACCGGAATCCAGGACGACGCGCTCGGATCCGATGCACGGGTCCTGCTCGAACTGGCCCGCGCCGACGAGATGCTGGCCCGCGAGGACGCCCTGCTCGCCACCGCCGGCCTCACCAAGAGCCTCGACGGCGACCGACTGGTGCAGTTCACCGGAGCGGCGGAGACCCGCAGGAACCTCATCGAGACCGCGGGCGCCGATCTGCCGGCCGCCGAACGCCTCACCTGGCAGAAGTTCACAGCCCGGCCCGCATACCGCCGGATCGTGGCGGCCGAGGAGCAGGTGCTGGCGGCATCGCCCGGAGAAGAAGCCGCACGGGCGGTGAACACCGCCGACTGGGAAACGGCCGCCGCGAGCGTACGGAGCGAGCTGCGCACCATCGACACCCGCGCCGCGGAACGGGCCGCGGACCGCACCGACCCGCTGACCCGCGGCCTGTTCAGTCCGTCCGGAGCGGCCGTCCTCTTCGGCTGCGTCGCCGTGGCCGCCTCGCTGGTCATCTCCGTACGCATCGGCCGCGCGCTCGTCGTGGAGCTCGTCAGTCTCCGTAACAGCGCACTGGAGATCGCCCGCCGCAAACTGCCCCGCGCCATGCAGCGACTCCGGGCCGGCGAGACCCTCGACATCCAGGCCGAAGCCCCACCCGGCCTGGCCTCCCACGACGAGATCGGACAGGTCGGCGAGGCCCTCGGCACCGTGCACCGGGCCGCCCTCAGCGCCGCCGTCGAACGAGCCGAACTGGCCGACGGCATCTCGGGCGTCTTCGTCAACCTCGCCCGCCGCAGCCAGGTGCTTGTCCACCGCCAGCTGAACCTCCTCGACAGCATGGAGCGCCGCGCCGACGACCCCGACGAACTGGGCAACCTGTTCCGCCTCGACCACCTCACCACCCGGATGCGGCGGCATGCGGAGAGCCTGATCATCCTGTCCGGCGCCGCCCCCGGCCGCGCGTGGCGGATGCCCGTACCGCTGACCAACGTCGTACGCGCGGCCGTGTCCGAGATCGAGGACTATGCCCGGGTGGAGGTACGGCAACTGCCCGACGCCGCAGTCAAGGGCACGGCGGTCGCCGACCTCACTCACCTCCTCGCCGAACTCGTCGAGAACGCAGCGCAGTTCTCACCGCCGCACACCAAGGTACGGATCAGCGGCGAGCCGGTCGGCAACGGCTACGCCCTGGAGATCGAGGACCGCGGACTCGGCATGGGCAACGAACTCCTCGGCGAGGCCAACCGGCGCATCGAGCAGGCGGAGGCCCTCGACCTGTTCGACAGCGACCGACTCGGCCTCTTCGTCGTCAGCAGGCTCTCGGTCCGGCACCACATCAAAGTCAAGCTGCGCACCTCCCCGTACGGTGGAACGACCGCCGTGGTCCTGCTGCCGACCGCGCTCCTGCAGGGTGCGCTTCCGGCGGGCGAGGAAACGGCCGCACCTGAGAAGGCGACGGTCGAGCGCCGACACGACGGCGACGGTGACCGCGTGCCGTTCGGACCGGGACCGGGCCCGCGTGCGGTGCGCCCCCAGGCCACGGCGTTCCCCGCTCCGGCCCCGGTGCACGCCCTCGAATCCCGGACGGCACCCCCGGCCGGAGTCACCTCGCTGCGCCCGCGTGCCCGCCGAACGGACGAGGACGGGGCGGAGGGCAGGAGCGCGGTCAGGCCGACGCCCCGGAGCGAGAGCGGCAGCGCGGACGACGACGGCACACTGCCCCGCCGCGTCCGGCAGGCCAGTCTCGTGCCGCAACTGCGCGAGGAGCCCCGTCCCGAACCGGCCCGGCGCGAGGACGGGAGTGGTGCGGACACCCCGGTGGAGCGCACCCCGGAGCAGGCCAGGGACCGGATGACCGCCTACCGCAACGGCTGGGTACGCGGTGGCGGCACCGCCCCCGGCACACCCGCACCCCGCCGGAACATCACCGAACCCCGCCCCCGCCCCGGCAGCGAAGGAGACCACGCATGATCGCGAACGAGAGGACCGAGGTGCACCGGCGCTCGGGCGAACTCGACTGGCTGCTTGACGATCTGGTGGCCCGGGTCGGCGAAGTCCGGCATGCCGTGGTGCTCTCCAACGACGGTCTGGCGGTGGGCGCCTCCAGCGCGCTCAGCCGCGAGGACGCCGAGCACCTGGCGGCGGTGGCCTCCGGTTTCCACAGCCTCGCGAAGGGCGCCGGACGGCACTTCCAGGCCGGGGACGTCCGCCAGACGATGGTCGAGATGGATGAGGGCTTCCTGTTCGTCGCGGCTGCGGGGGACGGCTCCTGCCTCGCCGTGCTGAGCACGGCCTTCGCCGATATCGGCCTGGTCGCCTATGAGATGGCCCGCCTCGTCAAACGGGTCGGCGAGCACCTGCGTACCCCGCCGCGGCTCACCGCACCCCCGTCCCCGGCCGGCTGAGAGGGCGAAGACCGCAGTGGACATGACCAGCAAGGGTCCGGGAGGCTCCCAGCGCTTCCCGGACCCGCCCGAACTGCCTGGCAGCCAGTGGTACGACGCCGAAGCCGGGCCCCTGGTCCGCCCGTACGCCATGACGGGCGGACGGACCGAACCGGGCCCCAACGGGGCGCACTTCGATCTGATCGCACTCGTCGCCGTCGCCGACAGCGCACCGGACAGCTCCGAGGAGTGCCTGCTGGGCCCCGAACACCGCGCCCTGCTCGCTCTGTGCCGATCCGAGACCCAGTCCGTCGCGGAACTCGCCGCCGACGCCGATCTCCCCGTCGGTGTCGTCCGCGTACTCCTCGGGGACCTGCTCGAAGCCGGCTATGTGCGGGTCAGCCGACCCGTACCGCCCGCACAACTGCCCGACGAGCGGATCCTGCGCGAGGTGATCAACGGACTGCGGGCGCTCTGAACCACCGATCCGGTCGACGGCCCGAGAGACCTGACAATGACGCCGGAGGCGGACGGGACACCGGCAGGGCCTTGCGCGTAACCCTGGCCCACCGTGCGGAACGTTCCACTCCGCCCCGTGCCGGCACAGCTCCCCGAAAGCCCTCGCCCTCACCCGTCGTCCACACGTCCCAGTCCGGGGCGACCGTCACCACGGTCAGCCCGGGCACGGTACCGCACCGCCCGGCTCACTATGATTCATTCTCGTTCATGGCCTTTGCCACACGCTTTTCAGGATCCGCTTGGACCTGCCCCGCATTCGGGCCAAGTCCGGCAGTTTCTCCGATCCGGACAGTGCGACGAGTGCAACCGCGACAATCAAGAGGTGCCAGGGTTCAAGGCCGTTGCGCAGCGCCGCTGTTCCGTCCTTCCTTCGGATGTTCCGGAGCCGGCGGATCCGGACGGCTGCGGGCGGGTCCGTCGATCCCCTTGCACAACGACACTTGTTGGATTGCGCAAAGTGCAACTTAGAGGCGGGGACGTACGTCTTCCTCCGCGGAAGACGGAAAGCCGGACGGGCGAGGTGACCGATGACGGGCAGCCACAAGGTGGCGGCGGGCTCAGAACGGGGCAGCCGGCTGCGGCGCACCGTGACCATGGGACTGTCATTCCTCATCCTGCTCGTCGCGGGCGTCGGCTGGGGCTACCTCAAGCTGACCGGTCAGATCGACACCTTCAGCGCGGACGGGATCTCCGGTGACCGGCCGCCCTCCTCGTCCAACGGTCAGAATGTCCTCGTCATCGGATCGGACACACGCTCCGGCGCCAACAGGAAGCTGGGCGGCGGCAAGGACACCGTGGGCCGCTCCGACACCGCGTTCCTGCTCCATGTGTACGGCGACCACCGGCACGCGGTCGCCGTGTCCATTCCGCGTGACTCCCTCGTCGACATCCCGGCGTGCAAGACGCCCGACGGCGACTGGACCGCACCGCAGCACCACGTCATGTTCAACGGGGCGTTCTCGGTGGGGAACACCGCTGAGGGAAACCCGGCCTGCACCCAGAACACCGTGGAGCACCTCACGGGCCTGCGCGTCGACCACACCATCGTGGTGGACTTCTCCGGTTTCGCCGCCCTGACGTCGGCCGTCGGCGGCGTCCCGGTCTGTCTGCCGCAGGACGTCTACGAGCGCGACCTCAGCCCGAACCGGCCCACGCGGGGCGCTCTGGTCTTCGCCAAGGGCCCGCAGACCGTCTCCGGGCAGCGCGCGCTCGACTACGTCCGGATCAGGCACGGCATCGGCGACGGCTCCGACATCGGACGGATCAAACGCCAGCAGGCCTTCATCGGCTCCCTCATCAAGAAGGTCAAGTCCCGGGGCATGAACCCCACCACCCTGTTGCCGCTCGCCAACGCGGCCACCGACGCGATGACCGTCGACCCAGGCCTCGGATCGGCCGACCGGCTGCTGTCGTTCGCCATGTCGATGAAGAACATCGATCTGCACAACACCAAGTTCGTCACCGTCCCTTGGCGTTACGAGGGCGCGCGCGTCGCGATCGTCGAGCCGGACGCCGACACGCTGTGGGCAGCGCTCAAGGCCGACCGGGCGATCGACGACCAGGACGCCGCCGGCAAGGGCCAGAGAGGCCGCGACGGCACGGGTAAGGGTGAGGCGTCACCGTCTCCCGCCGCCCCGGCCGCGGTCTCCGGCACAGGCATCAGTCTGGCCGTCTACAACGGCACCACCGTCACCGGACTCGCCGCCCGCGCTACCGAACTCCTGCGCGCCCACGGCTTCACCGTCACCGTCACGGCGACCGCGAGCACCCAGGACCACACCTCGACGGTCATCGAATACGGGCCGGGCCTCCGGAGTGAGGCGGAGACGACTGCGCGACTCTTCACCGGGGCGCGGACCACGGCCTCGGACACCCCGGGCATCCGAGTGATCGTCGGCAGCTCGTACGCACAGAATCCGTCGCCCGCCGCGGCCACGACGCCCGGTACGGCCGCGTCCACCGCCGGCGGCGGAGTCCGGTCGGCCGACGAAGACCTGTGCGCCGACCTCTCCTACGGCTGACCGGCCCGGTTCCCCCGGCCCTTGCGGAACTGCGGGCCGTCACGCCCCCGTACGGAGCTGCAGAGCAGGGTGCCGAGGCGCCGCGAAGCCGAACGACTCGTACAGACCGGCGCCGTCCCCCGTGGCATTGAGATTGACGACCGTCACCGGGGTCTCCTCACGGAACCAGGTGAGCAACGAGTCGAGGCACGCCCGGGCATACCCGCGGCGTCGACGGCGCGGATCGGTGCTGACATTGGAGATGTGCCCGTGCAGTCCGCTGGGATTGGCCGGGCTGGGCGCGTGCACATCGCACGCACCGACCGCACTCGCGACAACGCCGAGATCGGGATCGGCGACCAGGAACGCGGCGAACTCGTCCGGCAACCGCAGGCGCTCGGAGAACCACAGCGCCGATGCCGCACGCCACGGAGCATCGGCGTCGCCGGTCCGCATTCCCATGTCCGACAGCATCAGCGCTCGCATCCGCACCAGAGCGGGCACGTCGTCGAGGGTCGCGCGACGCACGCACACATCGATGTGCTGCAGGCTCATGAGGATCTCCAGTTATGTGGGCAGCGGTTACGGGTCGCGCTCTGTCCATACGCGTACAACGCGCGAACCATGGCAGGCAACGCGATTTCGAGCGGCGGCAGCAGGACACCGAACGCTACGTCCACGAGACCGGGGACGAAGCGCCTGGGCCGGAGAGTCGGAGTCACCGCGGCCGGTGCGGCGGGATCCTGCGGCTGCGCTGCTTTCAGACGCCGAGGCCACGGAGGTGTACGTGCTGCGGGGGCGCGTGTCCGGCCCGTGCTGCGAGCTGGCCGACGATCAGCCGAACCACCGTCACCACGTCTGGATCGTCCACGAGATACGCCTGACGGCGGCCCTCGCGCCGCGATCGCACCAGACCGGCCAATTTCAGTTTCGTCAGATGCTGGCTCACCGACGGCAGCGTGCCGCCCACCAGCTCCGCAAGACCGGTCACATCACTCTCACCCTGTGACAGCGCCCAGACGATGTGCAGCCGCGCCGGCGTCGCGAGCAGTGCGAAGGCTGCGGCCGCCTCCGCCAGCACTTCCGCGGACGGATCGTCGAGGCCGCCGCCGGCTGGTGTCGACACTCTTGTCTCCTGTCCGTCCGGACTGTCTCCCCACGCCCGAAGCGATCAGTGCAGGCGCCGGACGTGAAGGCCTCGGGCCTGACCGCACAACCGCGCCAGGTTCAGCTCTGGCTGGAACCAGGCTCCAATTCGGCTCAAACAGTGATCTCATACGAACACCGAGTGGTCTCTGTCCGGCCACTCCGGTCAAAATCCGATCACGTTGCTCGGGGTGGGGCCACTGCTTGCCATGCTGTCACACGTACCGCAGCCCACAGATACCGAACCGAGCCCGTCAAGATGGCTCTGATCTGCGCTTTTCCATCTTGAGGCTCACGGGTGAGAGAAGTGATCGATGCCTTCCGAGGACGCTGACAGAACGGGCGGAGAGACGGTCGGGGGAGCGGCTGAGCCGGCCGCGGAGACCGACGCTCTCGCGCTGAAGATATTGGTCGCCGGAGGCTTCGGGGTCGGTAAGACGACTCTCGTCGGTGCGGTCAGTGAGATCCGGCCGCTGCGTACTGAGGAACTCCTCAGCGAGGCCGGACAGTCGGTCGACGACACCGACGGGGTGGATCAGAAGACCACCACGACCGTGGCCATGGACTTCGGGCGCATCACCATCCGGTCCGGCCTCTCGCTCTATCTCTTCGGCACACCCGGGCAGGACCGGTTCTGGTTCCTTTGGGACGAACTATCCCAAGGGGCCCTCGGCGCGGTCGTGCTCGCCGACACCAGGCGGCTCGAAGACTGTTTCCCGGCCGTCGACTACTTCGAGCATCGCAGGATCCCGTTCGTCGTGGCCGTCAACTGTTTCGCGGGAGCTCGCGCCTACGGCGAGCGCGAAGTGTCCCGCGCCCTCGATCTCGACCTGGGGACACCGGTCGTGCTGTGCGACGCGCGCGACCGCGACTCGGGCAAGGAGGTCCTCATCCGCATGGTCGAGTACGCCGGCCGGATGCACACGGCGCGGCTCCTCGACTCGGTGGGCTGACCCTTCCTGTGCGACTCGCGGATGCAGGAGGGCGCTTGCTCGTACGTGAGCTGTACGCAAGGCTTGCGCGCAACGTGGGAACGCGGACACGTACGGGGAACGCATGAGCGGGGAGGAGCGGGGAAATGGCGCTGGACAGGGGACTTGACTGGCTCCTTGACGATCTCACCGGCCGCGTCGAGCACATACGGCACGCCCTGGTGCTTTCGAACGACGGCCTGGTGACGGGAGCGAGTACGGGGCTGGCACGGGAGGACGCCGAGCATCTCGCCGCGGTCTCGTCGGGGCTGCACAGCCTCGCCCGTGGCTCGGGACGGCACTTCCGGGCAGGCAAGGCCAGGCAGACGATGGTGGAGTTCGACGAGGCGCTCCTCTTCGTGACTGCCGCAGGAGACGGCAGCTGTCTGTGCGTGCTGACCGCGGCCGAGGCCGACGTCGGTCAGGTCGCGTACGAGATGACGCTGCTCGTGAACAAGGTCGGAGAACATCTCGGCGTCACTGCGCGGCAGGGCGGCCACGGAGGCGTCAACCGGATCTGACCCTACGGAGCCCGTCCGACCTGCACCTTTCGCCCGGCCGTGAGAGTTGTCCACAGGCCGGGCGAAAGTCTCCCTCTCGAGATACCGTGATCACAGAGAGTTACGGAACTCGCGGAACCTCACGGGGGAGGACGATCATGGCTGTTACGGAAGCAGCGCGTACAGAGGTGCTGTGCGTCCAGGCGTCCGCTGCCGCCGACGCCAGTGGCGGGACGGTGGCTGCGGGACGAGCGGCGCAGGAACTGGGTCTGAAGCGCGGTGAATTCGAACTCGCGGTGCACCTGGGCTTCGTGTGCACCACGGCGGAGCTGGCCGGCGGCAGGCCCAGGGTGGGGTGTGGGGAGATCGACCGCCTCCGGTCGGAGGACGGGTTCCCGGACGCGGTGCGCGAACGGGTTCGTACGGTGGGCACGGCGGAAGGGGCGCGTCTGCTGGGTATCAGTCCGGTCCGGTTCACCAGACTGGCCCGGGCTGGATGCATCACGCCGGTCACGTTCTATCTGAATCGGTATCGAGCGGTTGTCTGGCTCTATCTCGCCCGAGAAGTCCTCGACTTCGCGGCCCGGGCTCCTCAATTGCTGGCCGGGAACAGCCCGGTCTGGATGAGGGCCCGGCTGGATGCAGGCATCGACTGGCGGGCGCGCAACTGGCGTGCACAACGGATCGAGCGGCTACTGAGCCGGACAGAGGATCCCTGGCGGCGTGCGGCGGTGCTCGCGAGCGCGCTGGATCCGGTGCAGCTCGCGGAGGTGGTCGACGATCCCTACGAGCGCGCCCACCTCGCCAAGGTCCGGCCCGAGCCCGTCTTCGGGCCGCCGGGATCCGTCGCCGCTCGGGAGGCCATGGCGCAGCTGATGCAGGCCGACGATCCGGACGAGATCCTCTGGCGGAGGATCACTCTGATCATGGAGCTGGACGGCGCACGGGCGTCGCGACAGGCTCCACGTCCAGGAGACGACCATCGCCCCGTCCTCGTCTCCGTTCCCGTCTCGGATCCCGGTACTGAGCCCCTGCTCGATCCCGCACCCGGACTGCTCGCCCGACTCGGTCTGCGAAGGCGCGTCACCGGGCACAGTACGGCTGGGAACGGGCTGCCGACGAAGACCGTTGAATGAACCGGACACGACGGACACGACCGACACGATGGATACGCAAGAGAGAGGCGAGTCGTGGGGGAGAACAAGAGGCGGATGCTGGCCGGTGACTGGTACATCGCGGACGATCTCGAACTGCGCGCGGACACCGAGCGGCGCATCGAACTCTGCGAGGCCTACAACACCGCGGCGCGGGCAACACCCGGCGAGCGGCGGAAGATCCTTGAGGAGCTGCTCGGCGCGGTGGGCGCGGATGTCAACATTCGCGCGCCGTTCTACTGTGATTACGGCTCCCGTATCACCATCGGCCCGCGTACGTTCATCAACTTCGGAGCGGTCTTTCTCGATGCGGCGCCCATCACGATCGGTGCCGACGTACAAATCGGCCCGAACGTGCAGCTTCTCACCCCCAGCCATGAGTTGGACACCGAGCGGCGCCGTGCGGGCTGGGAGAAGGCGGACCCCGTGACGATCGGGGACAACGTATGGCTCGGTGGCGGGGTGATCGTCTGTCCCGGCGTGACCATCGGGGCGAACACCGTCGTCGGCGCAGGATCCGTCGTGACCAAGGACCTGCCGTCGGGAGTGCTGGCGGTCGGCAGCCCCGCCCGAGTCATCCGAACTCTCGACCCGGGAGCAGGGGAGCAAGCGCCTGCCGGGCGTGAGGAATAAAGATTCGCGAAAGGCGCTCCGCATCGGCATTGTGTCCTCATGCTGATCAGGGAAGCCACCACCGAGGACTGGCCCGCCATCTGGCCGTTCTTCCACGAAATCGTCGCCGCCGGGGAGACGTTCACCTACCCGCTCGAGCTGGGCGAGGACGACGCCCGCGACTGGTGGCTCCTGAAGGAGCCGAACCGTACGGTCGTCGCGGTCGACGACGACGGGACCGTTCTCGGTACGGCGAAGATGAACAACAACCACATGGGCAATGGCGGGCACATTGCCAGCGCCAGCTACATGGTCGACCCGGAGCACTCCGGTCAGGGAGTGGGCCGGGCGCTGTGCGTGTACACGGTGGAGTGGGCTCGCTCGGCAGGGTTCCGGGCGATGCAGTTCAACGCTGTCGTGGAGACCAACCACTATGCGGTGCGGCTCTACCGCTCACTCGGGTTCGAGATCCTGGGGACCCTGCCCGAAGGGTTCAACCACCCGAAGCGCGGGTTCGTCGGACTGCACATCATGCATCGCGCGCTCTGACTCGCGAGGCCTGCTGTTCGGGCTGTCGGCAGGGCTGCTGCTCCCCGGGCCGCTCTCGGGTCGGCAGAGAGGGCGGTTCGGCGCCCTACGCTCACTTCGCGCCACAGCGCGACGGGCCGCGGCGCCAGGGGAGTGTCCGGCATGTACCAACCAGAGGTGATGTGGTGACAGTTGTGACCTCGCGTGGTGCATGGGTCGGTTGCGCGGACGGTTATGGGGGGCAGTACTGTGCGCTCCACCGCCATTCGGGCGATGAAACATGTGGAGGAAGAATTCCATGACCATACCCAGGAGATCGTGGCGTGCCGCGGGGACGTACGCGGCCGTTGCGGTTGCCGGCCTGACCGGTGCGGTTCTCTGCGCCGGACCGGCCGCAGCTCACACCCCCACCTGGGCCGTGACCTGTACTGATGTGAGCCTTGACCTGACCGCCTACAACGGTGGCGTCACCAACCAGGTGACTGTCACCGTCGACGGAAAGGACCTCCTGTCCACCGAGACGTTCGGCAGGGAGTTCCACAAGAAGCTCGAGCTGCCTCAGCACGACAAGGAACTGACGGTCCACCTGGTCGTCAAGGCCGGTGACGGCGACCAGTTCTCGAAGGACGAGACCAAGACGGCGCCGGTGTGTGAGGACAACACCCCGACGCCCACGCCGTCGGTGTCCGAGTCGAAGCCGGCCGAGAAGCCGACCACGGCGGCGCCCTCCCCGAGCGAGAGCTCCCCGGAGACCGCGCCCGCCGCGGCCTCGCCGAGCCCCAGCTCGCCCGACCTGGCCGAGACGGGTTCGTCGTCGGCCACCCCCGTCATCGGTGGTGCGGCTGTCGCCGTGCTGCTGGCCGGTGGCGGCATCATGTGGTCCGTGCGCAAGCGTCGCACCGCACAGCACTGACATAGCTCAGTGGTCCGCTGGTCCGTAGCGCGGGACCGCGCCACGGACCATGGGGCGAGGGGCGTGCCGCATCACGCCAGGCGTGGCGGCGCGCCCCTCAACCCGGGCCGTCAGAAGGATCCGCGGACTCCTCAGGGCCGGGCGGCTTCACAGGCGCACCGGGTTCCGTAGACCGGGTCGACTTCCGGACCCGGGCAGTGGAGGCGGATGGTGTCGACGGTCCGATCTCGCACCAGACGGCCTTTCCTTCGCCGCGCGACTCGATACCCCAGCGGATGGCGATGGCATCGAGGAGCAAAAGGCCGCGCCCCGATGTCGCCGTTTCGCCGGGAGTTCGCCGCCTCGGCCAGGCACTGGAACGGTCCTGCACCGACAGCCGCACCCGCCGGACGGGTTTCGGAAGGACCTCCAGCGTGAGGACCGCCCCGCCGTCCGTGTGCAGCAGCACGTTCACGAGTAGCTCACCGGTGATCAGTTCGGCATCGTCGGCGAATGCGGCCAGCTCCCAGTCCTCCAGGGCCTGGCGCACCATCGCCCTGGCTTCGGAGAGCCCCTCGGGATCCGCCTGGTGGATGTACTGGTGCAACCGCGGCGCTCGCGGCGACCCCGGATCCGGACTGCGCCGCAGCACGAGCAGCGCGACATCGTCCCCCGCGCCCCAACGCTCCCAGAGCCGATCCGACAGATGGTCGGCCAGCGCCTGCGCGCGCGTGGGACCGGCGCGAACCTCGTGGACCAGGGCACGGACACCCGCATCGATGTCGGCTCCCGGCTCCTCCACGAGGCCATCGGTGTACAGGACGAGCGTTTCGCCGGGCACCAGGTCGAGACGGGTCTCCGGGAACTCCTCGTCCTCGAAGGCGGTGGAGATCCCCAGCGGTAGCCCGCCCCGTACCTGTGGAAGGCCGATCCGGCCGTCCGTGTGCCGGATCAGCGGACCGAAGTGTCCGGCACGGACCATGCGCACGGTCCCGGAGGCGAGATCGACCTGCGCGTACGTACACGTGGCGAAGCGATCCGTGTCCAGTTCGGCGAGGAACCGCGAGGCCCGAGCCAGCACCGTGGCCGGTGGGTGCCCCTCGGCGGCGTACGCGCGCAGGGCGATTCGCAGCTGGCCCATGATGGCGGCGGCGTGGGTGTCGTGGCCCTCCACGTCGCCCACCACGATGCCGAACCGGTTCTTGGGCAGGGGGATCACGTCGTACCAGTCGCCGCCGACCTGCCGCCCGCTCCACGCAGCGTGATAGCGCACGGCGATTTCGCCACCCTTGATCTCCTGGATCTGCCGGGGAAGCATCGCCGACTGCAGCCCCGTGGCGAATTCGCGCTCCTCGTCGAAGAGGGTCGCGCGTTGCAGCGACTGGGACACGATGGCCGCGAGCCCCAGACACAGATTGCGCTCGTCGGCGTTGAAGGCCGTGCGTTCGTGGTAGAAGAGCGCAAGCCCGCCCAGCGTACGCGCCTGTGCGACCAGTGGTAGGTACGCCGCCGCGCGGAACTTCAACTGGTCCGCGTACGGCTCCAGCGCCGGGTAGCGCCGGGTGAGTGCGCCGACCGAGGTCGCGAACCGTGGCCGGCCGCTGAGGATGGTCTCGGCCAGGGGGAATCGAGGGTCGAGATTCCTGGCCGCGATCTCGGTGATCGCCTCCGGGGCGTCACCGCTCAGCGCGATGACGTTGAGCACGGTGTTCTCGACCAGCGCGAGTGCGAGCCCGTCGGCGCCGAGCCTGGCGAGTCCGCCCGGGCCGGTGAGCGCCGCGGTCACGTCGTCCACGGTCACCGCGCGCGCCATTGCGCTTGTTGTGCGTTCAACGATGCTGGTCTGGCGCTGGCGGCGTTTCTCCAGGTCCAGCACGAAGGCCGAATGGGTGATCTCCGCCGTCGCATCCCGTACGACTCCGATGATCCGGTGCGCCCGTCCGTCGTCGCTGCGCAGGACCCGCGCCTGGATATGGGTCCACTGGTGCGTGCCGTCGTCGAGCGGGACCTGAAAGTGGATGCTGTACGAGTTACGGCTGCCGTGGATGGCCTCGTCGGCCGCGAGTTCCAGCCGGGTCCGCTCCACCGGTTCGAGCCGCTCGAGCAGGGCCCCCGGGCGAGGGGTGAAGTTGTCCGGGTCCACCCCGAAGACCAGCAGGCCGGCCACGTCGATGTCCAGCGTCCGCGCGTCCAGGTCCCACTCGAAGCTGCCCGTGCGGTTCAGCGCAAGCCGCTCCGCCGTCCCGGTCTCGCCGGTCTGGCGCCGGTCGAGCTGCACGCGGGGGTTATCGTCGGAGTCTGGCTTCCGGTCATTGTCGGTCATTCCTGCTCCGGAGATCGTCCGGCGGGACTGGCGGGCAGTGCGGCCTGTGTGCGGTACTCGTATACGCCTCAATTGTCGAACCGGTCGCAGATGACTGCCACAGCGGACGGCACCCCCCGGCACCCCGGACGCTCCGTACCGCCCCCAGCTTCTGCTCCCGGCCCTCGGCACCCCCTGTGCCCCACCCCACCACCCACCACGCACAATGAACAGCGGAAGATCGTCCGTGACCGGCGGACGGTACGGCACAGGGGCTGACCGGAGCGCACTCATGAACAACGAAGACCCCGTCCTGTTGCGCACCGCCGGCCGCATCCGGCACATCACGCTCAACCGGCCCCGGGCGATCAACGCGCTGACCCACACCATGGTGCTCCGTATCGACGAAGCCCTTGCCGCGGCGGAACACGACGACTCGGTCACCGCGGTGCTGCTCAGTGGGGCGGGGGAGCGCGGTCTGTGCGCCGGAGGCGATATCCGCGCCATCTACGAGGACGCCCGGGCGGGCGGCAGCGCATCGGTGGAGTTCTGGCGCGACGAGTACCGGCTCAACGCCCGTATCGCCCGCTTTCCCAAGCCGTACGTCGCACTCATGGACGGCATCGTGATGGGCGGCGGCGTCGGCGTCTCGGCCCACGCCGGCGTCCGTATCGTCACGGAACGCTCACGCGTCGCCATGCCGGAGACCGGCATCGGCTTCGTGCCCGACGTCGGCGGAACCCACCTCCTCGCCTCCGCACCCGGTGAGCTCGGCACCCACCTGGCGCTCACCGGGGACGCGGTCGGTGCGGGCGATGCGCTGCTGTGCGGCCTCGCCGACCACTTCGTCCCGTCCGAGCACCTGGTGGATCTCACCCGGGATCTCGCCGGGAGCGCAACGCCGGCCGAGGTCGAGGCGACTGTGCGGCGGTACGCCACGGCGCCGCCCGCCGGCGAACTCGCCGCCCACCGCGACTGGATCGACGCCTGCTACGCGGCGGCCTCGGTCGAGGAGATCGTCGACCGGCTCCAGAACCGCGGCGTACCCGCCGCGAAGGAGACCGCCGAAACGATTCTCGCCAAGTCGCCCACCGCACTGAAGGTGACCCTCGCCTCGGTACGCGGCGCACGGCGCCTCGGCAGTCTGGAGGCGGTGCTCGACCAGGAGTTCCGCGTCTCCTGCGCCGCCTTCACCAGGCCCGATCTGGTGGAGGGCGTGCGCGCCCAGATCATCGACAAGGACCGCAACCCGCAGTGGAGCCCGGCCCGGCTCGCCCAGGTCAGCTCGGCGGACGTGGCGGGCTTCTTCGAGCCGCTGGGAGACCGCGAACTCGGCCTCGCCGGCGATGCCCCGGCCACAGGCTGAATCACGGGGCGCGGCGCGAAGGCGCGGGCCCACGTCGTGAGGGCATCGGCTCGTGACGTGAAGCCGCAGCCATGGTCGGCGCAGGAGGGCCGCAGCCCGACATCGACAGACGGACCGCTCGCCGCGGCACCGTCGCCGTCGGCCTGTCGGCCTGCCCGCCGGTCGTGCTGTCAGTGATCGCTGCCGGACATGCTCGGCTGAAGTGACCGTACGAGATCGAAGAATCTGGCCTCGTTGCCGCAGAGCCCCGCACGCCGCAACGCGCCGTCGGCCTCAGCCATCGGGGAGGCGAGCAGCGACAGGTACAGCGGCGCCTGGTCCTGGTCCGCGAGAGCTGCCCGAGTCGCTTCCAGTAACCGGACGTAGGCCTGGGCCGCAGCGAGCTCGTCATTGTGCATTTCAGCATCTCCTGGTCAGAGGTGTCGGACCATCAAGCATCTCTCATGGGTCTGACAACGCGGTTCAGGACTGCGCTGCGGGGACGTCCAGGGACGTTCCGTAGAGACGGGAGACCCGAATGCGGATCACTACGCGCCGGTCTGCCACGACCTGTTCCAGGAATGCGGCCTCTTCCTCCTTGTCCTCGAACCCCGGTGTCATGGCGAGCAGTTCCCTGCCGGTCGCGTCACCGGGAACGGTCGTCTCCTCCGAGACCTCCGCATCGCCCTCGACGACGGCGAACGAGAAGACGTCCGGCCCCTGTACATGCAGGGCGGCCCGCGGTGCGTTTCGCAGCCGGCGCACCTTCAGGCGGTCGGCCGTGGCGGAGATGCGTAGAACACGCTCCACGGGATGCCAGTCGTACAGCACCGTGGACAGATGCGGGTGGCCACTGCGCCTGACGAAGGAGAGCACTCCGAACTGCTGATCGCTCAGAAGACGTGACAGCTCGTCATCGGTGAGCACGCGGGGTGCGGGCCCGGCGCCCGGCTGCTGCTCGTCCTTCGCCGGTTCTTCCGTGTTCGCGTTCATGAGGCGACCTTTCGTCGGTAGTGGTCGTGAACGAAGGTGAGGGGGAGGGGGAGAGGGAGAGGTGGGTCAGACAGTCGCGGCGTTTCTCTCCGAGGCGGCGACGGGCTTCGGCCTGTGCGGGCGCAGTACCGCGAGGGCTACGACGAAGGCGGCGACGAGGAAGCCGGCGCCGACCATGAACGCCAGGTGGTAGCCGCCCGTCAGTGCCGCAGCCCGGCTCTGTCCGTCCGCGAGCAGCTCGTCGGTCCGGGAGGCCGCCAGCGTGGACAGCAGCGCGATGCCCACGGCCATGCCGATCTGCTGGGTGGTGTTGAACAGCCCGGACGCGAGCCCGGCGTCATCGGCCTTCGCGTCGGACATACCGAGCGAGGTCAATGCCGGGAGCGCGAGACCGAAGCCGGCCGCGAGCAGCATCACCGGAAGCAGATCGGTGAGGTAGTGGGCATGGACGGGTACGCGCGCCAGCAGCCCCAGCACCCCGACCAGCAGCACGAGTCCGGCCAGCAGTACGCGTCGCTCGCCGAAGCGCGCATTGAGACGGGCCGAGACGCCCAGGGACACCACGCCGATGACGGCCGCTGCCGGAAGCATGGCGAGTCCGGTCCGCGCGGAGCCGTAACCGAGGACCTTCTGCAGATAGAGGGCGACCAGGATCTGGAACGAGAACAGTGCGGCGACCATGAGGAGTTGGACCAGGTTGGCACCAGCGACCGTGCGCGACCGCAGGATCCGCAGAGGGAGGAGCGGGGTTCCGGCGCCGGCCTGGCGGGCGATGAACGCGCCGAGCAGGACGGCGGCGGCCGCGCCCAGACCGAGCGTGTGAGCCGATGTCCAGCTGTACTCCTCGACCTTGACGACGGTGTAGATGGCCAGCATCAGCCCCGCGGTGACCAGGAGCGCCCCGATGACGTCGGCTCCGGCGCGGAGGCCGAGACCGCGGTCGGCGGGCAGCACGGGCACGGCGACGGCGAGGGCTGCGAGCCCGATCGGCAGGTTGATGATGAAGATCCAGTGCCAGCTGAGGGCGTCGGTGAGGACCCCGCCGAGGACTTGGCCGATGGACGCACCGGCCGCGCCGGTGAAGCTGAACACGGCTATGGCGCGGGCGCGTTCCCGGGGCTCGGTGAAGAGTGTCACGAGGATGCCCAGGCCGACGGCGGACGCCATCGCGCCGCCGATGCCCTGCAGGAACCGGGCGGCGATGAGCAGCGCGGGCGTGGTGGCGAGGCCCGCCAGCAGTGATGCGACGGTGAACACCGCGGTGCCGGCCAGGAACATGCGCTTGCGGCCGAGCAGGTCGCCGAGCCGTCCTGCGAGCAGCAGCAGGCTGCCGAAGGCGATCAGGTAGGCGTTGACGACCCAGCTCAGTCCGGCCGGGGTGAACCCCAGGTCGTTCTGGATGGCCGGCATGGCCACGGTGACGATGGAGCCGTCGAGGATGATCATGAGCATCCCCGTCGCGATAACCCCGAGAGCCAAGTGGCGGGAGCGGGTTGTGAGGGCAGGTGTCGTGGACGGGACGACGGGTGCGGGGCGAGCAGAAGGAGCGGACATGCGGTCTCTCCTGTCGGATGAGGTGACAGGAGAGAAGTTAGCAGATGGTTTTGTTGCAGACTATTTGTTTCGGGTCGATCTGCCGGCCGCTACCCGCGCTGACGAGCCCGACGAACCGTCTGCGGACTCTCGGAGGGAGTGGCCAGATGGCCGTCCACCAGGCGCTTCATCGCTTGAAGCAGCACCTCGCGCTCGTCCTGGGGGAGGGAGCCGAGCGCCCGCTCGTGCACCCCGTCGACAATCCTTTGGCTCTCCTCGGCGACCTCCGCACCCTTCTCGGTCACCGCGATGATCCGCGCGCGGCGGTCCTTGCTGGACGGGCGGCGCTCGGCGAGGCCGGCCTTCTCCAGGGCGTCGACCGTCACGACCATCGTGGTCTTGTCCATGTCGCCGATCTCGGCGAGCTGGATCTGGGTCCGCTCCTCCTCCAGGGCGTGGACCAGGACGCAGTGCATGCGCGCCGTGAGCCCGATCTCGGCGAGCGCTGCCGCCATCTGGGTCCGCAGAACATGGCTGGTGTGATCCAGCAGGAAGGAGAGGTCTGGTTCGGTCCGGGCGGGTGCCATGGCAGTCATGCCGCCCAGGGTAATCGCGATTCGGTCCGTGGCGGATTATCCGGCAGCCGGCCTATCCGGTGGCCGACCCCGCCGAAGGTACGGGCGGGCTATGGCAGGCTGCGACGCACGAGCGCTCGGGCGAAGGATTCCCCGGTGGTGCGCGCGTACGCCATCCGCTCGCGCACCTCGCTCATGGTGCGCGGACGGTAGCCGGGACCGCCGCAGCAGCTCTTGTGGAAGCGGATACCCGCATTCAACAGGACCGAGAGGGTGCGCCAGGCATCCGTGTCCCGACGCCGCGGTGTGGCGAAGGCCGAGCCGACGTGGATCAACGGCTGCGTGCAGCGCGGGCAGATTCGGTCGTGGTCTCCCGTGCAGCGCTGCTTGTACGAGGCCCGGCAGGGCAGACAGACGTACGAGGTCTTCGCGTGTGACATGCGCGGAGCGTAGGCCCTGACCGGCCCGGAGGCGACGGGAATTCGGCGGGGCGGGCAGGGTGCAGCCCCACCTGTAGCGGGCACGTTCCGGGGAACCGCGGAACCGTCCGCCCGGCCCGGTGGTTCGCACCGGCGCCGAGCGGGCGGTCCGCGTCGCCTCCGAAGCGCAGCGGGCGACCGGCCGGCAGCCCCCTGCGCTTCCCGTCACGTCATCCCGTGTACTGGGCGAACACCCGCGTGTAGTCCCATGCCTGCTGGCTCACGCCGGAGCAGGTGTCGGCTCCGCCGCCCGTGCAGGGCCGGTCACGATTCACCGACCAGAAGGTGAGCCGCGCCAGGTGGTGCTGCTGGGCGTAGGCGAGGATGGTGCGGAAGTCGTCGACCGTCACCGTCTCGTTGTCGTCGGTGATGCCGTTCATCGACGAGATGCCGATCGACCGGTACGTCTGGTCGTCGCTGTATCCGTACGCGCTCTTGACCGCGTTCTTCAGCCCCTCGGCGGCACGTGTGGTGAGCGTGCCCATGTTCTGTCCGGCGCCGCCGAAGTCGAAGGGCATGATCGTCCAGCTGTCGACGGTCAGCCCCGCGGAGGCGGCCCTGTTGATCAGGCTGGTGTCGGGGCCGCTCTGGCCGGTACCGAAGGTGACGTACACCTTGATACCCGGGTTGTTGGCCTTGATGGTCTTCAGCGCGTCGACCGTGCGTTGCTGGACCGTGGCGTTGCTGTAGGCGTCCGCCTCGATGTCGATGTCGATCGCCTTGAGACCGTACGCGTTGATGACCTTCTGATACGCGGCGGCGAGCTCACCCGCGCTGGAGCAGGAGCTCTCCAGCTTGTTGCCGCTCCAGCCGCCGAAGGACGGGATGACGTCCCCGCCGGCGCCGCGCACGGTGTTGATGGTCTGCTGGTCGACGCCGCCCGTCAAGGGTCGTCCGCCGTCCCACTGCGGGTTGCAGTAGCCGTTGCTGAGCACGAACGCCAGGGTGAACCACTTCACGCCGGTGGCGTTCATGACGGTCGTCGGGCTGGGCGGGCTGCCCCAGCCGTTGTACAGATACGGTGCCACGGCCATCGTTCCACCGGGCGTGGGGGTGCCGCCGTCCGAAGGCGCGGTCCACTTCTGGTTGGCGGTTCCGGAGCAGGTCCAGATCTGGAGCCGGGTGCCGTTGGCGGAGGAGTTGCCGGTGGCGTCCATGCACTTGTCGGCCTGGACGTTCACGATGTCGTGGGCCGCGGAGACGGACCACTTCTGGTTGGCTCCGCCGCCGCAGTCCCACAGTTGGAGCTGCGTGCCGTTGGCGGTGCCGTTGTCCTTGGCGTCGAGGCACTTGCCGAGTGCGCGGATCGTACCGTCGGTGCCGACGGTCCACTGCTGCGCGGCGGTTCCGTTGCAGTCGTAGAGCTGGACCGCTGTTCCGTTGGCGGCGGAGGCCCCAGCCACGTCGACGCACTTGCCGCCCAGCCCGGTGATCGCGCCGGTGGCTGTGGCCGCGGCACTGGCCGTGGCGGGGAGGGTGACGAGCGAGGCTCCGGCGGCGAGGAGGAGGGCTGCCGGGAGGGCGAGCGGGCCGAGGCGGCGGCGCAGGCCGGGGGAGGGGCTCATGCGGCGTTCACCGTCCACTTCTGGTTGGCGGTTCCGGAGCAGGTCCAGATCTGGAGCCGGGTGCCGTTGGCGGAGGAGTTGCCGGTGGCATCCATGCACTTGTCGGCCTGGACATTCACGATGTCCCGGGCGCCGGACACCCCCCACCGCTGATTGGCTCCGCCGTTGCAGTCCCAGAGCTGAAGCTGGGCGCCGTCGGCCGTGCTGTTGTCCTTGGCGTCGAGGCACTTGCCGAGTGCGCGGATCGTACCGTCGGTGCCGACGGTCCACTTCTGGGCGGCGGTTCCGTTGCAGTCGTAGAGCTGGACCGCTGTTCCGTTGGCGGCGGAGGCACCTGCCACGTCGACGCACTTGCCGCCCAGCCCCGTGATGGTGCCGCCTGTGCCGCCGGATCCGCTGTCACTGGTGGTGACGTGCACGTAGTCGACGACGAGCTGTTGCGGAAAGGCGGTGCTGCCGTTGGGGTCGCCGGGCCAGTAGCCGCCGACCGCGAGGTTCATGATGATGAAGAACGGCTTGTTGAACACCCAGCTCTTGCCACCGAGGTCGGCCGGCGTACGCCGTTGGTAGACATTGCCGTCCACGGACCAGGTGATGGAGTCGGGGGCCCAGTCCACCGCGAAGGTGTGGAACGCGTCGGCGAACGCCTGGCCGCCGGGGAGGGAGTAGCCGGCCCCGATGCCGCCGGAGCCGGAGTACCCGGGACCGTGGATGGTGCCGTGCACAGTGCCCGGCTCGAAGCCGACGTTCTCCATGATGTCGATCTCGCCGCTGTTCGGCCAGCCGACGCTGCCGAGGTCGTCGCCGAGCATCCAGAACGCGGGCCACATGCCCTGACCGCGCGGGATCTTCATCCTCGTCTCGACGTGCCCGTACGTCGAGGTGAACTTGCCGGCCGTGTTCAGCCGGGCCGAGGTGTACTCGCACCGGCCGTACCAGCACTGGTAGTTGCCGGGGTTGTCCTTGCGGGCGGTGATGACGAGATTGCCCTGGCCGTCGAGGGCGGCGTTGCTGTTGCCCGCCGTGTAGTACTGCCGCTCGTGGTTGTTGACGTTGTCGCCGGTCTCCGTCTGCCACTTGCTGCCGTCGACCGCCGATCCGGCAGGCCCGTTGAAGTCGTCGGAGAACGTTGTCGCTGCGGCCGCGGCGGCGACGCGCGGTTCGGGCAGAGGGGCGGCGCCCGCGGGGGCGGCGGCGGTCACCGCGCCGGAACAGCACAGCAGGGCAACGAGGTACAGCGCCGTCCGACGCCGTCTGGGGGTTCGCACAGTCATCACATCACTTCATGGTGGGGGCATGCTCATGACAGATCGCACGCTGAACCGGCGCCCGGGTGACGTTCGTTCCCGACGCTTAATTCATTTCTTGATTTAAGTGTTGGCACGAGAGGGCGTCAAGGAGCTGGTACAGACCTTCTGTTGACGGACCGCACCACCGACGTGTTCAGGACTTGAACGCCACCGTCATGACTCGACCTCCAAGAACCTGCGGCGCCGTGGCCCCCGGTACAGCAGCGCCGTCCACCCCAGCCGTCCCAGCGCCGCCGCACAGCGGGTCAGCTCGGCTTCTTCCTCGTGCGCGGCCCCGCTGCCCGGCGGACCGAGCCACTCCACCCGTACGGTGCCGGGCGTCTCGCCCTCCTGCACGCGGTACCCGGACGCGATCCGCTGCCCGGACGTGTCGACGGCCGAGGGAGGGCGGCCGTCCGCCTCCAGCGCCAGGGCCACCGCCCGTACCACCCGACGGAGCTCCCACTCGGCCGGCCCGCCCTCCGGGTCCTGTCGGCCGGTATTGGTCAGCCGTCGGATCTGCAGCAGCCCCTCGAACGCCGTCCGTACCGACGCGGCACGCTTCTCCGCAGGACCCGGGGGCAACGGGCCGTCCCCGGTGGCCGGTTCGAAGCCGGCGTCATGGTCGTTCCCGCTGCTCATCCACGTCCCTTCACCCGACCCGCCCTCCTGCCAGTGTGCGTCGCCCCACCGACAGCGGGCCAACCCCGACCGGCGCCCACCGGCCGCTACACCGCTGCGGCGGGCCCCGAGCTGAGCACCTTCCCGGGATTCAGGATGCCGTGCGGGTCCAGGGCCGCCTTCACCGCGTGATGCATCCCGAGCACGGCGGGCCCGAGCTCCTTGCCCATACCGCGCATCTTCAGCAGCCCCACCCCGTGCTCGCCCGTGACCGTCCCACCGAGGGCGATCGCGTCGTCGAGGATGTCCTCGAAGGCCAACTGGGCGCGCGCACGCGCCGCCTCGTCACCGGGCGGCGTGATGATCAACGGGTGCAGATTGCTGTCACCGGCATGCGCGATATTGGCCACCAGTATGTCGTGCCGGGCCGCAGTCCTCTCGATCCGGGCCAACATTTCCGGCACTGCGGTCCGTGGCACGCAGACATCCTCGGTGAGCACGGGACCGAGCCGCTCCAGCGCCGGACAGGCCAGCCGTCGCGCCTGGAACAACGCGTCCGCCTCCTGCTGATCCGTGGAGACCACGGCCCATGCGCCCGCCCGCTCGAAGCAGTCCCGGACCAGCTCGGCCTCGGCGTCGCCCTCGGCGCCCGAGGTGTCGACCGGGCCGAGCAGCACCACATCCGCGTCGACGCACAGCCCCATCCCTGCTCTTCGTGGGGAATCCCGGCCTTCAGGCCGGGCGGGAATGTGCGGTGCCCGCACCGCGCGGCACCACCGGGATGCGGTGCGCCAGACAGTGCCGCCGGGATGCTGTCGACTGGTGTGTTCGCCACGTCGGTGGCCACCTCCTGCAACGATGCAAGCCTCCATCATCGCGCGCACAGCTTCCGGCCTGCGCCGGAGGGGCCCGGGCACACGGGGAACGAGGCTGTCCGTCCCCGTGCGCCTCGGCCTGCGGGACCTCGGTAGGCTCGAACGTCCAGGCACTCCGTACACCAGAGGATCCACCGCACCGTGTCCGACAACGCCCGAGGCTCCGACACCGACCGCTCCACCGATCGCACCGAGCTGAGCGGCGACGGCTCCGGCCGTGGCGTCCTGCGCGCCGACTGCGCGAACTGCTTCGGGTTGTGCTGCGTCGCGCTGACCCTGACCCGGTCGGCGGACTTCGCGGTCAACAAGGACGTCGGGCAGCCCTGCCACAATCTGCAGGACGACTTCCGCTGCGGTATTCACACCGAGCTGCGGACCCAGGGCTTCCCCGGCTGCACGGTGTACGACTGCTTCGGCGCCGGCCAGAAGGTCTCCCAGGAGACGTTCGACGGACAGGACTGGCGGCAGGCCCCGCAGACCGCCCAGCAGATGTTCCAGGTGTTCCCGGTCATGCGGCAACTCCACGAACTGCTCTGGTACCTCACCGAAGCCCTGACGCTGCGGGCGGCCCGCCCCCTCCACGGCGAGATACGGCGCGCCCTCGACACGACCGAACGTCTCACGCACGTCGCCCCCGACGCGTTCGCCGACCTCGACGTCGCAGGACACCGGGAGGACGTCGCCGCGCTGCTGCTGCGGACCAGCGAACTCGTACGGGCCACCGTCCCTCGCAAGAAGAAGCGCAACCACCGGGGCGCCGACCTCATCGGCGCCCGGCTCAAGGGCGCGAACCTGCAGGGGGCCGACCTGCGCGGCGCTCTTCTCATCGCCGCCGACCTCACCGGCGCAGACCTGCGTCTGGCCGACCTCATCGGCGCGGATTTCCGGGACGCCGAACTGTCCGGAGCCGACCTGACCGGGAGTCTGTTCCTCACGCAGGCGCAGCTCAACGCGGCGCGCGGCGACGCTGCCACGAAACTCCCGCCGTCGCTCAGTCCCCCCTCGCACTGGAACAAGTGACCGACGGCACCTGCTCCGGCCGGCGTCGCGAACGGTTGACGTCCGTGGTTCGTTGCACAGTGTGGCGTACCGGAAGAACCTTCGACGCCCGGACCGAGGAGCCCCGCAGATGCCCAGCCGAACCGACACCGGCCGCAGAGACCCCGGCGACCCCAACCGCACCGACGCGACCCGTACCCGCCTGATCGAGCAGCTCATGGAACGGTTCCCGCACGTGCCGCGGGAAGCCGTCGTCAAGGAAGACCTGCTGCGCGGCGGCGTGGCGTTCGACGAGTCCGCGCTCAGCGACAACGAGGACGGTGACGTCAAGCCGAAGTCGTACTTCATCTTCTCCTTCGACCACAGCACCCTGCCCGAGCTGGGCGCGGCCGCCCTGCGCCGCCCGCCGGAGGAGATCGTGCTCACCGGAGGCCCGTACGAGCTGCGCCGCACGGTCGTGTCGGTACGGGTGAACCCGGCGTCGCCGTACCGTGTCGCGGCCGACGCGGACGGTGTCCTCGGGCTGTATCTGGACGGCAGGCGGATCTCTGACGTGGGCCTGCCGCCGATGCCGGACTACTACCGGCACACGCTCGCCAACGGCAAGTCGGTGATGGAGGTCGCGCCCACCATCCAGTGGGGCTACCTCGTCTATCTGACGGTCTTCCGCGTCTGCCAGTACTTCGGCGCGAAGGAGGAGTGCCAGTACTGCGACATCAACCACAACTGGCGCCAGCACAAGGCGGCGGGACGCCCGTACACCGGTGTGAAGCCCGTCGAGGAGGTGCTGGAAGCGCTCGCCATCATCGACCGGTACGACACCGCGAAGACCTCCATCGCCTACACCCTCACCGGTGGCGCCATCACCTCCCACATCGGCGGGCGCGACGAAGCCGACTTCTACGGGCAGTACGCCAAGGCCATCGAGGAGGCCTTCCCCGGCCGCTGGATCGGCAAGGTCGTCGCGCAGGCCCTGCCGAAGGCCGACGTCCAGCGCTTCCACGATTTCGGCGTCCAGATCTACCACCCCAACTACGAGGTGTGGGACCGCCGGCTGTTCGAGCTGTACTGCCCGGGCAAGGAGCGCTACGTCGGCCGCGACGAATGGCACCGCCGCATTCTGGACTCCGCCGAGGTGTTCGGTGCCCGGAACGTCATTCCCAACTTCGTGGCGGGCGTGGAGATGGCCGAGCCGTTCGGCTTCACGACGGTCGACGAGGCCATCGACTCGACCACCGAGGGGCTGCGGTTCTTCATGTCGCACGGCATCACCCCGCGGTTCACCACCTGGTGCCCGGAACCCACCACGCCACTCGGGAAGACCAACCCGGACGGGGCACCGCTGGAGTACCACATCAGGTTGCTGGACGCTTACCGCTCGACGATGCAGGAGTACGGGCTCAGCTCGCCGCCCGGCTACGGTCCGCCCGGACCCGGGCGCGCCGTGTTCTCCGTCAGTTCGTTCATGGACAGCCTGCCGGCCGCCCCGGACGACGGCCAGTAGACCCGGGGGGCCCGAGGTCGGGCAATGCCCGGACGACGGGCGCCGGGTCGGACAGCCGTCGGACAACGCCCGTGCGGCGGAGCCGCGTTCGCGTACGACCTCGGCGCAGCCCCGCGCCATGGCGTTGCCCGTGCCGTCGGCCCACGCGGGTTTTGGCCGGCGCGGTCCGAGCGAAATCAGAGGCGGAAGCGGGGGTATCGGCGAATACGCCGTCGGTCCGCCCCCGCCCTGCCGACCGGGAGCACGAGGGTGGACCGGGGCCGGCCCTGTCAGGCGCGCCACTCCGCCGTACGCTCCGGGGAGGCAGCGGTGAGCGCCTTCGCGATGGTCTCGGCATCGCCCTGGTTGCCATAGACGGGAGTGCCCGGCTGCTGGCGCCAGGACTCGTCCAGACCGCCCGCATCCACTGTGTCGAAGCCCAGCTCGTCGATGAGGTCGCGCACGGTCTGCTTGGCGGCCGCGTCGTCACCGGCGACCGGCAGGGCCTGACGGCCGGGGCTGCCCTTCGGAAGAGCCTTGGTGAGGAGGTCATCCGCGTAGGTCCCGTTGAACGCCTTGATCACCGGGTGCCCGATCTGTTCCTGCGTCCACCTGCTCTCCGGCAGCCCGTCCTCGATGGCGGCGACACGGCCGTCGCGCTGCTGCGGGTAGTAGTTGCCGGTGTCGATGACCGCGACGTCTTCCGCGGCGCCGTTCAGGAACCCGGCGGGCAGGTTCGGGACTGCCTTTACCGGGATGGTGATGACCACGACACGGGCGCCCTGTGCCGCCTCCGCCACGGTGACCGGGGTCGCTCCGGTCTCCTCGGCGAGCGCGGTGAGCGTGTGCGGGCCGCGGGAGTTGGCGATCGACACCTCGTGGCCCAGCGCGGTAAGACGCCTGGTGAGATTGCCGCCGATGTTGCCCGCTCCGATGATTCCGATCTTCATGGATCCGACCTTTCGATGGTGCGTGCGGTGTGCAGTGCGGTCTCGCCGGTTCACCAACTCCTCGGCATCGGTACCTATTCCGGGTGGCTGGAAGACGTACGCCCGGTCGGCCGGACCGGGTGAGAACCGGCGACTGCGGGCACGTACAGAACGAGAAACGGAACCCCAGAAGCCCACTTGAAGGCGGAACCCATGCTGCACGGCGTCGATGTCAGCTCGTATCAGTCGTCCTTCGACACGGATGGACTGGACTTCGTTTTCATCAAGGCCACCGAGGGCCGTTCGTACGTCAATCCGCATCTGGCCTCGCAGGTCAAGCGGGCGAGGGACGCCTCATGCGTGGTCGGCTTCTACCATTTCCTGTGGCCGGGCAATCTCACGGCGCAGGCGGAGTACTTCGTGAGCAAGGCTCCGGAGAAGGCCGGCGATCTGCTGGCCGTCGACTGGGAGATGACCGGCGACGGAACGCGCGCGACCAACGCGGAGAAGGACCGCTTCATCCGCGAGGTCAAGCGCCTCCGGCCGGACCACCGGGTTCTGCTCTACTGCAACCGGCACTTCTGGCTGAATTACGACACCACGTCGTACGCCGGTGACGGCCTGTGGATCGCCGACTACGTGACCGCGGGCAAACCACGTATCGAGGCGACCTGGCGTATCCACCAGTACACCGACGATCCGCTCGACAAGGACGTGGCCGCCTTCGCGTCGCGCACCGCGATGCGCAACTGGGCCCGGCCCTAGGGGTGTCCGGCCGATCCGCCCGGCGATCGGGAACCGCACCGCCGCAGGCGCGTCCGCGTCCGCGCCGGACCAGTGAGTACCGGCCATCGTGGCTTTTGGATCACGCCCACGGGCGGTCCGGAGGGCCGGCTCCCGGCCCGGTCGCACGCACCCGCGACCGGCGAGGCGCCAAGTCGCTGACCCGATCCGCGGGCCCGGTGCGGCAGACTTCTTCGGTGACCACAAATGCGGCTCAACCACCACGAGACCGCGCGCTCGGGCGCGGCATCACAACCCTCATTCCGCAGGCCGCGACCGCCACCCCGGCGGAGCAGGCGGCCGCCGTGCTGGCAGGGATGCAGAGCGTTCCGGTACGGATCGGCGTGCTCCAGGCAGCCGTAGTGCTCCTGGAGGAACGGGTGCGTACGACGGAGGACGACGCGGAGCGCAGAGCGGCGGCGACGACCGTGGCCATGCTCCGTGGCGCGATCGGCCAGGCCGGCTGAACCACGGCAGGTCGTCCAACCGTCCAAGGCGACACCCTCCTGAAGCACGACCGTGGCCCCGAGCCTGCGCGTCAACCGGGCGATCACGCCGAGCACCGGCCCCCGGCTGAAGTGGGTGACCAAGACGCTCATCAGCCCCTGGTCGGCGGACGGTCAGCCCTCGTACAGGCCGAGGCCCTCGCCGGCCGCCGCGCGCACCAGGACGTCGGCCAGCTCCACCGGGGTGGAGAGCATCGGATAGTGCCCGGTGGCCAGTTCGAAGAACGTGACTCCGGGCTCGGCGAGCTTGGCGAACCGCGGCAGGCCGGTGCCGTGCAGGGTGCGGGCGAACTCCAGGCTGAGGCCGTTCGCGAGGCAGAACACCCCGGTGGTCGGGAGCTTGAGCCAGGCGCCGGTCAGCTCGATCGGCTCGGTGACGGCCCGGACCGGGTGCGGGGTGACCAGGCGGTGGTAGCGCTCCAGCTCCGCCGGCGGGACGGCGTGCACCGCCGGGATCTCCTCTGGCACCGGGACGACGCCGCCGAAGGCGCGGTCCAGCAGGCCGAGCTGCGGCATCTGCGCCACCACCGACTCACCCGGCTCCGGGAAGCCGGTGTCCACGAACACCACCCGGGCGACCTGTCCGGGGCGCCGGTCGGCCGCCGCGAGGGCCGGGAAGATGCCGTAGCTGTGCGCCACCAGCACAATCCCCGGGCCCTCCGCGTCGAGCAGCGCCGCCACGGCATCGGTGTGCTCACCCAGCCCGATGCCGGCGGGGTCCTCCCCCGCCCGATCGGCCATGCCGGGCAAGGTGACCGGAAGCGCCCGGTGCCCTTGCCCGGTCAGCTCGGCGGCCACCGCCTCCCAGGCCCAGCCACCCATGAAAAGCCCCGGGGCCAGCAGAAACGTCGTCATGACAGACCTCTTTCGAAGCATCGCCTATGCGGTCGGTCAGGACGGTAGGACCTCCCCCTGGGGGAGATTCCAGCCGTTTCTGGCGCGCGGGCCACGGGATCTTTTCGGCCAAGATCGACGGTCACGGGGGGTGGCGCCGAAATCTGTACAAGATCGTGGGAGTTCGGATTGAATCTGTCGCTCAAGCTCGGTGTGGCGTAGGTGGCTGCATTGGGTGCAAGGAGGGGTGGAATTCATGGCTCGTTTTTCTCGTCGTCGAAGGATTTCCGTTCTTGGTTTGGCCGTGGTTGCGGTGGCGGGTGTAGTGATGTTGCCATCCGGGGCGGACGAGACGGACGACAAGGCCCGGGTTTCGAAACGAGGCTGCACGTTGTCGATTCCGTACCGCTCGGGTTCCGGTGGCTATGCCTCATACCGGATACCCGCCGTCGTCCGGACGCGCGCGGGTGCGCTGCTTGCGTTCGCCGAAGGCCGTGTCGGCGGGCGGGAAGACAGCGGTGACATCGACGTCGTGGTCAGGCGGTCTCGTGATGGGGGCTGCACCTGGGGGCCACTGCAGGTTGTCGCGGCAGGGCGGGGGGATACCCGGGGCAATCCGGCACCAGTGGTCGATCCCCGCACCGGCGCCATCGTGCTGGTCACCTCGTACAACAGTGGTGAGGTGACCGAGGAGCAGATCCTCAGAGGCGAGACGGCGGACGAGGAGAGCCGTCGGGTGTTCGTGCAGACGAGCCAGGACGAGGGGCGGTCGTTCTCGGAACCGCGTGAGATCACATCAGCGGTGAAGCGCGCGAACTGGCGGTGGTACGCGACGGGGCCGGGCCATGCGGTCGCGCTGACCCGCGGCGAGCATGCCGGCCGCCTGGTGGTGCCTGCGAACCATTCTGCTGCCCCCTCTGCCAGGTCCGGGGACACTGGGCAGGAGGCCAAGTACTACGGGGCGCATGCGATCTACAGCGACGATTCGGGCCGGTCCTGGCACCTTGGTTTTGTGGATGATGCGTACGAGGGTGCGGTGAATGCGAATGAATCCACTGCCGCGCAATTGCCCGACGGCCGCCTGTACTTCAGCGCGAGGAATCAGCGCGGGACAAGTCCTGGTAATCGTCTGGACGCCTATTCCGATGACGACGGTGCGTCGCTCGACCGGCCCTACGCGGTACAGCCAACCCTCAGCGACGTCCCGATGGTCCAAGGGAGTGTGCTGCAACTGACGACCGAAGAGCGAGGTGAGTTGCTGTTCTCCGGGCCTTCAGTGCCGTCCGGGCGAGTCGCCATGGCTCTCTGGAGCAGCGCGGACGGTGGGCGCTCATTCCGGAAGGTGCTGACCTTGTCGTCACGGAAGGCCGGGTACTCGGACCTGGTGCAGCTTGATGACAGGACAGTTGGGATTCTGTATGAGACCGGGGACAACGGCCCGTACGAAGAGATCGCATTCCATGGAATTCCGGTGAGGTCTCTGGGAGCAAACGGTGCGCGGAGCTCGCAATGAGGCTGTGACCGTGGTCTTGGTCAATCGGTTCGGCGGCGCAATTCGGTCCAAGATTGTCCCCCGGCCCCCACCACGTTCCTGCCGTGGGCACTTACATCAGGACCGGACGCGACTCGGAGCGTCGGAACCTCTTGCCGAGAGCGCGCCGCCCGGGCAGCCGGTTACTCGGGCCAGAAACTGTTCAGGATGACCTCGACGAAGTCGATGCGCTGGAAGCCAGGCACGAAGTGGGCCAGCACATCGGCATTCACGGTGCCGAAGGTTGTGTCGGGCCGGTCCTTGAAGCCGTCAGTGAAAGCCACCAGAATCCGGCGCTTGAAGTCGGGTCGCGGGTGCGCATCGGTGACGGCTTCGAGTGACGCGGGATCCAGGGCGTCACGGCCGATCCCGAGCACATCAGTCTCCGAGCCCGCGGTGACCAACGCGATCTCGGGCTCCATGAACTCCGGAACACCAGGCGTTGTGTGCAGGGCGATCGCCGTCCAAACCCGGCGGACATCGTCAGCGCCGACCCCATGCTCGGTAAGGAACCGACGCGCCTCGTCCGCACCGTCGATCTCGAAGCGCTGCTGAGCGGTCCGGTATGACTGAGTCAGACCCAGGTCGTGGAACATCGCTCCGACGTAGAGCAGTTCCGGTTCGGGCTTCAGGCCGCGCTGTATCCCTTGCAGCATCCCGAAGAGGTAGACTCTGCGAGAGTGGTCGAACAACAGCGGCGGCTCATCTTCGCGGACCAGCGCCGTGGCCTCGGCCGCCAGCCGCGTATCGGGGATTTCGACGCCTGCGATCTTCTCGCCCATAGCTGATTCCCTCCTTCGCTAGGCCAGGAGCTGTCCCGTAATCCCTGGTGGATCAGCGCGCGGCGTCGGATGCGGTGCATCGCAAGGCAGAGGGGCGTCATCGCACTGGGCGTATTCGGGCGTTCCGACAACGTGGCGAGGTGCCGTAGCTGTCGTCGTGCGCCCGCCAGGGATTACGGGACAGCCCTTCGGGACGCGCATATACGCCGTGCCTGCGGAGCCGAACTCGATTGTGTCAATTCCGGTGGGGCGACAAGCGTGGCGATCACCGTTCCTAAGGCTTGTCCCGTAAATGATCTTTGACTGGGTGTGGCGTGGTCGGTGGCGGTCCGGCTGCTCGCCTATCCGGCGAGGTTGAGGTTGTGCAGGCGGGCGATGCCGAGCATGGCGTGGTGGACGCCATCGCCTTTGAGGCGGCAGTCGCGGAGGATCTTCCAGGTCTTCATGCGGGCGAAGACGTGCTCGACGCGGGCGCGGACCTGCTTGTGGGACTTGTTGTGGGCCTGTTTCCAGTCGGGTAGTTCTTCGCCTTTGCGGCGGCGGTGGGGCATCACGAGCCCGGTGCCCGGATAGCCGCCGTCGGCGATCGTCATCGTCTTGCCGACGGCAGCCTTCGCGCCGGACTCCTGCCACGCCTTGCAGTCGTTGCGGTTGCCCGGCAGGGGTCGGCCGACCATCACGACGAGCCGGGTGTCGGCGTCGATGACGACCTGGTGGTTGGTGGAGTACCTGTAGTTCTTGGACTGCGCGGCGATGGTGTGGTCGCGGGTAGGCACCAGGGTGCCGTCCACGATGAGTACGGCGTCCTTGCGGAACCGCTTGCGTGGCTGGAGCGCGAGCGACGGGCCGAGGTGGTCGATGACGCGGTCGGCCGCGGACTTCGAGATACCGAAGAGCGGAGCGAGTTGGCGCATCGTCAAGTTCGTGCGCCAGTAGGCCGCCACGAGCAGCACCCGGTCCTCCAGCGGAAGAGACCACGGGCGACCCTTGCGGACCGGATCTGCACCTTCACGGCGCAGCGCGGTAACCAGCTTGCCGAAGGAACGCGGGCTCAGCCCGGTGAACGGGGCTATCCAGGACGGCTCCGACGCCGTGATCACACCAGACACCGCAAGATCATCTCACCTGTGACCAGCAGTTACGGGACAGCCCTTAGGGGGCTGTCCCGTAAATGGTTCTTGGGTCGGCTTGAAGTGGCTGGTCGTTGCTGGCCGCCCGCCTACCCGACGAGGGCGAGGTTGCACATGCGCGCGATGCCGAGCATGGCGTGGTGGACGCCGATTCGTATGGTGTGACCGGCCCGGGGGCCGGCTGGCCACAGACCTGAAACGGTGACCCGCGACGTCCGGGGCTAGGTTGTCGCCGCGAAAGCGTCGACGCCCGTGAGGTCGGCCGACAGCGCCCACAGGCGCGCAGCCTGCTCGGGGTCGGTCGCGTGTGCCTGCACGCCGCTTTCCGAGCCGTCCCCGGCCAGCTCGGCTATGTCGCAGTCCTCGCAGTAGACGCCGCCCATGCCCGCCAGCTGGGGGGAGGTCGCCGCCCATACCTGCGTCGCCGCGCCCTGCCCGGCCGTCTTGAAGGTGGGATCGGTCGGGTTGCCGCTCTCGTCGATCCAGCCCGCGTCGACCATCTCCGCCTTCGCGAGGTGGCGCTGCAGCGGGGTGAGGATGCTGCCCGGATGCAGCGCGAACGCTCTGACTCCGGCGTCGCGGCCGAGCGCATCGAGCTGCACGGCGAACAGCACGTTCGCCGTCTTCGCCTGCCCGTACGCCTGCCATCTGTCGTAGCCACGCTCGAACTGCACATCGTCCCAGCGCACTCCGGTGATGCCGTGGGCGCCGGAGGACACGGCGACCACGCGCGCGCCACCGGGAGCGATCGCCGGCCAGAGATGGTTGATCAGCGCATAGTGACCGAGGTGGTTGGTGGCAAACTGCGCCTCCCACCCCGGGCCGACCCGCGTCTCGGGGCAGGCCATGACCCCAGCGTTGTTGATCACGATGTCGACCTTGCGACCCGAGGCCAGGAACCGCTCGGCGAAACCGCGGACGCTTTCGAGGTCGGACAAGTCGAGGTCGTCGGTCTCGACACCCTCGATGCCCTCGACCGCCTCCTGAGCGGCCGTCCGTCGCCGGGCGGGGACCACGACGCGGGCTCCGGCACCCGCCAGAGCGCGGGTCGTCTCCAGACCAAGTCCCGAGTAGCCACCGGTGACGATCGCGGTGCTGCCGGACAGGTCGATCCCGCTCAGGACGTCGTCCGCGGTGCTCCGGGCACCGAAGCCCGATCCGATCTTGTGCTGAGGTGTCGTCATGACGGAGACGCTAGATGCTGGACCGCGCTCTAGGTCAAGGGCCGGCGACGGAGAACGTCCGGGTCCAGCCGTTGCGTCTGTGCTAGATAACCACAATCGCCGACGGTGGCAATCCTGGTACCGGACCTGTCATACCCCACAGGCGGCGCAAGGGCGAAGCTCTGCCCAGTTGGAAGGAAGCCCACAACAAGTCCCACAAGCAGGTCCGCGCCGGAGTCGAGCACGTCTTCGCCCGCATGAAGACCTGGAAGATCCTCCGCAACTGTCACCTCAAGGGTGACGGCGCACACCACGCCATGCTCGGCGTCGCGCGCATGCACAACCTCGCCCTCGTCGGGTAGGCGGGCGGTAGCCGGCCAGCAACGAACAGCCACGTCAAGCCGACCCAAGAACTATTTACGGGACAGCCCTTAGCCAGTGCACATAAGTGAGTCCTGGACCCACCGGTGCGTACTGGGCGCATCCCGAACGGTTTTGGATGCGCTGGGTTCCCGTTTTCGCTTCCCGCTCGGCGGCGGCCCTCCGGGGGGCCGGTCCGTTGTGGGTGGGCGGGTTCCCTCACGTCCCCGGGTGCCTGGTTCGGCCTGGGCGGTCCGATGCCCCGCACGATCACTAGAACCGCAGTTCCCCCCACAAGTCCACCCGCAGGACTCAATCCCGCTCGCTACAACTCACTTCAATGCAGTAAACCGACAGCAGTTCGCAACCCCTCACTCCACCGCCGGGTGACGCGAGACGGAGTCGCCGGCGCGTAACGCATCGGGCTGCCGCCGTCATCGCAACTCGTCCAGGGCCCGGCGGCAGGCGTCCGGGTTCTCCCGCCAGTAGCGCCAGCTGTTCCCGTCCGTCAGGACAGCGGCGAGTGCGTCCTCCGGGCGGAGCCGCTCACGTCCCACGATCTCGCGGACGATCACGATCGCAGCCGTCAGTCCGTCCCTGCCGCCTGCGCAGAGATGCCCGAGGGCGGTCTCAGGGTGGTCGGCGGCCATGGCACGGGTGGAATCCACCAGCGGCCGCAGCCACCTGGCCCACCGGCTGTAGCCGTCCTCTCCCGGTCGTTCCGCCGCCTCCAGCAGAGGTCCGAGGGTGCGGGCGAGGCGCTCCCGACAGCTTGCCGCATCCTCCGTGACCCAGGGGTGTTCGGCTGTGAAGTGGCGCCAACCGGTCTCCACGTCCAGCTCGTCGAGCCACCAGGCACCGGCCGGCCTCACCCCCTCCGCACCACTGAGTACGAAGGCGTCCCGTACCAGTTCGTAGGACGGCGGTGTGTGTTCCGCCAACAGGACCGCGTCGTACAGGTCCTTGCCCTGCGGATAGGCGTCGGTGACCAGCCACAGCAGCTTCCAGGCCAGCGACAGAGCGGGGGAGACGGCCGGTACCCGGCAGCCGGGACCGTCACCCAGTGGCCGGATCCCGGTGAGTTCGGCCGGGGCCGGCAGGGTCTCGTTGAACACCACATCCAGCTGTACGGTGCCACCGGGAAGTCCCGCCGCAGTCCACGGCAGCAGCATGCGGCGGCCCGGAACCCGGTCGTACGTCCAGATGTTCTCGGTCACCATGGCGGCCGCGTCGATCCGGACGGCGCCGCGCGCGGCTGCCGCGGCGTCCCGGGCGATCGTGTCGAACAGACCCGCGGTCCGGGGTCCGTCCATGGCCCAGTCCTGAGGTACGACGAGGAAGTCCAGGTCGCCCGGATCGCGGGCCGCATCACCGAACCAGGTGGCCATCAACACGCTGCCGCGCAGCACCAGATGGCGGGCCCAGGGACCGTCCGCGACAGCCGCGAGCACCATATCGAGTACGGTCCGCCGCGCCCGGTGCCAGGCCCGGCCCGTCGCAGCATCCTCGAAGTGTGGTTCCCCGGCCCGGTAGGCGTTGGCGAACTGTTTCAAGGCAGGTTCGAAGATCGCCGGGTGATGCATGCCGACGGGGGCCGGAAGCAGCGTTGCGGGGAGATCCGCGTGCCGCCGTGTCGCGTCGTCGAGGGGCGCGTGCGGGATGTGCGGGGAGCCGGCCCACAGCCTCGTCCAGGAGGCGTCGCCGGCGGAGGAGGTCATGGTGATGGCTCCCGAGCGGAGGTGCGGCACGGTCCGCCTTGTCCGAGGCGGAGTTGGAGTTGAGGACGGCTGTGAGTTCCTGACGACAGCATAGGTTCCCAGGCTGTACGGGGAGTTCCCGGGCCCGGCTCCAGCACTTGCGCCGGAGCGATGCGAGCCGGCCTCGGAGCGGCCGAAACCCGCTCCGGCTACCTGCTTGTCCCAGTTGCGCGTGCGCGAACCATTGACACTCTCCCCGACCCCTCACTACGGTCACGCCAGAATTTCGAACGGTTGACGAAATATCGAACGCCCTAGGAGCTATAGGAGTTGCGCGAGCCTCAGGAGCAACCGCCTTGCCACTCATGGGAGTCGGCTGATCGTCCGGCAGTCACGAATGGGCGCGCTCAGCGATTCGAACCTTGTCCGATATACCGAACGCCCGATGGGATCCACCTCCTGTCGGACCAACTCCCGCCGCTTCCCTCGTACTCCGGAGGATCGATCATGCGCACGACCCGCACACGTACTGCAGCAGTCGCCCTGACAGCTGTCGCGCTGTCCCTCTCACTTGCAGCCTGCGGGCAGAGCAGCGCCGGTGGCAGCAAGGAGGAGAAGGGGGGTGGCAAGGGTTCCACCATCGGCATCGCCATGCCGACGAAGTCGTCGGAGCGTTGGATAGCCGACGGCCGCAACATGGTCGCCGAGTTCAAGAAGCTCGGCTACAAGACCGATCTGCAGTACGGCGAGGACGACGTCGACCAGCAGGTCTCCCAGATCGAGAACATGATCACCAAGGGCGTGGACGTCCTGGTCGTTGCGGCGATCGACGGCCGCGCGCTGAGCGACGTCCTGCGGCAGGCGGGGGAGCAGAACATCAAGGTCATCTCCTACGACCGGCTCATCCTCGGCAGCCCGGACGTCGACTACTACGCCTCCTTCGACAACGAAAAGGTCGGCGAACTCCAGGCCGGTTACATCGTCGACAAGCTCGGCCTGAAGTCCGGCTCCGGGAAGGGGCCCTTCAACATCGAACTGTTCGCAGGATCGCCCGACGACAACAACACGCGCTACTTCTTCCAGGGCGCCTGGAAGACCCTCAAGCCGTACATCGACAAGAAGCAGCTCGTCATCCGCAGCAAGCAGACGAAGCTTGACCAGATCACCACCCTGCGCTGGGACGGCGGCACCGCGCAGAAGCGCATGGACGACCTGCTGACCAGCGCCTACTCGTCGGCCGAAGTGGACGCCGTGCTCTCCCCGTACGACGGCATCTCCATCGGCATCATCTCGGCGCTCAAATCGGACGGCTACGGCACCAAGTCGAAGCCCTACCCGGTCGTCACCGGCCAGGACGCCGAGGTCGCCTCCGTGAAGTCGATCATTGCGGGACAGCAGACCCAGACCGTGTACAAGGACACCCGGGCCCTGGCCAAGCAGGCGGTCCAGATGGCCGACGCCGTACTCCACGACAAGAAGCCCGAGGTCAACGACACCACGACGTACAACAACGAGAAGCGCGTCGTGCCGTCCTTCCTCCTGGACCCGGTCAGTGTCGACAAGACCAACTACCAGGCGGAGCTGGTCGACTCGGGCTACATCAAGGAGAGCGACCTCCGATGACCGCCCCAGTCCTCGAAATGCGGTCCATCGTCAAGACCTTCCCCGGCGTCAAGGCGCTCTCGGATGTCTCCCTGACCGTCGCGGAGGGCGAGGTACACGCCCTCTGCGGGGAGAACGGCGCCGGCAAGTCGACCCTGATGAAGGTCCTCAGCGGAGTGCACCCGCACGGAAGCTACGAGGGCGAGATCCGATTCCGCGGCGAGCGCTGTGCGTTCAAGGACATCCGTGCCAGTGAGGCACGCGGCATCGTGATCATTCACCAGGAACTCGCCCTGGTGCCGTACCTCTCCATCGCGGAGAACATCTTCCTCGGCAACGAACACGCCAGCCACGGCTTCATCAGCTGGAACGAGACACTGCGACACGCCGCCGCCCTCCTGGAACGCGTCGGGCTGCGTGAGCACCCGCAGACCAGGGTCGCGGACATCGGAGTCGGCAAACAGCAGCTCGTCGAGATCGCCAAGGCCCTCGCCAAGAAGGTCGAACTGCTGATCCTCGACGAACCGACCGCCGCACTCAACGACGAGGACAGCGCCCAGCTCATCAGCCTCATCAAGGAGCTGAAGGGTCAGGGGATCTCCTCGATCATCATCTCGCACAAGCTGGGGGAGATCGCGGCGGTCGCCGACTCGGTCACCGTCATCCGCGACGGCCGCACCGTCGAGACTCTCGACGTGCACGCCGAGGCGACCACCGAGGACCGCATCATCCGCGGCATGGTCGGACGCGACCTCGACCACCGCTTCCCCGAACGGACCAGGTACGAGGGTGATCCGGGCGCCCACCCTGCCCTGGAGATCCGCGACTGGACCGTGCACCACCCCATCGACCAGCACCGCAAGGTCGTCGACCACGCCCGGGTCGAGGCCCGGCGGGGCGAGATCGTCGGCATTGCCGGCCTGATGGGCGCGGGACGCACCGAACTGGCCATGAGCGTCTTCGGGCGCACCTACGGCCACAACATCAGCGGCAAGGTCTTCAAGGACGGACAAGAGATCCGTACCCGCACCGTCCCGGAGGCCGTGCGGCACGGCATCGCCTACGTCACCGAGGACCGCAAGCAGTACGGCCTCAACATCATCGACACCATCGGCCGCAACATCACCCTCAGCGCCCTGGGCAAGGTGGCGCGGCGCGGCGTCGTCGACGAGCACGAGGAGACCCGGGTCGCGGAGTCGTACCGCAAGTCCATGAACATCAAGGCCCCGACCGTCTTCGAGCAGGTCGGCCGGCTCTCCGGCGGCAACCAGCAGAAGGTCGCCCTCAGCAAGTGGATCTTCGCCGGACCCGACGTGCTGATCCTCGACGAACCGACCCGCGGCATCGATGTAGGCGCCAAGTACGAGATCTACACCGTCATCGACCGGCTCGCCGCAGAAGGCAGGGCAGTTGTGCTGATCTCCTCCGAACTGCCCGAACTCCTCGGCATGTGCGACCGCATCTACACCATGTCGGCCGGCCGGATCACCGGCGAAGTCCCGCGCGCGGAGGCCACCCAGGAGGTCCTGATGCGCCATATGACCAGCGACAAGAGGTAGCAGGAAATGTCCCAGGCCCCTACCGAGACCCCGCAGCGCCCGACGCCGGCCACAGCGGCAGCGCCCGCGACCACCGGCACCCTCCTCCTGGACGCGGCCCGCCGCAACATGCGCCAGTACGGGATGCTCATCGCCCTCGGACTGATCGTCGTGCTCTTCGAGATATGGACCGACGGCGTCCTTCTCAAGCCGAACAACGTCACCAATCTGGTGCTCCAGAACAGCTACATCCTCGTCCTGGCCATCGGCATGATGATCGTCATCATCGCCGGCCACATCGATCTGTCGGTCGGCTCGCTGGCCGCCTTCGTCTCCGCCGCCTGCGCCGTGATGATGGTCGAGCAGGATGTGCCATGGGTCCTCGCCCTGGTCCTCGCCCTCGTCGTCGGAGCGGTCGCCGGAGCCTGGCAGGGCTTCTGGATCGCGTACGTCGGAATCCCGTCGTTCATCGTCACGCTGGCCGGGATGCTGCTCTTCCGTGGCGGCACCCAGATCCTCCTCGGCAGCCGCTCGCTCGGCCCGTTCCCTGAAGGCTTCCAGAAGATATCCACCGGCTACCTCCCGGAGGTCGGTCCGCACACCAACTATCACAATCTCACCCTTCTCATGGGCCTCGCACTCCTGGCCTTCGCCCTGATCCAGGAGGTCCGTGACCGGCGGCGGCAACAGCGGTACGGACTCGACGTCCTGCCCAGGAATCTCTTCCTCGCCAAGTGCGTGGCCATGGGCGCGGCGGTCCTCGCCTTCACCATGACCCTGGCCAGCTACCGCGGCGTCCCGGTCGTCCTGCTCCTGCTCGCCGTACTGCTCATGGGCTTCGGCTACGTCATGCGCAACGCGATCGTCGGGCGCCATGTGTACGCGCTCGGTGGCAACCGGGCAGCAGCGAAGTTGTCCGGGGTGAAGGACCAGCGCGTCACGTTCCTGGTCTTCGTGAACATGGGGGTGCTCGCCGCCCTCGCCGGCGTCGTCTACGCGGCCCGCCTCAATGCAGGCGTCCCTCAGGCCGGTACCAACTTCGAACTGGAGGCCATCGCCGCCGCGTTCATCGGCGGCGCCTCGATGAGCGGCGGCGTCGGCACGGTGTTCGGCGCCATCATCGGCGGCCTGGTGCTCGGCGTACTCAACAACGGGATGTCGCTGGTGGGCATCGGCACCGACTACCAGCAGGTCATCAAGGGCTTTGTCCTGCTTGCCGCGGTCGGGTTCGACGTCTACAACAAGCGCAAAGCGGGCTCCTGACCGGCCCTGTCACTCGGAAGGTCACCCCCGCACGCACAACCAGCGACCCGCAGGCTCTCGTCGCCGACGCAACTGCCCGGCGACGAGAGCCTGAACAGCCGGGCGCACACCTTCGCCGTCATTGGCATGGACCTGACGATGGTGCTGCATTACAGTCTGTCGCGGCACACTCTGAGAGCGCTCTCAGGTGAGAGGTCTCGGACGTCTGCTGTTCCTCCCCCACCAATGCCGGAACAACAGAAGGGTCCATTCCCTTGAGACGTACGACAGCGTTACGCACCGGTCTGTCCGCCATACTTCTGCTCGGAGCCTGGGCGACGGCCGGTGTCGCCCCCGCCTCCGCCGCGGACGCCCCTTCCATGGCATCCGCATCCACGACCACCTCCAGCTTCACCTCCGCTTCCACCGCCAAGGCGCCGGCCTCGGCCGGCCTGCTGTCCGCGATGCAGAAGGACCTGGGTCTGACGGCAAGTCAGGCAAAGGCGCGCCTGACCGCGGAGCGGACGGCAACGGCCGTACAGGGAAAGGCTCGACGGGCGGCGGGACCGTCGTACGGCGGTTCCTGGTTCGATCCGGCAACGGGCAAGCTCACGGTCGCCGTCACCAGCGACAAGAAGGCCGGTGCGGTACGCGCGACGGGTGCGGCAGTTCGGCTGGTGGACCACAGTGCGCGTCGGCTCGATGCGGCCAAAGCGCGGCTCGACTCGCTTTCCGCGCCCGATGGTGTCGCGAGCTGGCACGTCGACCCGAAGGCCAGCCGGGTCGTGGTGAACGTCGTTGCGTCGTCGGAGGATGACAACGATGTCCGCGCGTTCGTGGAGCAGGCCCGCAAGGTCGGACCGGTGCTCGTGCAGCGGACCGCCGAGGCGCCGAAGACCTTCGCCGCCGGGACGGTCGGCGGCGACCCGTACTACACGGGCAACGTGCGGTGTTCCATCGGCTTCTCCGTGTACGGCGGTTTCGTCACGGCCGGTCACTGCGGTCAGGCGGGCGCCGGGGTCAGCGGATGGGACGGCTCGTACATCGGCAACTTCCAAGGGTCCTCCTTCCCGGGCGACGACTACGCCTGGGTCAGCGTGGGCAGCGGCTGGTGGACCGTGCCGGTGGTCCTCGGCTGGGGCACGGTCTCCGACCAGTTGGTCCGCGGCTCCGCGGAGGCCCCCATCGGCGCCTCGATCTGCCGCTCCGGCTCCACATCCCACTGGCACTGCGGGAATGTGCTGGCGACGAACGAGACCGTCAACTACAGCCAGGGCGCCGTCTATCAGATGACCAAGACGAGCGTGTGCGCCGAGCCGGGCGACTCGGGCGGCTCGTTCATCAGCGGTGACCAGGCACAGGGCGTCACTTCGGGCGGCTGGGGCAACTGCAGCAGTGGCGGTGAGACCTGGCACCAGCCGATCAACGAGATCCTCAACCGGTACGGGCTGACGCTGCACACGGCCTGACGGATCCGGCGGTACGGCGTCGACACGTCGGCGGAGTCGTACGCCATGGCCCCCATCGGCTCCGTCGACTCCGTGCCCCGTCTCCGAGGCCTGCCGCGACAGACTCTCCACCGAGTTTCGTCGCGGCAGGCTGGAGCTGATGACCGCGCTGCGCCCATCGACTCGTGCGGTGCTGGACGAAGCGTCCGGCGGGTGGACGTCGGGGCCGGTGCCCGGTTCGCTCACCGGCCCGGTCGACCCGGCGCCGCCCGAGGCACCTGATGAGCATCCCGTGGTTCGGTTGGCGAGTTGAGCGTTGTGGTTGGCGAGAAAACTGATCTCGCCCCCACACGCAAGCTCTCACCGCCCGATCGACCGAGACGCCGCAGCCCAACCCACCCGGGGTCATGGCGCACGAGCCCACAGGGCTCACGTGTCGGGGTGTCGTCATGCACTCTGCATCGACATCCGCAGGCACCGTCGCCAGACAGAGATCAACTCGCTCACCGGCTGGAGCGCTCGGTCCCGCCAGGTCAACCGCTCACTCGCCAGATGAAGCGCCAAGCCACAGTCGGGCTGCTCGGCGGGCTTGTCCTCGTAGTGACAATGCGGGTCCTGGTGGAGGCGAGGGAGGAGCCCGGTGGACGACTGCGGACGGTCAGGAAGGGCGGGATCGTGATCGAGAAGGTGGTGTCGTGGGCACCCGGTCGTTCGGAGGCGTGAGGGGCGGGCCCCGACGTGGCCGACGGTCCGCCCCTGAGACAGTCAGGGTCGGTCCACGCGGAAGTGGTAGCAGCCGTATTCGACAGCTCGCACGTGGACCTGGGCGGTATCCGGGTCCGAGAAGGCTTCGGTGAAGGCGCGGTCGAAGGATGCGTCGGCGTCGTCGGGCAGCTCCACCATGCGGCCGCCGATGATGCGCCCTCGGTTGTCGTAGCGGCGGAACGCACGGAGAGCGCCGGGGCGGGCCCAGGGGTAGCCGGTGCCGTCCGGGGCCGGACCGCCGCAGTCCTGGGCGTGTATGAAGACCGGACCCTGCTCGTCGTACGCCCCGGGCTCGGCACCCGTGTGGGCCGCCCAGCGACGCAGCGGGGCGTACGAGACGAGGGCGATCCGGTCACCTACGACGCTGAGCCGCAGGCAGCAGCGGAGCGGAGCGCCGCCTTCCTCGTCCACGTACGGGTACATCGGATGCCCGGCGTCGTCGCGGACGCGGAGCTCCTTCAGGGCGGTGGGGGTGATGGGCCGCGGTTGATAGGTGCTGGTCATGCCATTCATCGTGGCGCTGCCGGGCATGCGCTGCTGGCGGAAATCCGACGGAGAGTTCGGAGTCAACTGTCGTGTTCAGGCAGGTCAACTGGGGCGCTCAATCGCAGTTGGGGCTCGTGCGCGTATGGTGGTGCAGCCGGGCGGCTTTCGCGGTCAGGTAACGCTGTTCAGGAGTGCTGGTGGTGCGGGCCGCCGCGGCACGGTAGTGGACGAGCGCGGATGGGATGTCGCCCGCCATCTCGAGCAGGTGTGCCCGCACGGCGTGCACACGGTGGTGGCCGTGGAGCGGTCCGTTGTCGGTGTCGAGTTCGTCGAGAAGCGCGAGTGCGGCACCCGGGCCTTCGACCATCGCGACCGGGACTGTCCTGTTGAGGGTGACCACCGGGCTGGCCGCTACGTTTTCGAGCAGTCCGTACAGGCCGAGGATCTGTGGCCAGTCGGTGTCCTTGGCGTGTGCGGCGTCGTCGTGGACGGCTGCGATGGCTGCCTGCAGCCGGTATTCGCCAGGTGGTCCGCCGCCGATCGTCGTGGCGAGCAGTGCGGCGCCTTCGCCGATGAGGCGGCGGTCCCAGCGAGTGCGGTCCTGCTCGGTCAGAGGCACCAGGTCCCCGTCCGTGCTGGTTCGGGCGGGGCGGCGGGCCTCGGTCAGCAGCATAAGGGCCAGCAGCCCGGTTGCTTCGGCCTCGCCGGGAAGGATCCGGTGTACCTGTCTGGCCAGCCTGATGGCCTCACCGGACAGGTCGGCGCGGTGCAGTGCGGGGCCACACGTGGTGGCGTAGCCCTCGTTGAACATCAGGTACAGCACGTGCAGGACGGAACGCAGCCGCGTCGCCCAGCCTTTCGCCCCGGGCTCGGGGACCTCGAACCCGGGGCCCGCTGCCTTGACACGCTGCTTGGCCCGGCTGATGCGCTGCGCCATGGTCGCCTCCGGCACCAGGTAGGCGCCCGCGATCTCGGAGGTGGCCAGGCCACCGACCGCCCGCAGCGTCAGTGCGATCGCCGAGGCGGGTGTGAGTGCGGGATGGCAGCACATGAACAGAAGCATGAGCGTGTCGTCGCCGGCGGGGACGCTGCCTGCGGCGGGTTCCTGGGCCATGCGCTCCTCGCGCCGTTGCCGCGCCTGCTCACTGCGTACCTGGTCGATGTATCGCCGCGTCGCGGTCTGCAGCAGCCAGCCGCGCGGATTGCCGGGTACACCGTCTTCGGGCCAATGCCGGGCGGCGGCGATGAGGGCTTCCTGCACGGCGTCCTCGCACGCGTCGAAGTCCCCCATCCGCCGCACGAGCACGCCGAGAACCTGCGGCGCCAGCGAGCGCAACAGGTCCTCGACGGAGTGGAGACCGCTCACAGGTCGCCCTGGCTGTCGCTCATCACCTGCCGGACCTCGACCGGCTGTTGTGTCGGCACCCCGCCCGGGCCGGGCACGGCGGAGATTCGCGCCGCGATCTCAAGGGCGCGGGCCTCGGACTCCACGTCGAAGACGTTGAACCCGGCCAGCACTTCCTTCGATTCCGGGAACGGCCCGTCGGTCACCAGCGGCGCCGCACTGCCGTCCGACCGCACGATCTTGGTCAGCCGCGGGTCGGCGAGCGCCATGAACTGGACCATTTCGCCACTCTCGGTCAGCTCCTTGGTCAGCACCTCGTAGTAGTTGAAGTGCGCTGCGATGTCGCCGGGCTCCCACTGGTCCATGGGCTCCTCGAAGACGCCCCCGTCGTGGTTGACCATGAGCATGAACTTCGGCATGTCGACTCCCGTGTTCGCTGCGCCCAGTGTGGCGCACTCACCCCATGGACGGAGCAGCAAAGCAGATCTCTACATCGGCGGCGAAAGATTTTTTTGCGGGAGGGGTGCAGCCCTTCCGGGGTGGTGTGCCGATCAGGCGGTGCGGCGTATCCGTACTGGTGGGGGACTTGCCTCCCGTGTGCGCGGGCGGGCGCTGTCAGGCAGCGGCCGAACCACCGTCACTGTGCCGGAGCCCGGAGTTCTGACGGGAGACCCTGTCATCTCGGCCGGTCCGGAGGAGAACTTCGAGGCCCGTGACCGCGGTTGCCCATCAACCGTCGGTAGATTGCTCGCGTGGCGGAGAACTGGAGCTCGACGGACAGCGGGATCATTCGGTTTCCCTCTGGCGCACTGGTGCGCGGCCGGGGCCTACGTCATCCACTGCCGCCGGGACCGACTCCGTCCTTCGCGGTGTATCTGCTCGGCAAGCAGCCACCGGCCACCGCCTGGGATGCTCGGTGGTTGCGCTGGCCCGACTTTTGGCTCCCGGACCGTCAGCAGGCGCGGAGCCTCGTCGAAGAGGCTCTGACGCGCGCGGCGAACGAACGCGTCGAGATTGCCTGTGGCGGTGGATACGGGCGGACGGGAACAGCGCTGGCATGCATGGCTGTCCTCGACGGAGTACCGGCCGACCAAGCGGTGGCGTTCGTCCGCCGGCACTACCACCGCCGCGCGGTGGAAACTCCTTGGCAACGACGATTCGTACTGCGCTTCCAGGACGTACAGGAGATGTAGGGGCGCGGATACGGACCGCCGCCCACGGCTGGGGGCTGTTGTGGGCGCTGATCCTCCGCCGTTGCCCGACTTCGGTGCAGTGGTGTCGGCGGTGGTGAGGGTCACCACCGTTGCGGTGAATGAGTGGCCTGTCGGTGAGGGGGCGGGATCACGGCCGCGGAAGTGGTCAGGCAGGTCGCGTGGTGCCCGCGTACCGACGGTTCGGTGCCGGGTTCTGTGCGGTGAGGAGTGATCAGCCCGGGATCTCTGTGCGTTCCCACCACTCGTAGACAGGCAGCTCGCCCTCGGTGGTTTCCTGGTGGCGTGCTGTGGCTTTGAAGTGTTCGTATCCGCCGCGGAACGGAATCTTGACGTCGGTCCCGGGCGTGGTGAGGGAGACGATCCGCTCGGGGAGATCGTCGGGTCCGCCCTCGAGGACTGCCTTTGCTGCGTTGGTCATGACGAGAGTTTCCCCGGAGGGTGGCTCGGCTTCCTCATGACGCGCCGAGGATGCTCGCTGTGGGATTCTCTCTCACAGCCGTTTGCCACCGGGCACGCTGAGACGGCCGCTGATGGTGTGTGAACCGCATGTTCGTTGAGCCCGGTCGGGTTTGGCTACGTCGTAGCCGTGCGTCGGCAGAAGGTGTCCGGGCACCGCACCGTACCGGGAACACGCGCACCTCCTTCGACGTCAGGGCGCAGTGCCGGCCGCCTGCCCCGCGGACCTGACCGCAGGTCCGGCGCTCGGCAGGGGCAGACCCTGTCCGGCGTGCGGACCCCGGTGCCGGAGGAGCAGGACCACGGCACTGACCAGAGTGATCAGCTGCGTCACGACCAGGAGGGACAGGCCTGCGGCGAAGCCGTGTCCGCTGTCCGTTGCGATTGCCGTTCCCATGAGGGTCGGCATGAATGCCGACACCAGGTTGCCGACGCCGTTGACCACCCCGTAGGCACTGCCGACGCTGCCCGCGGGGGCGTGGCGCTGCACGAGGGTCGGGATGGCGGGACCCTGCAGCCCCCAGAATCCACCGGCGAGGATCAGTGCCGTTGCCGAGACGGTGGCCGAGGTCGCGGCCACGGCGAGCGTGGCGCACGCACCCGCCCCGACGCTGCCGACCACCAGCATCAGCGGGAGGTGTCGCTGCGGGACGCGGTCGATGAAAAGGCCACCGAGCAGCCCCGAGCCGAGGCTCACGGTGAACGGCAACGCAGCGAGCCAGCCGGTCTGCGCCGCGGAGAAGTGTCGTTCCTGCAGCAGATACGAGGGGAGCCAGGAAGCGGTGCCCCACAGGAAGGCCAGAGTGGCGATCTCGATCAGCAGGATCCAACCGAGTCGCGGCGTTCGCAGGGCACGGACCAGGGTGGACAGCAGGATGCCGAAACCACGCGGGCGGTGATCGGGGGGAATCGGTCCGTCTTCCGGCTGCCGGTCCACGTCCCGGTCCTGTGCGCGATCGCGACCTGATCCGCGATTGCCTGCGGTCATGGGACGGATGAACAACAGCACCAGGGGGATGCCGAGAAGCGCGTTGAGCGCACCGAGGGCATGGAAAGACGTGGTCCAGTCGGAGTGCACGATCAGCAGGGTGATCAGCGGCATCCCCACGGCGGTGCCGAGGGAGACGCCCATCGAGCTGACCGCGTTCGGGCGGCCCAATTCGGCGTCGGCGAACCGGTCCTTGACGTACATCGTCTTCAGGGAGAACAGCGGACCTTCCGCGGCCCCGAGCAGGCATCGCACGGCCAGCAGCAGAAACAGGCTGCCGATCCATGGCGAGACGAACGTGAGCACCGCCCAGGTGGCCACGCTCACCACGAGCCCCCGCCGCACCCCGAGCAGTGTCTCGTACACCGGCGTGAGCACGAAGGCGGCGAGACCGTAACCGAGCAGGAAGACCGTCATCAGAGCCCCCTGGGCCACCCGGTCGCCGGCCAGTCCGAACCTGTCCAGGAAGGCGTTGTCGGTGATGAGCACCGAGATGTTGACCCGGTCGACATAGGAGATGGCCACGACGACGGTGAAGGTGAGGACGCCGTACCAGCGCCCCGCCTTGGATCTCAGGTCCGTAGTCCCTTCGTCAGGACGTCCCAGCCGTCCAAATGCCGCGCGCCGCATCGGCACCGTCCCTTCACCATGGCGCGCATGACGCCCGCTCATTTACCTTAGGGCTTAAATAAATATGTCGCGGCATTTTTAGCAGTGCGAGCTCGGCGTGGCAAGCGGCGGACGATGGCCTGTGGCGTCGGTCGAGCCGCCCTCGTCGGGGACTGCAATTGCTGATGAATCGTCAATCTGCCGTACAGCATCGGAGTTAGCCGCCTTCGAGGGTGAACGTCAGCTGCGCTCGGTGCCTATGGAAGGCGGGATCGCCGCGTTGGGTGATGGCCGGTGCGGCCGGCATCGCTGTTCGGCCCAACCGGTGCGTCGGCCCGCGGAGCCGGTCGGTGGGGCCCGGGCTCCGCGGTTCCCCGGCACTACCGCTGCGCTTCGGTGGGCACTTCAGTCGGTGCCGGCGGGCCGGCGGCGCTGTCGGAGCGGATGCCGGACGCGCCCTGTACCGGCTCGGCCGACGGGGTGGCGGCAAACCGGGTGCGGGCTCGGTGGCCGGACAGACAGGCGGCCGCCGCTCGAAGGACATGGGCGAGCAGGTGCGCGCGCCCGGCGACGACGGGGCCGAGGACGGCGAGGACGAGGACATAGCCGGCGATGAACGGCGCCAGACGGCCGTCGAGGCCGGCGCTGGTGGCCATGGCGGCCAGGATCAGCGCGAACTCGCCGCGTGCCAGGAGGGTGGTGGCGATTCGCGCGGCGCGCTGGGGGCCGTGGTGGTAGAGGCGGGCCACGAGCAGTCCCGCGGCCACGTTGATGACGATGGTCAGGGCTGCTGCGGCGGCGACCGGCGTGGCGACGGAAGCGATGTCCCCTGGGTCGATGGCCAGTCCGAAGGCGAAGAAGAAGATGGCTGCGAAGGCGTCGCGCAACGGGTGCACCAGTTCGCGGATCCGCGGTCCGGAGGGGGTTCCCGCGAGGATCAGCCCGACCATGAAGGCGCCGATGGCGTCGGCGACCCCGAGGACTTCGGATACGCCGGCGATGAGGACTGCGACTCCGAGGAAGCTGATGACCAGCAGTTCGTTGTCGCGGACTGTGATCAGTCGCCCGATCAGGCGGGTGCCGTAGCGGGCTGCGGCGGCCAGCACGAGGAGGAAGCCGAACGCCTTGCCCGCTTGCAGGACCGCTTCCGTGATGCCCTGGGCCCCGCTGATGATGGGCTGTAGAGCGGCGAGATACAGGGCGAGAAAGATGTCCTCCACGACGATGACGCCCAGGATCAGGCGGGTCTCCGGGCGTGCGATACGGCCGAGGTCGATGAGGATCTTGGTGACGATCGCGGAGGACGAGATGCCCAGGACACCGGCGAGTACGAGGGCTTCCCGCGCACCCCAGCCCAGTGCGAACCCGAATCCCAGGCCGGCGCCGACGTTCAGCAGCAGATAGATTCCGCCGGCGGTCAGCAGGCGTCTGCCGCCACTCCTGATCTCGTCGAGATGGAATTCCAGGCCCAGGTAGAACAGCAGCAGTACCAGGCCGAGTGCGGAGAGCATGTCGAAGTCGCGTGCGTCTTCGACCAGGACCAGGCCCGGGGTGTGGGGGCCGAGGAGAATACCGGCGAGCATGAACAGCGGGATGGTCGACAGGCCGATCCGGCTGCCGAGGCGGGCCAGGACAGCGGCGGCCAGGAAGGCGCCGCCCATGGCGAGCAGGGTGTCGGCATGTCCCACGGGTCACCACCTTCGGGAGCACGGAGAGGCTGGGGTGTCGAGGGTGACGGGAGCGGATACGTCCCCCTTGCTCGCGGTCCTTCAGGCACTGGTGATCGTCTGAAGGCCGCTGTCGCTGATGGGTATGGCGGTGGGTGTCAGGGCAGGCGAGGGCGGGGCTCGGTGCGATCCTGCGCAGGTGTGAACAGATTCGCCGCCATTCCAGCCGTGACCAGGCCGGCCGCAAGGAGCAGGCCGTGCGGCAGCACCATGCCGGTGATCAACATCGCCAGAGAAAGAGCCAGCAACACCCAGGCCGGTCTGCGCCGGACGGCCCGCGGTCGGCGCGAGCGCCCTGTATCCGGATCGCGCACGACATTTAGATCCTTCCGCTCCATCTGCTCCTCGAGATGGTGCTGCGGATTGTCGCCAGGACGTGCCATGGCTCCTCCTCCCGGGTCCGGCAGGTCAGGGGGTTTCTGCCACGGTCACACGGATCCCTCCGCCGTCACCATCGGGGCCGGCACCCATTTCCCCAGGTGGCCGACCCCCACCGGACCGGCCGGCACATGGGTGTTGCCACCGATGGACACCAGCGCGCATCGCACCCAGGCTGACCATGACGGGAATAGATCCCCCGCCGGGGCACGTGCGGCGGTGGGGAGGTCAGGCCGGTATCAGTGGTGAGGACGGCGACTGGACGGAGGCGGTCTCGGTGCCCTTGTTCTGGCGGATCTTCCTGCTCAATGCCGTGGTGCTGATCGGTGCCACCGCCCTGCTGCTGGGGCCGGTCACCGTCTCCACCCCCGTCCTGCTCACCGAAGCCGCCGTCCTCACCGGGGGACTGGCCGCGATGCTCATCGCCAATGGTCTCCTGCTGCGTATCGGCCTCGCCCCGCTGCAACGCCTCACCCGCGCCATGACCACCACCGACCTGCTTCGACCGGGAACTCGTCCGGCCGTCGGCGGTCACGGCGAGGTCGCAGAACTGATCACGACGTTCAACACCATGCTCGACCGGCTGGAGACCGAACGTGCCGCCAGCGCCGGCCGCGCCCTGTCCGCACAGGAAGCCGAACGTCACCGCATCGCCCAGGAACTCCACGACGAGATCGGCCAGACCCTCACCGCCGTTCTGCTCGAACTCAAACGCGTCGCCGATCACGTCCCACCCGCGGTACGCGAAGAACTCCATCAGGTACAGGAGACCACCCGCGCCAGCCTCGACGAAATCCGCCGTATCGCCCGCCGTCTGCGCCCCGGCGTCCTGGAAGAGCTCGGACTGACCAGCGCCCTGAAAGCCCTGGCCAACGAGTTCACCGGCTCCGCTCTGGCCGTACGCCACCACATCGACGCCGACCTGCCACCGCTGAGCCGGGACACCGAGCTCGTGCTCTACCGCGTCGCACAGGAGAGCCTGACCAACGCCGCCCGCCATGCCGGCGCCCGCCGCGTCGAGCTCACCGTCCGGCACACCCCCGCGGGTGTGGAGCTGCGCGTCCGCGACGACGGCCGCGGTATCAACGGCGCTCCCGAAGGAGCCGGCATCAGCGGCATGCGCGAACGCGCCCTGCTCGTCGGCGCCGGCCTCTCCCTCGATGCCGCCCGCGACGGGGGCACCGAAGTACGCCTGACCGTGCCCACCTCCCATCGGAGCCACTGACTATGCCCGAGGCGACCGAAACCCGCATCCTTCTCGCCGACGATCACGCGCTGGTCCGCCGTGGAGTCCGCCTCATCCTCGACAGCGAACCCGACCTCACTGTCGTGGCCGAAGCCGGCGACGGCGCCGAAGCCGTTGAAGCGGCCCGCATCCACCAGCCCGACCTGGCCATCCTCGACATCGCCATGCCCCGCCTGACCGGCCTGCAGGCCGCCCGCGAACTCGCCCGCACCAAGCCCGGCCTGCGCCTCCTCATACTGACCATGTACGACAACGAGCAGTACTTCTTCGAAGCCCTGGCCGCCGGCGCCTCCGGCTACGTCCTGAAATCCGTGGCCGACCGCGACCTCGTCGAAGCCTGCCGCGCGACCATGCGCGGCGAACCGTTCCTCTACCCCGGCGCCGTCAACGCCCTCATCCGCAACTACCTCGACCGTGCCCGCGAAGGCGGCACCATCCCCGCCAAGGCCATCACCGACCGGGAGGAAGAAATCCTCAAGCTCGTCGCCGAGGGCCACACCTCCCAGGAGATCGCCGACATCCTCGTCATCAGCGTCAAGACCGTCGAACGCCACCGCGCCAACCTGCTGGAGAAACTCGGTATGAAGGACCGGCTCGAGCTCACCCGATACGCAATCCGAGTCGGACTGATCGAGCCGTGACCCGGAGTCCTTCCATCCTGTAGGCCGCCGACCAGCTGCTGGGCACCGGCGCGGGTCGGGGGCTGCAGTGATCGAGCCGGCGACCGAGGAGTTCCCGGAGTTCGACGACATCATCATGGAGCCCTGCCACTGAACCGGCAGTCACGCGCCCTTGATGCTCACGACGGCCGTGCAGGTCGAACTGCACGGTGGTCACCCGCTCTGCAGTGACGCCAGAGTTGATCGGGACGCCGGCCGGTGTAGATCGGCAGTTCGATGGCTGTCCGGATTTCGGCTGTGCTGTTCCCGATGAGCGGGCCGAGGCCGGCGACAAAGCCGGGTGACCTCCTGGGCTCTCCGGGCCGGGGCAGGTCCACAGCATGCGGCCGGGCCGGCGGCTGCCTCGTTGCGAACGTGTGGCGTGAACGGATGAAGGCGGAGAGATGCTCTCGGCAGCCGCTCCAGCCGAGGCGAGCGGGTGGGCATCGATGACGGTCATTCAGGGGGAGTGGGTGCGTTTTCGCCCTGCGAGGATCCAACCACTTGCTGCCGACAGGGTGAGCGGGCGGCATGTGCCGCCCGGAAAGCCTAACAATGCGCTAGAGGTACCCCCTATTACATTTTTGATGCTATGTCAGGTGCGGGATCCATGTGCGATGAGTGCTACGTGTACACCCGGTCGGCCCTCTGGTGTCACACCATAGGTATGCCCGATATGACAGTTATAGGAGCTGTCAGTACGTTCGTCGCAGGTCGGCTGTCCGGTCGGCATCTCTGAGACAGGGAGAAGTGACATGACCACGCGTACCGTCGCCGTGACCGCCGCTGCAGTGGGCGCCGCGGTGCTTGCCATCACCGGCATCACCTACGCCTCGAACGACGAATCCCCCCACACCGCCTCGTCCGCCCAGGAGTCTCGGCCGCCTGTCTCGAAGGCCGCCCCACCCGCGCCGAAGGCCGCCCCACCCGCGCCGAAGGCCGCCCCACCCGCACAGAAGGCTGCGCCCCCGGCCGCGGCTCCCCTGGGCGAAGACAGCAGTAAGAGCAACGGGGGTGAGGGGCGTGGCGGTTACGGCGGCGGTGGTGACGGCGGTGGCTACGGCGGCGGAGACGACAGCGGCTACGGCGGCGGTGACGGTGGTGGCTATGGCGGCGGTGACGGAGGTGGCTATGGCGGCGGTGACGGCGGTGGCTACGGCGGCAAGGATGAGGGGAGGATCCAATTCAACGACCGGACGTACTCCGCAGCCGCGGACGGGTGCATCACCGCGGCCAGTGGACTGGGCTCCTCGAGCTTCAGCATCAGCAACGACAGCCGGAAGGTCGTCGAGGTCTACCGCGGGTCGACCTGCGACAACGGCTCTCCTGTCGCCACTGTCGGTCCCTACGGCAGCACTCATGGCGTCGTGACGCCCACCGTTCAGGGCGGCCTGTTCCTCAACGACGGCGTCGTCGGCAGCTTCCGGGTGATCGGCGACCACGGCGGGTGGTAACCGCGCCACCGCGCCACATGGAAACCCCGGCCCGTCGGAATCGGGCCGGGGTTTCCGTCGTGCGGATACCCTCCGGCGTGCGCCCGCCCGGCATTCTGCGTCAAGCCCGAAGGGTGCACCGATCGCCGGGCGGGCATCGTCCGCTTCGCACGGTCAACACCATCGACCGTCGCGGGCCAGGGCGGAACGGGCGGGCTGGATCCGCAGAAAATAGTAGCCATGGACATAGTAGCCATGTACTCTATTCGGCATGAGTAAGGGTTCACCGGGTCCCACGCCCGGCTTCCTGGTGTGGCGGCTCGCCAACAAGTGGCGTGTCGCGGTCGATCGCGCGGTGGCTCCGCTGGGCCTCACTCACGCGCAGTACTCACTGGTCGCGTCGCTGCACGGCATGCAGCGCGCCGGTGAGCGGCCCAGTCAGCGCCGACTCGCCGACCACACCGGCCTGGAGGCGCTGTACGTCTCGAAACTGGCGCGCGCCCTGGAGTCGGCCGGCCTGATCGAGCGCACCCGCGATCCCCGCGACCCGCGCGCCGTGCAGCTGGCCCTCACCGAGCAGGGGCAGTCCGTCACGCGGCAGGCCATCGCGGTGGTCCAAAAGCTGCTTCAGCAGTTGCTGGAGCCGCTCGGCGGCCTCGACGCGCCGCGGACGCGCGCGTTCACCGACGAGCTGACGACCCTGCTCGACGCACCTCTCGCTCCATCCGTACCGAACGACGAGAGCAGTCAGGGGACAACACCATGACCACCACCGCACCCACCGCACCCACCGCCGACGCCCGCGCCCTCGGCCTGGCCCACTACGCCGCCCGCGGCGTCCTGGAGCGCGTCCTGGCCCGGCACGGCACGACTTTCCAGCAGCAGATCGCCCTGCGCGCCGCCGTCACCGCCGACGCCCCGCACACGCCGGAAGATCTCGTCACCCAGGTCCGGGGATCGCTCAAGGCTGATCCGGCCGACATCCGCGCCACCTTCGACGAGCTGCTGGCAAAGCAGCTGCTCGTCGCGGACGGCGCGCACCTTCGCCCCACGGATGCGGGGCGCGAGCTGATCGCCGCCATCGGCGCGGAGACCGCCCCCGTCACCGCCCGCATCTGGGGCGGGATACCCGCCGAGGATCTGGCCGCCGCCGGCCGGGTCCTCGCACTGGTCGCCGAGCGTGCCAACGCGGAGCTTGCGGCGCCGGCCGCCTGACCATCCGACCGAGCTGATCAGTGGAGTGTCCAACCGTCGGTTGCGGTTGGCGGCGCCTTGCCCGCGGCCGCGCCGGCTGGTCGGTGAGGGCGAACTGTTCGCGCTGAGGGTGATGTGCCAAAGGGTGATCGACGAAATCACCTGCGAGGGGCGTCTCGTACCGTGAGGTACGAGCGCATCCCGGTGATGACACGGCTCCCTCGGGCAAACGGCCGTGCTGCGCAGGATCTGACACCTGCGGCTCGGATGTGGCGGCCCGCCCGGTCGACGTGCGAAGGACTCCCGGACGGGCTCCACCTCCACGCTGCCCTGGCTGCCCGCGCGAGCTGCGCTGACAGGGCCGGTACTTGAGCTGAACGGGTAGGCCGCGGACGGCTGACGGGCCCTCGTCCCTGCGCGTCGATATCCATGGGCAGCGATGGCAGACGCTCGTGATGATCGGCCACCACATGCCAAGTCGACGGGGAGCGTCGCTATCACGTCCCGCTGGTCATGGACGCCATCGCCGTCTTCCGCCCTGAGGAGATGCAAGCGACGTCCGAACTCAACGCTCCCGCCCACGCCCACGCCATCCTCGCCACGGAGGAGTTCATCTCAGCGCTGCCCCATGCTGCAACCAGCCCCTGAGAGCGAAACCGGGCTCCACCGCCGCGATGGATACCACGCGGCCAAAAGGACCTCAGTGCATGGCGTTGCGTCACGTGTCCTGACTCACCATCGAAAGTCGGCGTATTAGCGTGGCACCAGTGGGGGTGGTCCGCTCGACCAGGGAGATGCACCGATGGCCACGCTCATCGCCGTGAATGTCGGGATGCCCCGGGATGTTCCCTGGAAGGGCCGAGTGACGCATACGGGTGTGTGGAAGCAGCCGGTCACGGGCCCGCGGATGGTCAGGAAACTGAACATCGACGGCGACGGCCAGGGCGACCTTGCCGGTCACGGCGGTCCGTACCGGGCAGTGCTGGTGTACCAGGTGGACTCTTATCGGCACTGGCAGAGGCACCTGCACCGCGACGATTTCACTCATGGCCAGTTCGGCGAGAACTTCACCGTGGACGGCCTGCCCGACGACGAAGTGTGCATCGGCGACCAGTACCGCATCGGCGACGCGCTGTTCGAAGTAACGCAGCCCCGGGTGACTTGCTACCGCGTAGGCCTTCGCATGGACGAACCGCAGATGCCTGCCCTGCTGGTCGCCCATGGACGCCCAGGCTTCTACTTCAAGGTGCTGGCCGAGGGATTCGTCCAGGCCGGAGACGAGATCGTCAAAGTCTCCACGGGGCCGGAAGCCATGACCGTCGCGGAGATCGACGCCGTCCTCTACAAACCCGGGCGCTCGCGTTCTCAGGTGGAACGGGCGCTCCGCATTCCCGCGCTCAGCCCCGGCTGGAAGACTTCCATGCAGTCGCTCCTGGACGACTACGACTCGAAGGGCCGGTCAACAGGCAGTACGGGAGGCAATACGGGCCTGACGTCCGCCGCGACCAGCCCGCCGCCGGCCTGGCCGGGCTTCCGTCCCCTGGTGGTCACGGACATCGCTCCGGAGAGCAGGAGCATCTTCTCCCTCACCCTCGCTGCCACCGACGGCAGTCCGCTTCCCGCGGCGCTGCCCGGCCAGTTCGTCACGGTCCGGATGCGCCCCGATCCGCAGGGCGCGCCGGTCATCCGCAGCTATTCCCTGTCCGGGCGCCCCGGAGACGTGCGATACCGGATCAGCGTCAAACAGGAACCCCATGGCGTGGCCAGCAGTTACTTGCATCAACACGTCGCGGTCGAGGACGTCCTGGATGTGGCTGCCCCGCGGGGCACATTCACCCTCGCCGAGGACGAGGCGGCCATCGTGCTGGTCTCCGCCGGCGTCGGGGCCACCCCGGTGCTCGCCATGCTCCATGCACTGGCCGACAACCTCGATCCCCGCCCGGTGTGGTGGGTGCACGGAGCCCGGGACGGCACGGAGCATCCTTTCGCTCACGAAGCACGCACCCTGCTGTCCCGCCTTCCGTCCGGCCGACGGCATGTCTCCTACAGCCGGCCGCGGGACGACGACCGTCTCGGCGACGACTACACCTCCACCGGCCGGCTCACCGCTCAGCTGCTCGAGGACCTTGAATTCCCGCCCGGCGCGAACGCCTACATCTGCGGTCCGGTGGCGTTCATGGACGACATGACAAAAGCACTCGTGAACTGCGGCCTGGACCCTGCACGGATCCACACAGAGACCTTTGGGTCCGTGACTGCGATCACGCCCGGAGTGGTCCCGACCGATGCGCCGGCCCCCCATCTGCCCGCTCATCCACCTGGACCTGGCACCGGCCCATCCGTCTCGTTCGCCCGCAGCGGTCTGACCGTTCCCTGGGACGCCGGCTACGGCACACTCCTGGAACTCGCCGAGGCATGCGACGTCCCCGTGCAGTGGTCGTGCCGCACCGGTGTCTGTCACACCTGTGAGACCGCAGTCGTCTCCGGCCGTGTCGACTACTCTCCCGACCCCATCGACCTACCGGCCGAGGGCAACGCGCTCATCTGCTGCTCACAGCCACCCACGGATCTCATCCTCGATCTCTGACTCTCGCTGCTGCCGCCGCGGTTTGGTCGTGACCGGGCACTTCTGCCTGCGAGGCATCCAGGACCTGTCCCGGAAGCCCTGAGACACCGTGGCTCCCCGGGCGGCCGACTCCCCGACTTCGGGCCGTCATCGGCCGCCCACCAGGTGTTGCGCTGCCCCGGTGCGCCGTCAGGGGAGGCGGCGTCGAAGCCGGCGGCCGAGGAGGACGGCACCTGTGCCGACCACCAGGGACGCACCGGCGATGCCGGCCTCGACGCGGGCGTCATACACGGACCCGGTGGTCGCCAAGGACGGTTGGGCGGAGGAGGAACCCCCGGCCGCCTGCAGGATCAGGTCGGTGACCGCCTCGGGGTGGGCGATCAAGGACACATGCGAGGAGTTGATCTCCACCGTGTGCGCACCGGCGCGCTTCGCCTGGAATCGCTCCTGCTCCGGGTTGATGGTCTTGTCCTGCCGACCGACGAGTGCCCAGGACGGGATGCTCTTCCAGGCTGCGACCTTGGCCTTCTCGGAGAAAGCAGTCGTAGCGACGGGCCGCTGGGTGACCCCCAGCAGATTGGCCTCGCTCTCGGGCAGGTCGGCGGCGAAGACCTGGCGGACCTTGTCGCGCTTGAGGTACAGGTCGGTCCCGCTCCGGCCGCTCTCGCGGTACGGGACGGACCTGGTGGCGGTGCTCAGTTCGCTGGGGAACCGTGCGGCAAGGGACATGCCGCTCTCGCCCACGTCGGGCATCAGAGCCGACACGTAGACCAGCGACTTCACCTGGGGGTTGCCGGCCGCGGCCGAGCTGATCACAGCGCCGCCGTAGGAATGGCCCACCAGCACGACCGGACCCTTGATGCTGTTGAGCACGGAGGCGATGTACGTGGAGTCGTTGTACAGGCCGCGCAGTGGGTTGGCGGGCGCGATGACGGTATATCCGCTGCGCTCGAGCCGCGAGATGACCTCGTCCCAGCTGGAGCCGTCCGCGAACGCGCCGTGTACCAAAACCACGGTGGGTTTCGCACCTGAAGTGTCGCCGTCCGCGGGGGCCGCTGAGACCACGCACAGGGCGAGGGCACATCCGGCCACGGTGACGTGTGCACGCAATATTCGATGCCGTGCGCCGAAGATCGCCAATGCGGTCATGCCGTTCTCGCTTCCCTTGAGGTGCCTGGAGCACCCCAGCGTTCACGCATCGGCGCTGTTGAGCCCGGCCGCACCGTCCAACCGGGTGAAGATGGCGGGGCAGCGGAGTGAAGAGGGTGGGTGGGAGTCAACTCGCGTGACGGCACGTGGACATGGGAGCCGGCCATGCCGGGCGCAAGCCTGGGCTGTGGAGAGTCGGGAGCGAGCAGCGGCACGGAGCGGGTGCTCCGGGCTACTGGTTGTCGAGGAGCGAAAATCGGTGGATCAGGGTTCGCCGCGCGTGGCAAGCTGCGAGTGCCGAAGGGGTGTAGCTCAGATGGCCAGAGCGCCGGTCTCCAAAACCGGATGCCGCAGGTTCGACTCCTGCCACCCCTGCCACCCCTGCCACTGATCAGGGATTCCACTGCGAGCGGGCCTCTGCCGGAGTCCGGGGCCGCTGCGGCGGTGACACCCTGACCGAAGTCACCTTGTGTACCACGAACGGGCCCGTCTCCGGGGCGCCGGCCTCGGTTCCGAACTCCTCCATGGGACCGACCCGCCAACGGGTAATACGTGCGCACCTCCCCGTCCGCGTTACGGATCGCGAGGCACGTGTGGCCCCTCGCCAGGCTGGTCGACGGCCGTCAGTGTTTCGCCGTTCTGCTGGACCATTCCGCCGTCGCCGGCCGGTGACGGCGCTGACGTCATCGGCGTTGTGTCACCCCTCATGCGCTACGGATCTGTCGGGCGCCTACCGGCGGCCAGGCCGGGGCCGCACCGTCGGAACGGGCTGGTGAGTGCCTCGTCGGCAGGGTGGACCGTGGTGATGCCGACGGCTCCGTCCTGGTGTGCGGGGGAGGGTGCGGCCGGGCCGCTGCGGCGGTCAGGGCGGCAGGAGTGAGTGTCGGTGACGCTCGTTCAGGGAGGTAAGGAGCGGCTTTTGGCGCTGGAACCCGGCGGCATGCTGCCGAGAGGGTGAGTGGGTGTCATGAAGTCACCCAGAAGGCCTAGTCGTATGTCATATAGGCCTATTTTTAAGTGTTTTGACGGTTCATCAGGTCTATCCAGATGTGCGATATGAGCCGCGCATTCGCCCGGTCGGCCCCCTGGTGCCACATCCGACATGACAGGTAAAGGCCCCATAAGTACGTTCATTGCAGGCCGGTTGCCCGGCCGACCCTCAGAGACAAGGGAGAATGACATGACGACGCGTACCGTCGCCGTGACCGCCGCCGCAGTGGGCGCCGCGGTCCTCGCAACTACTGGTATCACCTATGCCTCGGCCGCTGGTTCCCCCCAGGCTGCCCCGTCCGTCCAGCAGGCCGCGCCGGCCGTCCAGCAGGGTGCCCCTGCGACGGCTCCGCTCGGTGGCGAAGGCGGCAACGAAGGCGGAGTCGCGGGCGGGAAGGGCAATGAAGGAGGCGGCTACGGGGGTGGCGGTGGCTACGGTGGTGGCCACGGCTACAAGTACGAAGGCCGGATCTTCATCAACGAGCGGTCGTACTCCGCCCGCTCGGAGGAGGGCTGCATCACCGTGGTCAGCGGGCTGGGCTCGCGGAGCTTCAACGTTCGCAACGACAGCCACCGGTCTGTGGAGCTCTTCCGTGGGGCGACCTGCGACAACGGCTCCCCGGTCGCCACTGTCGGTCCCTGGAGCACCAGCAACGGTGTCTTCACCCGCCAGGTCCGCGGTGGCGTGAAGGTTCGCCACGGTGTCGTGGGCAGCTTCCGAGTGGTCAGGGACCACTACGGCAACAAGTGGTAACAGCTCCACCCGCATCACATGGAAACCCCGGCCCGTCGGAATCGGGCCGGGGTTTCCGGCGCGGGGGTACCCCTCGGCGGATCAACGGATGCGCAGATGCACAGATGCCAGGCGGTCGCGCACACGTATGACGCGCGCCTGGAGCTCCTATACACCCTCTACGTCATACTAAGCGTTCATCGAGTTCCCCGCGTGTCGCGGCAAGGCGGCCCCGGTGGGCTGCAGCCCTGCGGCCCCCATTTTCGGGGCCCGTGCCTGTGGGGTGCTCGATCGGTCGGCATCGCTCGTTCGGACGCGTTGCTCGACCGGTCGGCTGCGGCGGGCACTGGTCGGGGTGGTGCTTCGGAGCCGCAGAGTTTGCGTCTCATGGCCGCAGGAGTGGGAAGTCTGCTTGGTGCCACAGCTCGCGGATGCCGGCGGCGTGCAGCTGGGAGGGGCTGTCTGACCTGCCCCAGGTCTGGACGCTGCTGGTGGAGTCGTTGATCGGCTGCCAGCCGGGGTCGCCCGTAGTAGCGAAACAGACCCATGCGTTCAGCATGCGCCGAGACAGCTGGTGGTCCTCAGCGCTCGGCGGTCCGCTGATGAGGAACTCGACGCTCTTGGCAGTGAGGTTGCCGAACGCGAAGGGGATGTCCGCGCAGTGCCAGGCGTACACCGCTCCTTCTGGACCGTTGCGCTGACGGGCGAAGCGGGACATGAAGGTTCGGCCACCGGATTGAGCGTGCCGCTCAGCGAGCCGAGTGCTGTACTCGCTGAACTGCATGTCGCCGAAGATGGCGAGATAGATGTCGAGGGCGGGGGCAAGGGGCATCAGCGCACGGTAGCCCGGCACCAGGGTGTCGGGGAGATGGAAGTCCTTCGCGAAAAGCGCGAGTTGGTCGTCGGTGATGACCTTCGCGCTGCTGCCCACGGCATCGAGCAGCCGGTACTCCTGCGTCGTGTGGCAGACCAACAGGTCCACCTCGCGGGCGGATCCGGCGGCTGTCGCGGACAACGGGTCGCTGGGCAGGATGCCACCTCCGGCGACAGGACCGTATATCACGGGGTCGTAGTGGCGGTGCCCGGAGAATGGGTCCTGCCGGTAGTCGTCGACGACCCGATCGGAGGCGGCGACCAGCGTGTGCGGAGCGGCGGACACCAAGGCATCGGCCGTGCAGGGGATGCCGGCTGCATCAGCAACTTTCCGGGTGGTCTCAGCAGCGAGCTCGATCGAATAGCAAGGGCTCGCGACGCTATGGGCTATGACGCGCCGGAACAGACCGCGGGCCTGGTCCATCACCATCAGGCAGGCGGCTGAGGCTGCCCCGGAAGACTGCCCGGCCAGCGTGACGTTTGTCGGATCGCCGCCGAAAGCGGTGATGTTGTCACGCACCCACCGCAGCGCGGCGATCTGGTCGAGCAGGCCCCGATTTTCCGGGTACGGCGACTCGGTGCCGGGCGGAAGGTGACCGAAGCCTTCAAAACCGAGTCGGTAGTTGAAGGTCACCACGATCACACCGGCTCGGGCCAGTGCCGTGCCGTCGAAATCAGGCTGCGCGGAGGACCCGAAGGTGTACGCACCGCCGTGGATCCACACCAGGACCGGCAACGGAGCACCGTCGGATGAAGGAGCCCAGATGTTGAGCGTGAGAATCTCCTCGTTGCCGGGCGACCAGGCAGGTGCCCCGGGCAGTCTTGCCGACTGCGGGGCAATGGGGCCGAAATCCTTGCACTCTCGAACTCCTCCCCATGCGTGGACCGGGCGCGGTTCCCTGAACCGGTTGCCCCCGAACGGCGCAGCAGCGTAAGGAATACCGAAAAAGGCGACGACATCCGGAACCGGCCGATGGCCTTGTACCCAACCGTCGTTTGTCTTGCGCCTATCCACAGGGCTCCTTCGCACAGCATGGTGCCGACCGATCCAGCGACGGCCATCCGGGTGGGAGATCGGCCATGGCCCTCAGCTTGTCAGCGGGGCCGGTCTCAGAACCAACGCCTGGATCGGTTCGATTGACGCACTTGCGATGTCAATCATCATCCTGGTCGGTAGCCTTTGAGGCTGAGCATCTGCCTGCGTCCGGCTCGCCTGACATCCCGCCGGGTCACGGCATCAGCGACCGGTCCTCTTCAGGCAGCCCTCCCGCCTGGCGGTGAGTCCGGCCGAGGATCTGCGCCCGCTGGTCCGCTCGACATGTGAGTGTCGCGCCCCTGCCACACGCTGTAAGCATGACCAACGATGCTCAAGAGGTGTTCCACCCCACCCCCGTCGTCGTCCTCGGCGTAGTGCCGGACGATCCGCCGTACCGCATGGTGGAGATCAACGGGGAGCTGGTCGGCCCTGCCTACGACATGGTGGATGTGATCAGGCTGGCGCACCAGGCGGGGGTGACCGATGTCGACCTCGACGATCCCGCGGTCGTGAGATGGGTCGGTGGAGCCAAGTACAAGTGGGTCCCCTGAACGGGCGGGCTTTCTGGCCTATCCGGCACACCGCTGCTTCACGCCTGGCCTGGCATCAGCTCGCGGTCCAGCACGTGCAGCCGGGCTCGAGCACGACGACGAAGGGGGGAGGGTCGGCCCGGGATGACCCGGGATGCGCTGTTCACGAGGCCGTAGAGAGGGGAAGCGCTCCCTGGCCCCAACGGCGCGCCGCCCGATGCGGACGCGTCTGGCTGAACCTAGACTGACGAGCGCCCGAAAAGTCCGGAATCTGGAAGGTGTGGACCATGGCCAAGCGAGGGAACAAGCGACGCGCCCGCAAGAAGAAGAAGGCCAATCACGGCAAGCGTCCCAACGCCTGAGAACGCCCGACTTGGGCTCGTGAACCGCCTTCAGGGCCAACTGGACGCTCCCGGCGCCGGGGTGGTCGCGCGGTCAGGTGGCGCAGGCTCCGGCGTGCGGTCGGGCAGGAGGTCAACTTCCAGGCCGGCTGCGAAATCGACGAAGAGGGTTCTGTGGGTGCGGCCCCTGCGGGAGGCGAACTCGTCGACGCCAAGCACCCGCGGGGCCCGCTGCTGCATCGGCGCCGACTCCGGGTCACTTGAGCTTCAGCGGCCCGATTCCGTCAGTTGCAGCATTGCGATCCGCTACTGTGCGCGAATGTCAAACGCACGTACGTACGGCGGCTATCGGACGGGCGGCCTATGGGTCGCGACAGGAATCTCGTTCGGTGCTGTGGCGGTTGGCTCAGGGCTCGCACTGCTCGGCATGTTCGAATTTGACGAGCGGTGCATGCAGGGGATGACGCAGGGGCCGGGCCGACTCCTGCGGGTGCGGGATCAGGCGTTTCCTCCGGCCACCATCTGCGAGTTCCAACACGGAGACGTCTCCTCGATCGGCGGCCGGGGGGTGCTCGGCGTGCTGCTCTGGGGGAGCCTGCTGGTCATGGTCACCTGCCTGCTCGTGGCCCTGATTGCGGAGTGTTTCGATCCGCGACTCGGTAGTGATCTGGTTGTACCGATGTCCAGGGGCGAGAGGCTCCGCCGCACGGGGACGGCGTTTTTCGTGACCGGGTCTGTGTTCCTCATGTTTTACGCGCTGGTCGGATGGAGGCTGTTCGCGGGGCCGTCGTCGGTCTGCTCAGTAGGAGCGGACTGGGGAACCAATGCGCCGAAGACGTTGGAGTACAGCTTCTTCCCACCTCAGGCGACCTGTCAGTACACCAGCGGCTTGACGCGGCGGATGAACCCGGACTGGATGGCGTCACTGGCAATGGAGTTGGCCGTTCCCGCGTTGATAGCCGGAGTCGGCTTCGCCCTTGCCCGCCGGCGCTGGGGAATGGAACGGCGGGCGGCGCAGCAAGACGCTGTCCTGGCGATCTCCGGCACCGCTGATCGAAGCGACGCTCCCTGAGCGGAGTCGAGTGGGATCCCATGACACCTTCGCCTGAGCCGAAGGTCCGTCGGCGCATACGCATCGCTGTGCGCGTCGCCCTGTGACGATGCGTGGGGGCGGTGTCGGTTTACGTGCCGTCGGGTGTCCAGCCGGATTCAAGGCGGCCCAGAAGGGTGCGGAAGGTAGCCGTCGCCCGGTCCCAGTCGCCGTCGGCGAGCGACCCGTAGAGCAGCCCGAGGATGGCGTCGACCAGCAGGGTGGCCTCGTTCCGGGCACGTTCGTCGGACATGCCGAGGCGGACGAAAAGGGGGGTGAACAGATCCGTCCACTCGGTGATCAGATCGCGCATCAGGGGCCCGTACTTGTCGGGGTGGAGCACACTGGCCGTCATCAATTCGAACTGGAGTGGCATCGCGGCGCGGCGGTCCGGACTGTGGAACTCCTCCCACAGCTCTTCCAGGAGGCGCCGCAGGCCCGCCGCGTCCTCGGGGGCATCGGTGGAGTTGCGTACATCGCGAAAGCGCAGGAGCGGGCGTCGGTCATCCACGGACAGTGCCTCCGCGACCATGCGTTCCTTGGTGTCGAAGTAGTAGAGGAGCATGCGGTCGCTGGTGCCCAGTTCCCGGGCCAGCGGGCGCAGGGAGAGGCCCGTCAGTCCGTTGCGGAGCACGTACGCGCGGATGCGGCGCAGCAGGTCCGCTCGTTTGGCTGGGTCAGCCGGCCGCGGCATGAAGCCTCCTCGCCAGTGTCCGATTCAGCCCGACCTTTACCGTAACACCCGCTACATGTATATTTAAATGTAATAACCGCTACGTAAACCGGCGTGCTCATAGGGAAGGGACTGATCGGCATGGCTGCCCAGGACGCCGCTCTCGGCAAGGCGAGTGTCTCCGAGGGCGCCCCGTCTTCGTGGTTCGCCCGCCAGCTGGCCCTGTGGTCGCGGACCATGGAGCCCCTGCGGCCGCTGAGCGCTCCCCGCGCCCGGGCCACCGCCCAGGACGCCTCCTGGCCTCTGGCGCCGGAGCTGATCTCCGTCAGCCGAGCCCGCCGACTGGCGACCGCGCAAGTCGGCGCGTGGAGCCTGAACGAGCTGGCTGACACCGTTGAGCTGTTGGTCAGCGAGATGGTCACCAACTCCTTGCGTCACGCACGCGGCCCCGTACGACTCAATCTCCAGGTCCGCGGCTCACATCTGCGGTGCGAGGTCGAGGACACCAACTCCGACGGTCCGGTACGCCGCACCACCTGCGCCGACGCGGAAGGCGGGCGCGGCATGGAACTCCTCGACCTGCTCGCCGAAGCCTGGGGCAGTTCCCGCACCCCCACCGGCAAGACCCTGTGGTTCGAACTGCCGGTCCCCGTACCCGCGCAGAGCTGTCGGCCCGGCGGCCTCTGAGGCCTCGGTGGCGTCCTTGAGCGCCAGGAGGACGGCGATGGCGATCAGCATGCCGACAAGGGGACGGCGGCTTGCCGACCGGGCGAGGCGCTCTACCGCGGGCAGCCCCTGACGGAGGGCGCGCTTCGCCCTGTGGGAGACGGTCCCGCTGGAGGGTATGGTGCCCGAGCAGCGGCGGGGCAGTCAGAGTGTGCGGTCCAGGAGCGCCAAGAGCGCGGCCCAGTGGCGCTTGTCCGCTGTGCTGTCGTAGGCGGCGGTGTCGGCCTGGGTGAAGCCGTGGTGCGCCCCGGTGTAGATCTCGCTGTGGTGGCGTACGCCCGCTGCGGTGAGGGCCTCCTCGAGGCGGTCGATCTGCTCGGGAGGTAGCGAGGGGTCCTGGTCGGCGTGGCCGAAGTACAGCTCCGCGGTGATCCGGTCGGCGAGCAGGTGCGGGCTGTCGGGCGAGTCGGTGGCCAGACGGCCGCCGTGGAAGCCGGCCATGGCTGCGACCCGCTCCGGGTACGTGCCGGCGGTGCGCAGGGCCAGGCCGGCGCCCATGCAGTAGCCCGTGATGCCGACGGGCCCGTCGGTGGTCAGGGGGGAGGCGGCCAGCCAGCGCAGGTAGGCGTCTGCGTCACGCATCGCCAGATCGGGCGTCAGTGACGTCATGATCGGGCCGAGACGCTCGAAGATCTCCGGTCGGCTGGCCGGGCCGATGACGTCGGGCAGTTCGACCACCGGGGCCCGCCCATGGCGGTAGAAGACGTTGGGAAGCAGGACGGTGTAGCCGGCTCGGGCGAGGCGGTCGGCCATTTCCTTCAGGTGAGGGCGGAGTCCGTAGGCGTCCATGTAGAGCAGGACCGCGGGATGGGGAGTGCTGTCGTCGGGGTGGGTCAGGTAGGCATCGGCGGTGCCGTCCTGGGTGGGGATGTCCACCGATGTTCCGCGCACGGCGGTCATGGACGGTCTCCTCTCTCTTCCTGTTTTCCTCCGTTGCCCGGGGCAAGGAGGGGTTTCGCATGGTTGGCCAGTGGGGCGGGTGACAGCAGTGGGGTGTCAGGGCGGGGGGATCGGCGATGCGCCGGAAGGCGCGGGCGAGCACTGTTCGTCGACCGGCAGACCCCGTTCGTCCCTCCACGTGCCAACCTGTCCCTCGGCCGGACCGATCCCGCGGTGCAGTCAGGCGGTCAATGCTTCTCGCCCGTTGAAGTACGCGCACTGTTCTGCGAGGTCCGGCGTGCGCCTTGTCCGCGGCGCGCTGCTCCCGACAGTCGGTGCCAGCGTGTGTGCCACGACAACGGATGCTAGGTCGTCGCGGCAGGTTGTTCAGTTGCGCCATCCCAGGGATGACGCGAATGCTGCGGTGCGTGTACGCCAGTGGAGCTCCCGGTCCCGGGTCCCGGGATCACGTCGCGTCCCGAGCTGGGCGACGATTCAACTCTTCATCGACAGCAGCGGAGATGTTGCGGCCGGACGACTGGTCTTCTCCTCGCCACTGGTCGGAGAACCTGTACGACGCCGGCCGGAAGCCGAAGCCATGTGCCACCCACTCCGCGCAATACGTCGCCTTCGCTACCGCGGGTACGCAGTCGCGCAATTGGACCAGGTCTGCCGGGTGTTGCCGCCCCCCGCATTCATTGCCGGGAGGGACAAGTCGGCGAGGCGGCGGGGCGGTGGAGCAGTCCGGTGACCAGTAGGTCGAGGTGTCGGGTGAGCATGGTGGCGAAGTCGATGCGGGATCCGGCCAGGCGCGGGTCCTCGGTCGCCGCCAGGACGGTGGGGGAGGGGTTGGCGAAGGGCCACAGACCCGCCACGGCGACGGTACACAGGGCCGCCAGTTCCCGGGCGGCGTCGTCTCCCAGTTCGGGAATGCGGTTGCTGACCAGGCCGGCGAAGCGCACCTGCGCTTCCAGGTTGGACAGTTTGAATGCGCGGACGGATTCGAGGGAGACGTTGCGTTCCAGGACTGTGGCCAGTGCGCTCCATAGTTCGCACAGCAGCGGCCGCTGCGCCAGGGAAGCCGCGAGTGCGCTGCAGACGACGTGGTGCGGCGCCGACCGGGCGGGCGGCAGGTCGCGTTCGAGGGCGTCCAGCCATTCCTGCTGGGAGCGGCGCAGGAGTTCGAGGAATACCGCCTCGCGGGTCTCGAAGTAGCGCACGACGTTCGTCTTCGACAGTCCGACCCGGCGACTGAGCTCGCGCAGGCTGATCTCGGCGATCGACATCTCACCAAGCAGGGTTTCGGCCGCGTCGAGAATCGTCTGCTTGCGAATCTCGACCTGTTCCGGTCGCCGGGCCCGCTGGAAGGCGGCGCTCTCGGTCTGGCTCACGGCCTTCCTCCTAGGTATGGCTCGCGTTCAAAGTAGCAGACCCGCTGGCCTCTTGTTAAAGGGCCAGTGGGTTGTTACCTTGGAGGGCGTAGAGGGCCACTGGCCTCTTATTCGGTGGCCCTGCTGTCTGACGAAAGCGACGCACCCCCCATGACCTCTTACGACAAGCTCTTCATCGGCGGACGCTGGACCGAACCTGCGGGCTCCGAGACGATCGAGGTGCGCTCTCCGCACGATCAGTCACTGGTGGGCCGGGTCCCAGGCGCAGCCGAGGCGGACGTCGACCGGGCGGTCGAGGCCGCGCGGCAGGCCTTCGACCACGGGCCCTGGCCACGGACGACGCCGAGCGAGCGGCGCGCTGTCCTCGCGCGGTTCAACGAGCTGCACACGGCGCGCGGCCGGGAACTCGCGGCCCTGGTCACCTCCGAGAACGGCACCCCGCTGTGGTTCACCGGTCTGCTGCACAACGGCGGGATCGCCGAGCAGACCGCCTCCTACCTGCGGGCATCGGAATCCTTCGGCTGGGAGGAGCGCCTGGAATCCGGCACGACGGTCCGCCGAGAGCCGGTCGGGGTGATCGCCGCGGTCATCCCGTGGAACGCACCACATCAGTCGGCTCTGGCGAAGATTGTTCCCGCCCTTCTCGCGGGCTGCACCGTCGTCCTCAAGGCCGCGCCGGAGACCGCGCTCGACGCCCTGGTGCTCGGCGAGATCTTCGCCGAGGCCGGCCTGCCGGAGGGCGTCCTCAGCATCCTGCCCGCCGGCCGGGAGGTCAGCGAGTACCTGGTCTCGCACCCGAGCGTGGACAAGATCGCGTTCACCGGTTCAACGGCGGCAGGCCGCCGTATTGCGGCGATAGCGGGCGAACAGCTCAAGCGGGTGAGCTTGGAGCTGGGCGGCAAGTCCGCCGCGATCATCCTCGAGGACGCCGACCTTGCTGCCGTTGCCGAGGGGCTGAAGACGGCGTCTCTGGCGAACAACGGCGAAAGCTGCGTCGCGCACACCCGCATCCTTGCGCCCCGCAGCCGCTACGAGGAGATCGTTGCCGCGCTGGCAACGATGCTCGAGGGGCTCACGGTGGGGGACCCATCCGACCCCGCCACCTTCATCGGTCCCATGGTCCGCGCCGATCAGCAGCAGCGCGTGCGGAACTACATCGACCTCGGGATCAAGGAGGGTGCGCGTCTCGTCGTAGGCGGATCCGACGTGCCGCAGGGGCTGGAGGGCGGCTTCTACGTGCGCCCCACGCTGTTCGCCGACGTCGACAACAGCATGCGCATCGCCCGGGAGGAGATCTTCGGCCCCGTTCTCGTCGTCATCCCGTTCGACGACGAGGAGGACGCCGTGCGGATCGCCAACGACTCCCCGTACGGCCTCGGCGGCGGCGTGTGGAGCGCCGACACCGAGCACGGCATGGAGATCGCCCGCCGTGTCCGTACCGGAACGTTTTCCGTCAACGGGGCCCACGCCGCATTCGACGGGCCGTTCGGCGGCTACAAGGCCAGCGGGATCGGCCGTGAATTCGGGCTTGTCGGACTGGGCCAGTACGTCGAGTTCAAGACGATCAGCAGCTGACGTACCCGAGCGGAACAGCCGGGCGACCGGCCGGACGTGACCCGCTCACCGGAATGTGCCGAAAAGGGACCGGCCCTGGCCACTTCGTCGCTCGGGCGGCCCCGCACCACCCCCACCCGGGCAGGACCCGCAGTTTCGAGTCCACCGGCTCCACCTGTTGACGACACCGCTTGCGACGCGCCGTCCCGCCGTGCGGCGGCTTGCGAATCGGGAAGAAGAGAGCGAACCAAGATGATCCTGTACGACAAGCTCTACATCGGCGGCGCCTGGACCGCCCCCAGCCCCCCTGACCTGCTGGAGATCCGTTCTCCGCACGACCGGTCCGTTCTGGGCCGTGTCGCACAGGCCGCTCCGCAGGACATCGACCGGGCCGTGGCCGCGGCCCGTGCAGCGTTCGACGACGGACCGTGGCCGCGGACGGATCCCAAGGAGCGGCAGGAGATCATCCGGCATCTCAACGCGCTGCGTGAGGCGCGAGCTGACGAGATCGCCGAGATGATCTCCGCGGAGAACGGCTCGGCCGGCTGGTTCACCAAGATGGGCCAGCCGTTCCTGACCCGGCAGATCAACTCCTATCTCAAGGCCGCCGAGGAGTTCGGCTGGGAGGAGATCGTAGATCCCTCCGACCCCGCGGCTCCGTACGACACCATCGTGCGCCGCGAGGCGATCGGGGTGGTCGCAGCGGTGATCCCGTGGAACTCGCCCTTCTCGGCGGCGATGGCGAAGCTGACCCCGGCGCTGCTGGCCGGCAACACCGTCGTGCTGAAGACCTCGCCGGAGAACTCGCTGAGCATGATGATGCTTGCCGAGCTGTTTGCCGAGGTCGGCCTTCCCGAAGGTGTGCTCAGCATCCTGCCCGCCGACCGGGAGACCAGTGAGTACCTGGTGTCGCACCGCGATGTGGACAAGATCGCGTTCACCGGTTCCACCCGGGCCGGCCGTCGCATCGCCTCGATCGCCGGCGAGCAACTGAAGCGGGTCAGTCTCGAACTCGGCGGCAAGTCCGCCGCGATCATCCTGGAGGACGCCGACCTCGGCAAGGTCACCCAGGGGCTGAAGTTCGGCTCGCTGGGCAACAACGGCGAGGCGTGCATTCTCCAGACGCGCATCCTCGCGCCGCGCAGCCGCTACGAGGAGGTCGTCTCCGCGCTCAAGGATCTGGTGGAGTCGCTGAAGGTCGGCGACCCGGCCGACCCCGACACCTTCGTCGGCCCCATGATCCGCCCGGATCAGCAGGAGCGGGTGATCTCTTACATCCAGGTGGGCATCGAGGAGGGCGCCCGGCTGGTCACCGGCGGTACGCAGATCCCCGCCGGGCTGGAAAGGGGCAACTATGTCACCCCGACCCTGTTCGCCGACGTCGACAACAGGATGCGCATCGCCCAGGAGGAGATCTTCGGCCCGGTGCTCGCCGTCATCGCCTACGACGACGAGGACGACGCGGTCCGGATCGCCAACGACTCCGAGTACGGCCTGTCCGGCGGCGTGTGGTCCGCCGACCCCGACCGAGCACTTGAGATCGCTCGGCGAGTGCGTACCGGCACGCTCACCATCAACGGTTCCCCGATGAGCTTCGACGGACCGTTCGGCGGCTACAAGGCCAGCGGCATCGGCCGCGAGTACGGCAAGGTCGGCCTGACCGGATACGTCGAGCACAAGACCATCACCCGCGTCCGCGGAAGGGCCGACTAGCGGGCCTGGCCCGCAGGCACTGTCTGCTCGACGCCGGCAGCATCCAGCAAGGCCGCTGCCGTGGCCACGCCGATGCCCGCGAGCGCCTGGGACTGTACGACGACCCGGGCGCTCGCGCCGTCGAAGACGATCGTCAACTGCACGGCCAGGCTCTCCGGATCCTCAGCCTCGGCGGCGACGAGCTCGGCCTGGAAGAAGTCGGTCAGGTGCTGCTTGAAACGGCGCGCGACCACACTGCCCGGATGTCCGGGGTCCTTCAGCTCCACCGCAGCACTCACGAACGGGCAGCCGAGGAAGCTGCCCTCGGCAGTCATCCGGTCCTGCCGCTCGAACACGGTCAGAATGCGACCGCGCGGCGACCGCGCGTCGTCCGGGCCCGGTAGCAGGGCGGCCTCGTACGTCGGGCCGCGGCTGGCGAGGCTCTCCGCGATCACCTCGTCCTTGGACCGGAACAACTGGTACATCGACTTCTTCGAGACCCCGGCGGCCTTGCACAGCGCATCCACGCCGATGTTCATCCCGTCGCGGTAGAAGAGTTCGCCCGCCGCCTGCAGCAGTCGTTCGCGGGGTGTCACCGAGGTCGTCATGGCATCGAGGGTACCGGCTGGGCTTGCAGTCGGAAACAGATCGGTTTACCTTGGTGGAAACAGATCGGTTTCCATCTTTTGTCTGGAGTCAAAGTGACCACTCTCGAAGGCGCCGTCGTACTCGTCACCGGCGGCAACCGCGGTATCGGCAAGGCGATCGTGGACGAGCTGCTCACCCGCGGCGTGAAGAAGGTCTACGCCACCGCGCGGAACCCGCAGCCGAGCACCGACGCCCGCGTCGTACCGCTGGCTCTGGAGGTCACCGACCTCGCCTCGATCGAGGCGCTGGTGGCGGCAGCGCCCGACGTCACCGTGCTGATCAACAACGCCGGCAGCAGCGCACCGGACACCTACCTGGACGTGCCGATCGAGGACATCAGGAACGTCTTCGAGACCAACTTCTTCGGCCCGCTCAATGTGACCCGGGCCTTCGTCCCGGTGATCGAGCGCAACGGCGGCGGCCACATCCTGAACGCGCACTCGGCACTTTCGTGGATCGCTCGGCACGGCGCGTACTCCGCCACCAAGGCCGCGTTCTGGCTGCAGACCAACGCCATCCGGCTTGAACTGCTTGACCGCGGCATCGGCGTGACGGGCCTGCACATGGGATACGTCGACACCGACATGACCGCGGAGGTGACCCAGCCCAAGTCGAAGCCGGCCGACATCGCCAAGGAGGCGCTGGACGGGATCGAGAAGGGCGCGTTCGAGGTGCTCGCCGACGAGACCTCCCGTCAGGCCAAGGCCGCCCTGTCCGGCGACATCACGAACTTCTACCCGGAACTCAGCGCCTGACCGGCCTCTTGCCTTCGTCGGCCGAGGGACCAGCGGGCCACACGCCGACGCCGAGGTAGCGAGGGCGGGCGCCCGACCGACTTCAACACGGCGATCTACCGTCGCCGCAACGAAGTCGAGCGGGCGATCAATGCCTTCAAAGGCTTCCGGGCCGTGGCCACCCGCTTCGACAAACGGGCCTTCCTCAGCCCTCTACTCGCACGTCCCGGGCCGACGTGCTGTGCCTGCCGAGCGGATGAGCCCGTCAGTCCGAGGAAGTCGTGTGGCGCGGTGGCCGTGGGCCGCCGCGCCACAGGTGCGGCGTCTCGGGTGTTGCTGGGTCAGCTTGCGCTGCAGCGGGTTGGCCGGTTCGCCCGACGGGACAGCAAACTCCCTGGTCGACGGGTTTCGACAGCGATCCTTTGACGGGTTCTCTCAGCCGGCGATGCGGGCTGTGGCGAGGTCGGCGAGAAGCTGGTCCACGGTCTGGTCGGGCGTCTGGTGCGACGTGTCCAGCCAGAGCCCGCGACGCGGGGTCTCCCGGCGCAGGGCTGCGTCGGGGATGCCTACGGTCCAGGGGCCGCCGTAGCCGTTCTTGGGGCGGTTGGCCTCGCGTGACGCAACCGCTTCGGGCGTGGGGGCTCCGTGAGCGCGACCCGGTCGTCTGCCACAGGCTTCAAATCGCTTTTCGCGTGAAGCGTTGCAGGGCTAGTCTTCGGGCGGCGAGTGACCCCCACAAGGAGCTGAGACATGCCCGGTCGTCCGAGCGCGCGTTGACGTCGTAGGCCGTGATCGGCCAGTCATCGCGTGCTGCCCTGGATGCGCGGCACGGCGAGCCATCCCCCGTCCGAACCGTCGGCGCACCTGTCGTGCGACGGATGGCGGGACCCGTCTTCGGCAACCCAAGGGGTCTGTGTGCCGTCCGCTTCCTCCGCTGTACCCGATTCCGGCCGAACCGGTCTGCCAAGCCTGTGGCGGGACGGCGACTTCCGCAGGCTCTGGGCGGGCCAGACGGCCTCCCAACTCGGCGAGCACGGAAGCCTGGTGGTCCTGCCGCTGATCGCCGTGTTGACGCTCCACGCCGAAGCCGACCAGCTGGGCGCCCTCCGCGCGGCTGGGCAGGCACCGATTCTGCTGCTCTCGCTCTTCGTCGGCGCGTGGGTGGACAGGTGGCGGACCCGCACGGTCATGGTGCTGGCGGACCTCGGACGGGCCCTGGCGCTGGGCGCGGCAGCGGTGGCCGGCCTCCTCGGCGGGCTCGGCCTGCCGGCACTGTTTCTGGCGGCCTTCGCCGTCGGGGCACTGTCCGTGTACTTCGATGTGGCCTACCAGGCCTCTCTCGTACGGCTGGTGAAACGCGATCAGCTGGTGCAGGGCAACAGCGCGCTCGAGGGCAGCCGGTCAGCGGCCCAGATCGGCGGCCCCGCCCTCGGCGGCGCGTTGGTGTCCCTGCTGTCCGCGCCGATCGCCGCCGCCTCCAGTGGGCTGTTCTTCGCTCTGTCCTTCCTGACGATCCGGCGGATCCGTCGCCGCGAATCGACCCCGGAGCGCTCGGAACGTCCCCCTCGGGTGTGGCGACGGATCCATGAGGGCCTCCGGTTTGTCGGCGGCCATAACTTGCTGCGGACCGTGGGCCTCGCCTCGGCCGCATTCCAGTTCTCCTTCGCGGCCATGATGACCGTCTATCTGCTTTTCCTGCCACGGGAACTGCACCTGTCGGGCACCGCCGTCGGTCTGGCGCTCGCGGCGACGGGGCCGGGCGCGCTCCTGGGCTCACTGCTCGCTGCCCGACTCCCCAACCGGTTCGGTTACGGCGTGGTGCTTGTGTCCGCGGCGGCGCTCGGCGACGGCGTACTGCTCTGCGTACCTGTGCTCCATGGCCCCTCCGCGGTGACGATCCCCGCGCTCGTTGCCGTCAACTTTGTGTTCGGGGCCTTCGGCCAGTTGGTGAACGTCACGGTCATGGCCGTCCGGCAGGCCGTCACCCCGGACGGGATGCAAGGCCGCGTGGCCGCGACGATCACGTTTGTCGGCATGGGCCTGACCCCGTTCGGCTCGCTGCTCGGAGGCCTTCTCGCAGGGGAGTGGGGCTTGCGTACCAGCTTCCTGGTGACGGCCGGCGGCATGATGCTGTCCCCGGTGCTGATGGCTTTGTCCCCGCTCGCACGCCTGGGGCGGGCGCTTCCGGACATCGGTCACGTACGGCCTGCTGTTCTCAACTGCCCTGTCAATGGCGGCTGAGCACTTCAGAGGTCCAGTGCCGCCGCCAGCCGCCGCCACTCCTCCCGGGGCAGACCGGCGCGATCCTCAACCGTGGACAGCACTTGTACAGCGACGTGGTCGGCGCCGGCGTCGAGGAAGGCGTCGATTCGTTCGCGTACCCGCTGCTCGTCGCCCCAGCCGAACAGGGCGTCGACCAGTCGGTCGCTGCCACCGTTGGCCAGGTCGTCCTCGGTGAAGCCGAGCCGGAGCCAGCTGTTGGTGTAGTTGGGGAGCTCCAGGTAGAAGGCCAGCAACCCGCGGGCGGCAGCCCGCGCGCGATCCGGGTCGGCTTCCAGGATCACGGTGAACTCGGGGGCCAGCAAGGGCCCCTCGCCGAGTGTCTCTCGTGCCTGAGCCGTGTGCTCGGGGGTGACCAGGTAGGGGTGAGCGCCCGCGGCGCGGTCGCGGGAGAGCTCCAGCATTCTGGGGCCGAGCGCGGCCAGCACCCGGCGGCCGGCCGGGACCCCCGCGGCGTCGAGTGCGTCGAGATAGCCGGTCATGGCTGCGTACGGGCGCTTGTACTGTTCGGCGAGCTTCGCGTGGCTGACGCCCAGCCCCAGCAGGAAGCGTCCGGGGTGGGCGGCCTCGAGGGCGGCCCACCGTTCGGCGGTGTCCTGCGGTTCGTGCTGCCAGATGCTGAGGATGCCCGTTGCAACGGTGATCGACCGGGTTGCTGCGATCAGCGGGGCCGCGTGCTCCACGCCGCTGCTGCCGCCGAGCCAGAGGGCGCCGTAGCCGAGCTCCTCCAATTCCGCCGCAGTTTCGGCACGTTCGGTTGCGCCGGAGGGATCCGGATCGCGCAGCCCGGTGTTCCACAGGCCGTACCGGCCGATTGCCTGCGCCTGCGTGCTGTTGCCGCTGAACCCCATGGGCCCATCTCCTGCCGTAAGGTCGACCGAAGCGTGACGCCCGTCGACTGCACTGAAGTTTGACATCCGTCGTACCAAACCACGCGAAGTGATCTCCGTATTCCGCCGGGCGACGGCGTGTCCCGTCCCGTGCGGTCATGGATTCAGTCCGTCAATGCCTGCGTCCGGCGAGCTGCTGCGCGACCTGGACGTGGTGGCGTCCGTGGGCGACGCCCAGGCGCTGCTCACCACCGTGGGGTGGCGGGCGAGCCGTAACGGGGCGCGGCTCATCGCGGTTTACGCCTTTGACACCGCCGTCTTGGCGAACTCGTCGGTGATCTATGGCAATGGAGGAATGCGCCCTGCACTCCGTTATAGGTCGGCGTGGGGAGGCTGGTAGGCCAGCTGGACCTGAAGCGGCCTGATACGCCGGCCGGTGAGCATCGCGCGGCCGGGTGGCAGGCGAGACGGAGTCACCGAACCGATCAGCGCCCCCTCGGACTTGTCGCCCGAGAGCGTGAGCCCGTGCGCCCCCTGCTCCCGCAGGTACTGCATGACCGGTTCATACATCGACCGCCCGGCCCCCGCCGAATTCCGGCACAGCACAATGCGCAGCCCGATGTCCCGCGCGAACGGCAGGTAGTCCAGGAGCGGGTGGAGGGGGTTGCTCGAGGTGGTCGCAACGAGGTCGTAGTCGTCCACGAGGAGGAAGACGTCGGGTCCCGTGTACCAGCTCCGGTGACGCAGCTGCTCCGCAGTGACGTCCGGCGGGGGCATTCGCTTCTCCAGGAAGCCGACCAGGCCTTCGATGTAGGACTGAAGGTCCACGCCGTTGCGGACGTACTTCGTCACGTACTCCGAGGGCAGCTCGCCCATCAGCGAACGCCGGTAGTCGACAACGACCAGTTGTGCTTCCTGAGGCGTGTACCGCTTACTGATCCGCTGGGCGAGCAGCCGCAGCAGCGACGTCTTTCCGGACTCGTTCTCCCCGAAGACGACCAGATAGGGGTCGGTATCGAAGTCGACGCCGAAGGTGAGCAGCTGCTTCTCGTCGACGCCCAGGGCGAGTTCCCCTTTGGAGCGGCCGAAGTCCGACGGGAGCGCTTCCGCGGGCACCTGCGTGGGCAGGACACGCACGGGCGGGGCGCCGGCCTCCGTCCACTGGGACCGGATGGCCTCGACGAGGTCCGCTGTGGCCTCTGTCAGTCCGGTCGTGGTGCTCGCACCGCCGCCGACCCGCGGCACGGCGGCCAAGAAATGGAACTTGTCGTGGGTCAGACCACGGCCCGGGGCGCCGACCGGGACATCCGCGGCCGCCCTTCGTGCGAACTGCGAGTCCATCGGGTCGCTGAGACGCAGCTCCACCTGGGTGCCGAAGTAGTCCCGCAGCGCTGGGCGGACGTCGGCGTAGCGGTTGGCTGCGAGCAGCAGGTGCACGCCGTAAGCGAGGCCGCGTGCCGCGAGGTCGGCTACGGCCTCTTCCAACTGCTCGTACTCGTAATCGTGCTTGAAGGTCGACCAGCCGTCGATGACCAGGAAGACGTCGCCCCACTGTTGGTCCGGCCACTTTCCGGCCGAGCGCCCCCTCCGGTACGCGGCCATGGAGTCAATCCCGTGGACCTGGAAGAACTCCTCCCGGGAGGAGAGTACGCCGGCGACCTCTGCGACTGTACGTCGTACGTACTCCGGGTCGAGTCGCGAGCTCACACCCCCCACATGCGGCAGGTTCTGCAGCTGCTGCATGCTCCCACCGCCGAAGTCCAGGCAGTAGCACTGGACTTCGGACGGGGTGTGGGTGAGGGCGAGCGCGCAGACGACGGTACGAAGCAGCGTCGACTTGCCCGTCTGGGGTGCGCCGACTACCAGGCCGTGCCCGGCCGCACCCGAGAAGTCGAGGTACATCAGATCGCGGCGTTGCTGGTCGGGACGGTCTACGAGCCCGGCCGGTACCCGGAGCCCGCCGAGCCCGTCGTACGCCGGAGGGTGCAGTCCGCGCTCCGGCGTGGCGGCCAGTTCCGGCAGCAGCTCGTCGAGGGTGGCCGGCACGTCCAACGGAGGCAGCCAGACCTGGTGCGCGGGTGGCCCCTGGCCCGTGATCCGTCCGACCAGCACGTCCAGCAGACTGTCGGCGAGGACGTCGTCGTCCGCGGTGGACGGAGGCCCTCCCGGCGCATAGGGGGCCGAGACGTACGCGGCCCGGAAGCGGGTCATCTCGTCGGTGTCGTACTTGAGATAGCCGGAGCCCGGGACCGGCGGCAGGTGATAGGCATCCGGGACGCCGATGGCCCTCCGGGACTCGCTGGCGGAGAAGGTCCGCAGGCCGATCCGGTACGAGAGGTATGTGTCCAGGCCGCGCAGCTTGCCCTCCTCCAGGCGCTGTGAGGCCAGCAGCAGGTGCACACCGAGCGAACGGCCGATACGGCCGATCTGGACCAGGATCTCGATGAAATCCGGCCGGGCGGTGAGGAGTTCGGAGAACTCGTCGATCACGATGAGAAGCGTGGGAAGGGGGGCGATCGGGGCGCCCGCCGTGCGCGCCTTCTCGTACTGGGCGACGTTGGGATAATTGCCCCCCATCCGCAGCAGTTCCTGGCGGCGGACGAGCTCGCCGCCGATCGTGTCTCTCATGCGGTCCAGGAGGGTCAGATCGTCGGCGAGGTTGGTGATGACTGCCGAGACGTGCGGCAGGTCTGACATGCCGGCGAAGGTGGCACCGCCCTTGAAGTCGGCCAGGACGAAATTGAGCGTCTCCGACGAGTGCGTGACGGCGAGGCCGAGGACCAGCGTGCGCAGCAGTTCCGACTTGCCGGAGCCGGTGGCGCCGATGCACAGGCCGTGTGGCCCCATCCCGCCGTGAGCGGCCTCCTTGAGGTCGAGCACAACGGGTCGGCCGGCCCCGTCGACCCCGATCGGCACCCGCAGTCGCTCCTGCGGTGGGCGCTGCCGCCAGGTGCGGGCCACGTCGAACTGCTCGGCGTCGCCGATGGCGAGCAGTTTCGTGAACGGAATGTCGGTGCGGGGCGGGGGTGTCGAGTCAGGCTGCACGCCGAGCCAGCGTTCCCGCATCCGCTGGGTCGTCTCGGCCAGAGCCCGCCGGGCCTCCACGGAACTGTTGACCTCCTCCAGGTGGGGCACGGCCGCGCGGAAGCGCCGACGGCGCGACAGGGCCCAGCCGATCCCGAGCCTCGCGGAGAGAGCCGCGTCGATCTGGGACTCCGACGGGTCCTCCAGGGCGAGTTCGACACGGGTGCCGAGCAGGCCGAGCAGACTCTTGCCGAAGTCGCTCCACCGCCGGGCGGAGACGAGGAGGTGAACTCCGTAGTTGAGGCCGGTGTTGGCGAGCCGGTGAACCTCTTTGGCGAACTCGGGTATCTCATAATCGAAGTCGAGCCAGCCGTCGATCACGAGGAAGACGTCGCTGCTGTGGTCGTGCGGCAGCCTTCCCGCTGCCCGCAACTCACGGAACTCCTCGATGGAGTCGATGTCCAGGTCCCGGAACAGAGCCCGTCGGGCGGCGACGGCGTCCTTCAACGCTGTGAGGACCTCCGCGACGGCCTCGTGCTCGTGTGCGGCGGCGACCATCTTCACATGCGGCATCGCCCGCAGCACACCGAGCCGGTTGACGGCTCCCTCCAGGAGATAGAACTCCGCCTCATGCGGTGTGTGGCTCAGCGCCAGCGACATCGCGAGGACACGCAGCAGCGTCGTCTTGCCGCTGCCCAGCCTGCCGACGACCGCTGCGTTTCCGTCCCGGCTGGAGAGGTCAAGGCACATGAGCTCGCCACCGGAGCCGGCCGCCGTCCGGCCGATCGGCACCAGGAGCCGGGACGCGCCCTCCCACGAGTCGCAGATGAAGCCCCGGTCCGGGGTGTCGACCGGGGGCGGGAGCAGTGTCCCCAGTACCAGCTCGTCCGACCGTGTCCCCTGCAAGGACAAGCCGGTGGACGGATCGGTGTGGACCGCGTACGCGAGGGCGACATGCCCCTCGCACTGGCCGGACTTGGTAGGCGTCTGTTGCGGGCCGCTCTGATTGAGGACGGCGTCATGCACATACGTGTACAGCTCATCCGGTGTGATGACACCGTCACGGTTCAGATCGGCCAGTCCGGTGCTGAGCCCCTCGTTGACCGCGGCGGTGAAGCGTGACCCGGGCCGGGCGTTTTCCTGGGTCAACTGGCCGCCCTCGTAGGCGTACTCGAGCGCGGTGGACGCGGTGATCACGAAGGTACCGCGGCCGACCAGGGCCGCCTCCACGTCGACCGGTGCGGGAGACATGGGGGTGCCCCGGTGGAACAGGCCGCTGTAGCAGCAGTCGAGGAGCACGATCTTGGTGCGGGCCTCGCACGCGTCCAGGAGTTGGTGGATGAGGTCCGCACGGACGGCGGTGGTGTGTGGACGGCTCAGGTCCGTGGCCGTGGTCGCGAAGAACAGCAGATCGGCGTCGTTTCTGACGCCGTGACACGCGAAATAGAGCAGGACCAGGTCGTCGGGCGCGCGATTGCTGAGCAGCGCCTCGATCTCCCCCTCGATCTCCCCCTTGGTCCGGTTGGTGAGCGTACGGACGAAGTCGAAGCGGCCCACCGCCTCGTCCTTCAGCAGGGCTTCCAGTTCGTCGGCGCCGCGCGCCGGTGCACGGAGCTGGCTGAGGCCCGGGTCGGCGTATCCGTTAGTCGCGACCAGCAGCGCGATCCGGCGTCCCGCCATCACTTCCTCCCGGCTCCCCGCTGCCGCCGTCCGTGCCGACCCCTGCGGCGATCCGCGCGGCCACGACCTCGACCAACTTGTTCTGGTCCTTCGCGGACAGCGCCTGGAACGCGCCCCTGTTGCCGTCGAACTCCCATTCCACGGAACGGCCCTTCGAGCGCTGGATGTAGGCCACCAGTACGTTGCTCATGGCCTTCAGCGCCGCCGTTGAGAAGGCACCGCTGACGACGAGGGCGCCGATCTCGTACCCCGCGGAGGCCATCGAGCCGGCCGGTGCAGGAGCCTCCTTGCGCTCCACGTGGAACAGGCCAAGCGTTCGCAAGTCCCGGTACAGGCTGCGCACTTGGCGCTCCACCTGCTCATCGGACGCCGAGGGTCCGGCATCTACTCGGAGCACCAGCTCGTACACCCGCGCCTCCCCGGCAACGCAGTTCACCGTCGACAGTTGATCGTATAGCGAGTCCGGCGCGCCGTGTGAGTCAATCGCTGTCCACTACTGATTCCCAATGTCGCTGTCCAGCCCGGCTGGTGACTGGCGTCGTCGGGTCGGGCCGGACTGGAAGAACGGGTTGGTGGGCCGATGTCGAAGGACCGACCGCCGCGCGGGAGTGCGCACCAGACCTTCAGGCGGCGTGCGAGGGCCGGCCCGCTCGCTCTGCTCCGGGCTCTACTCAGGCAGACAGCCACGCACGATGGACGCGATCACGTCGTCCAGTCCGTGCTCGGCGACTTCTGGTGGCAGCATGCCGCTCACGGTCAGGCCGGCATAGCCGTGCAACGCCGCGAAGACCGGAAGAGCAACACGTTCCAGCACCCGTTTCGCACCTCGCCGCGAGGCCCGCACCAAGGACGGCTTCGTGATGCAGTTGGGCACCAACCACCTGGGCCACTTCGCCCTGACCAACCTGTCGCTGCCACACATCACCGACCGCGTGGTGACCCTCTCGTCCACCGCTCACAAGACCCCGGGCAGTCCCCGCATCCACTTCGACAACCTCGACCTGACCGGCGAGTACGCGCCGATGGCCGCCTACTGCCAGTCCAAGCTCACAAACCTGCTCTTCACGCTGGGGCCCCAACGACGGCTCGTCGCGGCGGGCTCGCCCGTACGCGCGCTGGCCGCGCACCCCGGCTGGGCCGGCACCAACCTCCAGGGAAACGACGCCAGCTCCCTGCGGGGCGTCTTCCTCCGGCTGGGCAACCGGCTGATCGCCCAGGACAGCCGGGCCGGCTCGCTGCACACCCTGTACGCCGCCGTCCAGGACCTGCCCGGCGCGAGCTTCGTCGGCCCCGACGGCAGGTTCGAAAGGCGCGGCGCGCCGACCCTGGCCGCTCGCTCGCAGGCGGCCAGTGACACGGCCGCCGCCCGACGCCTGTGGACCGTCTCCGAGGGGCTGACCGGCATCACCTTCCCCGACCCGCCATGACAGCGCGGGGGGTGAGAAGCCTGACGTCACCCTTCCAGGCCGAGCCGCCCCCTGCTTGCGCACCTGGTCGGGCTCGCACGCCCTCGGCATCGCCCGACGGTCCCCACCGGGGCCCGATCCGCCATGGCCGGGGGTGGGCCGTGGTGGGGGAGCGCTCGTCAGGCGGGCCGCAACTCGAACCAGTCGAAGGCCGCACTGCCGTGTGTGGCGTACATGCCGATGACGCGTCCGGTGAAGCCCCCGGCAACCTCGGTGGTGAGGTAGCGGCCGTCGAGTTCGGCGAGGACCTCGAAGTCGCCGCCGGGCGTCTCATACCCCAGACGGAGGGTGTCGGGGCCGCCGACGCGGAGGCCGGGCGGGACAGCGTGCTCCGGGTCCGTGCTGCGGAACGTGACGGTGGGTGGCAGTACATCCGTGGTGGTGACGTCGATCCGCAGGGTCACGGGACCGGACGGCACGGTCTGTTCGGCGATGGTGTGGCGCAGCGGGCCGATCCTGGCGACCGCGCGGACCGTGCCGTTGCCCGTCTCCACCTGGTAGTGGTGTGCCTCGTCCAGCCGTACCGCGAGCCCGCCCCTGCCGCTTTCGGCGACTTCGACCAGCGAGCGCGCGCTGCAGTCGGGGTCGCGCTGGCGCCGTCCCACGAAGAGTGCGCCGGGCTTGTCGAGGCTGTCCGCGCGAGCGTGCAGCACCAGGTGGCCCGGCCGCTCGTCGAGGCGAACGGCGGTCGTGTCGTGTCGCCTGAGCGACACCCAGCAGGGTGCGAGTGTGGTGGAGTCGAAGTCGTCCCGGTGCGGTTCGTCCGGCCAGGGATGCGGCGGCAGCGCCGGAGCCGGCGCGCGCAGCTCCAGTGGTCCGGGCAGCGGCCACTCGTCCTCCCACCGCACCGGTACCAGGAATGTTTCCCTGCCCAGACCGTGATACATGGGTGTGTCACCGCGGGGCCTGGTGCCCAGCAGCACCATCCACCATGTGCCGTCGTGTGCCTGCACCAGATCGCCGTGGCCGGTGTTCTGCACCGGGTGGCCGGTACTTCGGTGGGACAGCACGGGGTTGGCCGGGTGCGGTTCGAACGGCCCCGGCAGTGTGCGGGCCCGGGCGACCGACAGGGCGTGCCCGCGTTCCGTTCCGCCTTCCGACAGCAGCAGGTACCACCAGTCGCCGACGCGGTACAGGTGCGGGCCCTCGGGATACTGCAGCCCGCTTCCCGACCACATCGCCACTGGCTCGCCCAGCAGTTCGCCTGTTTTCGGCTCGATCCGCACCCCGCGGATGCCGTCCGACGAGAACACGCACCAGCAGTTCCCCTCTTCGTCCCAGGCGAGGTCGGGGTCGATGCCCGGTACGTCGACCGGCACCGGATCCGACCACGGTCCCGCGGGGTCGTCCGCGGTCACCAGGACGTTGCCCGCCCCGGCGACCACGGTCGTGATCAGCCAGAACCGGCCGTCGTGGTATCGCAGCGTGGGCGCGTACACCCCTGTGGAGGCCGGGGCCGTGTCGGGCAACCCCAGCTGCGAGGGCCGGTCCAAGGCATGCCCGATCAACCGCCAGTGCACCAGGTCACGGCTGTGCCACAGCGGTACGCCGGGTACGTACTCGAAGCTGGACGTCGCCACGTAGTAGTCGTCACCGGCCCGGCAGACGCTCGGGTCCGGACTGAAGCCGGGTATCACGGGATTGTCGAAGAACGCCATGTCCGTCCCTGAGGTGTGGTCGGGCCGCGGGGAACTTCCCTCGCGGGGTGATGAAGTCCGGTGGACGGCTGTCAGGGGGGCGCGCTACGGGAGCCGGTCTCCGGGCAGCCCGGCGGGTGCCTCGGAGGGCAGGTCGGCAGGCACGGAGGCGGAACTCACTGCGGGAAACCCCCTAGGCGTGCGGTGGTTCGGCGACGGCTGGTGGCGACCGGGCGCGGCAGAGCCGAAGCGGGCCACATGTCCAGGATCGTTGAAGCGCTTCGAAACTGGCATATGGGCCAGTGAGATGTCAACGACCCATCATGAACTGATGAATTAGGCCTACTTGAGATGCCAGTGTCGCATCTCATTCTTCCCATGCAAAAATCCATCGATAGCCTTCGCCGCGACGTCGAAGCGCTTCGATGGGATCACCTGCCGGCCGGCGCCGACGCCTACTTCGGGACGTTGCTGGAGGGCTCGCGCGGTGAAGAATGGGCTCGGGACGTGGAGGACCCGGCAGACGCCCGGGGGCGTCGACCCTGACCTTCCCTACGTTGAGGTCCCCAGGATCTCTCGGATGACGTGCCGGGCGTTGGCCGAAATGATCGGATTGGTCGTCCGGTAGTACGGAAGCTGGATGACCGCCATGGACAGCGCCCAGCCCCGGCTGCGGGCCCAGGTCGCATCGTCCACATCCGCCGCTTCGCGGTACACCCGCCGCACCGGGGCGGGCAGCAGGTTCCAGGCCGGGATGAGGTCGGTGGCCGGTTCACCCATCCCCACGGTGCCGAAGTCGATGATTGCCGAGACGTGGTCGCCGGCGAGCAGCACATTGCTCGGCATGAGGTCGGAGTGCGTCCAGCAGGCCGGGCCCGTCCACAGTGGTGCCGCGAGCGCCTCCTCCCAGGCCGCGGTGATCTCGTCGGCGTCGAAGGGTTCGTCGGTGCGGCGCAGCGCTTCGATCGCTGCCCGCATCTCCTGATCCTCGGCCATCAGAGGCTTGCCCCGGTGCGCGGGCGGTCCGCCGGGGAGATCGATCTTGCGGATGGCGACGGCGAATTCCGCGAGGTCACGGGCCACGAGTTCGGGCTCGGCCAGATCCCCCTCGACCGGGTTGCGACCTTCGATCCACCGGTGCACTGCCCAGACCAAGGGGTACCCCTCACCCGGGGCGCCGGTCGCCACCACTTCCGGGATCGGCAGTGGCAGCAGCGGCGCCAGCCGGGGGAGGAGCCGTGCCTCCATCGTGATGGCCTCGGTACCGCCGGCGCGCAGCGGCAGCCGGACGGTCAGGTCCTCGCCGAGCCGGTAGATCGCGTTGACCGTGCCTCCGGAGGCGAGCCGGGTGATCGGCAGGTCCGCCCACTGGGGGAACTGAGCACGCAGCAGCCGCCGGACCAGGTCGTCGTCGGTCTCCGCTTCGTCCGCGTGTATCTTGCCCATGTTCCTCCCAGATCTCTCCGTTCCTGCGGTGATCGTCGCATAGTCGGACCATGCCCCGGAGCCCATATCCGCCTGCCGCGCTGCCGGATCAGGGCCAGTGGCGGAAGCCGGTCCTCGTCGTCGAGGAAGCCCATGCGCCCCGATCGGTCAGTTGTCCAGGCGCCGCTTGCCGAGCCGGCCGACGACGGCAGGGTCGCGGTGGTCGAAGAACAGCGAGCCGCCGGTGTCCAGGGTGGTGATGGACGCGATCTGGTCGTCGGTGAGTGCGAAGTCGAAGACGTCGATGTTCTCCGCCATGCGCTCGGTGCGCACCGACTTGGGGATCGCGACGACGCCGCGCTGGACCAACCAGCGAAGCGCGACCTGAGCCACGGACTTTCCGTGCTTCTCGGCGATCTCGCTCAGGACCGGGTGGGTGAACAGATTGTTGCGGCCCTCGGCGAACCCGCCCCACGACTGGATCTGGACCCCGTGCTCGCGCATGAGCTCCTGGTCGGCGGTGCGCTGGAAAAACGGGTGGGTCTCGATCTGGTTGATCGCGGGCGTGACGTCGTTGTTGACGATGAGGTCGACGAGCCGGTCAGGTTAGAAGTTGGCGACACCGATCGCCTTGATGCGGCCCTCGCGGTAGAGGTCCTGCATGGCGCGCCACTGGCCGTACACGTCGCCGTAGGGCTGGTGCATCAGGTACAGGTCGAGGTAGTCGAGGCCGAGCTTGTTCAGCGACGTCTCGAAGGCGCGCTCGGTGTTCCCCTGCGCAGGCGCGTCCTGGATCCACAACTTCGTGGTGACGAACAGCTCTTCGCGTGGGACGCCGCTTTTCTTGACCGCGCGGCCGACGGCCTCCTCGTTCTGGTACGCGGCGGCGGTGTCGAGCAGCCGGTAGCCGGCCGCGAGAGCGTCGGCGACGGCCTGCTCGGTCTCCTCCGGGGGGATCTGAAATACGCCGAAGCCCAGGATCGGCATGTCGATGCCGTTGTTCAGGGTGACGGTCTGCATCGAATTTTCCATTTCGCGGGTGATGGGGGGTGGGGGCCGGCCAGGGGTCGGCCAGAGGCCGGCACCGCGTGGGTGGCAGTCCTGGTCAGAGGGTGATGAGGGCCTTGAGGACGCGGCGGTCGGCCATGGACCGGTAGGCGTCCGGAACCTGGTCGAGGGAGAAGCTCTTGTCGAAGACGCGGCCGGGGGCGATGCTGCCGTCCAAGACGTCCGGCAGCAACTCTTCGATGTAGGCGCGGGCCGGGCTCGCACCGCCCGTGAGGGTGATGTTCCGCATGATCATGGACGGGCCGACGGGCCCTTCCTCGTACTGTGGGACGCCCAGGCGGCTGACGGTGCCGCCGTCGATGACCGCGCCGAGAGCGGTCTCCAGCGTCTGGCGGGTGCCGACGGCCTCGATGACCTTCTCGACGCCGTCGCCGCCGGTCAGGTCCCGTACGCGGGCGACGCCTTCCTCTCCGCGCTCGGCAACGACTTCGGAAGCGCCGAACTCGCGGCCCAGGTCGGTCCGATCGGTGTGTCGCCCCATGAGGATGATCTGCTCGGCACCGAGCCGCCTGGCGGCGATGACCGCGCAGAGGCCGACCGCGCCGTCTCCGACGACCAGCACGGAGTCGCCGTGGCTGACGCCCGCCGTGACGGCGCCGTGGTGGCCGGTGCCCATCACGTCCGACAGGGTCAGCAGCGAGGGCAGCATGGCGGAGTCGGCGCCGACGGGCAGTTTGACCAGGGTGCCATCGGCCTGCGGGACGCGCACCGCCTCGCCCTGGCCGCCGTCCACGCCGTCAATGCCGTACCGGCCCCCATGACGGCACGAGATGTGCAGGTCCCTGGCGCAGAAGTCGCAGGTGTTGTCGCAGTACGTGAACGGGGTGACGACGACGTCCCCGGGCTTGACGGAGGTGACCCGTGGACCGGTCTCCTCCACCACGCCGAGGAACTCGTGTCCCATGGGGCGGCCGGTGTCGGTGGCGGGCATCGACTTGTAGGGCCACAGGTCGCTGCCGCACACGCACGACAGGACGGTGCGCACGACGGCATCGGTGGGCTGCTGGATCTTCGGGTCGGGACGGTCCTCGATCCGGACGTCTCCGGCTCCGTACATCACTGCTGCACGCATGAAAGGTGCTCCTGCTCTGGAGGATTCCGCCGCTCGCGGCGGAGAGGGGGCGTTTCTATGAGGTTCGGCCTGGCACTGCCGGATCGGGGCACGTCCTGGCACCGGGGCCCAAGGGGCACCCCCACTGGAAAGACGTGAAGTGGCGACGTCATCCACCGTGCCGCCCCGCGCGCCGGACAGGCAGGCCGGGTCATGCCGGGGAATGGCGTTCAGGGGTAATGACAGGGCCCCCCAGCACGCACGCCATACAGGTCAGAGGGTGTGAGACTGAAGTACATGGCATCCGAGGACAGCAGCAGTGACGGCGGTTCCGAGCTGGGCCGGTTTCTGCGCGCCCGCCGCACCCAGACCACGCCCGACCAGGTCGGCCTCACCGTCGGCGTGGGCCTGCGCCGTACCCCGGGTCTGCGCCGCGAGGAGCTGGCCACCTTGGCCGGTATCAGCATCGACTACTACGTCCGCCTCGAACGTGGCAAGGAGACCCGCCCCAGCCCCTCCGTGCTCGACGCCCTCGCCCGCGCCCTGCAGCTGGACGACCAGCAGCACGACCATCTGCGACAGCTGGCCGCCCGTGCCGCCCGTTACGCGCCCGAGCCGCCACCCGCACCGAGCCGCACCGTCCGCCCTCACCTGAAGCTGCTGCTGGAGACGCTGCGCCCGAGCCCGGCGTACATCGTCAGCCGCAGTATGGACATGCTCGCCTGGAACCCCGGAGGGCTGGCGCTGTATGCGGGGCTGGACGACTGGCCCGCCAAGCAGCGGAACCTCGCCCGCTATTTCTTCCTGCACCCCACGGCCCGCAGTCTGTTCCCCGACTGGGACAAGCAGGTCCGCGCCTGCGTCGCCCGCCTGCGCGCCCTGGCCGGAACGGCGCCCGACGCCCCCGACCTGACTGCCCTCGTCGGTGAACTGCTGCTTAAGAGCCCTGACTTCGCCAAGCTGTGGGAGCGCTACGACGTCACCGGCCGCAAGCCGGCGCACAAGACGTTCCACCACCCGCACGTCGGCACGATCACGCTCGCCGCCCAGTCCATGCAGCTGGAGGGCACCCCGGGCCAGCGTCTCGGTGTCTACGTCGCCGAACCCGGCACTCCCGACCACGACGCCATGCTCCTGCTGGACATGACCGCCCCCCAACCGGTAGCGCGCCCGGCTGCGACCGACGAGGCGAACCCGCACACACCGTCCTGACGCCATGCGTCGAAGCACGGTGGGCCCTCTGCCGCTACGACCCGCGGCTCTGCCCCGACCACGCGCCGTCCGCCGGCACGCCCCTGACCTCGTCCAAGCTCAGGCCGAGCGCGGTCAGCCGACGGATTCGGGCCGGCTGGGCGAACGCTTTGGTGGCATGTTGTTGGTGGCCTTCATCGTCGTCAGGTGCTGACTTCGAGAGGCTGTCGAGAACGTCGGCGGTGGCGCCGTTCCAGGGCGAGCCTCGGGAGGTCAGCAGGTCGGCGGGCCCGTAAGTACGGCACTCAGGCGCGGGGCTCGAAATGCCGAGTGGCGGTAGGCAGGCCACCGACCGCTGATTGGCTCTCGCTCCGGAACGGCTCGCCGGGGAGACTGCAGATCTGCTGCCGTTCTTGCTTTAAGGAGATGTGATGCAGGTAGCCGTGGTCACCTTTGACGGGTTCAACGAGCTCGACAGTTTCATCGCTTCCGCGCTGATCAACCGGTGCCGTAAGGACGGCCTGGAAGCCTTCATTACGACACCGACGCCGGTGGTCACGTCGATGAACGGCGTCGAGGTGACCGGACAGCGCCCGCTGGAGTTCGTGACCGAAGCCGACGTCGTGCTGATCGGCAGCGGGGTGAAGGCGCGAGACGTGGTCGCCGACGACCGGCTGATCTCCAGGCTGCTGCTCGACCCTTCGCGACAGCTGATCGGTGCGCAGTGCTCCGGCGCACTGGTGCTCGCCAGGCTCGGGTTGCTGGATGGCATGCCGGCTTGCACGGACAGCAAGAGCCGGCCCTTCGTCGAAGCCTGTGACGTCACCGTGCTGGACGCGCCGTTCCACGCCGAGGGGAACATCGCTACGGCGGGTGGTTGCCTGGCGTCCCAGTATCTCGCCACGTGGGTGATCACTCGAATGCTCGGGGAGGACGCCGCGCGCCACGTCATCGACTACGTGGCTCCGGTCGGCGAAAATCAGGAGACTGTCGGGCGCGCCATGCGTGCTGTCCACGCGGGCGAGGTTGCACTGCACTGAGACCGTTCCTAGCCAGTGCACACAAGTGAGTCCTGGACCCACTGCTGCGTGCTGGGTGCATCCCGAACGGTGTTGGATGCACTGGGTTCCCGCTTTCGCTTCCCGCTCGGCGACGGCCCTCCAGGGGGCCGGTCCGTTGTGGGTGGGCGGGTTCCCTCACGTCCCCGGTCGCCTGGTTCGGCCTGGGCGGTCCGATGCCCCGCACGATCACTCCGGTCGTGTGGGGGCGGTGCCGTCCGACGCCGGACCGGGTGTCCAAGGGCGCGTCTCCCGATCGCGATACCGGCGGCATCGTGACGGGACATCTTTCGGTGTGGGGTGGTCAGTGGTTTCTGCCAGTGCTGCGCACCCCACAGGCTGGTGTAGGCCGGGTCGACCGCGACGACGCTCAGGCCGTGCTCGGCGGCCATCGATACCAGCCTGGCCTTGAGCTTGCCGGTGGGCATGCCGGAGATGAGCTGCCTGAACTGCTTGCGGCCCCCGTGCTTCTCCCGGGTTTTTTCGGCGGTGAAGTCGAGGTTTTCGATGCCGATCGCGGCGACACCGGCACGCACCGCCCAGTTGATCAACCGGGTCAGGGCGTGGCGGATCTGTGCGTCGCGGTGGCCGGCGGTCCCGGACAGGTCGTAGCCGAAGCGGTGCGGGTCGCCGACCGGGTTGCCATGTTGGTCGAGCCGGTAGGCGGCGAAGTGGTCGGCGTTGGTGTCGACGCCGATCACGCCCCGGGCGCATGCGGCGGCGAGCGGGATGGTCTGCACGGCGGGGCGTTGCCAGGATGCGGTGAGGTACCAGCGGCCGCGCTCCGTGTCGAGGTGGATGCGGTAGGCGACGGCCCGGTTCGCGGTGATGCGGTCGGCCCACTCCGCGCCCCGGTGCGCGAACGCCACGGTGGCGGTGAGGACGTACCGGCCGTTCCGGGTGTTGGCCAGGTGCGCGAGCGGAACGGGCAGCTTGATGGACACTTCGCCGTCCGGGGTGACGCGGATCGGCTCGTTCCCGAACCGCTTCCCCGACTCACCATCGGCAGCGATGAACCAGCGTTCCGCCTCCCACCGCTCCCGCCAGTGCTCCTCGCTCAGCTGTGCCTGGGCGAGGTGGTGGCGGGTGTTGAAGAGACGTTTGCCGCCCCGTACCACCCGGACCCGTCCGGCCTGCCAGTCGGCGACAGCAGCCGTGTGCCGCGCCTCCAGCATCGCGAGGCGGCGGGACTTGCGGAACCACTCGTTCTTCGACCGATAGCCGCCCGCGGCCCGCTTGGTCCCCTTCTCCCCGAGCGGGAGGGACAGGCGGTGTCGCAGCGTCTTGATCCCGGCCGCCAGCTTCTGGATGTGCGCCGCCTGGCAGCGGCGCGCCAGCGCCCACTGATCGTGGGTGGCCTTCGTGATCGCACCCGCGATCCGCGACGATGACACCCCGGTCAGTTCCCGCTTGCGCGCCGCCCAGGTGTCCGCATTGTGCTCCAGACCGTCCGCGCAGCGAGCCTTGAGATCACGGGAAGCCAGCGCACCCTGGTGCGCACCGACCGCACGCAGCACCCCCTCGTCCTGGGGGGTGAGGTGCTTGAGACGGTCCCGGATCGCCACCCCGCACGGCCCGGACGCCACGAAGGATGCCGTCAGCTTCCGTGAATCACCCACCACATCACCCCCTCAAGGACACCCGCCATCCAGTCAACGAGCAGCAGCCGCCAAGGTCACCCATTCGGCTCCAGAACTCCCGTTCCCACCCCCGCCAATCCACCCACAGGACTCACTTGCGCTCACCACTACTCACTTCAGCTCAGTAAACCGACAGCAGCTCACCACCCCCCCGCCATCAACCTGTCGCGGCCGCCTGCAAGAGATCTGCGGTGTTGAGGCGGGCGGTGTATCCGGCGATCACCGCGTATGACGTCTCCCGCGGTCACCGCGCTCACGCCTCCTTTTTGGCGTCGATCTCGGCGATCAGGGCCTCGATGCGGGTCTTGATCTCGTCGCGGATCGGACGGACGGACTCGACGCCCTTGCCCGCCGGGTCCTCCAGCGCCCAGTCGAGGTACTTCTTGCCGGGGAAGATCGGGCAGGCGTCGCCACAGCCCATCGTGATGACGTAGTCGGACGCCTGCACGGCCTCGGTGGTGAGGATTTTCGGCTTCTGGTCGGAGATGTCGATGCCGAGTTCCTTCATGGCTTCGACCGCGGACGGGTTGACCTGGTCACCCGGGATGGAACCGGCGGAGCGGACCTCGATCCGGTCGCCCGCGAGGTGGTTCAGGAATCCGGCGGCCATCTGCGAGCGACCGGCGTTGTGTACGCAGACGAAGAGCACGGAGGCGAGCGGGGCGGAGGGCATCGATTCGTCCTTCACTGTGTGGATCGAGTGGTTCAGTCGGCGGTGCGGGACGGAGGTTCAAGCGCTCGGCAGCCGATGGCGATGGCGTTGTCGGCTGCCTGGATCACCTCGTCGGTCAGCGGCTTGCGGAAGCGATGGGCCACGTCGGCACCTGCCTCGTCATGGCCTGCGCGACCACCGGCCGCGGGCCGAACGGGGTATGAGGACCAAGTCATGACAATCCGCTCGCTGGGGTTCGGGTCCCAGGGTTCAGGCCGGGCTGGTATCAGCTCGGAGTGATGTGAGAGTATCAGTCCATGATGACGTCAGTCGACACTGATCTGATCCGGGTTCTGGCCGACCCGCTCAGACTCCGGATCGTGACCCTGCTCGCCCAGGAGACGCTCTGCACCACGCATCTGGTCGAGGAGACGGGTGCCAAGCAGACCAACCTCTCCAACCATCTGAAGGTGCTGCGGGAGGCGGGCGTGGTCGAGACGGAGCCGTGCGGCCGATTCACCTACTACCGGCTCAAGCCCGACGTCATCGCCTCCCTCGCCGGCCAGTTCGCCGACCTCGCGGAGGCCGCGCGCGCCACCGCCGAGAACAACGTCAAGCGGTCCTGCCCCTGATCCCCGTCGCCCGCTGCGACAGCACCGAGGAGTCCTTGTTGACCGCCACCCACGAGTCCGCCGCGGGGTCCCCCATAGCGGCCGAGCCGCAGCCCGCTCCGGGCGCCACCCCTCCCCGTACCCCACTGGTCGCCAAGGCCGCCGCCGAACTGTTCGGCACGGCGGCCCTGGTCGCGGTCGTGGTCGGCTCCGGCATCCAGGCCACCGAGCTGACCCACGACGTCGGGCTCCAACTGCTGGCCAATTCCCTGGCCACCGTCTTCGGGCTCGGGGTTCTGATCACCCTGCTCGGCCCGGTCTCCGGCGCTCATTTCAACCCGGCCGTCACGCTGGCCGAGTGGTGGACCGCCCGGCGCGGCGGTGCCGGAGTCACCCTGCGGGAGGCGGCCGTGTACGTCCCCGCGCAGATCATCGGCGCGATCGCGGGTGCCGTGCTGGCCGACGCGATGTTCGGCGAGCCGCTGATGAAGTGGTCCACGCACGACCGCTCGGCCGGGCACCTGCTGCTGGGCGAAGTCGTCGCCACCGCGGGACTGATCCTGCTGATCTTCGGCCTGGCCCGCACCGACCGCCTGCGCTTTGCCCCCGCGGCCGTCGCCGCGTACATCGGCGCCGCCTACTGGTTCACGTCCTCGACATCCTTCGCCAACCCGGCGGTGACGATCGGCCGCGCCTTCACCGACACCTTCGCCGGCATCGCGCCGGGCTCTGTCGCGGGCTTCATCGGCGTGCAACTCGTCGGCGCAGTGGTGGGACTGGCGCTGGTCACGCTCATCTTCATGCCAGGTCGGGACGTCGCCGAGCAGCCTGCCCGTCCAACGGTGGGTCGTGGCGTCGCAGGCCTACCCCGGGATGGCGAACCTCATCCCTGACGATGGCGATTGAGGTCCGGCCGCGCATTCGGTATCCGGCTGACTGCCTGGCCCCCGAGGGGGCCGGCACGAGCGGCCACTGATCGTTCAGCCCGTCAAAGTGCCCTGGTGGAAGTACATGCGCCAGCCGACTTCCGTCAGACGCCACACGGAGCTCCGCCACGCTCGGCGCCCGCTGTGGTCGGTGAAGTACGTCAGATGAACGATGCCGGGTGCGAGTACGGCCCCCGACATGTCACTGACCTCGACCCGAGCTTCGGGGGCCACCGAACCGTCGCTCGGCACCGTGAGAATCGACGTCACGTCCCAGCGCCGCCCCGACGCTCCGATCTCGAGGAACTCCGGGTCCAGCAGCTGGGAGACCAGGGACGGCGAAGCGCGCACGGCAGGGTCGAGAAGCCGCATCTCCGCCTCAATGGCCGCTTGTACGGCACGCTCACTCTCGTCTGTCATGTATGGACCCTACGGATGTTCGCCATCACGTCACAGCGAATTGGTTCACGCAGCACAAGCAGCGACACCGGTGACGACGTCGCTTCCCGTCAACATGTGGGGCTGGACTGAGCACCAACTGCCTCCGGAACCGAGGCACAAGTCCTGTCATTCTTGGTGTGGGCCCAGGCATTGTCGTTCAGGACACGTTCGACGTTGATGCCTCGTGCGGCGAACCACGCTGTGGCGCGGGTCAGGAAGCCGGTGCAGGTCGAGGTGGTCCTGTCGGGCAGGACCTCGGTGTGAGCGAGGCGGGTGTGGTCGTCCAGGGCGGCATGCGGGTAGGCGTATCCGACGCCGTTGAGGAGGTTCTTGTCCGGGCCGTCGACCGCCGCTGCTTGCCAGGCCACTGCCGTTGTCGGCAGGAGGCGGGGGAGTACCTGACCGACGGGAGCGGGCTGTGCAGGAGCGGCTCATGAGCTGGGTGCCCGCCAGGCATCCGGACTGGGCTCTATCAGGTTCCAGCTGACGAGGCCTCGCCCGCATGGGCCGCCGAGGCTGATGCCGTGTCAGGCGGGCTGTGGGTTGATCCGCCTGGCGGCAGATGTGTTTACGGGTCAATCGGCCCGGTTAAGTCTCGCACCCGGCAGGCACGGCCCCCTCACCCGCCCCGGTTGTGGCTGTCGTCAATCTTCCCTGCTCCCGGATGCCGTCGGTGTATTCGGGGACCGGCCCTCGGGCCTCACTCATGTCTGGAGTGCTCATGAGACTCGTCGCGAGAACGGGCGGCGCCGTCGCGGCACTGTCCCTCGGCCTGGCTTTGGTGCCGGCCGTCCCCGCCCAGGCAGCTGTCGTCCACGTCGGCTGCAACGTCGAGGAACTCAGGGATGCCATCGACACCGCCAACGGCGCGGGCGGCGGCACCATCGATCTGGCACCCAAGTGCACCTACACCCTCACCGACGCCAACACCGTCGGCAGCCAAAACGGCTTTCCCGACATCACAACGGACATCACCCTCAAGGGTGGCAAGCGCACGGTCATCGAGCGTTCCAGTGCTCCCGGTACCCCGGAGTTCCGCTTGTTCCGGGTCGGCGCCACCGACGGTGAACTCACGCTCAACCGCCTCACCCTCCGCAACGGCAGCACCCCCTTCGGCGGCGTCGCCCTCGTCTTTGGTTCCATCGCCGTCATCAGCTGCCAGCTGACCGGCAACCACGCCACCATCGACGGCGGCGCCATCAACGGGCAGCCCGAGAGCACCATCACCGTGACTTCGAGCGAGCTGGAGAAGAACACCGCCGATAGCGCCGGCGGCGGAATCTCATCGTTGGGCGATGTCACCCTCACGCGCACCGAGGTAAGCAGGAACACGGCCGGCTTCGGGGGCGGCGTCGGGGTCTCGGGCCCCGTCACCTTCAACCACAGCAAGGTGAACGGAAACACTGCCACTGGCGCCAGCGGCGGTGGCGGCGTGTACCTCGTCAGCACAACCGGCACCTTTGACTCCACGGATGTGAGCCGGAACAAGGCGACCGGCGCGGGAGCCGACGGTGGCGGCATCCTTGGTTCCGGGAACTCGATCATCAATCTTCGTTCCAGCTGGGTCAGCGGAAACAGCGCGACCGACGTGGGCGGCGGCATCCTCAGCCAGCAGGAGCTGAACGCCCGGAGAAGCACGGTGCAGGACAACACCGCAGGTACCCAGGGCGGCGGCATCTGGAGCGGCGGTACCACGCGCCTCGATGGGACCAAGCTCAAGGGCAATCGGACGACCGCTGCGGGTTCTCAGGGCGGCGGCCTGTTCGCCGGCTCGGGAACCGCGACTCTGATCCGTTCCGAGGTCAGTAGGAACCGTGCCGATGGCACGGGCAGTGATGGCGGCGGGATCTACGAGCAGCCCGGCGGCACTGCCACGATCGACCGGACGAAGGTCGCGAACAACCATCCCAACCACTGCGCGCCCACCGGCGCCGTCACCGGCTGCGTGAACTGACACCAGACCTGACCGGGGACTTCTGCTCCAATCACACGCTCGGGTCGGCACCTCCCGTCTGCCTCGCGGACTCCGCTCCACTCCCGATTCCGCCCACCCCGTGGCACTTCACACCGCCGCCTGGCCCGAGGGGCCCGCTGTGGGTGCAGAACCCGTACTTGATCCCGAGGTGTGTCCTGAGGGCCCGCAGGCGGAGGACCGTCTGCGGGCCCTCGGCGCTCCGTCTCCCTGGGCGTTGTCCCTGCGGCAAGGCAAGTTGAACCGGCGTATGCCATGGCGAGGACGGTCAAGGTGCCGGTGCCGGTGCCGGTGCCGGTGCCGTGGCCGGGCGGCATGGCTGCGGTGAACCGCCTAGGCGTCTTCCGTGAGCAACTCCGCCAGGCGGTCCACGAATTCGGTGAGCCAGTCCAGTCGTGATCCGCTGCGGGCTGTACGGAATCCGTGTCGGCGGCCCCAAAACGCAGCCTGGACGGCGTGGAACTGCGCCCAGCGTCGGGCGCGTTCGCGATCGAGTTCCGCGGCCTCGGCGAAGACGGACAGCGTGCGGTGGACAGCCTTGCGCAGGTCGTCCGCCTTGAGGAGCGTCAGCGCACGCGACTTGAGCAGCGTGCCGCTGTCGTAAGCAGGATCTCCGGCGTACCCCTTGGGATCGACGGCCAGCCATGGCTCGCGGTCGGCGCGCAGGATATTTCGGGCGTGGAGGTCGCCGTGGATGAGGGTGTCCGGCTGCACGCGGCCCAGCTCGCGGACGGTCGCTACGGCGGCGTCCACCACGTAACGCGACAGTGTGTGCGCCAGCTCCCCGGCATCCTTGCGCAGCTGCACCTCCCAGGCGCCGGCCTGCTCCCGCAGCCGGGGCAGGCCGGGAGGCGCGGGGATGGCCAGTCGGCGACTGATCCGCCCGGCGATCGTCACCAGCTCATCGCCGTCGTGAACCTCTGCAAGGGTCGACGTCCGGATCCGTTCCAACAGCATCGCGAACCGCTCGTCGTCGCGCTCGTAAAGCAGGACAGCTCCACGCCCGCCCCACGCCGAAAATGCGTCCGGTTCATGCACGTTGCCGGGATGCGGAAACGACACCTTCAGCACAGCGGTCCCGTCAGACCGCCGTCGCACCGGGACGATGACCCCGACACCCCCATGCATCACCTCAACGTCCGGCACGCACCCCCAGCGCGCCAGCAACTCCTCTACGGCCCCGGGTAGTTCGGCGAGCCACGCCGCTCCGCGCTCTCCTTCACGCTCCACGGTGCTCCGTGCAAACGCCTCTGGAATCCCGATCATCCAGGCACCCTACGCGCCGGCCCCGAGGGCTGATCGATGTCACCGAAGCTGGCGATCGGCAGGTTGTCCCGCCGAACATCGAGTTGCCTGTTCACAGGGGTGGGGTCGGGACGGAAGACCCATCCATCACGATCATCAGCCGCGGGGGCTGCTGATCCGTTCGGGTTGGATCACATAGATGACCCGGACCTGGTCACGGCCGCCGAACCATGGGTAGGGGCCGCCGAGATACTTCTTGGCGAGCGCCTCGATGTGTTCGACCGCTCCCTCGGTGGTCACCCGCACCACACGGCCGCGGATCTGGACGTAGGAAGCCGGTTCCGAGGGATCGGCGATTGCGACGGCGACCCGCGGGTCGCGCGCGATGTTTCGGGTCTTTTGATGCGACTCGACGCTGTTGATCAGGACATGCTCGCCGTCGGTGTCGACCCATGTCTGGGTGAGCTGGGGAGAACCGTCGGGCATCGTTGTAGCGATGTAGCAGGTGCTGGGGCGGCGCAGCAGCGCCACCACGTCCTCGCCGAGGGGTACGGGCACGGGGTTCTCCAGGGGTCGGTTCGGTGGGGTGCTGGGGTAACGGTAGCCGCGGCGGGGTACCCGGCCCCCGCCGCCTTGAACTTTCGATCACCGGCTGTACGGATCCAGAGGGGTTGCCCGGGCCGACAGCTTCTCGCCTGGCTCCGTCCGAGCCGAATTCAGGGCCTTCCGCACCGTCCGCCACATCACTTTGCGCTTGCGGTGGGGCTCCCGCATCGACATGCTGCCGCGATGGTTCCGCCGGATCGCCCGTACAGCTCGACCAGTTGCGGACGGACCGTGGACGCGGTGCTTCACTGCACCACCTGCCTGCACCCCTACCGGTGCGGCGGCGACGAACTCACGGAGCACGTGCCGGTGGAGTGAGAAGTACATCTGTCAGTCACTGTTCCGTGCCAAGCCGAGCCCGCCGGTCACTGCTCGGGGCGTGGTTCGCCGCTCCCACGTCTGCGTCGACGCCCGGGCCGACTCCTTGCTACGGGGTCCGAAAGGCCCCTGGACCGCTACATGAGCCTGAGAGCGATCACGGCCCGGTCGTCGTCCGCTCCGACCGACCACTTTTCCGTGTCGGCCTTGATGAAGGACACGAGAGCCTCGGGGTCCAGTGCCCTGCGGCCGTCGCCGAAGTGATCTGTCAGCCGGTCGATCACCGGGTAGAACTCGCCACCTGCGTTCCGGGCCTCGGTCACCCCGTCCGTGTACAGCAGGATCACTTCCCCGGTCCGCAGCGGATGGGTGGTGACCTCGGCGCTCACGGGGCCGAGTTCGCCCAGGCCCAGAGGCAGGCCAGGGGCGGTAGGAAGCCGTTGCGTGCCGTGCGGCGTGAGCATGAGCGGTGACGGATGCCCGCGGTCGACGATCCTCACCGAGCCTCCGTCAGGTGGGAACTCCAGAAGGAGGGCCGTGACGAACAGCTCCTCGTCGCCGTCCGGGCATCCGGAGTTGCGGGCGATGCTGAGCTCCAGGCGCTCCGCGAGACGGCTCAGGTCCCTCCACTCGTGGGCGGATACGCGGAAGCTTCCCAGGACAGTGGCGACCGTCTGGACCGCATCCAGTCCCTTCCCGCGTACGTCCCCGAGGATGACCCGGACACCGAACGGGGTCTCGCACAGTTCGTAGAAGTCACCACCGACCAGCGTGCCGCCCTCCCCCGCCTGGTAGAAGCCCGCTGTCCGCAACCGACCGAGCTGTTCCGGGAACGGGCGCAGCAGCGTCATCTGCATCGCCTCGGCGACGGACCGGGCGTGGACCAGGCTGGCCTCGGCCCGGATCCGCTGTCGTGACAGTGCGATGCTGGCGATACCGATCAGCACAGTGGCGATGTAGAGGGCCAGGTGGTGCTGTTCGTCGAAGTGCCCGGGGCGCCGGGATGCCAGCCACATCTCCATCCCCAGGCATACGACGGCAATCGCGGCGGTGTGCCGCGGGCTCCGGGTGGCTGCAGCCAGCGGTGGGGCTCCGACCAGCAGAAAGCTCAGCGGTTCGCGGTTCTGGACCAGTACCAGGTCCACCATCACGTCCACGGCCATCAGCCACAGGGGGAGCCACCAGACCCACGTCCTGTCGCTGCCAGGCCGAGGACGCCACCGCGGCAGCCCTTTGATCCTTCCCGCACCCCCTTCACCGGCATGTGACATAGGGGAACCTTATGCACATCAGATCCGTTTCTTCGCATTGCGGGTGACGAAGTGTCAGAGCGGACGAGCGGATCCGCGCGGGTCCTGCGCTGAAACCAAAGGGTCGGTATGGCCACCTCGACAGGGATGGTCCTCGCCGGACCGGCGGTTCACCTGTTCACGAGCCACCGGACGTGTGCACGAACAGGCTGCGTAGGATCCCCGGATGGCAATCACCAGTCACCTCCTGCAAGGGCCGCGAGTGGTCATACGCCACGTCCGCCGCCAGGACTACGACGAGCTCACAGTGCTGGCCCAGGAGAGCGCTGAGATGCTTCGCCGCTGGCTCGGCGCCCGCGAGAACACGGTAGAAGCGTTCGAGAGCCACCTTGAGCGGTTCGGGCAGCCCACACATGAGGGCTTGGTGATTTGTCTGCGTGGCAGCGGCGCGATCGTGGGCGGCGTCAACATCAACAACCTCGCCAGGGGCACCCTCCAGAGCGGAACTCTGGGCTACACCTCCTACGCCTCCACGACCGGCCGTGGCTATATGACCGAAGGGCTGAGGCTCGTGCTCCAGTTCGCTTTCGGCCCCCTGGAACTGCACCGGCTGGAGGCGAACATCCAGCCTGACAACACCTCGTCGCTGAACCTCGTCAAACGTCTGGGCTTCCAGCGCGAGGGCTATTCGGCCGCCTTCCAGTACGTCAATGGCGAATGGAGGGACCACGAGCGATGGGCCATCACCGCCGAGCTGGTACGAACAGCAGGACAGCTCACGGACTTCCCCCACAGCTCCGCGAGTGAGAAGAAGGGCAGCCCTCCTCCGGGCCCGGGCCAACCCTGACGATGGGCCGGGCCGACTCAGCCGGCCACCCACGATCAGCGCGAACACAGGCTGCTCGGACCCGACGACAAATGCCCGAGACCACGAGCCGCACTCTGGAGGAGGCCGCATCCGCACTGCCCGGCCAGGGCTGCTGGGGTCCGACGTGTCAGGCGGACCCCAGCAGCCCGCGCAGTCCGGGGGTGTCGATGACATGGGCCCGGGACGGGAACACGTTGTCGACCAGTACCTGGTGGGTCCTGGGATCGGGGTCGGCGATGCCGTCGGACAGAACGTAGACCCGGTAGTCGCGGTCGGCGGCGTCCATGAGGGTGGACAGAACGACGCCGCTGGTGCTGATCCCGGCGAGCACCAGGGTGTCGATGCCGCGGTCGGTCAGCTGTTGGTGGAGGTCGGTGGTGGAGGCCGAGCCAAAGCGGATCTTGCGGACGACGATGTCGCCGTGCTCGGGCGCTATCCGCTCGTCGATCTGGGTGGCAGTGTCCTCGTGGTGGAGCATCTTGCCCGCGGCGACCGCGGTGAAGGCTTTGTTGGTCTCCGGAACAGCTGCCCAGTCGTTCTCGGTGAAGGCGACGCGGACGTAACCGATGGTGCCGCCGGCGGCGCGGACGTCGGCGATGGCGCCCTTGACCCGTTCGACGAGTGCGTCGGCGTCGGGGGCGAGGGGGACGATCCCGTTCTGGAAGTCCATCGCCAGCAGGGCGGTCCGCTCAGGGGTGATCGTGGGGTGGGTCGGGGTGCTCACGCTGGATTCTCCTTGGTGGGGGCTCTTGGGGTTCTGGGAGGTGTCGGGAGTGTCGGCCTGCCGGTTCGGGTCGCGGTTCATCAGGCGGCGGTCGAGGGCGGTCAGTAGCAGGACCGCGAGGCCCGCCGCGACCAGCACGATGCCGAGGGTGTGCAGGCCGTGGTCGCTGACCCCGTCGCGGAAGACGATGCTGCCGATCACGGCGGAGGTGATGGTTCCGAGGTATCCGAAGGTCCGGAACAGTCCGGAGGCGGTGCCGATCTGGTCGGGCGGTGCCGCGAGGTAGAGGGCGGTCTGGTTGCCGACGGTGGTGGAGGCGGATGTGATGCCGAAGATCAGGGAGACCAGCACGATCGCGATCGCCGGGCTGTGCGAGGTGAGCAGCATGATGCCGACCGAGCCGAGCAGCATGGTCACCGCCGAGGCGATCAGCGGTCCGCGCACCAGGTTGCGACGGGCGAGCGGGCGCGAGAGCAGCGCGGAGACGGCGCCCATCGGCAGCAGCAGGAGTCCTGCCCCCACAGTGGAAAACCCGTGTGCGGCTTCCATCCACTGGGTCATGCCGTACATCACGGAGTAGACGCCGAGAAGGGTGAGGGCCTGGCGCAGGTAGGTGCGGGCGAGCGCGCCATTGGCGGCGAGGCCGCGGAAGTCGAAGAACGGCGATGTCTTCCGTAGCTCCCACATGACCGTGGGCACGGCCGCCAGCACGAAGACGACGAGAGCGATCCACTCGACGTGGGGGAGGCTCATCAGGAAGATGACCAGCGCGGTCATCGACCCGGCGAAGCCGAGGATGCCGGGCAGGTCGATCCGGTCGGCGACCTTACGGAAACCGCTGTGTCCGTGGTCGGGCACGGGGTCCTTGGGCAGCCAGCGCAGAGCCATCGCCGTGGCGATGGCGGTGACGGGGATGTTGATCAGGAAGGCCCAGCGCCAGCCCGCGGCGCCCACCAGCAGTCCGCCGATCGGCGGGCCGACGGCGGCTGTGGCCATGCCCGCGATCGCGATGCCGCCGAGCACCCCGCCCGGCGGCGCGTCCAGACCGGCCTCCTCGGCGCGGCGCCGGATCAGCACCATCGCGCAGGGGAAGGCGGCCGAGGTGCCGATGCCGACCAGTACCCGGGCGACGGTCAGCATCGCCAGATTCTGGCCGAGGCCGCCGACCAGACCGCCGAGCAGCACCAGCACGACGCCGTACAGGAAGATCCGGCGCGGGCCGAGCACCTCCGCGAGCTTGCCCGCCGTGGGCTGTGCGACGGCGCTGGCCAGGTAGAGCGAGGAGACCAGCACGGCGGTGGCCCCCACCGAGACGTGCAGCTCGGCGGCGATGGGTACCAGAGCGGTCGCGATGATGGAGCTGTTGATCGGGTTGAGGCTGGAACCCACATAGAGCGGGGTGGTGAACGTCCACGCGAAGGGCCTGCGTGCGAGACCGTTCGTCGCAGAGTCGGCTTGTGCGGCGCCGGTACTCACAAGGCGCCGTCGCTCAGGTCGGCCGCGGCCAGACGCTCCAGCAGTTCGATGGCCTTCTCCACGTCCTGCTGCTCGTCCGGGGCGACGACCTGGTCGATGGCCCGCGCCAGGAAGGAGGCGCGTCCCGCGAGCAGATTGTCGACGAGTTCGGTCGCGGACACGTTGGCGCTCATCAGTTTCTTGCGGCCGTCCTGCGGATCGGGCTCGCTGTGGACCATCCCGGCGGCCTTGAGTACCGCCAGGCTCTGCGCGATGGATTGCGCGCTGACGTGCTCCAGCGTCGCGAGTCGGGCAGCAGTGACGGGGCCCTCCCGTACCACGCTTGCCAGTACGCCGAGCTGCGTGGCGGTCAGGCCGGTCGCATGCTGCCCCGACTCCGCGCGCAGGCGTGCGCGCAGTCGTTTCATCGCGTCGTTGAGGCGCTGCGCGGTCGCAGTGGACTGCTGCGGCGTGGGGTTCGTGTGCATGACCCGAGCATAAAACTCCACAAGTGACTTTGCCAAGTTACTTGTGGAGTTTCCCGCGCTGGCGCTGCTGGCCGCCATCCCCGGAACCGCTGTTCGCAGGCCCGCCCCCATGCCCCTGACGGCAGTGGCCTCCTCCGAGGGCCTGGCCGCCGTCGTTCCTTCCCGCCCGGTGGCGGCGGATGTTGCGGGGGGAGGGGAGCCCTGTCGTCAATGACCTTCCCGACCTTGGTGGGCGAGATGCCGACGGTGTGGCCGGCCGTCAGGTCTCACGGCGTACTTCGTCCGGTATCGAAGGACCGCCACTCCTGCCTGCTGCAGTTGGCCGCCACGCAGCCGAGTCACAGGTGGATGGGCAGGTGGCGGGGGCCTCGGAGCATGGCGTTCTGCCGGTAGGGGGGCGGGTCCTGGGCCAGGCTTGCCGCGCTCAGGTGGGGGATCAGCGCGCCGAGTGCGGCCTCGGCCTCGAGGCGGGCGACGGGTGCGCCGTAGCACAGGTGGATGCCGCTGCCGAAGCCGAAGTGCTGGTTGTCCGGCCGGGTGGGATCGAATCGATCGGGCTCGTGGAACCGCCTCGGGTCGCGGTTGCCTGAGGCCAGCGCCAGTACGACGGACGTTCCTCGGGAAATCGTGGTGCCGGCGATGTCGATGTCGGCGTGGGGGACCCTCTCGCGCATGTGGACCGGGGGTTCGTAGCGCAGTAGTTCCTCCACCGCCCGTGGCAGCAGGTCGGGCTCGCGACGAAGGTGGTCCAGTTGCTCGGGTTGGCGCAGCAGTGTGAGGACTCCGTTGGTGATCAGATTGACCGTGGTCTCGTGCCCCGCGATGAACAACAGCACAGTGGTTTCCGCGAGTTCCTCCTGACTGAGCCGCAGGGCCGGATCCGGCTCGTTGACGAAGGCGGAGAGCATGTCGTCGGTGGGCCGGTCGCGGCGCTGTTCAGCGAGGTTGACCAGGTACAGGCCCATCTCCTGCCGGGCCTGGCGGCCCGTCTGGTCCCGTTCCGTGGTGTCTTCCTCGGGCCCGATGTCGGCAGTCGCGACGATGGCGTCGGTCCATGCCTGGAACAGCGACTCGTCCTCGCGCGGGACGCCGAGCAGTCGGCAGATGACTGTGATGGGCAGGGGGTAGGCGAAGTCGTCGACGATATCGATCTGCTTGCGGTCCCGGAGTTCCTCGACCAGTTCCCCGGTGATGCGGGTGATCTCGCCGCGCATGGCGTCGACCCGGCCGGGGCTGTGCGGCGGGCCGAACGGGCGCATCGCCAGCGTGCGCAGCCTGTGGTGCTCGGGGTCGTCGAGCCGCAGGAACGGCGGCTTCACCGTCTCACCGGCCGGGTACGGGGACGGAGCCGTGCGGATGCGTGGATCGGCACTCATCCGAGGGTCGTGGAGCAGAGCAGCGATCTCGTGGTAGGTGCCGATCAGATAGCTGCCGTCCGCCTGCCGCACCACGGGACCGGCCTCGCGGAGTTCCGCGTACAGCGGGTAGGGGTTGGGGCGGTTCTCGTAGTCGGTGATCCGAGCCAGCAAGGTCTCGGAGTCCATGGTGGCTCCTCGTGATTGGGCGGGACGTGGGTCAGCGGGTGGGCTGTACCACCGTCAGCCGGCGATCGGGCAGGTGACCGGTGAGCGCCACGGTGGGGCCGTGGGACAGCCCGCTCGCGTCCGGCACGTCGGAGGGAATCGTGATGTCGGCCGCGATCGCACGGTCCGCCGAGCCGGGCGGGGGCGGGAACGGAGCGGCCGTCTCGATCAGGTGCTTGTAGTAGTCGAGCGACTTGGCCATGTCGACGGTGACGGCGGCGGTGACCCGTCCTTGGAAGCCGTAGACCACGGCCAGGCGGCGCGCCTCCAGAGAGCCTTGGGCGATGACCACGTGGTCGGAGTAGGTGGGCACGCCCACCGACTTGATGTTGAGCCCGAACTGGGTCGACCAGAATGTCGGAACAGCGAGGTGCGGGCGCCGCAGCGGCCCTGGGCAGACCATGTTGTGGGCCGCCACCTCGGCCTGTGCGACCGCGTTGCCCCAGTGTTCCAGGGAGAGCATCTGGTACCCGAACAGAGGGTGCGGGAACCGGGAGACATCGCCGGCCACGAAGACGTCGTCGGTGACGATCCCGTACATGTTGAAGGCCCGGCACCCGGCGTCGCAGGCGACTCCGCGCGGACCCGCTGCCAGCCCGGACTCCGCCAGCCACTCGACGTTGCGGACCGCCCCCAACGCCACGACGCACAAGTCCGCGTCGACACGGCTTCCGTCGGACAGGTCCGCACCGACGAATCTGCCGTTCCCGTCCCCGCGCAGGGCGGTGACCGTCACCCCGCAGCGCAGGTCCACGCCGTGGTTGCGATGCATGACGGCCGCAAGTTTCGACAGGGTGCCGCCGAGCGCGCCCACCAGGGGTGCGGGGCCCCGTTCTGCGACCGTGACCTCGATACCCCGCTCGCGGCAGGCCGAGGCGATCTCCGAACCGGTGAAGCCGGCGCCGATCACCAGCACCCGACCCGGCCCGGCGGCCAACCGCTCGGCCAGGCCCCCGGCCTCGTCACTGGTGCGCAGGGTGAACACCCCGTCCAGGGAGGCCTCCTCCGGGTTCGGCCAGGGGCGCGCCCGGGTCCCGGTGGTGATGAGCAGCCGGTCGAACGGCAGCGACTCGCCGTCGGCCAGCATCACCTGTTTCTCCAAAGGGTCCAGGCCGGTGGCGGCTACTCCCAGCCGCCAGTCGGCGTCCGGATCCCGGCGCATCGGCAGCGCCGTGGCGTCCGCCGACGCCTTGCCGAGCAGTACCTGCTTGGACAGCGGAGGGCGGTCGTACGGCGGGTGGGGCTCATCCCCCACCACGGTGAGTGAGCCGGTGAAGCCTTCGTCGCGCAGCGTCTCCGCGGCCCTCAACCCGGCCAGCGACGCGCCGACGATGACGATACGGCCGTCCCGCAGATCACCGGGCACGGGCGCTCACCCCCTCGCCGGCGAGGATGGCCTGGACCGGGCACGCCGCCGCAGCCTGGCGCACGCGCTCAACCTGGTCGTCCGGGACGGCCGTGGCGTACAGCAACCCCTCTTCACCGTGCAGCTCGAACACTTCCGGCGCGAGGAACACGCACTGCGCATAGCCCTGGCAGCGCGTGAGGTCCACAACGATCTGCATGGCTGGTCACTCCCTGAGTCGTCCCGGCGTCCCCTTACCTTTCTACGCCGGTATCGCACCGGGCGCCCTTCACGCCCGTGTCGCACCAGGTGCCCACCTCGGTACTCGTTCTGCGGGTCCTGCAAGGGGTGACGGAGGCGGTCCGCAGGACGTGGGCTCAGCACCGACGGAAACCCACCGACCCGCAGCAGGTCGGGAAAATGCTTGGCCCATTGGACCAGTGGCGTGGCGTGGGCAGGTCTGGGGTGTGACCTCCGGATCGGTGTGCGGCAAGGAAGGTGGTGGTCAGGCGTCCAGGGGTTCGGCGAACGTGCGGTAGGGGCCGCGGCCGGTGTGCAGCTGCCACAGGGTGTCGGCGAGCACGTCGGGGTCCTTGCGCGGGTCCCCGGGCGTGATGGCGCCGGGGATGATCAGCTGGGCGACGTGGATGTTCTCTGCTTGCAGCGCGTCGTGCAGCATTTGGCCGTAGGCGCTCTCGGCGGCGAACGCGACGGAGGTGCCGGCGCGGTCGGGGTGCGGGCGTACCGCGGTGCCGCCGTTGACGAAGATGACGGTGCCGCGGCCCAGTTGGCGCATTCCGGGCAGAACCTGCTGTACGGCCGTTGCGGGGCCGTGCACCGAGAACGCGAGCGGGGCGGCCAGGTCTCCGGAGCTGGTGTCCAGTACCGGTTTCATGAAGTCGCGGTGGGGGATCGGGCTGTACTGCAAGACCTCGATCGGGCCGAGCAGGGTGGCGGCAGCGTCCAGAGCGGCCTGCAAGGAATCCGGGTCGCTGACGTCGGCGGCAAACCCCTGGGCGCGGACGCCCTCCTTGGCCAGGACCGCGGTGAGGTCGTCGAGGTGCTGGGGGGTGCGGGCGATCAGGGCGATGTCGTGGCCTTCGCGCCCGAAGCGGCGAGCGGTGGCCAGGCCCAGGCCGGGGCCTGCGCCGATGATGGCGACAGTGGTCATGGTGTCTTCCTCACGAAGGGGCCGCTGCTGCGGTGAGCGGGCGACGGGACGGGGTGTCAGCCGGGGGTGAGACGCAGGGTCGCGGCACGGGCGGTGTCCGCGACCATGGGCGGGACGTAGGCGCTGTAGCGGGCGTACTTGGTGCGGTAGGCGTCGTCCAGGCGTTCCGTCAGGGCCGGGTCGTCGACTTCCTTGAAGGTCACGTCCCGGTCGACGCCGCCGGCCGCGATGTGGCCGGTGTGGGTGGCCCGGGCGGTGCGGAACCAGGCGCCGCTGCGGCCGCGGTAGGCGCGCACGTACAGGTCGTCGCCGTCGCGCACGACCCAGATCGGCGTCGGTGGGCGCAAGCTGCCGTCCGTGCGACGGGGTTGGATGCTCAGTTCGTCGGCGCTCGCGATACGGGACAGTTCGTCCGGTGTCCAGGTGGTCATCCGTGGGCCTCCTTCCGAGTTGCGCGGCATCATCGCCCCGGTACCGGCCGCCTGCACCGGACGGGCCGCGATCAGCAGGTTGTTGCAGGTACTGGCGGAACCCCCTTTCGCGCACGGGGTTCAGCCGGATCTTGTGGACAGCACCAAGAACAACACAAGGACAACACCAAGAACATCCGGGATTTCCCGGCCGGCCGCCGCGCGAGGATCACCCCGCCGTAGGCGTCCTGCCCGCCTACGGCGGCAACGGCCCGTGCCCCGACTTGCCCGCGGCCGATGCGGCCCGGCCCTGAGAACCAGGGCAAGGCCGAGCAGGGGCCGACCGGCTGTGGCTCAGGGCCTGAAGAGCGTCTTGATGGCGCGCCGCTCGTCCATCGCTCTGTAGCCCTCGGCGACCTGCTAGAGCGGTAGTACCAGGTCGAAGACCTTGCCCGGGTCGATGCGGCCGGAGAGCACCCGGTCGATGAGGTCCGGCAGGAATTCGCGGATGGGTGCCGTGCCGCCGCGCAGGCCGACGTGGGAGTAGAACAGCTCTTCGCCGTCGATCGCCACACCGTGGGGAACGCCGACGAAGCCGACATTGCCGCCGGGCCGCGTCGAGCGCAGCGCCTGCTGCATGGACTGTTCGGTGCCCACGCACTCCAGCACTCGGTCGGCGCCGATACCGCCGGTCAGCTCCTTGACGCGGGCGATGCCGTCGTCGCCGCGCCCGGCGACGATGTCGGTGGCACCGAACTTGCGGGCCAGATTCTGCCGGGGCTCGTGCCGGGACATGGAGATGATGCGGCCGGCGCCCAACCGAGGACACGATTACGGCCACCACGACGCGGACCGAAGAGCAGCAGCCCTGACCGTATCCAGCCAACTGCGAATGGCGGCGGGTCCAATCCGGCACGGGCGCAGCACTACCGGTGCGGCCGAGTGGCGGAGTGGCTCCTGCCCATCGCTCACGACCGGCTGCCCTTCGACACTTTGCGGTGCCGGTATGCGTTGCGGGCGAACCGGCGGATCGGATCTCCAGCGGAAACATGGTGCAGATATCGCTGTTCCACAGCCCCATTTCCCAGCTCATCGCGTGGTCGCCGACAAGCGCAGAGGCTTCCCGCCTCTCACCCCCGCTGTGCGCTCGCCCTCGGGGCGCCGGACGGGCATTCTGACGAAGGGTGCCCCTTGCCGTCTCGCCACCCCGACCCCTCAGCCGCACGGCGCTGGGCCCAGCTGCGGCGAGGTTCCCGTACCGAACGCCGGCAGGGCGGCGTAGGCCGCATCCCGGTACGGCGGCGGAGCCATTTGGCCAGGCGGCGGAGGGCGATCACCGCACGGCCCTGTTGTGCGACACCCATGGCACTGTCCCGCTCTGCAGCAAGGCGGCCCTGTCGGCGGGACCTGAGATTCCATGACAGCACATGGCTCCCGGCGGACCGTTCTGGCCCGAGAGGATCTGGAAATGTCTGACAACGACGTGAGCATGCGGAAAGTGCTGGCAATCGTCACGAACTACGGTGTCGAGCAGGACGAACTCCTGGTACCTCTCGAACACCTGCGGGGCTGGGGCGCGGATGTGGATGTAGCTGCCGTGTCAGCGGGCGACGTCCAGACCCTCGTCGGCGACAAGGCCCCCGGAAAAACCGTTCGGCCCGAATTCACTCTGAGGGAGGTCGACCCGGCCGATTACGACCTACTGCTTGTGCCGGGTGGCACGTTGAACGCCGACAGGCTGCGTCGGCAGGACTCGGCGACGGAGATCGTCCGCTCCTTCACGTCGACAGGCCGCCCCGTAGCAGCCATCTGCCACGGCCCCTGGGCCCTGGTCGAAGCGGGTGTGCTCGAAGGCAAGAAACTTACCTCCTACCCGTCGCTGAGGACCGACATCCGCAATGCCGGTGGTGAATGGGTCGACGCGCCAGTCATCAAGGATGACTCCCGCGGCTGGCCCCTCATCACCTCGCGCAATCCAGGTGACCTGGGGCCGTTCCTCCGCGAGATCGACGCAGCGCTCGCCGTAAACGCTCACTGACCATTACTGGCCCTGCCGCTGCGCGGCTTCTACCAATAGTGCTTGCGACCGGCGACCGCGTGCCCCAGCGATCCGAGGATCCAAAGGACAACCCCGATCACGGCGAGAATGATGCCGATTGTCCACAGGATGGAGATTCCGAACAGGAATCCGATGACAAGCAGAATGACTCCGAGAACGATCACAGCGTGCTCCGATCTCGCATATAGGTTCACTTTCCACTGTGATCCCGATATGCCGCATGGGCAACTGCTCGGGGAAGGGGGGACAAGCCCGGCCCCAAAAGCCCCGTCGTCCGACGGCGACGGTCTCCCGGATTCGTCTGCCGCCCCACGAGCCTGCCGTTTCGGACGGCTCCGAGAAGCAAGCAGCGAGCGACGCAGCACAGAGGGCACGAGACGGCGCAGCAGCCTTCTCTTCCTGCTTCGGCTCTGCCTGGGACGAACGAGCGTGCCCCGCGTCCTGCACGCGACACTGCACAGCGCGGCCACCAGCCGTTGCGTGCAGTGATGGCGGTCCCCAGGCCGTGCGAGACAGTCCGAGATACGGTTAACCGAGGCTGTATATCATGAAATGGCGCCCAGTGAATGTGGCGCGGTAGCGACTCGTCGTCTCCGATTCCGGAGAGGGAACATGGCCGCAGGCGAAGAGGACAGGACTGAGCGCGTCCGACGCTCGTCCAGCAAGACGCCCGCCAAGAAAAGCGCCCGGAAAACCAGCACCGAACGGGCGAGCAGCCGAACGAGCGAAGGCGAAACCAAGCGCACGTCCAGGCGGCTCTCGGCACCGCGGGCCATGCGGTACGCGGCTGAGCAGCTCCAGGAGCTTCTTGGTCGCCCACCCGAGTCCGTCTCGGCCTTGAAGCCGACGGAAGAAGGCTGGCAGGCGAATGTGGAAGTCATGGAGCTGGAACGTGTTCCCGGGACCACGAGCGTGATGGCGAGTTATCGAGTGACGCTGGACAAGGAGGGTGAACTGGTCGCATACGAGCGCACCCGCCGCTACACCCGAGGGCAGATCGACCCACGTGGCTGAGGTTCGGGAATGCCACGCAACACCGCATGAACGGAAACGGCCGCGCCAGGAGCGAGCCGTGAAAGGAGGCACCATGACTGTGGTGCCGCAAGGTGGAGGAACCATTTCCAGGGGCGGCGGCGGAGGGTCCGGGAACCTCTACGACATCCTCGAATTGATTCTGGACCGCGGACTGGTCATCGACGTCTTCGTGCGTGTGTCGCTGGTGGGCATCGAGATCCTCAAGATCGACGCCCGTATCGTCGTGGCGAGCGTCGACACCTATTTGCGCTTCGCGGAGGCCTGTAACCGCCTCGACCTGGAGTCGGGCCGCAAGGCACCCGCCCAGCTGACCGACCTCGTAGGTGAAGTGACCGAAGGCGGGGCGCACGGCAAGACCAAGGGAGCCCTGAGCGGGGCCGCAGAAGCGGTGACCGACGCGCTCAAGGGAGGGCATGACGACGAGGAGTCCGAAGAGAGCCGCAAGGAGCCCGAGGAGAGGCGGGAGCGGCCGAGGCGTCGGCCTGCCGCCCGACGTCGTGAGGAGTGAGCCATGGCCGTATACGTCTACTCCATCGTCGCGGCCGACCATCCGCAGCGCCTGGACGACCTCGACGGGGTAGGGAACCCGCCCACGAGCCTTCGCACCGTGAAGACCGACAAGCTGGCGGCGGTCGTGAGCGACTCACCCGAGGACCTACGTCCCAAACGCAGGGACCTCGGCGCACATCAGGCCGTGCAGGAGCGACTGATGGCCGACGGCACGGTTCTACCGTTGCAGTTCGGCTTCACCACTCTTGACGACGACGCCGTCCGAGCGGTGCTGGAGGACCGCAAGGACGAGTTCACCGAGCGGTTGCAGGTGCTGGAAGGTTGCGTTGAGTATCACCTGAAGGCTGCCCAGGACGAGGATGCCCTGCTACGAGAGATCCTTTTGGAGTCCGACGAGGCGCGCGGGCTCAACGAGGAGATCAGGAGCGGCAACAGCAGCCCGGACCTGTCGTTCGCCCTCGGCGAGCTGGTCTCCCGGGAAGTGCAGGAGAGGCAGGACCGGCTCGCCGCTGGAGTCCTCGATGCCCTGCGGGGGTTCGCACGGGAGGAACGCTCGTCGCAGGCGACGGGAAACGACTTCCTGAGCGTGTCCTTTCTGGTGGAGCGGGACAAGGAGCAGAGTTTCCTCAGCGAGGAGCAGGGTCTCGCCAAGGAGCTGGGGGAGGACTTCGACCTCAGGCTCGTCGGCCCGTTGCCCGCATACAGTTTCGTCTAGGGAGTCCTCATGGGACTGTTCACTCAACTCGCCACCCTCCCACTGGCGCCGGTGCGCGGCGTGGCCTGGGTCATGGAGCGCGTCGTCGAGACCGCGGAGAACGAGTACTACGACCCAGCCCCCGTCGAGCGGGAACTCGCCGAGCTCGAGAAGGCGCTGCTGGCGGGAGACATCGACGACGAAACCTTCGACCGACGCGAGGACGAACTGCTGGACCGGCTGGACGAGATCAGGGCCCATGTCCAGGGCACCGACACTTGATTGCGGCAGCTGCCGCAGAGCCGGAGCGCTGCGAGGCGCTCCCGTCGCAACGCCGGGACACCCGGGATAGAGGTGCAGCGCCGTGAACGAACCCGTCGCCAGGAGGATGGGCGACTTCCCGTCCAGGGCCGCCCCCTACGGCGGTCAGGGGTCCTCGGCCAATCTCGCCGACATCCTGGAGCGGGTCCTGGACAAGGGCATCGTCATCGCGGGCGATATCCAGATCAACCTGCTGGATATCGAACTGCTCACCATCAAGCTGCGCCTGCTGATCGCGTCGGTGGACAAGGCGAAGGAGATGGGCATCGACTGGTGGGAGCATGATCCTTCGCTGTCCTCACGCGCCAACGACGGCTACCGCTCACTCGCCGAGGAGAACAAGAGGCTGCGTGCCGAGATAGAGGCGATGCGCGAGGGCGGTGAGTTGCCACCGGCCGAGGGCGAGGTGAGCGGCTCTGCAGCCCCGCGCCGCGCTTCACGTACCAAACGTGCAGCCCCCAGAGCCCGCAGCCAGAGGCGGGACACGCCATGACCGAAGTCATCGCCTATGCCTACGCCGTCGCGCGGGATGCTGACGGGTCATTGGAGGAGGTTCTGTCGGGGCTTCCCGGAGTGGCGGATGCGCCTGTGCATCTGGTGCGCGCAGCGCAAGGTGACGATGTGGTAGTTGCCGTGAGCGCGGTGCCTGAGCAGGACTTCCAGGAGGCCGCGCTGCGCTCGCATCTCGAGGACCTGGACTGGCTGGAGTCCGTCGCCCGCGCCCATAACCGTGTGATCGACGCGTTGGCTGCTCGCACCACCGTCCTGCCACTTCGTCTGGCGACGGTCTACCTCGACGACGAGCGAGTGCGCCTCATGCTCCAGACCCGTCGCGAGGCATTTGCCGGCCGACTGACCGCGCTGGCCGAGCAGGTGGAGTGGGGCGTCAAGATCTATGTCGAGGCGCCCGAGGCAGCCGCCAGTCCGGCAGACCCACCCACGGAAGCGGATCTGAGTCCGGGACGGGCTTACCTCAGCCACCGCAGAGCACAACGACACGCCCGCGAAGACGTCTATCGGAGCGCCTCACAGGCAGCCGAGCGGATCGAATCCGCAGCCCGTGTCCATGCAGTCGACCGGGTACAGCACCGGCCGCAGCAGGGCGAACTCGCCCGCGGGCCCGGAGAGAACGTCATCAACGACGCGTACCTCGTGCCGCTCCAACATGCTGAATCCTTCCGCGCCGGCGTGCTGCAGGCTGCGGAAGGATTTCCAGGGGTGCGCGTCGAAGTCACCGGGCCCTGGGCCCCCTACTCCTTCGCCACGCCGGCCGATGTCGAGCAGATGAAGAGGGTCGTCCCGTGAAGGCGCCGGGCAGGCCGCAGGCCATATCTGAGGAACCGCTGGCGGAGCGGCAGATCGCGCTGATCGACTTGCTGGACCGACTGCTCAGCGGGGGCGTGGTCCTCACCGGTGACATCGTGCTCTCCATCGCCGATATCGACCTCGTACGCATATCGCTGCGCGCGCTGATCGTCTCCATCAGCGAACAGAATCCGTCCCCGTGGCAGGCCATTTCAGCACCCGCAGGAGACAACGATGACAGGTGAGGACCACCCGCCCGGCAACCGCTTCGACGAAGTCGCCGACGCCGCCACGCGCGCCTTCCGCCTGCTGCCCGCGCCGCCGCAGGATGTCATGACCTGTGGTCGTGCGGACCGCAGGCCGGCTCAGCGGATCACCACCGACCCCGACACGGTGGAACGAGATCTGATGAAGCTCGTCCTCACGATCGTCGAGCTGCTGCGACAGCTCATGGAACGCCAGGCTCTGCAGCGGGTGGACGCCGGAGGCCTCACCGAGGAGCAGGAGGAGCGCCTGGGAGAAACGCTGATGATTCTGCACGATCGTATGATTGAACTCTGCGCTCGATACGACCTTTCCATGCAAGACCTCAATCTGGATCTCGGTCCTCTCGGAACCCTGCTGCCACCCACAGAATGACCTTGAAGGAGCACATCATGGGCATCGGAAAGAAAACCAGGAGCATCGGAAAAATGATCGAGGGAAAGACCAAGGAAATGGCCGGGAAGGCCGTGGGCAACAAGAGTATGGAGAAAAAGGGAAAGGCCGAAATGGTCAAGGGAAAAGTGAGGCACGCGGTGGAGAAGGGCAAGGAAACCTTCCGGCACTGAAGACCCTCAAGCTATGAAGCAGCAGCTTCCGAACGCTCTGGGCCGTTGACACACCCTTGCGTATTCAACCGGCGCCCGGCAGCTGAACGTGGACGGTGCCATTGCCGGGTGCGGGGCATCCCACTCATCCGCTCCCGCCGAGGGCCCCGTCGACGACGGCCCACCAAGCTCCACGCCGACAAGGGCTACGACTACGACCACCTGCGCCGATGGCTCCGGTCCCGGAACATCACCCGGCGCATCGCCCGCAAGGGCATCGAGTCCTCTCAGCGGCTGGGCCGTCACCGTTGGACCGTGGAGCGGACGGTGGCGTGGCTGGCCGGGTGCCGCCGCCTGCACCGCCGTTACGAGCGCAAGGCGGAACACTTCCTGGCCTTCGCCGGTATCGCCGCGGCGCTCATTTGCTTCCGGCGCCTCTCGCGACAGGAGTGAAGCAGCGGGCTCCCGCTACGGGACGTTCCAGGCGGCGATGAAGGGCTGCTCGTCCTCGCCGGCCAGGAAGCTGAGAGTGCCTGGATGCGGGTGGCCGAGCAGTCGGCTGGCGGATGCATCGAGGCCGAGCCAGCGCACGGTGAGTACGCGCGCCAGATGACCGTGGGCGACGACGGCGACGTCACCAGCGCCTAGCAGCGGCCGGATCCGGTCCAGCACCGCGTCCGTGCGCTCTGCCACCTGCTGGAGCTGCTCGCCAGGATGGGCCGCGTCGCCGGGAATGACGCCGTCCCGCCACAGGTCCCAACCCGGCCTCGTCTCCTGGATCTGCGCTGCGGTCAGGCCCTCATAGCCGCCGTAGTCCCACTCCATCAGGTCGGGATCGGGTCTGACGCCGGTCAGGCCAGCCAGCTCGGCCGTCCGCACAGCGCGGCTCAGCGGGCTGCTGAACACGGCGGCCAGATGGCGTCGGGCAAGCCTCGGAGCGAGCGACTTGGCTGCGGCCTCGCCCGCGTCAGTGAGCGGAATGTCGGTACGGCCGGCGTGCTGGCCCGACAGGCTCCATTCGGTCTGGCCGTGCCTGATCAATATCAGTTCACCCATGACTGCGCACGATATCTGATCAATCATGCGACACGGCCGGACACTTCGTCACCTGCGCCCTCATCTGCTGCAGCCGACTCACCGAATGAGATGACGTCTAAAACGCAGCGAGGCCCTTCCCGTGCTCCAACTACGGGAAGAACCTGGTGCGTTCTGCGGGTCAGCGTATCGGCGGTCGTCGTGTCCGGGCTGGGCACGGGTGTTGTCCGCACGCCGCACAACGGCCCCCGGCTCGCTCAGCCGAAAGTCGTTGCCGTGTTCCCTACTACTCCAGCTGCAGATCGTGATCTTGTGAGTGCCTGGCCTGGCGCAGGGCGCCGTGGCGTTAACTGTTCTCGCAGGCCCTGGCTTTGAACTCCGTTACGGGGACAGTGATTGTGGACTCGTCGCCGTTGCCCGAGACGTCGTCATAGCGGACCGTTCCCGGGGTGAGCCGGTCCCGGTCGATCAGAGTGAAGGAGACGCTACTCGATGACCACGAGTTGTCCTTGGTCCAGCCGTACAGGGCATAGGTGGTCTTGGCGGTGAGCGGTTCGAGAGATCTGGTCGCGGTCCAGCCGGCGGAAGGAGAATCGAGGGTCCAGGTGGCAAGACCGGCCGTGAGGGGTCGGTCGGCGGCCCATGAACCGATCGTCATCTCACTGTCGACGTCGGCGCTGTCCACGTACAGGGTCGCGCCATCGATCTGATGCCCGCAGACCATCATGACGCCGAGCAGATGGCCGTCGTCGGTCACGGAGATGCCAGCGACGGCATCGACGGGAACCGTGCACCCTGAGGCTGCGGCCAGGGCCACGCCGGCCGCGAAAGCGCCGAGGAAGCGCCGGAATACCCGCCATGAAACGGTCGGCTGCACAGCGCCCCCTTGCTCGGGGGACCGCCATTTGTACCCCCTGTACTCCGGATGGTAGGGACGACCGCGTCGAGCCGCAGCACCGCCAGCCATCCGTTATGCCCTCGTTGTGGCCTTGTAGCCGCTTGGCTGCCTCAGCCCAAGGGACGGTGACGTTGCCCGGGACCTTGTGCGCATCGGCCGGGCGGGCGGGCCGCTTGCGGCGCGCGTCGCGGCAGTTCACGGTCCGGCATTCTTCGTCGATGTAGCAGTTGTGGGCGCACCGGTCGCGGCCGAGGTCCTGAATCCCGAAACGCTCGACCGGGAGGCGCTTGCCAAGGGCCTCACTCAGCTCACTCCTCTTCTTCTTCGTCTCCTTGCTCTTCGTCGTCCTCTTCCCAATCGCCCTCGTCCTCTTCGTCCTCCTCGCCTTCGTCCTCCTCGCCTTCGTCCTCCTCGTCCTCTTCCTCGCCTTCGTCCTCCTCGTCCTCTTCCTCGCCCTCTTCGTCCTCGCCCTCTTCGTCCTCGCCCTCTTCGCCCTCGTCTTCGTCCTCTTCGCTGTCGTAGCCCTCTTCTTCTTCGTCCTCAAGAGCGTCTTCGTGACTCCGTACGACCTCGCCGTCGCGGATTTCGCCGCGCCAGCCATCCGGCTCTTCGTCGGTGAGGGTGACGTGGCGCTGGAAGTGCTTGAGGTCCAGCCGCAGTCGCCGCCCCTGAGCACGCCACAGATTTCCGGTCTTTTCGAAGAGCCCAGAGGCGTAGTACTCGACGACCAGAACAATGCGGGTCAGTCCGGGTGCCAGTTCATGGAAACTGACCGCACCCCGGGTCGATCCCTTGGCGCCTTCGGACGTCCAGACGATGCGTTCGTCGGGCACCTGCTCCTGGACGGTCGCTTTCCAACCCCGAGTCGACGGACCGACTTTGACCTTCCAGTCACTGGTCGTCTCGTCGGTCGGTGAGACACTCCGTACGCCCTTGGTGAAGCTGCTGAACTTCTCGTACTGCGTCCAGTGGTCGTAGGCCGTACGCAACGGCACCCCCACATCGATGACCTCGATGATGTTGGTGACCTTCTTGTCGCCTGATTTGCGCCCATGCCCGCCGCCGAGCGCTTCCTTGGCCTTCCCCAGGACGCTGTCCTTGACGTGCTTCGCCGTCCCGGAGAGCGCAGCCTTGAGGGGGGAGTCACCTCCGAGGAGGGCGGATCCGACCTTGGAGAGTGATCCGCCGTTCTGCGCGACGTCGGTGAGCTGGTCCGTCACATCGATCAGCTTGTCGCCGGCCCGTTCGGCCAGATCCCCCACCCACGCTGTGAGATAGTCCCCGACTTCTTCACGCAGCCGGTCGAGTCCCGATTCCGCGTTGTCCTGTTCCGTTTTTGCCATGACCGGTTACCTCCGGCGCTCGACGCGCGATGATGTCTTCTTGGCGCTCTTCCGGGCGGTCTTCTTCGCAGCGGGAGCGGCCTTCTTCCGTGCGGCAGTCTTCTTGCCGGGTGCTGTCTTCTTCGCGGCAGATTTCTTCGCAGGTTGGGCGGCGGTCTTTTTCCCTGGCCTCTTCGCGGTGGCCTTCTGGGTCGCGGTCTTCTTGGTAGCCGTCTTCTTCGCGGCAGTCTTCTTAGCAGGTGTCGTCTTCTTCGCGCCGGTCTTCTTGCCGGGTGTCGTCTTCTTCGCGGCAGTCTTCTTAGCAGGTGTCGTCTTCTTCGCGCCGGTCTTCTTGCCGGGTGTCGTCTTCTTCGCGGCAGTCTTCTTAGCAGGTGTCGTCTTCTTCGCGCCGGTCTTCTTGCCGGGCGCCGCCTTCTTCGCGGCAGCCTTCCTAGCAGGGGCCGTCTTCTTGGCGGCGGTCTTCTTGCCGGGTGCTGTCTTCTTCTTCGCGGCTGCCTTCTTTGGGGCAGCCTTCTTCGCGGCCGGCTTTTCCGCCCCTTTCTTCGCGGGGGCTGCCCGCTTTGTCGCGTCACGCCGGCCAGCGGCCGGCTTGCTGGGCGTACGCTTACTCGGCGCCGCTTTCGTAGCAGTTCGGGGACTGCGACGGCGTGGCCGCTCCTCGGGCTCTTCCTCCGGTTCCTCTTCTTCCGGTTCCTCTTCTTCGAGCTCCGGTTCCTCCGCCTCTTCCTCCGGTTCCTCCTCCTCTTCTTCTTCTTCGGGCTCCCCTTCCTCGCCTTCTTCTTCGGGCTCCTCTTCCTCCTCGTACTCGCCCTCCTCGTATTCCTCTTCGGGTTCCTCTTCCTCTTCGTATTCCTCTTCCGGCTCCTCGGCCTCGTCGCGGGCGTACTCCTCCTCGCCCTCTTCCTCTTCTTCCTCCCCCTCTTCCGGTTCTTCCCCGCCGCTTTCGAGCTGGAGGGTACGTTCCCGGAGTGAATCGGCGAGGGTCGTCAGGCGACGGTTGGCAGCGGCGGTGACTGCCTCCCGGCCCGCGTTCATGACCTCCCCACGCAGCTGCTCACCCAGATCCGCAACCTGTGGGATCTCTCCGAGCTTGCGGATCCCTTGAGTCACGAGCTGTCGCGGTTCCAGCCCGAATTGACGCCCGGCAATATAGGACGCCGCCGTAAGAGCGAACCGGCCCTTCTTCGTACGGCCCAGCACATAGCCGCCGGCCAGGGCTGCGGCGAGCAAGATCTTGTTTGTGTCATTCATGGGTGCGTCACCTTTTCATGGGCAGGCAGCCGATCGGCGTCTGCGCAGGGGGCCGCCACGAGCGGCATTGCTCCGCCATATCCAGGGTTGATGGGCGTCCTGGCCCGCGCATCCCGAGCGGCCCGTGAGACACCTTTGGGCGAGCTGCAAAACAGGCTGATCCCGCTGTGTGACGGGACGTCCGGGCGGGCATGGGCCGTGCCGTAGTCGTGGGTGGCGCCACTAGGTATTCGTGTCTCTACGGGCCGCCATATGGGTCACGGCCGCCGAGTGTCCGGCCGCCGCCGCAAGGCGATGCCTGCTACTGCTGGTGCCTTCCGTGCCGGGCAGTGTCACGCCGCACCTGGGAACGCCAGAACGCTGGCGGATCCGTGGGTGGCCTGAACGAGCTGGTGATCACTGTGCCGACCGGATCAGTGGACGCAAGTGTCATCGTTCTCGAATGTGCGGAGCCCGAAGACCTTGCGGAGTTACGCCGCATTCCTCGATGCGGAAATCCACGTGATGAGCGATCCTGATTGTGTGGAATTGGCCGGCCACAGGGGCGTACACCTGGCGATCCGCAGGGATCACGGCTACGCACCTTCCAGCTGGCCGCGGCCGGAGAACGCCCATCAGGCCCATCTTCGGATACTCGTTGCGTACGGTGATTTGGACGAGGCGGAACGCGAGGCGATCAGCTCGGCGCGATGCCGACAGTCACCAAGGACAGCTGTGGGCCACGCGGCGTGCGCTTCTACGCCGACCCCGCCGGGCACTCCTTCTCCTTCGCGGTGTTCCCACGGAACGAGCCGACGGGTCGAGGAAGGGAAGCGCCATGAAGCTGCCGGAAGCCCGAGGAGAGGTGTCTACGGCTTTGATCGAGGCGCTCGGCCGGGAACCGGGTCGGCGAATGCTGCCAGACACGTCCCTGGTGGGGAGCGCCGACCCGTACGGCGACGATCTTCAGCTGGCCCTGTATCTCTGTTACGAGTTGCACTACCGCGGCTTCGACGGGGTGGACGGCGCCTGGGAGTGGGATCCGGAACTGCTCAGGGTGCGTGCCGCGCTGGAGCGGGGATTTCTGGTGGCTCTGCGCGCTGACGTGCCGGTTGCCGAGGATGTCGGCAGCGCACTGGACGAAGCCCTGCTCGAGCCGGTGGACGCCGAAGGTGTGTCGTACTTCCTGCGGGACGAGGGCGAGCTGTGGCATCTGCGCGAGTACGCCGCCCAACGCTCGTTGTACCACTTGAAGGAGGCCGATCCGCATGTGTGGGTGATTCCACGCCTGACTGGTCGGGCCAAGGCGGGAATGGTAGCTGTGGAGTACGACGAATTCGGAGCGGGACGGGCGGAACGGATCCACTCGAAGCTCTTCGCCGATCTGATGGCCGACCTCCACCTGGACACCTCGTACGGGCGCTACCTCGACGCCGGATCGGGGCAGATGCTCGCGACCGTCAACCTCATGTCGCTCTTCGGGCTCCACCGCTCACACCGTGGTGCGCTGGTCGGTCACTTCGCCTCGGTGGAGATCACCTCCTCCCCGGGGTCGAGGCGCCTCGCGGAGGCATTGAAGCGAGCCGGTGCCGGGCCTGCGGCGGTCCACTTCTATACGGAGCATGTCGAGGCCGACGCCGTGCATGAGCAACTCATGCGGCATGAGGTCGTCGCCGGTCTGCTCCAGGCGGAGCCGGGTCTGGCACCAGATGTCGCGTTCGGCATTGCGGCCACCGGATGGTTGGAAGACCGGTTCGGGGAGCAGTTGCTCGGCGCCTGGCGGGACGGCGGGTCCTCACTCCGCGTGCCGCTGCTCGACACTGGCGGAGAGTAGACCGCCGGGGTTACATGTCCCCAAGATAGGGCGGTGGTGGCGGCAAAGCGTTCACGACGATCGCGGGTGGGGGATTCGAAGGAGTGGGCACCTGAATGAGGAAGGGAAAGAACTCGATCTGGCCACCCCTGTTCACAACCCGCTTCGATACCCGGTAGCACACGATCGCGTTCGGATCACTCATGGTCGTATAGCACTGGAGTGCCGACGGCGCGACCTGGGAAATCTGCGGTGAGGCAACGGAGGCACTCGCTGATGTGCCCAATATGCCGGCCTCCAAGCACAAGGAGGCTGCCGCTGCGACAGTGATGGTCCGCAAGGTTGTCTTCTTCATGTTCATCAGCCCAAAGGCTAGGGGTGAACTGGACTGTCCCATCAGCGCGCTAGGCCTTCGCCTATATTTTCTCATGCTTCGGCTGTGTCATCACTTCCCATCGCGCACCCGCGTGCCGGTGCCCGACGAGCGGTCGCTGGAGGCAACTCCTGGGCCATGACCGGTTGGTTGAATCCGGAGAAGATTTCGGTGTCTTGAGCAGTAGTTGGGCCGGCGCGATCATCAGCGGCGGGACCATCTCACCGCCGGCTTGGGCCAGTTCCTTGCTGCCGGGGATTCCATGTATCGCGGGCGTATCGAAAATCGCATATGCCACTGCAACGGCCCGCCGTCTCCAATGGGGGCATGAACCACGACGCATCCCTGTCAGCACCACCCCGCCGCAGGCGCAGGATCGTGCTCCTCAGCCTGGCGATCCTCGGCGTGGCGAGCGGCGCGTTCGTCGTGCGGCGGCCGCTCATGATGTCCGCTCCGATGTGCATGGCCGGGCGGTGGCACGGCTGCTTCGATACGTTCAACGGTGTGGTGCTCATCACGTTGGTCGCGCTGCCGTTGGCCGCGCTGGTGGTGTGGGTTCTGGCGCGCCGTCGACGCGCCGCCGACGGCACATCGGCATGGCGGACGTCGCTGGCCGAGGTGGGCATGGTCCACGGGACGGTGCCGTTCCTATGGCTGACCATGATGCCGGGCGCCGGGGCCGGCACCGTCCCCGGCCGGGTGAGCCTGGTACCGCTGCGGGACCTGCTCACGATGGGGCCGCTCGGGATCGTCGGCAACCTGCTGGTCTTCGCGGCGCTGGGGTTCTTCGCCCCGATGCGGTTCGCGGCGCTGGCGTCCGTGCCGCGGATCCTGGCGCTCGGGGCGGGCTGCTCGGTCCTGGTCGAAACCGCACAGTACGTCCTGCGTCTGGACCGGGTGTCCTCCGTGGACGACGTACTGGTCAACACCGCCGGCGCCGTGCTGGCCGCGCTGGCGTCGCGCCGCTGGTGGTGGCGTACTGCGACGGAAACGCCGTCGGACCAGCCTCGCCCCGCGCTGGCACCGGCAGGCTGAGTCGGGTGTCCGGTGTGCACACGTCCTCGCATACGTCGGCGATATGTTGTGCTGCTTACGCTTCAGACATGCGCGTACTGATCGTGGAGGACGAGCCCTACCTTGCCGAAGCCGTCCGTGACGGCCTGCGGCTGGAGGCGATCGCCGCCGACATCGCAGGCGACGGCGACTCCGCCCTGGAACTGCTCAGCGTCAACTCCTACGACCTCGCGGTCCTCGACCGCGACATCCCCGGCCCCTCCGGCGACGAGGTGGCCCGTCGCATCGTCGCCTCCGGCAGCGGCATCCCGATCCTCATGCTCACCGCTGCCGACCGGATCGACGACAAGGCTTCCGGGTTCGAACTCGGCGCCGACGACTACCTCACCAAACCGTTCGAGCTGCGGGAGCTCGTCCTGCGGCTGAGGGCGCTCGACCGCAGACGCGCGTACGCCCGGCCCCCGGTCCGCGAGATCGCGGGCCTGCGGCTCGACCCCTTCCGCCGGGAGGTCTTCCGCGACGGACGCTACGTCGCGCTGACCCGCAAACAGTTCGCCGTGCTGGAAGTCCTCGTCGCCGCCGAGGGCGGGGTCGTCAGCGCCGAGGAGCTGCTGGAACGGGCCTGGGACGAGAACGCCGACCCCCTCACCAACGCCGTGCGCATCACCGTCTCCGCACTGCGCAAACGGCTCGGCGAACCATGGATCATCGCCACGGTGCCCGGCGTCGGCTACCGGATCGACACCCGTATGGACACCACTGCCTCCGGCAAGGGCACCACCGGCCCCGGCAGTACGCATGCATAGACGCCCAGGGCTCAGCGCCCGACTGAAACTCACCCTCAGCTATGCCGGATTCCTCGCCGTCGCCGGCGCTCTCCTGCTGGCCGTGGTGTGGGTGTTCCTGCTGCGCTACGTACCCGACAGCCCCAAGGGCCTTCTCGGGATCTCGCCCAACCGCTACCTCCTTGTGCACACCTTCGCCCCCGCCGCGGCCGTGGCGATGGTCTTCCTGCTGGTGTTCGGCCTCCTGGGGGGATGGATCCTCGCCGGCCGGATGCTCGCACCACTCACACAGATCAGGGAAGCGGCACGGATGGCCGGGAACGGGTCGCTGTCCCACCGGATCCGCATGAAGGGCCGCCAGGACGAATTCCGTGAACTCTCCGACGCGTTCGACTTGATGCTCGAACAACTCGAGTCCCACGTCGCCGAGCAGCAGAGGTTCGCCGCGAACGCCTCCCACGAACTGCGCACCCCGCTGGCGATCTCGCGGACGCTCCTCGACGTCGCCCGCAAGGACCCCACGCGGGACCGGGGCGAACTCATCGAACGCCTGCACGCTGTCAATACGCGGGCGATCGACCTCACCGAGGCCCTCCTGCTGCTCAGCCGCGGCGAGCGCGGAAACTTCACCCGCGAGAGGGTCGACCTCTCTCTCATCGCCGAAGAAGCCGCCGAAACGCTGCTTCCTCTCGCCGAACAGCGCCGGATCACACTCGACGTCACCGGCGGAGCGGCTTGGACCAGCGGCTCCGCGGAGCTCCTGCTGCGGATGGTGACGAACCTCGTCCAGAACGCCGTCGTCCATAACCTCCCCGCCGGCGGCACCGTGACGGTCCACACCGAGGCGCACGGCGACACGAGCGTGCTGCGGGTCGAGAACACGGGCCGTCGGCTCCCACCGGAACTGGTACCGACCCTCACCGAACCCTTCCAGCGCGGAACGGAACGCGTACGCACCGACGAGCACGCCGGCGTCGGCCTCGGCCTGGCCATCGTGCACAGCATCGTCCGCGCCCACGACGGGACCCTCGACCTCGCCCCCCGCCCGACCGGCGGTCTCCTCGTCACGGTCCGGCTTCCCGGCACGCCGTAGGCATCGTCCCCCAGCGGAGCTCACCAGATCATTGACTGGAAGTTCGGTGCAGGCCAGGGGAGCGTGGCAGCGATTGGTCAGAGGAGCGTCGAGACGCTTTTCGGGTTCGTTCCGCAGTTACGGAACAGCCTGAACGATCTCGTGCATGGTTGGCGGTCGGGCATCGGGCCGCGCCCAGTGCCGCGAGAAGGTCCGAGCGCGACCTGTCAGCGACACCCGCGGGCGTTGAGCCGGGCGGCCTGGCGCGTCAGGTGGTCGCGCTCGGCGAGGTTGGGTGCCTTTCGGGCCGCCTCGGCGTACAGCCGTGCCGCCGTCGCCAGGTCGCCGTCGCGCTCGTGGAGGTACGCCGCCACCGCGGCATGGCGGGGCAGTGAGTCGTCCAGCGCCACGAGCGCCGCCAGGCCGGCGCGCGGTCCGTCGGCCTCGCCGACGGCCACGGCGCGGTTGAGCCGGACGATCGGGCTGTCGGTCAGGCGCGCGAGTTCGTCGTACCACTCGACGATCTGCACCCAGTCAGTTTCCTCGGCAGTGGGCGCGTCGGCGTGGAGTGCCGCGATCGCGGCCTGGGCCTGGAACTCGCCCAGCCGGTCACGGGCGAGGGCTGCCTGCAGGATCTCGACGCCCTCTGCGATCGACTCGGTGTCCCACTGGCCGCGGTCCTGCTCGGCGAGCGGCACCAGGCTGCCGTCGGGCGCGGTCCGGGCGGCGCGCCTGGCGTGGTGGAGCAGCATGAGGGCGAGCAGCCCCGCGACCTCGGGGTGGTCGATCGCGGCCGCGAGCTGTCGGGTGAGCCGGATGGCTTCGGCGGCGAGGTCGACGTCGCCCGAGTAGCCCTCGTTGAAGACCAAGTAGAGGACGCGCAGCACGGTGGCGACTTCGCCGGGCTGGTCGAACCGCACGCCGGAGACGGTGCGCTTGGCCCGGCTGATGCGTTGCGCCATGGTCGCCTCGGGCACCAGGTAGGCCTGGGCGATCTGTCGGGTGGTCAGCCCGCCGACGGCGCGAAGCGTGAGCGCGACGGCGGACGACGGCGTCAGCGACGGATGGGCGCACAGGAAGTAGAGCTGGAGCGTGTCGTCGACCGTGGGCGCGGGCCCGGGCGCCGGCTCCTCGTCGACGACGTCCTCACGCCGGCGGCGGGCTGTGTCCGCCCGGGTGGCGTCGAGGAATCGGCGCCAGGCCACGGTGACCAGCCAGCCCTTCGGGTCCCGCGGGAGGTCGGCCGGCCAGACGCGGACCGCCTCGACCAGCGCGTCCTGTACGGCGTCCTCGGCCGCCGCGAAGTCGGCTCCGCGGCGGACGAGGATGGCGAGCACGCTCGGCGTGAGGCTCCGGAGCAGGGCCTCGTTCACTTCAGTGGCACTCCGTGATGGTGGGCTGCACGCCCAGGAACGGGCGCAGCTCGAGCCACTCGTGGATCGGCTTCCCGCCCGCCCCGGGGGCGGCCGACAGCTCCCCGGCCAGCTCGACGGCGCGCTCGTAGGTGTCGACGTCGATCACCATCCAGCCGGCAATGAGGTCCTTGGTCTCGGCGAACGGGCCGTCGGTGACCGGCGCGCGGCCATTGCCGTCGTAGCGGACCCATGCTCCCTCGGGGGCGAGCGCCTGACCGTCGACGAACTCGCCTGTCTTCTCCAGCTGGGCCGCGAAGTCGTTCATGTACTGCACATGCGCCGAGATCTCCTCCGGCGTCCACTGGTCCATCGGCACGTCGTTGACCGCAGCCGGGGCGCCGCGGTAGTGCTTCAGCAGCAAGTACTTGGCCATCGTGTTTCTCCTCTGTGCTCGTGCGACCCATTGTGGTCGCGTTCACCCCGGGGACGGAGCCGGCCGTGGGTTCTCGACATCGCCATCCGATTTTTTGGCTCTCGTACATGAACCTGGTGAGCCGGCTCGCGGTGTCCGGGTCCACGGCATGGCGCGAGGGCGAGACGGAGCGCGGGGCCTTCCAAGATCAGCAGCGACCGAGCAACTGAATCAAGGGAAGGCCTCGTGTGCGTCACTGACGGCTTCGCGCCGCCACGGGCCAAGCCCACCAGCCAGGCGGCGAAGCGGGCGGTCAGCCCGCTGCGGCTCGACGACATCACGCTGTCGGCCATCGCGCGGCGGCTCGGGGTGCACCGGCACACCCGCTGGCTGCTGCCGCCGAACGGCGTGTACGCCAGGAGGCCGACTTCCGTCGTAGGCTGAATCGCGCACGTGATGGACAGGAGGCTGAGGTGGCCGAGACGGCGCTGACCGAGACGACGGTGGCCGAGGTGATGGCCGAGCTGGCCGAACTCGAGGACCCGAAGACACGCGAGGTGAACGAGAAACACGGTGACGATCACGGTGTGAACCTCAGCAAGCTGCGCGCGCTCGCGAAGCGGCTGAAGACGCAGCAGGAACTCGCGAGCCGGCTCTGGGAGACGGATGACACCGCGGCGAGACTGCTGGCGATCCTGATCTGCCGCCCGAAGGCGTTCGAGCGTGACGAGTTGGACGTCATGTTGCGCGAGGCGCGCACACCCAAGGTGCACGACTGGCTCGTGAACTACGTGGTGAAGAAGAACCCGCACTCCGAAGAGCTGCGCCTGGCCTGGTCCGCCGATCCGGATCCGGTGGTCGCGAGTGCCGGCTGGGCGTTGACCACCGAACGCGTGGCGAAGAAGCCCGAGGGCCTCGACCTCGCAGGACTGCTCGACGTCATCGAGGCGCAGATGAAAGAGGCCCCGGCTCGCCTGCAGTGGGCGATGAACCACTGTCTGGCTCAGATCGGGATCGAGCACGCCGAGCACCGCACCCGCGCGATCGACATCGGTGAGCGCCTGGAGGTGCTCAAGGACTACCCGACTTCCCCGGGCTGTACGTCTCCGTTCGCGCCCGTCTGGATCACCGAGATGGTGCGCCGACAGCACGACAAGTAGGAAGGTTCGCGCTCACGGTGGCGCCTGCTGACCGGCCCGTGGCTCGAACGGAACCGCAAGGCAGGCGCGGGTTCCGTTCGCCAGGACGACTCACCTTGTCTCGCCACCCGCAGGCCGGTGACCTGAGGACGATGGCCGCGAGGCAGTCGCGGTTGCGGCAGGGCGGCTATCCGACGAGTGTCTGGGTGCCGAGGACGGCGAGGAGCTCCAGGCGTTCGGTGTCCTGGGTGCCGGGCTCAGCCGTGTAGATCATGATGCGCAGGTCGCTGCCCGCCACGCTGAGCACATCGCAGTCCAGCGTCAGGGAGCCCACCTGCGGGTGATCGATGGTCTTGCGCGCAGCCTCGTGCTGACCCAAGGCGCCCGCATCCCACAGTTCGGCGAACCGTTCGCTGTTCGTGCACAACTCTGTGACCAGGCGCCGCAGTTGCTGGTCATCCGGGTACCGGCCAGCAGTCGCGCGCAGGTCGGCGACCACCGCGGTCTCCATCGCGCGCCGGGACTGCGTCGTATGGCGGACGCGATCACCCGACCCGAGGAAGGCGCGCCATACGCCGTTGCGCTCCCGGCCGTGCCGCTCGCCCATCAGCGCCGTGTACAGAGGGTTGGCCAGCAACTGCGTCCACGCCGCGTCGAAGACCGCGACGGGCGTCCCGGTCAGCCGGTCCAGCATCCGGTGCACGCTCGGCGTGATGTAGGCAGGCACCGTGCCCTGCCCCGGGGGTACGAGCCCGGCGACGTGGAACAGGTGCTCGCGCTCGGCCGCGGAGAGGCGCAGGGCACGCCCCAGGGCCTCGACGACCTGCTCCGAGGGGTTGGTCGCCCGGCCCTGTTCCAGACGGGTCACGTAGTCGACCGAGATCCCGGCCAGCAGGGCCAGCTCCTCCCGGCGCAGTCCGGCCGCGCGCCGATGTCCGCCCGCGGGCAGCCCGGCCGCTTCCGGGGAGACCCGGTCGCGCCAGCGCCGCACCGTGCGCCCGAAATCCGTGCTCGTCATGTCACCACTGTGCACCGCCGCACGCGGAACTTCCTGGTACCGGCAGTCCCAGGAAGACGGGACGCCTGGCTGCTTCCGACAGTCAGCAGCAGCCTGGAGGCATGACAACGACACTGATCACCGGAGCGAACAAGGGTCTCGGCTTCGAGACCGCCCGCCGCCTCGCCGCCGCGGGCCACACCGTCTACATCGGAAGCCGGGACGCCGAACGCGGGCGCCGCGCCGCCGAGCAGCTGGGCGCACGGCTGGTCCAGCTCGATACCACCAGCGACGCGTCCGTGGAGGCGGCGGCGAGGACCATCGAGGCCGATGGAGGGCTGGACGTACTGATCAACAACGCAGGCATCGAGGAAAGGGGTGCCGGCAACGTCGTGATCGGCGCCGCGGACGTGACCGCAGACATGATGCGGAACACGTTCGAGACGAATGTCTTCGGCACCGTGCGGGTCCTGCACGCGTTCCTGCCGCTGCTCGAGCGTTCCGAGGCCCCGGTCGTGGTCAACGTCAGCAGTGGTCTGGCCTCGCTGACCCGGCTCACCGCGGCGGGAACCCCGTCCTACGCCTACCCCGGCGTGGCCTACCCGGCGTCGAAGACAGCGGTCAACGCGATCACCGTGCAGTACGCGAAGGCGTTCCCGAACATGCGGATCAACGCGGTGGAGCCCGGCTTCACCAAGACCGACCTGAACGGGAACACCGGCGTCCAAAGCGTCGAGCAGGGCGCCGAGATCATTGTGCGTATGGCACAAGTGAGCCCCGACGGCCCCACCGGAGGCTTCCTCGACGTCGAGGGCATCCTGCCCTGGTAAGGCCGCACCAGCCGCCATCACTCGACGGCGCCGCGTCCGCCCCGACCTGCCCGGCCGGGTGGGCGCGGTCTCCTGTCCAAAGAGGCTGTCGCGCAGCCCGGCTGAAGCCACTTCTACGCGGCGGGCTCGGCGGTCCAGGAGATGTGCGGGGGCACTACCCGTGCGCACAGGGGGTTGCCGCACGCGTCGGTCAGCCCGAGCCGTCCGACCAGCAGGCCGTTCTGTGCGGCGGCGGCGAGTACGTCGGCGGGGACCGCGTCGAGCATGAGCTTGGCGCGGCGGAACATCGTGAAGATGCCCGACTCGTCGACCGTGCCCCACGACAGATAGATGAACCGGTGGCCCAGACGGTCCTGCACGTAGGGGCCTTTCACCTCGGTGCCGGTCGGCGAGGAGATCGCGGTGCACTCCAGGGTCCACGTCGCGGACGCGGCGTCGCCGGGCTGCGGGTCGAGGAGTTCGGCCGGACGGTCGCGGCGTTGCACGGCGGCGTGGATGTTGCCGTACGCGGGGACTTTGGCGTCGGCGGGAGCCGGGCAGGTGAGGCCGGGCAGGTCGACGGCGTCGATGCGGATGTGCATGCCGGCCATCATCCTCCATCCCTCGTCACCATCCCCGCACGACTGCGAAGGGGCATCCCGCAAGCGGGACACCCCTCCACCGACAAGATTTTCAGGAGACTTCTAGACGGTGCCGTTCTCCCACCACCAGGCCCGGCCGAGGTCCGCCCGGCTGTCGACGTGCTGGTGGTCCGCGGTGTAGGTCTCCAGGCCGGAGAAGCCGGAGGTCTCCGCCTTCTGGTAGACGGTCTTGTTGGGCACTCCGGAGACGGCGAGGTCGGCCGCCGTGCCGTACAGGTGCATGCTGTCGCTGGCACCGCCGACGTCGGCATTGTGAGCGATGCTGCGGAAACCGGAATTGACCGTGATGGGGACGTTGCCGAGCTTCTTGCGCAGCGCCTCCAGCTTGTACATCGCGCGGCGGACGTTCTCCTTGACGTCGGTCGCGCTCAGCTTGCCGCCGGAGAAGTTGCCGCTGATCCGGTCGGTGAACTCGCTGAAGTCGAAGTGCACGGTCGAACCGTCCGACTGCTCCAGGGCGTTGAGCTGCGACTGGGTCGCGGGGCCGGCGCTGCCGTCGGCGGTGAGTCCGTAGGCCGCCTGGAACCGGCGGACCGCCGCCGCAGTGCCGGCACCGAAGTTGCCGTCGATGGCCACGCGGGTCTGGCCGGCACTGTCCGCGGCCCACCCGGCGACTCTGATCTGCAGTTCGGTCACGTCGGCGCCGGTGGCCCCCTGGTTCAGGGTGCGCGACCAGGAGTACGCCTGCGCGGTCCCCGACAGCAGCACGGGCCCGAGTACGGCACCGATACCGGCGGCCAGCGTCCCGCGCAGCGCCGTACGGCGGTCGAACGAGTGCGGAAAGCGGAAAAAGGAGCGGGAATGAGCCATTTTCGTCCTTTCACGGACCTGTCGCAGTGCAGTGGATGACGCGAACTGCGCCAGTGTCATGGACATGCGGGTGCGGCGGAAGAGCGCCGCTGTCGACATCGCTCCTGCCGGCGTCCGTCGGTACTGGTTCCTCCGGAGTCGCGCCGAAAAGCCGTCAGGGTCGGGGATCTCCAGGGCGGTATCCCGGATGAGGGACGGGGCTGCGGTGGATCGCGATGATGGCGGCGTCGTCGCCCAGGCGTCCGCCGACGTAGGCGAGGAGGTCGCGTCGCAGGTGGTGCAGGAGTTTCTCCGGGGGGCTCTCGGTCCACTGGGCGGCGCGTTCCGCGAGCGGGTAGAAGTCGCCGCCTCGGTCGCGCGCTTCGATGACGCCGTCGGTGAAAAGGAGGAGGGTGTTTCCCGCCTCGAAGGCGAACGCGTCGACGGTGTAGCCCGCCGGCCCCATGTCGCCGATCCCCAGCGGGGGCGCTGGGTGCCGACTCGGTACGGCTTCCGCGTGTCCTGGGCTGAGCAGCAGGGGAGCAGGGTGGCCGCAGCTGGTCATTCGGCTGATGGGGCCCTCCTCGGGGATCTCCAGCAGCAGCGCTGTCACGAAGCGCTCCCCGGCGTCATCCCCATCCTCCGGCTCGAAGTCGGCGTGGTAGCGGGTGACGCTCTGATCGAGGGCTGCTGCCAGTGTGGGCAGACCGGTGTGCTGGTGGGCGGCCTCGCGGAAGGCGCCGAGCAGGAGGGCTGCTTCTTCGATGGCGGCCAGGCCCTTGCCTCTCACGTCGCCGATCATCATGCGGGTTCCGCCCTCGATGCGGGTGGCCGCGTAGAGGTCGCCCCCGATCTGGGCCTCGTCCTCGGCGGCCAGGTACAAGGAAGCGATCCGCAGGGGGCCGATCCGGTCCGGGAGCGGCCGCAGCAATACCTTCTGTGTGGTTTCGGCCACCGAGCGCACCCGGGCGAGCTGTCGGATGTGCCGCTCGCGTATCAGGCAGAAGAACACGGTCAGGGCCGAGAGGATCGCGAGGGCGGCAATCTGCACCAAAGCGTTCCGGGAGGTCAGTACGCCGGAGTGCAGGGCGATGAATGCCTGGGCCCCCACGGCCAGGAACCCGACCACTCCGGTCAGTACGGGGCCCTCGAAGGAGGAAGTGATCGCGGGCGCGATGACCAGCAGCGGTCCCAGATAGATGTCTTCCGGCAGCAGGATGTCCACGGTTGCGATCACGACGATGAGCGCGACGGGAATCGCCAGGAGCGCATGGCTCGGCCGCCATGACTCCCGCAGACCTGTGACACCTTCCCTTAGGCCCACGTCTTCCACAGTGCACCGCCCCGGGGCCGCTGACGAGTCGGCCAGGTGCGGTCGATCAAGGGCGAGGCCTGACGTTGCGTGTCGCGCACCGCCCTCGGTACCGGCGCTCCGGCGGAAGGCACCGACGGGATCGGTGCTGCATGGGATCGGTGAGAAAGTGACCGACCGTGCCATTGCCGACGTCATCGGCTACCACTCGCCGGAGCGCTGTCGGCCGGTCATCGGCATCGGTGCGCCCCCGTCGGGTCGCCGAGGTGAACGGTAGGAATTCCGGTCGCCGCAGCCACCCCGCGTACCGCACGGATCCACCGCCGCCTGTCAGACCTTGCGCCAGCGGGCATTGGCCCAGGAGAAGACCCCGAACGCCGCGAGGCCGACGGCGATGAGCACCAGCAGCCAGGGCCCTGCAGGGGTCTCGGTGAAGGAGCGCAGGGTGTCGTCCATGCCCTTGGCCTTGCCGGGCTGGTGCTGGACGGCTGCCGCGACGGCGAAGGTGCCCGCGACAGCGAAGACGATGCCTCGGGCGGCGCCGCCGAACATCCCGAGGAAATCGATCACCTTGCGGGCCTTCTCCGACATCTCGAACATCTTCAGGTGCTTATGGAACTTTTGCATGATCGCCCTCGCCGCGATCCATATACCGGCCGCGGCCACCGCGATACCGGCGACGGCGACGATCCACTGCCCGCCGGGCCAGTCCAGCGCTTTCGCCGTGACGTCCTGGGAGTCCCTGTCGGAGCTGCCGCTGCCGCTGCCCTTGTCTCCGGCGGCGTAGGACAGCACGGAGTACGAGACGAATCCGTAGAAGACGAAACGGCCGGCGGCCATCGCCCTCTTACTCGCCTTCCTGCCGTCCGGGCCCGCCTGACCGAAAGCGGCTTCTGACAGGCGCCACAGGGCCATGCCCGCCAAGGCTGTGCCGAGCAGCCAGAGCAGAACGGTACCGAAGGGCTTCTCGGCGATCTCGGCTATCGCACCGCCGCGGTCCGCCTGCTTGCCACCGCCGTCGGAGAGTGCGATCCGAAGCGAGAGGACGCCTATCAGTACGTAGATGACCCCGCGGGCGACGAAGCCCGCACGGGCTGCGGCCGAAACTGCTGTGCTGTTCGCCGCGCGTTGGGCGTGCACGCGTCCACGTGCCTTCGCCGGTCCAGTTGCCATGCCCACCGTGTGCCCCCGCAGGGGCATGCGATTCCTGGAGTCGGCCCTCTGCTTCACTCCCGCTCAGTTCCTGGGAACGGTGGCGAAGTAGTGGCCCTTGTCGAGGTCGTCGATGAGCCCGGACCGGGTCGGCTGCCACCCCAGGAGTTCGCGGGTGTGCGAGCTGGAGGCGGGGCTGTCCATGCCGAGGAAGCCGGCCAGCCAGCTGAAGTGCCCGGGCGCGTCGTCCGGGGAGACCGAGGCCACGGGCAGGCCGAGGTGTCGCCCGATCACTTCGGCGACGGTACGGATCGGCACGCCCTCGTTCGCGATCGCGTGCAGCGTGGAGCCGGCCGGAGCGCTCTCCAGTGCCAGGCGGAAGAGGTGCGCGGCGTCGGACCGGTGCACGGCGGGCCAGCGGTTGTCGCCGTCGCCTATGTAGCCGGAGAAGCCCTTTTCGCGGGCGATGGCGACCACGGTGGCGAGGAACCCGTGGTCCCCGTCGCCGTGAACGGTGGGAGGGAGCCGGACGACCGACGAGCGGACGCCGCGGTCCGCGAGGGCGACCGTCGCGTGAGCGTTGGCCAGCCGCTTGGCCGGGCCGCCGGCCAGGTGGGCACCGACCGGGCCGGACTCCTGGCCGTCCTGCTCGGTCGCGACCCGTCCCGGCGCCAGACCGAGTGTGCCGGAGGCGATGAGGAGCGGGCGGTCGGAGCCGGTGAGCGCCTCGCCGAACGTGTCGATGGCACGCCGGTCCGCATCGGCGGCGTCCTCGAAGCCGCCGCTGAACGCGATGTCGTGCTTGAAGGCGAGGTGGATCACGCCGTCGGCGTCGGCAGCCGCGCTGCGCAGCGTGTCGAGATCGTCGAGCGTGCCGCGGCGTACCTCGGCGCCGGCTTCGGCGAGGGCGTCAGCCGAGGCGTCCGAGCGGGCGAGCCCGACGACCTGGTGGCCGGCGCCGATGAGTTCCGGAACAACGGCTGAACCGATCCAGCCGGACGCGCCGGTGATGAACACACGCATGAGGAGAACCTCCGGGTAGGGCGACCGTCTCCGCGCCGCGCGGTACCGGGGGAACCAGGACTCGCGTGGCGTGGCGCACGTGCCTATGTCAGTGACTGTCATCAACCGTAGCACCTGATGTCAGTCACTGCCATCACGTAGGATCGGGCCATGGGTCGATGGGAGCCGAACGCGCGCGGGCGGCTGGAGCAGGCAGCGCTGGACCTCTACAGCGAGCGCGGGTTCGAGCAGACCACCGCCGCGCAGATCGCCAAACGCGCCGGGCTCACCGAGCGGACGTTCTTCCGGCACTACGCCGACAAGCGCGAGGTGCTGTTCGGGGGTTCGCACGCGCTGGAGGAGATCTTCGTGGACACCCTCGCCGGCACCCCGGACTCAGCCGCGCCGATCGACGCGATGGCCTCGACGCTGGAGACCGTCGCCACCTTCTTCCTGGAGCGCCACGAGTTCGCCCGGCAGCGCCAGGCCGTCATCATGGCGAACGCGGAGCTGCGCGAGCGCGAGCTGATCAAGCTTGCGTCTCTGTCCGCGGCGCTTGCTGCCACGCTGCGCCGACGCGGCGTCAAGGACCCGGCCGCGAGCCTCACCGCGGAGGCGGGTATCGCCGTCTTCAAGGTCGGGTTCGAGCGCTGGGTCGGCGACAGCGGGGAACGTACCCTGGCGGACTTCTTTCGGGAGTCGCTCGACGAACTCAAAGTGGTGGCCGCGGGCGAGTGACCGCAGGTCCGGTGCGGGCAGCAGGCCACCGCCGGTCCGTCGGTGAGCGGTTGGCCGTATCCGAAAAATGTGACTGGTGATCAGGCTGTAGCGGCTTCGGGACGCCTCGACCGGGACGTCGTGTTCGAAGCGGGCGCCGGCCCGCACCGGTGCCACCGGGTGCGGCGCATTTGGCTGCCAGGAGCAGCGATCCCACCTCGGGCTTTCTTGGCCGCCCGGCCCCATGGAGTACGGCGCACGTACACCCACCGTACGGACGACTCCGGCAGCGTGCGGGCATGAACGGAGAGCGACTGTCGTCCGTGGACGAGCTCATGGCACTGCTGGCCGACTGCGAGGATGTCTGGGACACCCCAGACCGCTCAGGCGACCTGGTGGACATCCTCGACCATGGCCTGCAGGTTGCGGCGGTCCTCGCCGAGCGTCACCCCGACGACGAAGAGCTGCAGGTCGCCGGGCTCGTTCACGACATCGGCCACCACCTGCTGCCCGGCGACGAGGCCGGCCACGGCGAGCACGCCGCGGCGGCCGTCGTCGAGCTCCTCGGCGCCCGGGTCGCCCGCCTGGTCGCCCTCCACATCCCCGCCAAGCGCTACTTGGCCGCCACCGACGCGCGCCTGGTGCTGTCCCCGGAAAGCGCCCGCACCCTCGGCTGCCAGGGTGGCGTCATGACGTCGGAGGAAGTCGCCGTCTTCGAGGCGGACCCCGACTCCACAGCGGCCATCGCGCTGCGCCGCGCCGACGACGCGGGCAAAGTCGTGGGCCTGCGCGTGCCGGGGCTGGACTGCTGGCGTCCAGTGGTGGAGCGCGTGGCCGCGGTGACGGCGCGAGACAGGGCCGCGTAGGACTTGTTCTCGAGGTCACTCGCGATCGGCTCCGGCTGTCTTTGTCGCTCTTGGCTCTGACCTGCAAGTATCGATAGAACTTGGCTGGTTCAAATGGGTGACTGGGAAGACGGTGGGAAAACGTAGCTAAAGGTCGTCACGAATCCGAGCGCGGCGAAACTGCGCGGCTCGTGGCGCTGGGACACCCGGTCCACCAACCCCGGCGGATACACCCAGGTCAACAGACCAAGACCCGATAAGTCAGACGCACTCGCAGCCACCCACACCACCCCCGGGACCCACTGCCAACCAGCCTACGCCCACGGCAAAAGCAACGGCATTGGTCCTAGACCGTGTCCGTCACTTCTTGCTGCTCGCCTGAACAAGGAAGAAGGGTGGCAGCTCGGCCCGTTGCGGTTGTTCAGCCGCGACCGGGGAACTGGGGATGGGCTCTGCGGTTGCTTCGAGCAGGAAACCGTGTCCGCCCAGGGCGTTGAGGTAGGTGGACAGCATTCGGTGCTGGTTTCCCGCGCGGCGCACGCCGTGCGGGTTGTCCGAGCGCCAGAGTCCCTCGGCGTGGTAGTCGCCCACCACACGGCGGGGACGTCCTTGTGCGTGATCCGTCCAGGTCGTATGCGGTGCTTCGAAGCAGGGGTGCGGGATGGTGAAGGCGAGACGTCCGCTTGGTACCAGGACACGTCGTACTGCCGTGAGTGCGGCGGAAAGATCGGGGACGTTGTTCAGGGACAGCCCGGCGGTGACCCAGTCGACGGAGCATGTGGCCACCGTGGCCAGGGTGCACCCGTCGTCGACCGCGTAGTGGGCGCCGGGCGGGCCGTCCTTCGTAGCGGCCTGCGCGTGCTCGATCATGCGCGGGAACGGATCGATGCCCTGGGCCCACGCACCGCGGGCAGCTAGGGCGCGGGTGGGGGCCGGGCGTTGGCGGCTCCGCCGCGCTGGCAGACGGGCACGCGGATGAGGTTGAAGCTGCGGCGATCGGGTGCGTGATCGGGCTTCTGCCCCGCCAGCTGCGGGACCAGCTCCCGAATCCGGTGCCTGGCGCTGTCGTCGATGCCAGGCCGGCCCGCCCAATGCCCGAAGGCGTCCGGCCCGTTGAGGTGTTGCGGTTCCTCGAGGAGCACGGCCAGGACGCGGCCACCGAACGGTACGGGGCGCAGGCAGTGACCCGTGCGCTGGCCCTCGGTGACCGGCACCCCTCCACCCAGCGGCCCGGCATTCCGGCCCAGCCGCACGACGACGGAAAGATCTGATGCAGCTCCAGACGCCTGATGAGGTGCGGGACTTCCTCCGCCTGTGCCTCGACCCCGGCCTCGGCGGTAAGAAGCGGTCGGTCACGCAGCTCGCGCTGATCATGTCGGACGGGCTTGCGGCTTCCCTCACCGAGCACGCCCCGCACCTCGCCGAACTCCGCGACGCGGTGGACCGGGCCGAAGCGGCGGCGACCGAGGCCCGCGCCAACTACACCGAGGGCCTGCGGGCCTGGATCGCCGACGAGACCACCGACCGGAAGGACCGTGGCTGATGTCCACTGCCCCTGAACCAAAGATCATCCTCCAGGCCCTGACGAAGGGTGTCGTCGGAGACCCCCACGCCGGTTTGGAAACTGCTCCAGCCGATCGTGGACGCCGGGCCCCGCTCCTCGTACGCCCTCCTCGGCTGCCTCGCGGAAACTGCCTCGCGACGCGCCCGGTTGGAGAACGGCCCTGGCACGCTCTACATGATCGAAAGTCGACGGCCCCGATGGGCCTTCGGACGCCGGTGCCCTGCCGTCGCCCATCCGGTTCGCCGCACGGTTCGTCACCGCGTGGGCCAGCCGGGACCAGGACACCGCATTCGCGTTGTCCCGGGCGGTCGCCGAGTCCGCCGACACCAACGGCACCGACGATTGAGGCGTCCCGAAGTTCTCGGACAGCGGTCCCCATAGGATCCTTGTCGGGGCTGCCGCATGGAGTCCACCCCTACGCCCACAACCCCCCGTACACCACCCGGGATGGCACGGGGTCGCGTGCAGGACACTCGTGGAGAAGCGGTGGATGGTGCGGCTGGGGCGCTGCTGACGGTCAAACGTGGCAGGTCCAACCTCTGTGTTGCACTGCTATCGGTCCTCAGCCCGCTTCGTGAGGGTGCCGCGCGTTTCCGCTGCCACCTGCTGGGTTTCGCCTGTCGGGATCACCAGGACGGGCACGGCTGCGCCACGCGGACTGACGACGGCGCCATCCGGCGGGTTTCCCTCCGTCAGCCCGCCGGTGATGCCCAGGACACCCAAGCCCGAACAGACCGCTTCGCGTACCTCCGGCTGGTCTTCGCCGATCTCGCCTGTAAACACGAGCGCGTCGATCCGGTCGAGGGAGGCGGCGACACTCGCGATGCCGCGCCGCACGCCAACAGCGAACACGTCCAGCGCGAAGGTCGCCTTACTGTCCCCCCGGGCGCCTGCGCGGACGAGGTCCCGGGTGTCCCCGGACATGCCGGACAGGCCGAGGAGGCCGGACTCGTGATTGAGGGCGTCCTCGATCCGCGCGGCCGTCAGGCCTGCCGATGTCTGGAGCCAGAGCAGCAGACCCGGGTCGATGCTCCCGCTGCGCTTGCTCATCACCAGGCCCTCCAACGGGGTGAAGCCCATGGTGGTGTCGACGCTGCGCCCGTCGCGCACCGCGCAGACCGAGCAGCCGCCTCCCAAGTGCGCCAGGACGACGTGCAGGGAGCCGGCCGGACGGCCAATCAGCTTGGCCGCCCGCTGCAGGGCCCACGCGTAGGACAGGCCGTGAAACCCGTACCGGCGCAGACCGTACCGCTCAGTCCACTCGCGAGGCACCGCGTAGGTGCGGGCGGCGGGTGGCAGGTCGGCGTGGAAGGCGGTGTCCAGACACACGACGTGCGGCACGTCGGGCAGCAAAGCGCGGGTCGCGTCCAGGGCGGTGAGGGCCGGGGGCATGTGCAGCGGGGCGAGCCGTGCCGTACGTTCGAGCTCGGCGCGTACGTCGTCGTCGACGATCGTAGGGCGCAGCAGGTGCGGTCCGCCGTGAACGATGCGGTGCCCGGTCGCCCCGACCGGAGGCGCGTCACGCAGGAAGTCCTCGATCGTGTCGGCGGTCTCCGGGCCGGGTGGCTCGGTGAGGTGCCTCGCGGCCCGTTCGCGGCCGTCGCCGCCCAGAACCGTCAGATGAAGGCTGGAAGAACCAGCGTCGACGACGAGGATGTCAGGGCCGTTCACAGCTGCAACTTTCGTTTCGTGGTCTCGGCAGGATCGGTGCGGCGGATCGCCTCGCGCAGCCGATCACGATGGTGTGGTAGGCGACGGCCAGGTCGCCGGTGACGGTGGAGCGTCCGCGCACACAGCCCAGCGCGGTAACGGCCAGGTCGTGCCGAGGTACGCCGTTGCTCGCGAGGAGGTCGTAATTCACCATTGGCCGGGCGTTCACCGCCGTCCTGATCCGTTGCATGGGTCCATCCCTTACCGGGGTCCAGGGGGCAGGTGACTCCGAGGTCATCGTGCACTCGTTTGGCCTGGCAGCGCTGATGTCGCCCGGGGCCGGTATCGCGCTCGATGGACATGTCGCTCCCGGTCGGCGACGAGACCACGCAACCGATCGTCAGCGACCACGAGGACGACACCCATGTCCTTGCGTCGCATCAGCTGGGCAACGTTCACAACGGACGTCAGCGACGACACGACGACAGAATCTTCCGTCATGACCTCGCGAACCTGCTGGACCATGTTCCCTCCTCAAATGGGCAGCAGCATGACGACCTGCGTTGGCTGCAATGGGTAAGGGCTCGGCTCAGGGGCGCTCTACGTCTCGCTCTCCAGCTCTTCCCGCACCTTCTTCTCCTCTCGCAGCTTCTGCCATCGCTGGCGCTGCCGCTCGCCGTACGCCGCGTTGCGGACGGTGCCGTCGTCTTCGAGTCCGGATCCGAACGCACCCCCGACCATGCCCATCGAGCTGACGAACCAGGCGAGCACGGCGTAGTCACGGACCGTTGCGTCTTGCCCGATAACCGTGCCGAAGGCCGACGGGGTCAGGATGAGCTTGGAGACGCCGAAGAGGGTGAAGAACAGGATCACGTACAGGGAGAGCACACCGGAGGTGATCGTCACGCACGTCACTGTGTTGTAGAGGCGGGAGAAGGAGCGGGAGAGCGAACCGTGAGGGCGTTCCCAGAGCTCGTGATCGATGATGATCCATGCCGTGAGGGCGAGAAGGGACACTACAGAGGCCCCGATCAAACGCCCCACGTCCATGCCCGAGGAGAGGGTCCAGGTCGAGTTGTTGATCAGGCCGAAGGCGGCGGTTGCGAAGACACCGGCCAGTGCGCGGGAGAGGGTGGCGAAGAGACGCCAGGGCCGGTTGGCCCGCACCATGCCGGTGACGAGACTCAGATGTCCGCGCAGGCCGGGGCCGCGGCTGAGCAGTCCCGCCCACGGAAGGAGAACTCTGATGGCCACGATTCCTGACCCGCACATGGCGATGGTGCGCCCAGTGACGCCGCGTACCCCGGAAGGCTGCGAGGAGTGCCTCATGGAGCGTTCCCCGTGGGTGCACCTGCGACTCTGCCTCACCTGCGGGCACGTCGGCTGCTGTGACTCCTCGCCCCTCAAGCACGCCAGGCGGCACGCGGGCAGCGCCGGTCACCCCATCGTGCAGTCCTTCCAGCCGGGAGAGGACTGGCGCTGGTGCTACGTCCACGAGGCCATGGTCTGATGAGCGCGGCCGAGCACAAGCAGAGAGCGGTCCGCGAGACACCGGACCGATACGGGGCGTTCCCGCGCCTGACACCGGAGCAGTTCGAGGACCTCACCACGTACGGTGAGCGCCGAAGGACCGCCGAGGACGAGGTGCTGTACCGCGAGGGCGAGCCGTTCCGGGAGTTCCTCGCGATCCTCAGCGGGACCGTCGAGATACTCCACGACCTCGGCGGGCCCGACGAGCGCACGGTGGCGGTGCACGGACCCGGCAGATTCCTGGGTGAACTCGGGTTGCTGGAGGGCCAGGCGGCGTTCGACACCGCCGTGGTGCGCGAGGCGGGCGAGGTCCTGGCCGTGCCGGTGGAGCGGCAACGCGCCCTGGTCGGCCGCGACCCCGTCCTCGGCGACCTGATCCTCCGCGCTTACCTGGGCCGCCGGTATCTGCTCATCGGCCTCGGCGCCGGCTTCCGGATCCTGGGGTAGTGCTATTCACCGGACACGCTGCGGCTGCGTGAGTTTGCCGCCCGCAACCGGCTGCCCCACCGCTGGGTGGATCTGGAGAAGGACAAGGAGGCGGAGGCGCTGCTGCGCCGGTTCTCCATCCGTCCCGAGGAGACTCCGGTGGTCATCTGGAAGGGCGAGCAGGTGCTGCGCAATCCGAGCAACGCCGAACTCGCCCGGCTCATCGGGCTGCCCGCCCCCTCGCCGGAGGCCGGGCGGTGCGACGTGATGGTGGTCGGTGCGGGCCCCGCGGGACTCGCCGCCGCCGTGTACGGTGCCTCCGACGGCCTCACCACGGTCACCGTCGACGCCGTGGCCACCGGGGGCCAGGCCGGTACCTCGTCTCGCATCGAGAACTACCTTGGCTTCCCGTCGGGCATCTCCGGGGGCGAGCTCATCGAACGCGCGGTGCTCCAGGCCCACAAGTTCGGTGCCCGCCTCATGGTGCCGGCCCAGGTCAGCGGGCTCACCCCGCAGGACGACGACTACGTCGTCACCTTCACAGACGGGCCCCAGGCCCGGGCGGGCGCCGTGGTGCTCGCCTCGGGCGTGTGGTACCGCAGGCTCGAGGTGCCCGGCATCGACCGACTGGAGGGCGTCAGCGTCTACTACGCGGCGACGGTCCACGAGGCCAGTCTCTGCCAGGCGGATCCGGTCGCCGTGGTCGGCGGCGGGAACTCCGCCGGGCAGGCGGCGCTGTTCCTCGCGAACCACGCGTCCAGGGTCCGCCTCCTTGTCCGGGGCGGTGACCTCAACGCGGACATGTCGCGCTACCTGGTGGACCAGGTGGAACGGCACCCGAAGATCGAGGTGCTGCTCCGCACCGAAGTCCGGGGCGTCTCCGGGGAGGAGAAGCTGGAGTCGCTGACGGTGGAGGACAACGCAAGTGGTGAGCGCCGGGAGCTGCGGGCCGCGGCGCTGTTCGTGTTCATCGGGGCCCGGCCGCGCACGGAATGGCTCAGGGGCGTGCTGGCCCTGGACGAGAAGGGCTTCGTCCTCACCGGCGCCGAGGCCCAGGCGGCGGCCGACGCGACCCGGTGGGCCTCGCTCGGCCGTGGTCCGTTGCTGCTGGAGACCACCCTTCCTGGGGTCTTCGCCGCTGGCGACGTCAGGAGCGGCTCGGTCAAACGGGTGGCCTCGGCCACCGGTGAGGGTGCCATGGCGATCCGCCTCGTACACGAGCACCGAGGAAAGACGGGAAATCTGGTCCGCTCCGCTGGCCCGTAGGGCGTCGGCTACGAGGAGGCGCAGCGCGCCCTGGAAGTGCGCCGCCGCTCCCGCGAGCCCTACGGCACGACGTTCTTCGACAAGCTCGGCCTCTACCGCATCCTGGGACCTGGCAACGATTACCGGGAACTAGAGACGTTCGTCCACGAGTGGCTAGGGCAGCCCATCGACTACGACTCCCGGCACCACGCGGCCATGGTGGAGACCCTGTCCCGGTACTTCGACTGCGGCGGCAACTACGACGAGACCGCCGAATCCCTCGCGATCCACCGCAGCACGCTGCGCTATCGGCTCCAGCACATCCGCGACATCAGCGACAACGACCTCGCGAACGTCGAGGACCGGCTCAACCTCCAGGTGGCGACCCGAGTGTGGAAGATCGTGCTGGGCGGCCCCGGCTAATGCCTAGCTAGAACCGACGCCGCCTGTGGGCGACGGCAGCCTGAGCGTCAGCGGATGCTGCGGCAGATGTCGCGGCCGGAGCGAGGCGAGCGCAGGGGGCCGGACACGACCGACGGGAGACGCGCGGGCCGCGGCCCGCGCGTCACAGGGCGATGACGTGGAGGTCGACCAGGTCGAGCAGCGCCCGCAGGGCCGAGCTGGGCCGCCGGGTCGACGACGTGCCGAGATGCATGCTCCAGCGGAGCAGGGTGCCGTGGACGTCCAGGACTTGCAGGCCGGGGGTGCGGGCAACGGCGAACGCGGGCAGGAAGGCGATGCCCAGACCGTGCCGGACCAGTGCCGCCCCCATGTCGATGTCGGGCACTTCCAGTGCCACCCGGCGTACGACGCCCGCCACCGCGAACGCCCGGTCGACCACCTCGCGGTTGCCGTAGCCCGGCGGGAAGTCCACGAAGGGCTCCCCCGCGAGGTCCGCAAGTGCCACCTCCCCCCGCTGCGCGAGCGGATGGGCGGCGCTCACCACCAGGACGAGCGGCACGGTGGTCAGCTCCCGTGCGTCGATCCCGGCGGGTTTGTGCTCGGGCAGCGACAGGAAAGCCACGTCCAGGTCCCCGCTGAGCAGTGCGTGCGCCAGTCCCGCCGATCCGGTCGTCGCCAACCGCAGCCGGACGTCGATCGCCGGATGCCGCGCGTGCAGCTGCCCGAGGAGCGCAGGCAGGTCCACCACCTCGACCGAGGCCATGGCGCCCACATTCACCGTGCCGCGCAGCGTGTCCTGTGCGGCGCGCACGGCGTCCTGGGCCGCCTGGGCGGCGTGCAGGGTGGCCCGAGCCTCCGGCAGCAGCGCCGCGCCCGCACCGGTGAGCCGGACCTGCTGCGACGTGCGCTCGAACAGCGCGCAACCGAGCTCGCGCTCCAGGGAGCGGATCGCGGCGGATACCCCGGACTGCACCACGTGCAGCCGTCGGGCGGCACGCGTGAAACTCAGCTCCTCGGCGACCGCGATGAAGTGCTCCAGCTGACGTAGCTCCACACGAGAAGTATCACTCACATTGCTCGAGCCCAGCAAAAACATTCGTTGGCACTGATCCCGGCTGGTGAGGAGGATGGAAAGCGTCATCCACTTCCGCCCGAGGAGGGGTACCCCTGCCTGCCGTTCCGACGCCGCTGAGCCGTCCCACAGCCGACGCTCCCGACGACCCGACCCATCCGATCCCAGCACCCGCTCCCGCCGACCTGCCGCCCCGCGCCCCCGCCCGGCGTCGTGCCTCGCACACGACCGGCTTTTGGTTCGTGGCGGTGGCCTTCACCGTGCTTATGGCCTTCGGTACCGCGCCGACCCCGCTGTGGCCGCTGTACGAGGCCCGGGACCACTTCGGCGCGACCACGGTCACGGTGGCGTACGCCTCGATGGTCGTGGGCGCAGCGGCCGCCTTCCTCGGACTGGGACACCTGTCGGACCGGCTCGGCCGACGGCGCGTCATCGTCCCGGCGCTGCTGGTTGGCATCGTCGCGTCGGTCGTACTGATCGCGTGGCGGGACCTGCCGGGGCTGATCACGGGCAGGATCCTGAACGGTGTCGGACTGGGGTTGATGGCCTCGACCGCGACGACGTACCTGCACGACCTCCACCACGAGGCTCGTCCGGAACGGACGGGTTCGGTGCTGCCCGGCATCGTGGCCACCGCCGCCAACCTCGGCGGCCTGGCCTCAGGTCCCCTGGTCGCCGGAGCCGCCGCCGAGTGGCTTCCCACGCCCCTGATCACCGCCCAGGCGATCTTCACGCTCGCCATGGCAGTGTGCCTGGCGCTGGTGCTGTCCACCCCGGAGACCGTGGACCTGGAGCTGCCCGCGGCCGAACCGCCCAGCAGGTTCGTCCTGCGCCCCGGCGGCGGGCGGACGTTCGGCGCGGCCGGCGCGCTGGGCGCCTTCGCCTTCGCGATCCTCGGCCTGATCTCCTCCCTCGGGGCGAGCGTGCTCCATGGCACCCTGCACACCGACTCGCACCTCGTGGTCGGCTTGTCGGCCTTCCTCATGTTCGGTTCCGCGGCGGCCGCCCAGTTGGTGCTGGGCCGCCTCCCACTGCCCCGGGTCCTGACCGTGGGGGCAGTGGTATTCCCGGTCGGCCTGGGCCTGTGCGCCGTCGCCCTCTACCACCCGGCGCTCTGGCTCTACCTGGTCGCCGTGTCCCTGTCGGGAGCCGGCTCCGGGCTGCTGTTCAAGGGAGGCGTCGAACGTGCCGTTTCAGTGGCCGAGCCCGCCTCACGCGCGGGGGTCCTCGCCGTGTTCTTCGTCGTCGCGTACCTGGGAATGGGCCTGCCCTCCGTCCTGTTCAGCATCGCCCTGCGGCATTTCGCCGTGCAGACCGCGATGATCAGCTTCGCGGCGGTCCTCTCCTGCGGCGCCGTTGTGTCGGTCGCCGTCGCGTTGCGCGACCGCGCACCCGGTCCCGGCGCGCTCTCGGCGCAGTCCGCTCGCCCCTCCTGACCTCCCTGCGGCGCATGCGACACCGGTTGTCTGGGAGGCGCGGACCTGGGCACTCGGGTGCGGGCGCGCGTGACACGGATCCACGGCAGACGGGAGGCCCGAGAGATCTCCCAGCACACCGACATCAAGATGCGCCACGTCGCCGAACTCATCGTGTAGTGGGCCCAGGCGGGACACCTCGCGAGCGATATCCGCCACAAGCTGGAACGCAGCATGGCGACGCGCGCGACCCTGCGCCCCGAACCCGGCTGACCGGTGCTCAGCCCCTCGCGCCGTCGTCAGGAGCGCGATAGCCGGGCCGCGAGATAGGGCGCGGTGGCGCTGCGGCGGGCCCTCGCCACCTTGGCCGGCGGGCCCGCCGCGACCACCCGCCCGCCCGCGTCGCCGCCGCCCGGCCCGAGGTCGATGACCCAGTCGGCGGTGGCGATCGTGTCCAGGTCGTGCTCGACGAGGACGACCGTGTTGCCGGCGTCGACGAGCCGGTGCAGCTGTCGCAGCAGCAGCGCGATGTCCGAGGGGTGCAGCCCCGCCGTCGGCTCGTCGAGCAGGTAGAGCGCGTGACCGCGGCGGGCTCGCTGCAGTTCGGTGGCCAGTTTGATGCGTTGCGCCTCACCACCGCTGAGTTCCGTCGCGGGCTGGCCCAGCCGCAGGTACCCCAGTCCCACCTCGCGCAACGTCTCCAGACTGCGGGAGGCGGCCGGGACGGCGGACAGGAACTTGGCGGCGGCGTCGACGGACAGCGCCAGAACTTCCGCGATGTTCTTGCCGCGGTAGGTGACTTCCAGCGTTTCGGCGTTGTACCGGGCGCCCTGGCAGGTCGGGCACGGCGCGTAGGTGCCGGGCAGGAACAGCAGTTCCACCGCGACGAATCCCTCGCCCTGGCAGGTCTCGCACCGCCCTTCGGGCACGTTGAAGGAGAACCGCCCGGCCGAGTAGCCGCGCGCCCTGGCCTCGTCCGTCGCCGCGTACAACTTGCGCACCGCGTCGAACATCCCCGTGTACGTGGCCAGGTTGGACCGGGGAGTTCGGCCGATGGGCCGTTGGTCGACCCGGACCAGCCGGTCGAACGACTCGACCCCCGACGCGTCCTGGACGTCGACCTCCAGCTGCGCCTCGTCGGGCTCCTCGGGTACGAGTCCGAGGTGGCCGCGGACGACCTCGGCGAGCACCTGCGTCACCAGCGTCGACTTTCCGGAACCGGACACGCCCGTCACCGCCGTCAGTACACAGAGCGGTACGTCGACGGACACGTCGTGCAGATTGTGGCGGGAGACGCCGCTCAGGTGCAGCCAGCCATGCGGTGTGCGCGGGCGGTGATCGAGCGGCTGGGCACGCCCGAACAGGTACTGGCTCGTGGCCGACTCCCCGACCCGCTCAAGACCGGCGACCGGGCCGCTGTACAGCACGCGTCCGCCGCCCTCACCCGCGCCGGGGCCGATGTCGACCACCCAGTCTGCCCGCCGTACGACGTCCATGTCGTGCTCCACGACGAACAGCGAGTTGCCCGCCGCCTTGAGGCGGTCCAGCACGTCCAGCAGGGGTTCCGCGTCAGCCGGGTGCAGGCCCGCGGAGGGTTCGTCGAGAACGTAGACGACGCCGAACAGCCCCGAGCGCAGCTGGGTGGCGATCCGCAGGCGCTGCGCCTCGCCGGGCGACAGGGTCGTCGAGCGGCGCCCGAGGCTGAGATATCCGAGGCCCAGGTCGAGCAGTACGTCGACCCGCGCGACCAGATCGCCGCAGATCCGGACCGCGACCTCGGTCGTCTCCCCGGATCGGGCGGTCGACGTGGTGGCGTCGGCCTCGGACCGCCCCGCGACGGGCCGCAGCAGCGCCACGACCTCGGTGAGCGGAATCGCGTTGATCTCGGCGATGGAACGTCCGGCGAAGGTCACGGCGAGCGCCTCGGGCCGCAGTCCGCTGCCGTGACACTCGGGGCAGGGCACACTCCTGACGAACCGGAGCGCCCGTTCGCGCATCTTCTCGCTCTTGGAGTCGGCGAGGACGTGCATGACGTGCTTGCGGGCGCTCCAGAACTTGCCCTGGTAGCCGTAGTCGACGCGGTCCTCCTCCGGCTCGATGTACACGGAGGGCTGCTCGTCCGTGTACAGCAGCCAGTCCCGGTCCTTCTTCCTGAGCCTGCGCCACGGTCGGTCGATGTCGATCCCCAGGCCGCTCACGACACTGCGCAGGTTGGCGCCCTGCCAGGCGCCCGGCCAGGCGGCGATCGCCCCCTCGCGGATGCTCAGCGAGGGGTCCGGGACGAGCAGGTCCTCGGCGACGTCGTGCACGACGCCCAGTCCGTGGCACTCCGGGCAGGCGCCGGCCGCGGTGTTGGGTGAGAACGACTCGGCCTCCAGCCGCGCGGCCCGGGGCGGATAGGTGCCGGCGCGGGAGTACAGCACGCGCAGCAGATTGGACAGCGTGGTGATGGTGCCGACCGTCGATCGCGAGCTGGGCGACCCGCGTCGCTGCTGCAGGGCCACGGCGGGTGGCAGTCCGGTGATTTCCTGCACGTGCGGTGCGCCGACCTGTTGCAACAGCCTTCGGGCGTACGGTGCTACGGACTCGAAGTAGCGCCGTTGGGCCTCCGCGTAGAGCGTGCCGAACGCGAGCGAGGACTTGCCCGAACCGGAGACGCCGGTGAAGGCGACCATCGCGTCCCGCGGAACGTCGACATCGATGTTCCGCAGATTGTTCTCACTGGCGCCCCGGACATGCACGAAGGGGTCGGTCGCGTCCTTGTTCACTGTTCCTGATTACCCGTTCGCACCGGGAACCGCGCGACAGACGCCATCACCGGGCCCCGCTCACACGAGCGTCCGGAGTATCTCGGATCCATTTGCGGTCACGGCCTAGCCTAGGCGGCGCACACTCCGCTGTTGGCGGACGCCGACAAGGTGGCGTTGCTGCTGGAGACCACCCTTCCCGGGGTCTTCGCGGCGGGCGGCGTCAGGAGCGGCTCGGTCAAACGGGTGGCGTCGGCGGCCGGTGAGAGTGCCATGGCTATCCGCCTCGTGCACGAGCACCGGGAAAAGACGGGCAACCTGGTCCGCACCGCGGGCCCCGAGGGCCCCGGCCGGTGGCGGGCCATAGAGAGGCACTCGGCATCGTGCTGGTGTCGGACGAGGGGACGCAACGACTGCGGTGTGAGCAGGAACGCCGCAGTGACATGGACGAGCAGGAACAGCGCGGCGTAGAGGCAGTGATGCCCATGAACAAGGTGATCACGGTGACGAGGTTGAACAGGAGGCGGGCCTGCTACCGATCGATCTCGTCGCGGTACCCGGGGTGGCGCGGAGCGGGTGTTCGCGGTGGCGCACGCAACCGGGGCCCGGTGGTGGAGCAGGCCCTGCACGGGGAGGACGAGGAGATCTGACCGTACCGCCTGCACCTGCTGGCAGGGGCCAGCGTGTCACGCGGCGTCGGCGATACCTCGGGGGCATCCTGTGGGCACGGGCGATCGGGGGGGCAGCCGACGAGAAGGAGTCATGCGGGTGTCGTCTCAGGGCGTTACGGTCGTAGCTCTCCTGGCGGATCCGGATGCGCCGACGGAGATCGCGCAGCGCATGGCCCGGATACTTTCCACTCGGCTCGCCGACAAGTCGGGCCAGGGCCGACGTTTCGACGTCGAGGTGGTCAGTGAGCCTTTCACCGCAGGGACCGAGGACCCGCCCACCTTGATGCGCCGGATCATGGACCGCGGAAGAGCTGAGAATTGGGACATTGTCGTGGCCCTCACCGACCTTCCGCTGCACTCACACGGGCGCAAGCTCGTTATGGATGTGAGTCACGAACACGGCTTGGCGCTGCTGTCTCTTCCTCCGCTGGGGGGCTTGCGTCTGCAGACGAGAGCCCGGCGGGCTGTGGAAGAAGCCGTGCTTGGCTTGGCGGGTCCGCGGGCCACCGGGGCTGAGGGACCTCCGCAGAGTGAGCCGCTTCTGGGGCACTTCGTCAGTCGTCTCGCGCCTGTTCACCCGGGCCCGGTCGGTGAGGAGGAGACCGCTGATCTTCGGTACGTCGTAAGCGGGCCGCGCGGTTACCTGAGGGTGCTCGTCGGTATGGTCCGCGCCAACCGGCCGTGGCGTTTGGTGCCGGGCTTGTCGAAAGCCCTGGCGGCCGCACTCGCCACGGGAGCAGTCGCCACCGTGAACTCCACCATCTGGGGCCTGGCCGAGTACCTGAGCGCGCCACGCCTGGTGATCGCGATGGTCGGGTCTGTCGGGCTCATGGTCGGCTGGCTGATCGTCGACGCGCAACTGTGGCATCGATCAACAGAGGTCTCGCCGGAGGCGAGGCAGAGGGCGAGGCTCTACAACGCCTCGACGGTCATGACCGTGGGCATCGGGGTGCTCGTCTGCTACGGCGGTTTGATGGTCATCAACTTGGTGTGGGCTCTGTTCATCATCAACGGCCAAGTGTTCGCTTCCGTGACACGGACCCCGCTGCACGCCGCGGAATACTTGACGTTGTCATGGTTCGTCGCTTCGGTCGCCACCGTGGGCGGCGCGCTGGGATCAGGCTTGGAGAGCGACGAGGCGATCC